>JBBQVK010000001.1:0-676678 GCA_038211735.1 Candidatus Absconditabacterales bacterium | reverse complement strand
CAAAGTTGCAAAGTGGCATAGTGTCAAAGTGGCAAATTGGCAAAGTGGCAAAGTGGCAAAGTGGCAAAGTGGCAAAGTGGCAAAGTGGCAAAGTGGCAAAGTGGCAAAGTGGCAAAGTGGCAAAGTGGCAAAGTGGCAAAGTGGCAAATTTAAAATCACTAGTCCTGAGAAACGACAACAGGTAACGATAAATCCAGATGGCTCCAGCCCATATCCGCTTCGTCACCAGAAAATCCGAGGTAGCAAGCTCCGCCTTCGCCTGACTCTGCGAGCCAAGCATAGCCTCGCTTACCCTGATTGATCCAGTCACCATCCGAACTACGACCGCCTGATTTTTCTAGTCATAGAAGTGTAGCAAAGTTTTGTAGTCTACTTTTTTCCGTGGATCCTGGTATATAGGTATTGATAAATTCTTTTGCTTCTGCTATCGTTTTGAATAGTTTTTTACCTGCCTTCATTACTTCTCTTTCAATGGCACTTCATTTGATATAGGTAATATGTTCGTAACCTTTTGGTCAAGAAAAAACATCTTCGTTGTTTGCTGCCGGTCTGAGGACAGAGAATGTTTTGCCTCCGATCATTACTTCGTTTCCTTCTTTGCTCACGATCAGTGTCTTGATAGCTTCAGCTTTTCTGATCGCTTCTTTTCTGCCTTCTGGATCGTTTGCATACTCTGCTTCGAGTCTTGCAATCATCTCAGTAGGTCAGTTAGGAAATTGTTCTCTATCGGATTCTATTGTGGAACGACCGAACAGAAGATGTTCGAACGCTTCTTGGGTTCCGTTGAATCATGCCTGTTGTGTTTTTGAATAAGCAAGATCAATCTTCTTCTGCTGTGTAGAAGTTAGTTTCTTTTCAGTTACATACGCTTCTCTCAATTGTGCATACTCTTCTGCACTGATAAGTGAAGATCTTCCAAGAATAATATTTTTAAAAATATTATTCTTCATTTTCTTTTGGAGATCTTCACCTACTATTGAAAGTTCATTGATACCAGCAATTATTGGTGCAACTTTCTCTCTTTTGAAGTTTTGTAGGTCTGACATGGTAGGAAAAAACAAACTAAATCAATATAATAGTATATATATATCAGTCTGTTTGTCAATATAGGATTATTGCGAAATTATGAGTACAAAAAAAGGGGCGAATCGCCCCTAGATCAAAGTAATGTGACTTTTGCACTTCTTGTTTGGGCAAACCACATATTCAGGTCTAACTGAAATATCTGGTACTCCACCCATTTTCCCCTCGTACATGTAATAGGGAATAATGTCTTCTGGGAAGTACATAATTGTGCTGTGGCACGAAGGACAGGTGATCTCCTTACCGTCCGTTCGTGCACCGAGTGTAACAAGGATAGCCATACGAAGGATTTTTGTTTATCTCTTTATATATAATACTATAGTGTTGTCAATATTAGAAAAACAGAAGACCAGCCTCTGTTTTTCGTTTATCTTGGTAAATAAATAATTTCTACACCCCACCCTCCTCGATCATATCCAACATTGGATTTGGGATTTCTTCGCCCATATATTGTTTTTTGTAGATATCTCCGACAGGAAGAAGTCTACCGATGATAACGTTTGCTTTCAAGTCTTTGAGCTCATCGATTGATCCTTTTGTAGAAGCTTCTACCATCACTCTGATCGTTTCCTGGAACGAAGCAGCAGACATCCATGAGTCTGACTCTTTCGCAACCTGAGTCAATCCGAGCGCCAATCTTTCAGCTTTTGCAGGTTGTTTTCCTTCCGCTACAAGTCCTTGATTGATCTTCAAGTACTCTTCGTATTTAGTAATGGTCCCCGGTACAAGACTACTATGTCCTGCATCTTCGATCATTACTTTAGAGAACAACTGCTTGATAATAATTTCCATATACTTGTCATTTACGTCCTGTCCTTGTGACGTATATACTTTCTTGATTTCGTTTACGATATATCTTTGCGCTTCTAAGTCTCCGACGATCTTCATATACTCTTTGATGTCCAATGAACCAGTGGTAATAACTTGTCCCTTGTAGACCTCTGCTCCATCTTTAACTCTAAGTGATGTACCAACGGTTACTTTCTTAGTCACCTTGTCGATCACGCCAAGGACGATATGATCGCCGTGTACTTCCATAACTTTTCCGTCTTCTTTCAATTTCAACTTACTCTTTCCTTTAGATGCGTATGAGTCTCCCTTTTCAAGGCTTTGTCCCTTCTTCACATCGCAGTTATATCCTCCTTTGATAATATATGTTCTTGGTTGTGCTTCTGAGATAATATCTACTTCAAGTCTCTTCGCTCCTTCTTGGATTATGATCCTTCCATCGAATGGAACGATAATAGCAGGCTTCTTAGGCGTTCTTACCTCGAATAATTCTTCAACTCTTTTGATACCTTGGGTGATATCCCCGTCAGTCTGAGCAATACCTCCCGTATGGAACGTACGCATCGTCAACTGAGTACCTGGTTCTCAAATTGATTGAGAAGAGATAATTCCTACAGGAACTCCAATCTCTACCCACTGTCTAGTCGACATATCCATACCAAAACAATGTTGGCACACACCTCCGACTGTTTCGCACGTCAACGGACTTCTTAATTTCACATAGTCAACCTGCCCATCCATAGCCATTTGCAGATTCATCTTGTCAATCAAATCATTTTTGTGCAAGATAGTATTTCCCTTTTGGTCTTTAGCATCCTCCGCCAATACTCTACCGAAGATCAACTGATCAAATGGTTCGCCTCTTACCTCAGCATCTTCTTGTGACATCAAAATATATGCATTTGTTTTACAATCTTCCTCTCTCACAATAATTTCTTGTGAGGCATCGACTAATCTTCTCGTGAGGTATCCTGATTCTGCAGTTCTCAACGCTGTATCCGCTTTACCCTTTCTCGCTCCATGAGCAGAGATAAAGTATTCGATCGGGCTAAACCCTTCGAGCAACGATGATTTGATAGGAAGTTCAATAATCTCTCCCGAAGGTGAAGCTACGAGCCCTTTCATACCAGCCATCTGTGTCATCTGTCCCCATGTACCTCTCGCTCCGGAATCGATTAGACTAAATACATCATTACCAGGCTTATAATTTACTTTTACGAGCTCTTCAATCTTCGCTTTTCCTTCACTCCGCTCTTGGATAATAATTCTATGTTTCTCCTCATCAGATAACATTCCTTTGAACCAGAAGTTGTGAATTTCATTTACTCTCTCTCCATGTATATTTAGTATTTCATCTTTCTCTGGAGGCACCATAAGATCAAAAATATTGATCGTCACTGCAGAAAGCGTAGCGAATTTGAATCACCGATCCTTAATCGCATCAGCAACTTGTACCGTCATCTCTCTACCATAGATATCGAAGATGGTATCCAAGATTTGTCTAAGTCCTTTCTTAGTAATTTTCTTGTTGATAAATCTTACTTTCTCAGGCAAGAGTGAGTTGAACACCGCTCTTCCCAATGTTGTTTCTATATATTCATTTCCTACTTTGAGTAATATTTTGTCTTTGATGTGTAGTTCGTCATTCCGATAGTAGACCATTGCATCTTCTACTGATGCAAGTTTTGCTTTCAACTTTCCGTCTGATCCGCTATCGTCAGTAAGATAGTACACTCCGATTACCATATCCTGTGAATGTGTAATTACTGGATCACCTGATGCAGGCTTCAAGACGTTCTTGTCAGCCGCAATCAACTCCTTAGCTTCGCGCTGTGCTTCTTCAGACAATGGTAGATGAACCGCCATCTGATCTCCATCGAAGTCGGCATTGAACGCCGGTGTTACGAGCGGATGAATACGGATTGTCTTACCAGGCATCAGCTTGATCTTGAACGCTTGGATAGACAGTCTATGCAACGTAGGCGCACGATTAAGCAACACATACTTGTCTTGAATAACTTCTTCAAGGATTTTTAATGCGATTGGGTTTTCATCTTTGATAAGTTTTTCTGCTTGTTTAGGTGTATGTGCAATTTTTCTTTCGATCAATTTTCCGATAATAAATGGCGTAAACATTTTTACTGCAACATACAATGGAAGACCACACTCGTCTAGTTTAAGATTTGGTCCAACGGTAATTACCGAACGTCCTGAGTAGTCTACTCTCTTTCCTAGTAAGTTCTTTCTGAAGATACCTTCTTTACCACTCAACATGTCTGTAAGTGATTTGAAGATTTTCACTCCTGCTCCAAATCCTCTCGCGTTTCCTTTTTCTCCCACGAGCAAATTATTTACTGCTTCTTGCAACAATCTTATTTCATTTTTCTTAACGACATCAGGCATCCCAACTTGAATCATTTTCTTCAATCTGAGATTTCTCATCAGTACACGTCTATAGAATAAGTTAACGTCTGAAGACGCGAACTTACCACCTTCCAACTGCACTACCGGCCTTAGATCTGGCGGAATTACTGGCAAATGCGTAATAACCATCCATTCTGGCTTCACCCCTGAGATATAGAGATTAATCAAAAGTTTCAATTTCTTGAACGCCTTCTTTCTCTCCTCTCCCTTCAGAGCACCAAAATTCTTCAAGATTAAGGTAATATCATCTTGAATAACTATCTTTTTCAAAAGTGTAAGAATAGACTGTGATCCAGAACCAAAGGTATAAGCTCCTTCGAACTTATAGAAAATATTTCTGTAATCACTTTCCAAGATTGTGCTACCAACTTTTAAGTTAGAGAGCACAGATTTAATTCTGCTATACTCTTTTTCCAACGCGGTTTTATTTTCAGAATAGATCTTCAAAAGTTCAGTGTCTTTGAATTTTGTATCTTTCTCTGATTTCTCTGTTCATCATTTCGCTCCTTGTGTATATTGTTTTTTCTCTTCTGCATAGATTTTATCAAGTTCGTTCATTTTTGCATGATAGTCTTTGTCTAAGTTTGAGATAACATTCTTCGCTTGATCGTCTTTAATTTCAGTAACAATATATTTTACGAAGTATAATACCTTCTCAATTTCATTCACAGAAAGGTTGAGCAATAGTCCAATTCTTGATGGAGTTGCTTTGATATACCATACGTGCACTACAGGTGAAGCAAGCTCGATATGCCCCATACGCTCACGTCTTACTCTCGAAGTAGTGACTTCTACTCCACAACGCTCACATACGATACCTTTGTATCTTACTCCCTTATACTTCCCACAACTACACTCGTAGTTTTTCATAGGACCGAAAATAGCTTCACAGAAAAGTCCTTTCTGCTTAGGTTTCCCTGTTCTATAGTTGATAGTGTCAGGTGACTCTACTGACCCGAACGACCAACTCTTAACGTCTTCAGCAGAAGCAAGGAGTACTTGTAACCCATCGAAATGTTTTTTAATCATGGAGGTAAGGAAATGAGTAAATTATATCACAAAGTTTATATGAAAACTATTTTGTTTGCTTAAAACTTTCGTAGAATTTTTGGAATCATTCGAAGTCTTTTGCGTAAGAGTTGTTGTACAAATATATCATGCTATTGAGTGTATACAGAACTATTGTACCATCTCCTTCTGGCACTTCTTGTGCTGGAGCATCTCCCATTACTCTACTAGTTGGGGTAATTAATGTAGCAGCAATCCCATCTATAGTTATATCTTCATGTGTAGTCTCGACTCCTTGGTTCTTCAAATAGTCTATCATACTTTCGCTGGTATGCGCTAAACTATCACCTTGATCTGGGAAGACAGCGAGCGACCATAGAATTTTATCTGGAGCAGATGGTGAGACTATTGTCATAATCTTTCCTTCTAAGTTACCTCCTGTATCTATAGATCTATCTACTTTAAGCACTAGTTCTGCAGGGAATTGGAACGAGAAGCTGTAGTCTTCATCAGTATAGATTTTTTCGTCATCTTTTATTATCACTCCCTGAGCATCCATCACTGCTTCAGCAGCTGGAGGTCACTCATTCTGATCGTTATTATTTTGTTCTCCAGCAATCATACCTGTGTCATCAGGAATATTATCTGCCATGTTAGCTTTTTTCCAATCTTTCCAGTGCCAAGCACCCGCAAGAACTATTACAACAATAACAATTATCCGAATAGTAGATTTTTTCATGTCTGCATCAGTTAAGAGTAATAAATTATTTCCATGTGCTTAACATTGTACTACACGTCTATTTCTCTATCAAAGGCTTCGCTTTCATTCAAAAGGACAAATCCATAGAATCAAGTTTTAATCATCGTCTATAAAAGATTATATAATCTTCATCGCGTTTAAGATTATTATTACCTAAAGACTTTTTCTGTAACAGAGTCTCAACAATACCTAATATCTCATCTTGATTTTTTTTTATAAGTTGAAGGTATTCCTGCCATTTCTGTTCAAGTTCTGAATCATTGATATTAGTATCTATTCATTGTTCAAACACATTAATTGTTAATTGATAAGATTCTCTATAATTGTTCATAATATCTCCTGAATACTTCTGTAACATCTCGTTATATTTCTTATTACCATTTTCTAAGAACATTTGTGACAAATGGTTAGTATCTAGGGCGAGTGGGGATAAAAAGGCATTTACTAGTTTCGGATACTCCTCTGTATTCCATTCTACTTTATTTATAGTTGCTTCCGTTCCAGATCAAGATGTTCCAGTTCAGCGATTACTTATTGCGTTAAACATTACTCAGAAAAAACTACGGAAGATGATAACAAAGATGATAATATAGATTAAGGCAACTCCAAATGATATTTTATTAGATATGCTTGCTACCGACTTCGATGATTTCCTTAGTCAATAGTATAGAATAACTCAAGATACAACAGGATTACATAATATCAGTACAACTATCAAAACTTTTTTAAGTATTGATAAGTTATTCCGTGATGTTCACTGCTTCTTTAGCGACGACACCATGAGAAACGATCATACTAATGCAATTATCCAAACGATGGTATACATAATCTTATATGTACTTATTTTAAAGATAAAAACTACTCATCTATATCTCCATGTTCCTTTAGTTCTTCTACTACGCTGTCTAATATCTCTTTCTTTTCATCTTCTTCTTCTTGGAAGGTAGATCCTGTGTTAACTTCTATCTCATGGGCTGCTCCAGCTGCAGTAATTCCCTTAAGACCGAGTTGTAAGATCTTACTAACCCTTTCTTTGTGGATTGAACTGATTTCATCTTCTCCCAATGGAACGATATTTTGACCGAGTCCTTTGAACAGGAAGGTAACCAAGTTAAATGATTCTGGTATACCTGCGACTCTGATCTTACCACCCTTGATAATAGCTTCGTATGTTTTATTTCTACCTGTAACATCGTCTGACTTAACAGTTAACATCTCCTGTAGTGTATATACTGCAGAATACGCTTCCAATGCCCACACTTCCATCTCTCCGAATCTCTGTCCACCTTCTCTCGCTTTACCTCCCAACGGCTGTTGGGTAATAAGTGAGTAAGGACCGACTGATCTTGCATGAATCTTATCTTCGACCATATGGATCAATTTGAGAATGTGCATATACCCTACTGTTACTCTACTGTTGTATGCCAAACCTGTCCTTCCATCAAATACGATCGATTTCCCGTCATCAGCAAGATCTATATTTTGTAATAGTATACGAATCTCTTCTACTCAGAATTTCGAGAACAATGGGACAGCAAATTTGGTACCCATCGCTTTTGCAATAAGTCCTAACTGCATCTCCAAAGTCTGTCAGATATTCATACGAGATACTACTCCAAGCGGATTTAACATAATATCAACAGGATATCCATCTTCTGTAAATGGCATATCTTCTTGTGGAACTACCACCGCGATAATACCCTTGTTTCCATGTCTACCAGCAAGTTTATCTCCGACTTCAATCTTCCTCGTCATAGCAACATATACTTTGATCTTCTTCCTCACCCCAGCTGTAAGATTATCTCCTTTTTTGGCGTCCAATGTAAGAACATCAATTACTTTCCCTTCACTTCCTGCCGGCATATATAATGAGGTATCTTTGAAACTCTTTGATTTATCACCGAAAATAGCCTGGATCAATTTTTCTTCAGGACTCAACTCCCCTTCTGATTTTGGAGAAATCTTACCTACCAGAATGTCTCCACCTTTTACGCTAGAACCAATCCTTACAATCCCGTCTTCATCCAAGTTTTTAAGTTTAGTCAACGAGACCCCAGGGATATCATTGGTTGTCTCTTCAGGTCCAAGCTTTGTATCAGCCACTTCAATCTCATACTCATCGATATGAATTGAAGTAAGTTCATCTTCTTCAATAAGTCTTTGAGAGATTGCGATCGCATCTTCATAGTTGTATCCTTCCCACTGCATAAATGCTACTTTGAGATTCTTCCCTAAAGAGATCTCTCCATCGACTACTGATGGACCCTCCACAATGATATCATTAGTTTTTACTTTATCGCCAAGTGATACTCTAGGAATCTGATGAATAACAGTTTTTTGATTGGATCTTTTGAAGGTGATACATTCGTACTCTTTGGTCCCTCCTTTTGCATATTTAATTTTTACTCTTTTGCCATCTACATATGTTACTTCTCCTGGTCCTTCTGCTTTCGTTACTGCATAAGTCATACTTGCAATATCAGCCTCCAGTCAAGTCCCAACAAGTGGAGCTTCTGGTTTAATCAATGGAACCGCCTGACGTTGCATGTTCGTTCCCATCGCTGCACGTACCGCATCATCGTGATCTACGAACGGAATAGTTGTCGTGTTCGGACTGAAAATTTGCGAAGGATTTACGTCTACGTGAGTAATGTCGTTAACATAGAACAATTCCATATTCATAAAGTGCCTTGCCGCTACTCTTTTTACAGCGATATTATAATGTTCATCTACTGGCGTAGAAATATCCGCAATAATATATTTTTCATCGTACTCTGGGGAGATATACTCTACCTCTCCAGTCAAGAAAGGTCTTACTTTTACTATCGCTCCTTTACCTTTATATAACTTCTCAATACTTTTCGCTATTTTCTCATCGATAAATTCACCATCTTTTACGACGATTTTATTTCCATCCTTGATAGTGTCTTCTGAAATCCTATTTGTAAGGTCTGCAGCAGTCGCCGGAAGGCTATTCTTTACCTTCATCGCAGGCGTTTCTATAAACCCAAACTCATTTACCTTACTATATAATGCTTGATGTACTACCAGTCCAATATTCTGTCCTTCAGGAGTTTCAACTGGGCAGATACGTCCGTAATGAGATTGATGAACGTCACGGACTTCGAACGTTGCTGTCTCTCTCTTCAATCCTCCAGGACCCATAGCTGTGATTCTTCTCTTATGCTCAATTTCGGCTAATGGATTCAATTGATCCAAGAACTGAGAAAGCTGAGAAGTTGCGAAAAAACTTTTGATTGAATTATCAATGATCTTGAAGTTAGCCAAACTCGTAAGTTTGATCGGTTCATCAAGATTTAAGACCGATAACTTACCTTTGATACTCTTTACAAATTTCCCCATAACAGGAATTAGATGAGCATATAACGTCTCACCCATTGATCTAATACGTCTATTTGCCAAATGGTCAATATCGTCATAGAAGAATCCTCTCTTCTTATTTCCAAGAGCAACCAGATATTTCATAGCTGCGATCAGATCCTCAGCATCGAACAGATGTGATTCTGGTTTTTTGAGATCTTTGTTGAGCCCAAGCTTAACGTTGATCTTACGTCTCGCTACTGCACCTAGATGCATTCTATCTTGTGAAAGGAAAATTGATTTGATATAGTCCATCGCGCTTTCGCTATCGATGATTTCACCGGGTCTCATCTTGTTGTAGATATGCACTGCTGCGTCTTCAGCGCTTGTTAATCCATCTTTGGAAAGCGTCTGTTCTATATAGTCGAAATCTTCTTCGTCGAACAACCCTTGGAATAATGCTTTGATACTCTCGTCTGTTTCGAATCAAAAAACTCTCAAGAGTGCACTCACTGCAAACTTCCTTGAGTTGTTAATTCTCACCACGATATTGCCGGACTTTTCAGTGAATACCTCTATCCACGATCCTTGCTCTGGAATAATCTTGAATGATTGGGTAAGATTCCTCTTGTCGTAGTTGAAGAATATACCGTATGATCTAATAATTTGAGAAATAATCACTCTTTCTACTCCATTGATAATATATGACCCCCGCTTGGTCATCAATGGTAAAATACCTATATTTATGCGCTTATTGAATAAGACTTTTTTGGTTTCATTGTCGTATAGTTTCATTTTACCAGAGATTATCCCACCATAGGTAAGTTCTTTTTTCTTACAAGTCTCTACCTGGTCGATCGCTTGGGAAACTTTAATCTCAGTGATTGTCAGACCCAACTTTTCTCCAGCGATATCGTTTACTGGATTGATATCGTCGAACAGCTTAAAGAGATATTTTTCTAAGAAACTCGCAAATCCTTGCGTTTGCATGTCAAGCAGATCAGGGAAATCAGCAAACTTCTTAGGAGGAGCAAGTCGAACTCTCCCATGAGTTTCTCCAAAATGCATGTTTTGTGGGACAGTTAGAGTTGGTTTCTTCGACATGAATACGGTCGTAAGCAATAAAGCAAAAATTCCTCACTATTGAGTGAGGCGATCTATAATCTTCAGATAGTACTGTTACTTAGCATAGCCAATAGGAACAATCAAAGGCTAAAGAGAGGAGCGGTTTATGAAGAAGATTATTTTCTATGAACCGTTAGTACATGTCTTCCCTTCTTCCTTCTTCTAGACAGTACTGCTCTTCAATCTTTAGTGCCCATTCTTTTCAAAAATCCATGGACGTTTAGTCTTTTGCTCCACTTGTACTTTCTGATTCTATTGAGTTTGCCTGGCATTGGAACGATACAATAAAGGTAAAATAACGTTTTCTCCGACTATCTTGTATAAGGCAATAATCCAATTTCTCTGGCAGCAATGATCGCTTGTCTAATTTTTTTCTGTTGCTTAACAGTGTTCCCAGTAAATTTTCTAGGTTTAATTCTTGCAAATCTCGTCATATACTTCTGTAGCAACGAGATAGATTTCCAGTGGATAATCGCTAGACGCTCATCGGTTGTAAAGAAGGTCTTTTTAGGTCAGAACAACATTGTATAGTAAGTAAGTGGGTAAATAGAAAGATATAGTATTTGATATACTGCAATATTATGAAGTTTTCTCAACTGCTGGCGATTCTGTTCCTCTCTTCAAAGAAGCAGCTATATTGTCTTCTAGTTTCTTAGCTTTCGCTTCATCTTTAGCTTCTTGGTCTTTATCTTGAGGCCAGAGAGCTTCAAATTGTTTTTGTAGTTCGCCAAATTTTAGGAACTGCTCTTTCTCTCCCATTTTGTAGAAAACGAATTTTGCAACTCCTTTCTCAAGTCTAAGATGCGTTTTGAGTTCTTCCATAGCAGTAGGTTCAACCTCTACTTGGTATGACAAAAAATATCCTTGGTCTTGGCCACGAAGAGGATATGCTACAGGGAGCAACCCGATCTGATCAGTATCCAGAATAGATTTTTTACCAAGCGCTTTTTCAACACTTTCTTGTGTAGTCTTGATGTCTGCTGAAGGCATTCCAGCATCTATCACACACACTAATTCATACTTACTCATCATCAATTGGTCAAAAAAGTAAAAGCATCTAGATAATTAATAAATTAATTTTCTAGCTTATAAATAAGGAGTAAAACCCTAATTTATCAGTATGGAACTCCGATAGGTCGGAGTAGAGAGGTATCCTAACAGCCCTCTCCCTGCTTCTATTTAAGTGTATTAAATAGCGTATCTAATAAACCCTTTAACTTTGGTATCACCAAGAAGATCTTTCACTTTTTTGTTATCATCTACGATTGATACCTGCTCTAGAAGTACAAGCTCACTCCACTCTTTTTGAAGTTTCCCTTGTACAATCTTTTCTACTATCTCTGCTGGCTTTCAACTATCTTTAACTTCTTGAGTGAACATAATAGTAAGCTCCTCTACTTTGTCAGAAGGAACTTCTGAGACATCCAAGTACATAGGGCTCATAGCTGCTGCTTGAAGAGCGACTTGTTTTGCTTTTTCTGCATCACCTTCGTAGAAGACTACTGCAGCAACCCTGTCTCCAGGATGTCTGTAAACATATGCTTGCTCTTTACGAACAAACGCATCTATGATTTGCATATTCTCACCAATAGTGACGAAGTTATCTTTGAGGATACTTTCAAGTTCAGTTTTTTTAGCATCATCTAATTGATCATAACTTTCTAGACTCTCTAACTTCATGAGCTCATCCACAATTCTCTGACCTAGCGCTATAAACGTTTCATTTCTAGCAACAAAATCTGTTTCACATGCGAGCTTAAGTCCAACAATTTTGTCTCCTTCTTCTCTGATGATTACTACTCACTCATTGGTTGCCCTATCTGATTTATTAGCTGCTTTCAAAGCTCCTTTTTCTCTAAGAAGTTTTTCAGCTTCTTCTAAATCACCATTTGCAGCTTCTAGGCACTCTTTACAGTCTTTGAGTGGAGCAAATGTTTTCTCTCTAAGTTGTTTGATTAATGTTATATCTACCATATGTCTTTAATAACTTAAACTAATTAAATATATTCTGTGCTTATTGTGTAATTCTTGTAGCTGAGTCGCTCGAGTATTGAAACGATCCTGGTATCCGGACAAGCCGGCTACTCCGTAGTCCTTTCTCCCTTCGTTAGCTGCGGATCGGATCTTTTTCAACTCTCTTCGCTCCATAGTTTTATCAATTCGAACGCTCCTAAATGTACCCAATAGCACCTACATACATTTACTCGCTTATCAAATACTTTACCTCACTCTTCTAATTTCTTCTCTTCATTATATCTTCCACTATCAACTTTCCACTTCCCATTCTCCGCACCCCTCCTTACGATTTCTTCTCATTCGCTTCTTGTTGCTGCGGTGCTACAACTTCTAATTCGAAGATTCATAGTACTCGTTCACCCATCCCCGCAAAGAACGGAAGCAGGACTTTATTTTGATCGACCGTATAGGTTCCTTCTCGAGCTTGTTTTACAAATATGATCCAGACTATTAAGAAGCATAGGAATACAAACAAAGGCAGAACTCGTACATATGGGATAAACAATAGTACGACTCCCACGATAATACAAATGAAAAAGATCATTCGTCGACCAAGCGATTGCTTGAGATGAAAGTACTCATAGATTGAGACTTTCTCTTTGGATAAAGCCGCTACAATGCCTACAAAAAAGTACATAAGGACGGCTTTCTTCCTCTCTATCCCACTAGGTACGTACTGATCATTAATTAATCCATCCAACTCTTTCGCTGCTTCTACCATGATTATGATGATACAGCTAAAATGCCAAAGGCTTAGCTACTACACAAATTATGATTGTAAGATTTCTTCAAGAATACATGTCAGGCTTGAAACACTGTTCACATTACAAGGGACAATTTGGCTACCTGATCGTCTTTTATAGTTAGAAGATGCCAAAATAATACTATTTAATGACAACTCTTCTACCTCATCTACGAACTTACGCATCAACTGCCCGTCTACGATAATTACTAACTCTGGCTTTCTTCTCAAATCTACTACCCCTTTATATACTTCTTCAACTTTCTTGAGTGATCTTGTTTTCATTGACTGCTCTTTTTTGGTCAATGTTTTGAAGCTTTCGCTACCAACGAACGATCTCATATCTTGTAAGTTTCTGATTCTAAGGAGGAGCGTATCAAAGTTGGTAAGAACGCCAGCAGGTACTTTATGATTGAGATAGTGTACACCCGCCTTTTCAGCAAGTTTAGCTATCTGATCTTTGAAGAGTTCTTTTTCACAGATGATAAGAATTTCCTTATTCTGTTTTTTGGCTTCTTGAAATACCTCCTTAGCGTGAGCTACTTGTTGTTGGATTTGATCAGGGCTGAAAATTACTACCCCTTCATGCACCCCAAGCCAGAACTCTCTAGTCTTTGGGTTTGATTGATTTTTAGGATGCCCAACAAATGCCTTTGCATCGATAATCGATTGAGTTGTCGTCATATACCGTGGTAACAATATCGATAAAAACTATTTGAGAGATACGGTTGCACCAGCTTCTTGAAGTTTCGCCTTGATAGTTTCAGCTTCCTCAAGAGTAATCTTTTCTTTTACGAATGCTGGAGCCTTTTCTACGATATCTTTAGCAGCTTTAAGGTCGATATTGAGGAGTTCTTTGACCACTTTGATCACAGAAATCTTTTGTTGACCAACTTCAGTTAGCTCAACAC
Source organism: Candidatus Absconditabacterales bacterium (assembly GCA_038211735.1). Lineage (GTDB taxonomy): Bacteria > Patescibacteriota > Gracilibacteria > Absconditabacterales > Absconditicoccaceae > JBBQVK01. The sequence continues at coordinate 662,499 of JBBQVK010000001.1, read as the reverse complement.
TCACCATATCATTTCCTGCAGCCGCGTCTTCTCCGCCTCCGCCTCCTGCCATCATCATTGGCGCAGCAGCAGATACTCCATACTCTTCCTCGAGGGATTTCACGAGTTGGTTAAGTTCTACGGCTGTAAGGTCTTTAACTAAATCTAATACTTTTTTTGCATTAGGAGATAATGTTGTTCCTCCGTCAGTCATGGTCGTTATAATAAATAAGTAAAGAATAATTGCAATCTATGCGCAAAATCAACAGATACTAATTAGAGTTGATCTTGCACGCTAATAAATTGGATATCCAATTTATTAGTGCCAATTAAGCGGCTTGTTCTTCTTGGTTTTCTTGTTGTGCTTGTTCTTGAGATTCTGCTTGTTGCTCCGCTGCTGCTGTTGGCATTTCTGCTACAGGAGCTTCAGGCTTAGCTTCTTCAACTGGTGCTTCCCCAGCTTTTGGAGCTTCAGGAGCTGTCTCAACTACAGATCCGTCCTTGTCAGCGATTGCTTGCAATACTCTTGCAAACGATGCAACAGGATGATTGAGTAAGAACAAGAACTTACCGATCAACTCTTCCTTGGATGGAAGACCCGCTAGTTCACTTACGTAATCACTTGTATGTCGTACTTTATCGTACCATCCTCCTAGGTAATCGAAACCAAATACAGCTTTTTCTTTGGCTCGTACTTTCTTCTGTTTGTGAATTGCTTTCAATGGAGCGTTTTCGTCACCCTCATTGTAACTATATAAGACAACAATAGAGCCATCCAATGTATCGAGCGTAACACCATCATACTTCCCTTCGATACCTTTCAAGAACACTCTTTTCTTGACTATTTGTATTTTACCTTCAGCTATAGCAACACCTCTTCTAAGCATAGTTAGCTCATTTACAGGTAGCCCATACTGCTTAAGGAGAATCACGTTTTTAGCTTCATTAAGCTCCTGGACGTATCTGTGTGCGAGTTCTACTTTTTGTGCTTTCAATAGTGCCATAGAAGTCCACTCCAAAAAATAAAAAAACACCGCAGACGCGAGTGTAACAACAGAAAAAGGTTCTTGTTAGCTACTCCTCTCGACGGGATATTACAGTATCCATGCGGATTACTCACCTGTCGGTCTTTGGATATGATGATTTTATAGGGAAGTTGGGGGTGATTTCAAGGGAAATAGTCCAATATTAACAGTTTAGAAAGGCAACTCATTCAGCTCCCAACGAATAGCTGGTATTGCTCTGCTAATATCAAATCTAACTAGTTCCGCTCTTGCATCTGTAAACGAAAGAGCCCAAGCCTTACTACCTTCGGGTAGCGACATTCGGACATATCATCACTTATCCACAGTGCTCCGACTACCATCACTATAACGATATCAAGATTTTTTGAGTCATAGTAGTTCTACAAAATTTCGGATTCTTGCAAATTCAGTTGCACCAGGGATATAAGTCGTTAGAAAATCTCTTATCTGCTCTTCGTTATCAAAGAGCTTAAATCGCGACATCTCAAATCTCCACCTCTCGCGGTCTGCTCCAAGCAGTCTCACGAGTGCAGTCCCTTCAATATAGATTCCCTTATAACTCTCATGTCACCGAGGCATTGGAGATTCAAAAAAACCTTCATACTTACTTTCGTCAACTTCATCATCAGTATCGTCATCTTGTTCATCATTGTGAGTGGGCCATAGATTTGGTCTTAAAGACGAGAATATCTTTTCTCAGATCTCTACAACATTGCCCTCTAGTGGTTTTATGCTAATCATCTTGATCGCATGAAGTTTTTCTATTTCTCTAGTGATACCGACAACGTCACTTCAGCAAGATTCTATAGTCCTCTTAATAATTGTTTCAGGAAATGATGACAGACTAAATTTGTCGAAACTTAACGACTTAAGCAAGAGCGTCTGCATATCCACAATTATCTTGTCGCTAACATGAAGAGTGCTTATGGTTGCTAACTGTTGAGCGACTACATTATAAGTGAGATCTGCCATCCGACAATAACGTAAGATATACTAAAAAACGATACTATTCTATATCGTTCTCATAGATATTGTCAATAGTCGTTTATCTAGCTACCCTACCAGCCCAGGATGCGTATTCGCCAAAATTACCGCTACCACCGCTAATCCATTGATCCCCATATGAAACAGGAGGCTATACCGCAAAGAGCCTGTTTTTCGATAAATATATCCTAAGAAAAGTGCCAAGACGATAAGATTCAATACAACTCCCCGCTCCATATGTGCTACCGCAAACAACACAGCAGCCACAACCACTCCAGATCACGCCCAGTTGGAAGCAAGAGTATGAGTTATAAATCATCTAAACAACAGCTCTTCGACTATTGGTCCGATAACAACTGCCAATAATAGTAACAAAATATAATCAAATCGTGTATCGAGCGGAATGCCTTCTAATATATCCATGACGCCCTGTTGACCAAATAATCATGGAATGACAATGTGAAAGTAGTTTAACGCAGAGAGCAAAATCGCGCTACCAAAAATATATACAAGCAGTCCTCACAACGATCGCTTGACTGCGACTCACCACCCTTTCCATTGAAACTTATCGCGGAAGTATTGTGTGATACTAGCTCTTCATTTCCATCGTCTAAAGACGAGTAAGAAAATAGCAAGTAACAAAGTCTCTTGGACGATGAACAGCAAAAATATCTGAGCAGCTTGTGGTCGCGATTGCATAAAACCCAATCGCTCACCTATCGATGCTCATATCGCTGGATTGTTTGTAGTAAGGAAAAAAACTCCGTTTACCGCAGCGAAAAGAGCCATAAACAAACCTACCGCTAAGACATCTTTTTTCATATACTGCCCTGTTTATCTAAAACATAACCGTTAACCCGAAGGTACTCGTTTTATTCAGTACTTGCAAGACAAATTAGAGATGGCGAATTTTGTATTTATTGTAACTGGTCTATATAATATAGTGGTAGATTACTTTAGTACTCAAGCTAAATGGCAGAAAGACAACTCGACGATCAACTCGACAACTGACAAGAAGATGAACTCAGCACTGTATTCGCGCAGATGAAACAAGAATGTAAAGAACTAGCTGCAGATGTAATACCGCCCAAACTACAAGAGTTGTTATTACTTAGAACTAATCTAGTGGACGCTATAGCCAAAGGCGATCCACTTCGAAAAGATTTCCAGGAAAATGTTCTTGGGAAGGAAATGAGTCTTGCGTCTTATAGAGCGCGTGAAGATCAGATTAAAAATAACTTAAGTGACCAGTTTGCAAATGCTGCTGGGCTTCGTTCTGGCTTTGATTGATATTGCGGTACAACACTGAAACAAATTGAGAGGCAATATATATATCTCAAAGATGAAATACTTACTAAAGCAAAGGACCCAGTATTTAAAGCTAAAGTGTCTAGCGAAATAAAAACACTCGAAGAGATAGAGGGAAGGTTACAGATTATTAGAGCTGATTGGAATGTAGTGTTTGAATACGTGAAGTGAATGATCGAAGATAAAAAGAATGAGTTAAAGTATAAGATGTTACAGCACGATCCCTATTACAACAACTATCCCGGTAGTAAAAAGGATGCGAAGTACCAATCTTACTTAGCGAAATTAGAAGACGCTGAGATCTATGCTAAAAGCTGAACTCCAAAAGACCGGAAAAATTCAGCACAGTATGTTGGATCATTCAATCCAAGGAACTGTACAAATACCAGAGCCAGCCTTGCTGCTGAGCATGCTACGTTAGAAGGTTATTATGAAAGAGCTGAGGCTAGCTCACAAAAGAAGAAGGAAATAGAAAAGCGAGATACGTCAGTAGTATTAGAAGTACCAGATCCGTACGAATTACTGAAGAGTATAATAAGCGATATCGAAAAAAGTAAAACGTCTACCAAGCAGTTATGAATAGTAACAGACCGCCTAGATAAATAATTCTAAAATACAGACATCAAAAAACGAGAGCATATAGCTCTCGTCCTTTTGGTGTTTTACTGTTCTTATATATTTGCCCGTCCAACAATAGTAGTTAGTTTCCTTTACTTACACTTATATTCTCATCACTATCCACTATGAGACTATTTAACTCTCCGTCAGTAAAGTCATAAATCTCTCCCAAGAAAGAGATAAGTTTTTCTTTGATCGTATCATCTAAAGAGTCTGTATTTTCTATCTGATCCATTTTCTTGGCTATCTTGTCTAAGATAGACTGTAAGAAATCTGCTTTCTTACCGTAGTCCACATCATTGTCCAATATATCTATGAGTACACGCACTCTATCTCTAATACGTTCAGGAAGGTGGAACTTGCCTTTCATTTTATGCATATCACTCATTCCTTTATGTTCCTTGAAGTACGTTATCCTCATAGTGAAGTTTGCTGCGAACTCATTTAGTAATCCTTCTACATAACTATCGTACTCATCCATCTGACCAGTATCTACATAGATCTCTAGGTCTGCATAAAGGTTGGTTTTTAGATTTACCAACGACGTAACAAAAGAGCTAATCTGACCGGTGGTTGGGCCACCTGAACCAGAATATGTAGTGATAAATGCCTCTGTTTTAGTTTTTACATCTACTTTATGATCACTCAGGAGTTTATCGATAGTTTGTTTCTCAGCGTCAGTCAGACCATCTTTAAGATAGTCAGAGAGACGCCCCTGCTCATCGTGAAAACTTTCCCAATTGTCCTTAATTTCTATTCTTTTTGACGCAAGGTCATCCTTAAGACCTACGTGGTTGGACTTTCGTTGCTTATATTCATCTCATCGTTTTCAACTTCAATCGTTGGCTGAAACAACTCCTACAGTTAAGATGGTGGCTGTCATCATCGCGTACAAACTTATGCCCAGTCATTTCTTAAGTAGTATGTTCATGGCTGCATAGTTATTGGTAAAAGGACTGAGACTATACCCCGACAACCTTAAATGAATCTTAAGATTTAGGAATAAAGCCACTAAATGGCTGGTAAGAACTATTGACTAGTAGATAATCATATGTATAGTATGCGTAATCAAACACAAATAGAGATGATTAAATTTATTATTTTTGCAGCGATAGCGTTCCTCATATCGAGGACGGTGGTAGGCACATTCATGTCCTCTGTTCTGATACCGGCAGTGAGTCCGTTAGCTGCTACCGTGCTAACAGTAGGAATAGTAATCATCCTACTGTATATCATATGGCATATGATTGCGGGGAAATGACCAAATCTGGGTCCTCACATTCGGGGACTTAAAGATTACTCAACAACGTAAGGCCTGCTCCGTTTCGGACGCAGGCCTCATCATATCTGCTTTTGGTTGTTTCCTAGGTGAAGATCGTTAGTATGTAATCGATGGCAGATACTCCTCACTGAAAAAAACCACGCCTTCTGTTCATAGTTGACTACTACTCTCCACACCTTGGATGATTGGAGATTGTTTTTGAAAATATCATAACCCGTTTGGTCACTGAAGGATACAAAATATGAATTATCACGATCAAACCGACCAAAACACTACCGACCTATGAGAATGCTGGACAGATAGAGATTTGGAGAGTGGGAAAAAATAGGATAAGTTTCCTATGGAAAGCGCTCATGTTTGGCCTGAAGGTCGCAAGCCAGTATGATGTTATCCACACCACAACTTATGCGGCAGCAATCCCTGCCAGTATCATAGGGCGATTACGTACAATGCCAGTAATACTTACTATCCATGAAGTGTTTGGCACACTTCGGAAGCGTTATAAACCTTATCGCTGGAAGCTCTTCAAGTTTTTTGAGCAAATAATCTTCTGGTTTCCATATAGTCACAAAGTATGTGTGTCCGAGTACACCAAACAAATGGTCCATCGCCTTTTCAAAATTCCTAATAAAGAACTTGCCGTTATTTCCAACGGCATTGATACTTCAATACGGAACGAAGACCATAAAGACCCAGAGCGAATCGCTAGATTCAAAAGCTTGCATAAACTCGATGGTCATTTCATTGGTCTTTACTATGGTCATAGCGGTGCTTCCAAAGGGTTAGATTACTTTGTTCGTTCGCTCCCTGAAATCATAAAAGCCCACCCTCATTTTAAAGCTGTCCTCAATATCATTCCTGGTAGAAGAGACCATAAAATCTATAGTCTTATCAAGAAACTTCAGTTAGAAAATTATATCACTCTCCTTCACGGGCTCCAGCAAACAGACCTCGTAAACTTGGTATATATGGCAGATTTTGTTATTGTCCCATCCATAAGTGACGGATTCTGACTCGTAGCAGCAGAAGTTAGTCAGCTCAACAAACCACTTATTGTTACACGTAACGGTGCTCTCCCAGAAGTCGTCTCTGGCAAAGTCGTATTTCTCGTCGACTTAAGTCCCTCATCTATTACAGAAGGAGTGTCAAAAGTAAAACGTAAGCAACGACATCATATTCCTCGTAAAGAGTTCAGCTGGGAAAACACAGTAAAGGAATACGAAGAGATATATAAGAACTATTTGTAAATCTACTGATAACAAAAAAACTCCGAACATTCGGAGTTTTTCAGTAATAAGAAACGTCTGTATATTTTTTTAGATTCTATCGTATCTTTCCATCAAAAGTTCTGCATTGATCTTGCTCACAAGTTCCTGTACCACACCTACGATAATCACCACTCCTGATCCACTTACGATCACAGGGATAGAACCGATATTTTGTGCAGCCTGTTGTACAAAAGGAATATAGCTTAAGATATAACTATAACAACCGATAAACCCTAATCCGATTCCTCCTCGTAAACAAAGGTGATTCAAGACGCCAGTTAAGTAAGCAGCAGTCTCTTCTCCAGGTCTAATACCTGGGATAAATCCGCCTCTTTTCTGTATATTATCTGCAATTCTCTCAGGATTGAAGGTAATCATAGCATAGAAGAACGTAAACGCTACGATCAAACAGAAATAAACACCGATAATTAATGGACCAGGTTGTTGTGCATAGATGTTGAAATTAATTTCAATCCATCTTGCGACGCTCTGCATCATCACATTTTGACTTCAGGTATTTACAATAATCTGTGACAATAAGTATGGGAATGTTGCAAAAGCAACTGAGAAGATAATAGGAATCATTCCTACTGGATTAAGCGGGATAGGTAAACTCGCCGTCTCCTCTACTTTACCTTGTCTAGCATACACTATTGGAATATCTTTTCTTGTTTTAATCAACACTACAGAAAGGACGATAAGTACCAACACGATAGCGAGCATAAAGATAACCACACTCAAAAGGTCAGTTCCAGATGATCCGATGTAAGTATATGTTTGTGACGTAATTCCAGCAATAATAGAAGCGAAGATCAATACAGAGATACCGTTTGAGATACCTTTCTCTGTGATCATTTCTCCGATCCATACGAGCATAATACTTCCTACAGACAAGGCGAATGCAGTAAGTAACACGGTCACGATATCAGTAGAGATAACGCTTCCTCCAAGGAGATAGTTAATAAAGTAAACCATTCCAATAGACTGAACAAATGCTAATGGGAAGGCAATCCATCTAGTATACTGTTGTATTTTCTGTGTTCCTTGTTCTCCCTGTTCTTGAAGCTCTTCAAGTTGTGGTAAAACAGCAGCTAACAACTGCATGATAATTGACGCATTGATATATGGAATAAGTCCGACTGCAATTATAGAAAACTGATCGATAGTACCACCTAAAAGCATAGCGAAATACTCCAATCCTCCTCCAGATTGAATCGTGCTAGTAGCCCAAATCTTGATGTCTACAAACGGTACTGGAACGTATACTAGAAATCTATAGATCGCCAAAAATAACAACGTGTAAAGTATTTTCTTTCTTACCGACTTATTGGCAATAATATCGCTAACATACTGGAAGAACTCTTGCATGATATTCTATAGCGGTAAAGTAAATAATCTATTTTTTAGTTGGCTTTGGAGTCTCAATGTGCGGTGTAAGTGCAACCGTCCCTCCAGCCGCTTCAATTTGTTTGAGAGCAGAAGCAGAAACCGCGTCTACATCAGTAAACATCAATGATTTTGTAAGTTTTCCTTTTCCTAAAATCTTGATGAATGAAGATGTCTTTCTAAGATATCAGCACTGTACTAATAATGCTTTATCAACAGTCGCCCCTGTTATAATTCTCTCATCAGCTTCTAAGTGACCAAGATTTACCGCTTCATAATGCTTCAAAAATTTGAAGTATCTTTTGAATCCTCTCAATTTCGGAAGTCTCATTTGAAGTGGCGTTTGTCCACCTTCAAACCATGCAGGTCTATGACCGTCTGATCTAGCCTTTTGCCCCTTGACCCCTTTACCACAGTAGTTACCGCGTCCAGAACCATTACCTCTTCCTACTCTTTTGGTAGTTCCTGTACGACCTGGGGTTTTTTTAAGTTCATGTAACATCATCGATGTAATAAGTGCTAACAAACAAAACAAATATAGTATATTAATTGAGAATTGAGAATTGAGAATTGAGAGTGTAATAATCACTTATTGCTTTCAACCTTCAATTTTCCACTTCCTCAATTCCTCGATCCCTCGCTTCCTCACTTCCCTTTTATCATTTCTCACTTTTAACTTTCTGCTTTCACCTCTCAACTGTCTATTGGCTGTTCTGTAATATTTTCGACTGGAGTTTCTACTTTTGCTACTACTCTCTTCTTAGGGTTCTTACCAACTTTGTAGTACTCTAACGCATGGATTGCGGCTACAGCGTTGTTTAATTTATTATTGGTTCCCATAATCTTAGAAAGCATATTGTTGTATCCTGCCAATGCAAGTACCGTTCTCACTGACGATCCCGCCTTAAGTCCTGTACCATTAGCTGCAGGGAGTAATTTCACTACTGCACCTTTATATTTGCGAACTGTCTCATATGGAACACTTCCTTGTTCAGTAATAGGAACTACTACGACATGCTTGTAAGCATCATGCGTAGCTTTGCTGACAGCGATTGATACGTCTGAACCTTTGGACATTCAGATACCGATCTTGCCTTTCTTATTACCGATTACGATAATAGCTCTAAATGACAGTTGTCTACCACCCGTTGTAACTCTCGTTACTCTTCTTACTTCAAGAAGCACCTCTTCAAACTCTTTTTGAGGTTTTTTTTCGAGTCTGTCATCTTTCTTTCTACCTTTAGCCATGTATCTTCGTAAAAAACAAAAATAAATATATTTAGAATTTTAATCCTCCTGATCTTGCTCCTTCAGCAACTTGTTTAACTCTTCCGTGGAAAAGGAATCCATTTCTATCAAACACCACTTCGAGTATTTTGCTTTCTTGAGCTGCTTTTGCGATTGCTTCGCCTACTTGGAACGCTCTTTCAGATTTCGTACCAGATTTCATAGAGTGATCGTTGGTCGATGCGACAACGTTCCCATCTCTATTTATAATCTGCGCATAGATGAACTTGTTAGTTCTATTCACGATCAATCTAGGCCTTGTAGTAGTGGCTTTAACGATAGTGTTTGTTCTATGCTTTCTCGCTGCACGGTTCGCTTCTTTTGCGCGAGAGTGATTTGCTAATGTTTTCATCTGATTGTAATAAATGTGTAATAAATACTATTTACCTGCTGCTGTCTTACCAGCCTTCATCTTGATGTGCTCACCTACATATCTTACTCCTTTCCCCTTATATGGTTCAGGTTTTCTGTATGATCTAATTCTAGCTGCGTGTTCACCCAAAAGTTGTTTATCAATTCACTGTAGCGTAACTATATCGCTACCTTTTGGATCTCTTTCGATACTTGCTGTAATACCTTCGGGCAATGGATGATTAACAGGATGTGAGTAGCCTAAGTTGAGTACAAGATTTTTACCTTGTGATTTTGCAGCGTACCCTACTCCGATAACGTGAAGTTTTTTCTCGTATCCTGTAGTAACTCCCACTACCATATTATCGATTAGCGTCCTTACCAATCCTCGTAGATTGTTGTGTTCTGGACCGCTTACAGATACTTCTACACTACCATCTTTGATATCCACAATTGCGCCAAGCGGAAGAGTTTGCTGAAGTGAGCCTTTTGGGCCTTTCACAGCAACGATACCGTCTTGTTGTGTTACCGTTACCCCTGCTGGGATTACGATAGGAAGTTTTCCGATTCTAGACATTGTGTTGTAGATAGGTAGATAAGGTAAAGTATTTATAATGTATCATAAACAATCTCTCTTAGTAAATCTCCGCGATGAGTTCTCCTCCAAGTTGTTTCTTGTGTGCTTCGTGGCTAGCCATCAATCCTTGATTTGTTGACAAGATACCGATACCTCTTCCTCCAGCAACCGGCTTGATCTCTTTTCGACCAATATACCATCTTCTAGAAGGCTTAGAGTAGAAGTTGATTACAGGTACATCTTCTTTCATCACTCCTGTAACGCGCAACTGCACATCGATAAATTTTTTAGGTCAATCCTCTCTCACCGTATATCCTTCAATGAACTTATATTTTTGAAGAAGATCCAAGACTTCTGTCTTGAATTTCGAATACGTGACATTCTCGGTTGTTGATCTTCTCGCCATATAAGCGTTTTTGATTCTGATCAACAAATCATGAATTGGAGCGTTAACTAATGACATCTTCTTTGTACTGTAATGAATAATAAAGTAACTTTCAATTAACTTTTACCGACTTGATTTTCTGATTCCCATAATAATCCCTTCTCTTGCATATCTTCTGAATGCCTGTCTACTTACACCAAAATCTCTCATATATGATCTTACCTTTCCAGAAGTACCGCATCTATTATAAAATTTGGTAGGTTTCCGGTCTTTGGGTGGGACAAACGCTACTCCTTTTGCTTTAGCTTCTTTCTGCATTTCGTAGATATGTTGTCTACGTTTTGCGAGCTTCTGTTGCTTAACAACAAGTGCTGTTCTTGCCATGAGTTCAAATCAATAATAAGGGTTAAAGTAAGTTTATTCTTTTGGTTGTAATTTTTCAAAGATGATTCCTAAGTTCTGAAGCAATGCTTTTGCATCGTCATTGGTATCTGCGCTTGTTACAATCGTAACTTGTACGCCCATTGGTGTCTTAACCTCTTCAGGTTTGATTTCTGCAAAGACGCTTTGTGTTTTGAATCCAATGCTGTAATTCCCTTTCCCATCAAATTTCCTTCCAGAAACTCCAATGAAATCTCTTACTCTAGGAAATACTAACGTCGTCATTCTTTCGATGAAGTCATATGCTTTTTCTCCTCTTAGAGTTGTCATAAGCATAGATGGCATGCCTGTCCTAAGTTTGAAGTTGGATATATCTTTTTTTGAATGAATCATCTTGGGTTTTTGCCCGGTGATAGCTTCAAGATTTTCTTCAAGATCAGCAAACTCTTTGACTCCTTTTCTAGATGCCAAAGATCCTATTCCCATCGCAACAATAATTTTTTGAACTACAGGCACTTCGTGGACGTTTCCCTTGCCCAACTGCTTCTGTAGTTTTGCTTTGGTCTCCTTCTTGAATGTTTGATGTAATGACATTGCAAACTTCACAATAAGTAATAAATAATCGATATAATTAAGCTTTATCAACAAGTTCTTTTGTCTTCTTGTAGAATCTTACATTTTTTCCATCCTCTTTTCTAACTCCTACCGTAGACCCCTTACCTCCCTTTGAAGCGAAGAGCATTACGTTGGAGACATGTATTGGAGCATCTTTTGAGATGAATCCTTTTCCTTTAACGGCTTTCTTGATAGTGTTAACGCCTTTGACTACCACTCTTTCCTTCCCGACCATAGCAACAACTGTAGACTGAGTTCCTTTGAACTTACCAGCCCTTACAATCACCGCATCACCTGTTTGAATTTTCTTCATGATAGTACAATAATATACACTATAAAGGTTTACTTACACAATCTCTTCAGCCATCGTAGCAACTTTCTTGAATCCTTTTTCTCTTAACTCTTTTGCAACAGGACCAAATATTCTCTTTCCTAATGGTTCACGTTTTTTATCAATCAATGCAATTGCGTTATCTTCGAAGCGTACACAACTACCATCAGATCTTCTGAGTTCTTTTCTAGTTCTCACTACTACTCACCATTGAACTGAAGCAGACTCAATTTGCCCTGTAGGAGAAGCGTTTTTGATCGCTACTACTACAATATCTCCGACCGTTGCGCGCTTTACGGTTGATCAACCCAAGACCCTAATAACCTGTGCGGTCTTAGCTCCTGTGTTATCAGCTACAATTACATTGGACTCTTGTGCAATCATTTTCTTATACCTATACTATAATAAAGTGTATGATAGTGGACTATTCAACTCCCTTTTCTATAATTTCCACGAGTACCCATCTTTTCATCTTACTGAGTGGTCTACTCTCTCTAATCTTTACTTTGTCTCATATGTTTGCAGTATTTTCAGCATCATGAGCATAGTATTTCTTGGATACCGTATATCTCTTTTTGTACAAAGGATGAGTTTTTACTCTTTCTACAGAAACAGTAATAGTCTTGTCGCCTTTGTTGCTTACGACCATACCCGTCAGTTCCTTAATATTCTTCTCACCAATCATTACCATCTTCGTCAAATATACCTAATAAATAAAGTTATTTAGCAGCGAGCTTTTCTGTGTCCCTTTTCTCAATTTTCTGATGCATCGCAGTTTGTACTCTCGCTATATTTTTTCTTGCTACAGTTATCAAATGAGGTTTATTGAGAGATCTCAAAGCGTTTTTGATTGTATTTTCATACACATCTTTCTTGAGTTCGTTCCTCAATCTGATAAGATCTTTGAGTGACTTACCCAAAAGGTCCTTCATTTGAAATCTTGCTTCTGCTTTCTTAGCCATGGTGTTTATCGTCCAACAAGGTAATAAATATTTCGATTATCCCATCCTCTTGCATATTTTAGCTCTACTCTTATTTTAACTCTCTTCTACTTTATCTCTCATCTCTCAACCATTACTGTCTTCACTGGTAGTTTGTATCCAGCTTCTTTGAAGATCGCTGCTGCTGCCGCTTTATCGACACCGCTAATCTCGAAGAGAACTCTACCTGGCTTGATCCTTGCTCTATAGGTATCTACATCTCCTTTACCAGAACCCATCGGCATTTCCAAACCTTTCTTGGTAAACGGTAGATCAGGAAACACTCTCAACCATATTCTTCAGAATTTTCTTGTCACTCTAACTATTACTTTTCTAGCAGATTCAATCTGTCTATTGGTTAAATATCCAGAAGTGGTCGCTTTCAATCCATAGTCTCCAAACGCGACACGACTACCTGTAGTAGCCTTACCACTAAGTCTACCTCTGAATTGTTTTCTAAACTTCCATGAATTTGGAGCCAATAATACCATAATACCTACTAGTTGTAATATAAAGACAAACCTTAACTTGTTACTTTATCGATTGCTACTTGTTTCTTAGATATCTGTGTATTTTCTCCGATACAAATCCATACTTTGATCCCTAAGATTCCATATTTCGTCAAAGCGGTTGTATAGTGATAATCGATATCTGCTCTCATTGTTTGTAGCGGGATCCTTCCATCACTGAACTTTTCACTTCTTGAGATATCCGCTCCTCCCAATCTTCCACCTACTTGGACTTTTACTCCGATCGCTCATTTTTCCATAACCTTTTGGAGAACGCTCTTCGCTACTCTTCTATATGGCATTCTGCTTTCCAACTGTACTGCCATAAACTCACTCATAATTTTTGCTGAGAGTTCTGGGACTTTGATATCTTTTACTGTTACTTTAAATGTTCTTCCTGTTATGTGGTATAGTTTCTTCTCAAATTTTGCGAGCGTCTCACCATCTTTTCCAAGAATTGACGCAGGTTTTGCGGTGAATAATAATACTTCTCCTTCCTTCTCGGTTTTTCTGATTACGGTTTTACTAATACCAACTCTGAAATAGAATTTTTCAACGAGCTCTCTGATTTTGATATCCTCAACAAAAAATTCTGCACCTTGTTGCTGAGAAGTAACAAATCGCTCACTAGGTCGTTTCTTAAACGTACCCATTCTATGACCTCTTGGATCTACTTTCTGTCCCATAAGATTAACCAAACAAATATAAAGAAGGAATGTGGTTGTGTATTATACGCCTCTACTTGCAGCTTTTCTAATAGTTGGTTTTGCGGTTGTTCCTGGTTTCTTTGGCGCAGCCATTTTTACTGGAGCTCATGTCTTAGATGCCCCTGTTGGACTCTTAGTAGATTTAGGTTCTTTTGTTGTCTTTGGTGCCTCATCAATCGATGCATCTACCATTTCTTGTTTGCTTGCTTTAGACATAGGTTTAATTTCTTGTCCAGCATTTACATCAAGGATAACTTTTACAAATGCTCTATGTTTTACATACCCATGCATTCTTGATCTACCTACTGATCTTACTCTCTTGATTTTGGGTCCTGCGCTTACCAAGACCTCCTTGATAAATAAACTATTAGGTGAGATATTCATATTGGTTTTCGCATTTGCGCTTGCTGATTTTACAACTTTAAGCAAGATTTTTGCTGCTCTTTTTGGTAGATAATTTAACAAAGTAAGCACCTCGCTTACTTGCTTTCCTCTAATGAGTCTTGCTACCAATGACATCTTCTTCTCAGAAGAAAGTGCATATTTCAATGTAGCTGTCATGCTTCTTTCAATCATCTCTACCAAACTATCTATCAAATAAAGCAATCGTTTTGTATTAAGTTGTATTATCTTATCGCTCGAGAGTCGAAACGATGCTGACTCGCTACGCTCCTATCGCATCTTATTCGAACTCCACTCGCTCATAACACACTTCGCTCCTATTATATATCCATATTAACTCCACTCGCTCTCAAACCTTAAAACGGATGCCCTCTAAATGTTCTTGTAGGAGCAAACTCACCTAATCTGTGTCCCATCATCTCTTCAGTGATATACACACTCACAAACTGTTTCCCATTGTGGACGGCAAATGTGAAGCCTACCATATCTGGAGTTATTTGTGATGCTCTATCCCATACCTTGATGATTTTTTTATCACCAGATGTATTCATCTTAGTAATCTTCTTGAGAAGCTTAGGATGTACCCAGAAGCCTTTTTTTAGTGATCTAGACATGCTTTAGTGTGATACAAAAATAATAAATAATAACTAGGCGTCTTACTTAAACCTCGACTTTCTTCTATTAACAATAAACTTATCTGATCGTTTCTTTGTTTTTCTTGTTTTCAATCCAGGAGATACTGGTATACCACGGAATGATTTAGGATTCATAGCCAAGTCTGTTGCTCCTTCACCTCATCCGTGTGGATGGTCTACTGGGTTCATCACCTTACCTCTAACAACTGGTCTACGACCCATCCATCTCATTCTTCCTGCTTTACCGATAACCATATTCTTGAAGTCTTCATTACCGATCGCTCCTATAGTTGCCCAGCACTCTGCATGGAACTTTCTAACCTCAGTCGAAGGGAGTTTTATATACACGATTCCTTGATCTTCGTCTCTACCAGTGATAGCAGCATTTGCCCCTGCTCCTCTGATTAGTTTTCCTTTTGTTTGTGGAGTAACTTCGAGATTATAAACCGTGAATCCATCTGGTATATCTTTAAGTCTTTTTCTATTTCCTGGAGTTAGTTTTGCTTGGTCTCCACACATAACGGTGTCACCTACAGCAACTCCTTTCCATCCTAATGCATATCTCTTTTCTCCATCGATAAATTGCAAAAGTACAATTCTTGCATTTCTATGCGGATCGTATTCAATAGTCTTAACAGTAGCAGGAATATTCATTTTGTCCCGACCTCTGAAGTCAACCATTCTATAACGTCTTTTGTGTCCTCCACCTCTATGTCTAATAGTCACTTGTCCTGAATTATTTCTTCCAGCCTGAGATCTGATAAACTTAGTAAGCGGTTTGTGTGGCTTATCTGTTGTGATATCAGAAAAATCTTCTGTCGTCATGAAACGTCTAGAAGGTGTATACGGCTTGTAAGTCTTGAGTGCCATTGTGCTGTAGAGTGGTAACCATTAAATAAAATCTGTTTCTCAATTTTCCATTTTCAACTTTTTACACTGCAGATAGTTCAATCTTGTCTTCTTTTCTAAGTGTGACTATAGCTTTCTTGTATGCTCTCCTTACGAGTTTTCTGTTTAATCTCCCTTTTGATACTACATTGATAACGCGCACTGACAATGGCGCAATCTTGTAAATAATTTCTAGCGCTTTCTTTACATCGTTCTTGTTCGCTGCTTTGTCTATACGGAACCAGTACGTATTCATCTTCTCTGTTTGTTTATATGCTTTTTCAGTAATCAATGGTTTCCCGATTAGTTCCACCGCGTGCATCTTCCCTAAGACATTTGTCTGGGTTGATTTCTTCGCTCTTTGTTGCAACATTGCTTTTTGTACTTTCATCGGTTTGTTCTAACTTTATTTAGGTAAAACGCGTTGTTCCAACGCTTCCAATGCAGATGCCACGAAAACAACTTGTTTGTGTGACATTACATCGTATGCGTTCACTTCGCTAGCAGTAGTATAATTTACTTTTACAATATTTTTCAATGATCTTTCAAGCATCATATCATGTGCTGGCAAGACTAACAACGTCTTTTTGTTAGCACTCCCAATATTTTTCAACATAGTTGCTGTCTCTTTTGTCTTTCACTCTTTGGTTGCATACTCTTTCAGACCTAAAAGTTGTTCGCTTTTTGCTTTGAGACTGAGTGCTCCAAGTAGTGCTTTATTTCTCATTTTCTGAGGCATCGCTTTGGTCCAGTTAACTTCGTTACTTGGGCCAAATGTTACTCAACCTTTTCTTCTGATTGGAGATCCTGCATCGCCTACTCTTGCGCGTCCAGTTCCTTTTTGAGCATATAGTTTTTTACCTGAATTTTGTACTTCTCCTCTTGTCTTGGTATGAGCATTTCACTGGCGTTGATTAGCAAGATACATAACCACATATTCGTGGATAAGTCCTTCGTTGATATGAGCATCGTCAAAAATATCTTGTGACAATGCAGCATCAGCCAACGCTTTCCCTGTCATATCTACCATCTTCATTGTGTATCCCATTGCGAACTACTCAAGACAAATATAAAATATAATTACATAATTATTAACTGTAGATACATATTGCGTCCTCCAGGAATCGATCCTTTGAGCGCAATAAGTTGTTCTCCGTCTTGATCGAACTTCCCTATTACAGGAACCGCTTTCAAGGTGATAGTATCGGTACCCATATGTCCAGCCATTGGATGACCTCTATGAGTTCTTCTTGGTTTCCTATTACCTGTCGATCCTCCAACTCTATGGAACTTAGAACCGTGTGTTCTTTCGCCTCCTCTAAAGTTGTGTCTTTTCATCACTCACTGGAAACCTTTACCTCTAGATATTCCTGTGACACGTAGTGTCTCAATACCTTCAATAGAAGAAAGACTTAATTTTGTTCCAACTGGGTTCTGATCAGCAAACGAAGGATCTACATGAAACTCGCTCATGTGGCGATAGCTAACCTTTGGTCCTTTCTCTTTTGTAGAGTCAGTACGTTCCGTACCGATTACGACAGCGCTATAGCCATCTTTTTCGGTAGTTTTGTATCCAACTATTTCTTGATCTACGAGCTTAACAATAGTAACAGGAAGCATTTTATCGCCGACCCATAATCTAGTCATCTCTTGTTTCTGTGCAATAATAGCACCTTTTGTTGTAAGCATCTTCTTTTATTAATGTACTAAAGTAGTATTTTACGTCAGAGCCCCAATGCTAGGAGGGATGACGATTATGTATTAGTATACTCTTACCTCTACTGACACTCCTACTGGGATTGAAAGATTTTGTAGGTATTCGACAGTTTTACTTCCTGTCTCTACCACATCTACCAATCTTGTATACGTGATTCTTTCAAACTGCTCTCTTGCGTCTTTGTAGACGAAATGGGCCTTAAGAACGGTATATTTCTTAGTTTTTTTCGGCAATGGAATAGGACCTTTTACGGTCGCACCAGATTTGATCAACAACCCAAGAATCTTGGTGATAGAGTTTTCGAGCATTTTAAGATCGTAACTCTTCAACTTTATTCTAAGTTTGGGCGTTGCTTTCGCCTTCGTCTTTACAGCCATACCAAAAATCTCGTAAGCACATATAAAAGAAACCTAATCTTGTATTGTCTTATTGTAAACTACATTACTAATATTTAATTAAGCAAGAACTTTTGTAACTACTCCAGCTCCTACAGTTCTACCACCCTCACGGATAGCAAATCTCAAACCGTCATTCATCGCTACTTTGTAGATAAGTTCTACTTCAATTTTAGCGTTGTCTCCAGGGATGATCATTTCTGTTCCAGCAGGAAGTGTTACAGTTCCTGTAACGTCAGTTGTTCTGAAGAAGAACTGAGGTTTATATCCTGACATGAATGGTGTATGTCTTCCACCTTCTTCTTTCTTCAACACGTAGATTTCAGCTTCAAACTTCTTATGTGGAGTAACAGTCCCTGGCGCAGCCAATACCTGCCCTCTTTGTACTTGATCTTTTTCAATACCTCTTAGAAGAAGTCCGCAGTTCATTCCCGCTTCACCCTTCTCGAACATTTTGTGGAACATTTCTACTCCAGTAATTGTTGTTTTCTTTGGAAGTTCTTCTGTAAGACCAACCATTTCAACTTCATCACCGATCTTGATAGTCCCTGTTTCAATTCTACCTGTAACTACTGTACCTCTACCCTTGATTGAGAAGACATCTTCTACTGGCATCAAGAATGGTTTAGCGGTTTCTCTTACAGGAACTGGAACGAATTCGTCCAATGTCTTGAGAAGAGTCCAAATACAAGCTGCATCACCAGTTTCATCAGTTGGATTTTCCAAAGCTTTGAGAGCTGAACCTCTAATAATAGGAGTATCTGCTCCAGGGAAATCATACTGGTTCAAAAGATCTCTAATTTCTTCTTCAACTAGTTCTAGCATCTCTGCATCATCAACCATATCACACTTGTTCAAGAAAACAAGTACCTTAGGTACGTTAACTTGCTTAGCAAGAAGGATATGCTCTCTTGTCTGAGGCATAGGACCATCAGGAGCAGAAACTACGAGAATAGCACCATCCATCTGTGCAGCACCAACGATCATGTTTTTTACATAATCCGCATGTCCTGGACAGTCGATATGTGCGTAATGTCTAGTTTCAGATTCATACTCAACGTGAGCAGTGTTAATAGTAATACCTCTCTCTCTTTCTTCAGGAGCTTTATCGATATCACCGAAATTCAAAGGTTTAGCTAAACCTTTAGTAGCCAAAACTTGTACAATAGCAGTCGTTGTTGTGGTCTTACCATGGTCAACGTGTCCGATTGTACCTACGTTTACGTGAACTTTCGTCATTTTTTTAGACAATCAAAAATAAAAGAAGTGGCACATATATAGCAATGTGGGTACTGAATACAAGTCTTTTTCAGTGACTTATGCTCACTTATTGACAGATGTATGGGGATCGGCAGAGTCTCCTTATATATAAGGACTTTTGTCGATCTGAGTTTTTATTTTAGACTCTTTTATTACTTTGTGTAGTTTGTGGTGGGCATGGATGGACTCGAACCATCGACCTCGTCCTTATCAGAGACGCGCTCTAACCAGCTGAGCTACACGCCCGTAATTTTCAACGAGCAGAATTAATGTGGTGCCAGAGGACGGATTTGAACCATCGACACAGGGCTTTTCAGGCCCCTGCTCTACCCCTGAGCTACTCTGGCGTTGGATTATGCTGATTAAGTCGCTCAGTTATCGAAACGATGCTGAGTCGCTACGCTACCTATCGCATCTTTTTCGAACACCCTTCGCTCCATAGCATAATCGGTATGTTGTATAACTTCGGGGATGCGGGACTCGAACTCGCGACCTCCTGGTCCCAAACCAGGCGCTCTAGCCATCTGAGCTAATCCCCGGCTAATTACAAACAAAAAAGTGGCCTTACGGCACGTGAGCGACTATATAGTTATCTTTTGTAAGAATGCAAGGATAAAGAGCTATTGCGGTATATTAGGAGAAAATATTAGTATTGACAATATATGATAATTCTATATAATGTAAGTACTTTATATTTAATTAAATGACTATGAATACAAAGCCTGTAGATGGGGAACTTTATAGACCTTACGAACAACATGATGTTGAAACCACTGAGGCACAAAAGGCTGCTCTATTAGATCTTAAAGAATTTTTTAGAGATCTAGGCATCTATGTGGACGCTTCATATGACAACGAAAAGTTAATTGTATTTGTAGGAAAATCATTACATAATAGAATAGGATATATGGTATTTTACTACGATTGAGTTGTTACATCGTGAGGAAAAGAAACTGGAGATAGATTTAGTGGTCATGTACATACAAATATAGTCGCAGAAAATCGAAAAGATGGAAAGAAAATCGCGATAAAAGACGCAGTGACAAACGATTGCGTAGATATAACAGACCAGTATGGAAATACTAAAGATGGGATGCGTTGGAAGTTTGATGTGTCAGTAGAAGAAACTTCAAAGGTCGTTGATAACGCTACATCAAACGTAGCTAATGTTCTAGGAGCAAGCCAGAAATAAGTAGAATATATTTTCCATTTCATTTAAGAATCGCTCATCTGAGCGATTTTTTAGTAATGAAATATGCGGATTTAAACTTTGTAAGGATAGAGACCAATAGCGCTTTTGTCTTATATTTTTTTGGGCAAAATTTTTGCTCAATAATAAACTAGGTTATAAGGTAAGTCTCTGATTTTATCGCGAGAAAGGTATCCTCCCCTATTTGAAAATGTATGTTCGTAATCACGATCACGCATAATTAAGTCTAATCATAGTTCATCAATAGCTCTGGTTAATCTGTGTCCTCATCCAAAGAGAGCTCCTCCTCTATGTTCTATTCTAGTTGAAACTCACTTTCAAGAAAGATGCTTTTGATAGTATTCGTCTATACTTTCCGCAGTAATTACTTTAATTATCTGCTCGCGGTGTTTGTTATTCTTGCTATATCTATCAATAAATTCTTGGTTACTAAAAAGATTAATTAGATGTTGTTTCATTCCCGGCCCTTTATCGGCTGCGATAAATGCAACTAGAATTCATTCGCTTGTTTCTGAAACTTCTAATTTTATATACGCATCGCTTTTTGCATGATCAACACTATTTTTAATAATTTCATTGAGCGTATACAAAACTGCCCACTGAATCCCAAAGTCTTGTTCTAGATGCTTTTCGATACGTTCGAGTATTGTGTGAATCTCTTCAAGAACAACGGTGGTTTGTATGCTATTCCAATTGTCATCTTCGTAAAATAGTTCTCTTTCTATAACAAATGGTTCTTTATCGGGATCTTCATCGCGCAGCCATGGAGAAATACTATCGACCGAGAAAAAACTATTCGCGTTTTTCACCTCATCGATGGAAGGTGTTCGTTCGGGTGATAGGTTATCTGGCTTCTTATAATTCATCAGGAGAGATACTATTTGTGTAAAAGGTATAAGCTATTCTGGCTTTTGGGGGAAAAGTTTCGCTCCATGATAAACTAACTTATACGGGAGACTTTTTATGGTTTGGTGAGAGAGATATCAATTTTTGTTTGAGAAGGTGTGTTCGTATTCTCCATCACGGATTAGTAGGTCTACATTCGCCACCTCTAGAGTATCTTGCATTAAGTAGCCTAAGAAAAATCCTCTTTGATCCTCTAGCCTTGTAGATTCGCCCTCCCCAGACAAATATTTCTGATACACTTGTTCGTTTTCTCCCTTCTCAAGTAAGTCTAAAATTTGCGGTGTGTAATGACCTTTCTTTCTAAACTCATTCATAAAATTATCATCAGCAAAGAGATTTAAAAGATGTTGTTTTATACCAGGACCTTCGTCTGCCAGCGTGAAAACAAATAAAATTCCTTCCTGTTTTTTCGAAAATTGAAATGTAGCATGAAGATCGCTCTTTGCGTGATCGAATGCATTTACAGATATTTCATGAATTATATTACCCAAAACATGTTGTATATCTTCAGGGTCAACTTCGTAATACTCCCCAATGGTATTAAACACTTCACTCAGTTCTTCGATCATTAGACAGTCTTGCGTTTCGCGCCATTGCGGATTATCTTTTGTATAACATAATCTCCTATTGATCTCAAAAACATACTTTTCTCTTTCTCAACTCACTATTCGGTCCTCCAACCTCCATGCGCTATCAAAAACATTTCTCTTTTTTGCGTTGTGAAAATATTCGAGAAAGTTTTTATCGGTGGGCAGGATGTCTGGTTGTGTGTATTCTATGCCACTCATCACTAGGATAGGGAAAAAGTAATAAAAAATTATAAGGAAGGTCTTTTATTGTGTCGCGCGAGATAACTCACATTTTGTTTGAGAATATAGTCCTATTGGATTTTTATACTGCTCTTCAAAGATTCTATTCCTATCATCAAAATTATTAAGTTATTCGATTGTTTTGCGATCAACTATTATATCTTCTTGAAACGTTTCAGATAATACATATTTCATAAAAAATACTATAATCTATATATAGTTGTTGTCAATGCTTTCTTATACATTGCAAATAAGCCATAAATTCATACACACTAACTTCCTAATATAGTGGTGAGGTGACCGAGCGGTTGAAGGTGCTCGCTCGGAAAGCGAGTGTACGGGCAACTGTACCAAGGGTTCAAATCCCTTCCTCACCGATTCATTCCTTATTGGTTGGATTAACACTCTCACTAATCGATACCGAATCTCGAAAAAAGTGAATCAAAAATCAACTATAGGAAATATTTAATTTGTGTAATATTGTTCGATGGACTGAAGTACAAATCCGGTAATCCTCAGATTTGATGAGGTATGATTCGTGTATGATGAAAAGAAAGAGCTTCTTAAGGACGCTAGTTTCACTGTGCGCGAACATACGAAGATTACAATGATGGGACAAAACGGAGCTGGTAAGTCGACAATTTTCAAATTGATCACTGGCGATCTCAAACCTCAAAAAGGTAAAGTTAATATCGTCCCAGGTAAGACTATCGCTATTTCAAAACAGGTCATTCCAAGAGATCAGTACGATATGACCGTCACAGAGTATTTCGCAACAGCGTTCCCTGCAAAAGACCATCAAATGCCAAAAAAAATCGAGAAGACTATGCAAGAGGTTGATCTTAAAGTGCCTGTTGATAAAAAGATTAGAGAGCTTTCTGGAGGCCAACAAGCTAGATTATTGCTTGGTCAAGCCATCATTCAACAGCCTGATATTTTGCTCTTGGATGAGCCGACAAACAATCTAGATGGCGATGGGATAAATAATCTTTTGTGATTTCTATTGTCGTATGAAAAAACAGTCGTTGTGATTTCGCATGATGCAGATTTCCTAAATCTGTTCACGGAAGGAGTCTTGTATGTAAATGTACTCACCCATCAAGTCGAACAGTATCGATGAAATTATTTCGATGCAGTCGAGCAGATCGCTAACCAAGTAGAGAAAGAGAAAACATTGAACGCAAGGATGGAAAAAGAAATAAAAGATGCGAAAGAAAAAATCAACTTCTTTGCCAACAAAGGAGGTAAGATGAGAAAACTCGCAAGTAAAATGAGAGACGAAGTTGCAGAAGCAGAAGAAAATAAGGTCGAAGTAAGAAAAGAAGATAAAACAATCAAACCGTTCACGATTGAATTTGAAGTTTTGGTAGGAGATATTCTTACGATAAAGAATGTAGGATTGATGGATACAGAATATAATGTCGGTCACTACCCGCTCAATCTTGTGCTCAGAAAATGAGATAGGTATATGCTCAAGGGTCCTAATGGGATTGGGAAAACTACCCTCCTCAAGAGATTGTTCCACCCTGAAGACGATGATGCAATTATCTCACCAGAAGCTCGTGTCGGGTACTACTCACAGGATTTCAACGCACTGGATATGAGTATGACCGTACGAGATGCGTTACATGAAGTAACAAATGAAGCAAGAGATGAAGATGTGTTTAGGGCTGCTGCACAATTTTTGATTAGTTCTGATTTATTGAAAAATAAAATTATTTCTTTGTCGGAAGGACAAAAGTGACTACTCTGTTACGCAAGATTTGTTTTGCAAAAACCGCATCTGTTAATTTTGGATGAACCAACCAATCATATTAATTTCCGTCACCTCCCCGTGATCGCAAAAGCATTGAATGATTATAAATGAGCGATTATGATGGTCTGTCACGATCAAGGATTTGTGGATCAACTCAAAGATTTCGAAGAGATAGATCTCGGAAAACTAGCTGGGAGATAGGTTATAAGCGAAGTTTGAGTAATTGAAAAGCTAGTAAATATAATGTGGGTGCTATTGGGTTACATGTATGAGCCTTCGACCGCTCTGACGAGTAGATTAAACAAAATGTGATTTTACAAGGCACCATGGAATTTATTTATTCCAAATCTTATGATAACCACTACTGCAACACTAACACACAAATACGATTCACCCTCCGAGCAAGTCAGTTTTGTTTTGTTTCAAGTGGAAGAAATCTTCATGTTTCAAGAGTGACAATTTGTAATGATAGAAATAGAACTACACGGAAAGAAAATCAAAAAACCGTACAGCATTGCAACGACGAATATTCAAATGCAGGAAGAAAAAATAATCTGATTTGTAGTCAAAAAAACTTCTGAAGCAGGAGTTTCAGATCGATTAACGCAACAGATAACGCTAGGAGACACAATCCAAATCAAAGGGCCAGTCGGACATTATGTCGATTCGTTTGAGTTTCCTAATTATCTCTTGGTATCTGTAGGAAGCGGACTCTCTCCCAATGTAGGATTGTTCCAACACTTGGTGTATGAGTCCAGAAGACACGAAAAAATTGTAAATCTTTTCGGAGAGAGATTTTATAATCATATAATTCCAGAAGTTGAAAATCTTTTTGTAGCACATGATGATGATCGCGTACAAAATTTATTCTATCTTTCACAAGAAGAATTTCCCCTCCTCGAGCAGGAAGATTTTTTGGTAGGCGATAAGAGAATGGGTGTAGATTTATATAAGCAGTGACGTATCCAAGAAGGCCTCACAAAAGCGGTCGCTTACCTAGGACTACAAACAAGCTGCTTCCTTTGTGGTATCCCAGTAATGGTAGACGATGTGCAGAAAAAATTAATTGAATTATGAATTCCGAAAGAACAGATTACTTTCGAAAAATATTAGTCAGTTTAAGAAGGGTGTCTTTTTTTAATTAAGACACTTTTCTTCTTAATCAAAAACTTTTTATAACAAAGATGCCTCGACTTTTAGTCGAGGCATCTTTTCATAAAGTCAATATTCGTTTAGTCTAGTTAAGAATAACAACACTTGGTGATTCCGTATAATCTTCACCATAGCGAAGCCATTCATACTCTGCTGAGGTATCACTAGGCTCATAGTTTATAGGTGCTGGGGTTCATTCATTGAGATTAGGTCGAGATATCTTGACTGAAGTATTCCCTGGGGCATCCACGTCAGCTCTTAACTGGTAGTATCCAACCTCTCAAGAAGTAAATTCTTTAGTACTTATGTTCCCTGCCGTTAGATTACATATAACTCTGTCCGTTATGACAGTACAAGGATAAAATGTCGTAGTCCCATTTCCAATTCTTTTGATCTCATAGTTTGTGACAGCGGATGTATTATTGGTAGCGAAATTTAACTGTACAACGTATAATTTTAGAGATCCAGATGGACTAGTTTGAGTATTTGATCGGTTGTCTGCCGTCAATTTTAAGATGGCTATATTTTGATCTGGACCATTACTGATCGAGGTGTTAACTGTTACTCCTACCGCTGATAATACAAATGCCGCATCAGTAAATTTCACTGGGACAATTTGGAATTGTTTGGAAGGAAGTGTTTGATTGCCGCCATCATACGTAGGTGTAATATCGCCTCAGGAGTTAAGATCTTCCGCGTGTGTCGCAACTAATGAAATAAATAAATCATCTGTTGCGGTTCCTTCGTACTGACTTCCAATCAAATCCGCAACTACCTTAACAAAAACATTTCTCACGCCTTCCAAAACTTCAAGGTTAATACCATTAAATACCACTTCATTGTTAGTGGTAACGGCATGGCTATCAAGCACTGTCACAAAATCCTCGTCGTAAATAACCGCTTCAGTTGCAGCTTGTGCGAAGGCACTATTTCAAGGTCCAGAAACTTGCAACGTCAGATCTTCCACAAATGAATCTCCATTGTCAGAGATTAGTTCGAATCACGCAACAAAAGGGACAGCATTTAGCGGGTCTCCTCCTAATACATACTTTGCATCTTCTGTTTCTGATGCAGAGGTATTGACGTGTATAGAGAGATCTGCTACCTCTAGAGGCCCACAGCTTTGTGGATTTGCTTGTGGTAGTCGGATTACGAATGGTTGATTCAAGAATGCTAGCATCTTCGTGCTATACCCGTTTGTAAGAAAATTATTATAACTGAAGTTAGCGCGTTTAAGATTTACTAAATTTGTTAATGTCTCAGGAAGCATTCCGCACATAGAGTTATTTTGCACATAGAGTATTTCTAGCAATTTTAAATCCCCTATAGATTCAGGAAGCGCTCCATTCAAGTTGTTATTATTGAGTCTTAGATAGTTAACATGAAGTGGTTGTGATACGGCAGTTGTAGCTGTATTGCACGTAACACCATACCATTTGCATGGATTATTTACAGCCAATCGATTAGTATGGTTTGTTCGAAAATCCCCTTGTGTAGAATCATATAGGTCGACAAGTGCTTGGCACTCTTCGAATAGAATCACTGATTGAGCAGAACAATCATATGCACTCTGCGCAGAGACCTTCTGTGTAGAAGTGAAAGCAAAACAAAGCGCAACCAAAACAAACAAAGTGCCAGAGAAGAATTTTTTCATGTGAGGAATAATATGTAAAATATCGGAGATATATATACATATAAATCATTATTTGTCAATACTTTCTTGGTTGCTGGCTCTTCGCGCCTTTATCTGCGCATGATTTCCGCCGATCAATACTTCGGGGACAGAAATTCACTCCACTAGTTCAGGTCTTGTATACTGGGGATATTCGATATTTTTCATTTGTTGAGCTAGAGAGTAGCTTTCATCTTGTCGGCTTGCCTCTTCCTTAATCACTCATGGAAGCAATCTAGCGGTTGCTTCGATAATACTCATTGCAGGAATTTCTCCCCCCAATGTGATAAATGATCCCACCGATACTTTTTCAAAATTACTGTTAAACATTTTTGATCCCCACTCCTCTACGCGGTAATCGACTCATTCGTATCTTCCGCAGATTAACACAAGATGATCAACCTCTTCTGCGATATAGTGCGTCATTAGTTGATTGAAAACGGTTTTGCTTGGTCATAGAAGTATGATTTTAAATTTTCTAGTTCAGTCGTGTGTAATTCATTCAGGAGTGAATGTTACTCCTAGAGGCATAAGTATAGATTTAATCGCATCGATAATCGGCTGCGCTTTCATCAACATCCCTGCTCCTCAGCCATATATCTCATCGTCTACTTGTTTTTGTTTATCAACACAAAAATCTCTCGGATTGATCAAAGAAAACTTCACAAGACCTTTTTCTTGTGCCTTTGCAATCAGCGACGTCGACAAAAACGAGTCAAAGATCTCTGGGAAGATAGTGATGAGATGATAGTGCATAGAAAATCTTACGGCACACAATAAAAAAATATTATTTGTTTTCAATATTCTCTGTGATCAACTTTCTTGTTCCAATTCCAAAACCACCAACATCTTCAAAGTTTTCTTTCAACTCTCCCCTCACGCTCTCTAAGATTCTTTCAAACACCTCTTCAATCCCTCCTGACGCATCTATACGATGCATAAGATCTTTAGTTGGTTCAAAATCGAAGAGTTTGTTATATCCTTCGTATACTTTCTCAAAAAATGAAATATCTAATTTTTCTCGCTTGTCTCCATCTTTATCGAATGTTCTCTCTAATCATTTTTTAACATCGAAATCCAAGAAAAGTATTTTGTTTGGTAAAACTCCTTGAACAGCGTGCTTGTTGATCTCCCATATACGATCCATGCCGAGTCATTGTGCGTATCCTTGATATGTAAGCGAAGAACAAAAACTTCTATCTGCGATTACGTTCCCTCCATTGTCCAAAACAGCTTTTAGTTTATTGTTGATTAATTGTGCTCTTGCAGAAGCATAGAGATAGGCGTCAGTTAACGGATGCATTACTTCGGTAAAAAGTCTTGCTTGGACAACGTTCCTTATTGTTTCAGCTATTTCAGTTCCACCTGGTTCTCTAACCAAAATATTCTCTACATCTGGAAATGCTTGTTGAAAATGTTCGTGAAGTTTCTTTGATTGTGTTGTCTTTCATGTGCCTACTACTCCTTCTAAGACTATATACATTTTTACAAAATATTAGATTATAAATTTTCTCCTCTATATGACTCTTACGAACGATTGCGACAGAAAGTAGTTAAAAACCACTAGATATATTGCGTTAGTTGAGGTTGGCTTATATATGAAGCTATTTGTATGTTTTTCTACTTACTCTGAATGCGAGATGTTACCCATCTGCGTAGCAATACAAAGCCACTTCCCCAACTCCTCTCTTGTCACAAACTCACTATCGAGGTTTCCAAACGGCACATCGGTACTAATACCTATCTGTTGCGCTACATTTATATACTCTGCGTACCGCGGTTCGAGTCTTTCTTCTTGAAACCCGTATAACGCTCTTACTGCAATTACAATCCCTTGTGCATAGGTAACTTTTTCTCTAGGCATAAATCTATCTCATGCCCCTTTCAGAAGGCCGATTGCACAAGCCTGCAGAATATATGGTTGTAGAGTTTCATCTATTCCTACAGTATCTATAAACTCACAGAATCCATACGTTTTTTTCAATCCGATCAACTCTCCAAACTTACTTACAAATTTTGCTGCATCCTCTCTTATAATTTCATCATCACCTCCAAACTTTTGTCCGTTATCGTATTTGGTCAGTCCGTATTGATACATTCGGTCTATAAGATGATCCGAGCATGTATCTTCTGGTGTTGGCGTAGTAGATTCAGTCGTATTATTTGAATCGTTATCGGACTCTTTATTTTCTTCATCACTACTTGTGGTCTGTTGTTGTTCTTCGTTAGTGTTGGCGTCTTCAGAATCATAACTACGAACAATGTCTTCTTCAGAAATCGAACTCTTTCTCGCTACTCATCAATTATCGCCATCTCAGTCTCCATCACCTCCCATTCCTGGATTAATAAGTGGATCACTATCATCATCGTCTCACTCTGTGTCAGTTAGATCTCCTGCAAGATATCGTGTCGCTCCAGGATCATCGCATTGTTGGATTGCTCAACTATAGGTTGGTGTACTAAGTCGAAGTATTGTCTGTTGGTTAAATTTTGTAATATGTAGATCTGGATAATTATCGCCATTTACATCGCCGATAGAAACGCCTTGCGAGTTTCATGTGTCCAACACTATATCGCTCGCAGTAAAGTTTCATGAACCATTATTGACCCAGAGTTTGTTTTGTTGATTATAGTTTACAACATATAGATCAAGGTCGTTATCGTTATCCATATCTCACATTGCTACACTAAGAGATGCTCATGTGTCTCCAAGAACGTCCTGTCCAGTGAAACTTCCACTCCCGTTGTTGATCCAAAGTTTATTTTGTTGGGCATTGTTTACTACATAAATATCTAGATCGTTATCGCCATCTACATCTCCAATAACCGCTGAACGACTTGCTCATACGTCTCCAGAAATATCCTGTCCAGTGAAACTTCACGAACCATTATTGATCCATAAATGATTCTGTTGATTATTGTTCGACACATAAATATCGAGATCAGTATCGCCATCTATATCTCACATTACTACTCCGTACGATGCCAATAAATCTCCAGATATGTCTCATCACGTAAAGTTTCCACTTCCGTCATTGATCCATAATTTGTTTTGTCAGTTTCGATTACCAACATAAATATCTAAATCGTTGTCTCCATCCACATCTCACATGGTCACAGACAATGAGTTTCACAAGTCGCCACCAATATCGTTTGATGTAAAATTCCCATCTCAGTCGTTGATCCAAAGTTTGTTTTGTTGATTATAGTTTGCTACATAAATATCCAAATCTCCGTCACCGTCTACATCTCACATAACCACAGCGCGCGAATCAAGATTGTCTCCAGAGATATTGTAACTAGTAAAATCTCACGAACCATTGTTGATCCGAAGGAAGTTTTGACTATTGCGGACTACATAAATATCCAAATCACCATCACCGTCTACATCTCACATCACAGAACCGTATGATATTCCTACATCTCCAGAAATATAGCTAGCCACAAAATGTGAACCTACGATATTTGTATATCATCGTCCGTCTCCATCTGCATCTTCATACCAGAATGTAGCGGGATTATATAGTGCATCGCTATCGTTGCAGTCTCCTGTAGTCGCTTCAAGTGCGTATGCTTCATAATAATCTACAGAACAACTAACCGCAATTTCACTAACTCAATTACTATAGAGATCTCCATCTCCATCAAGGTAACATGTTAGTGCTCGCGCCGTTCACATACTTCACAACAACAGAACAACTCAAACAAGAGAAAGCTTGAATGATTTTGCATAAGAGAGCGCACTTAACATTTCAATTATTTATACAGTTAAAAGATCCTCACAAGAGGTAATAACAATTTCGTCTCTGGATTGAAGAAAAGTAAATTATAGATAATGCTATTTATACTCGATAGCACAACAGAATTCTACCTATTTATGCCTAATCTACGTCTAGCAAACTTGACTTAAAATAGTATATAATGCATAATACTTATTTTCTTCTTTATGTTTTTTAATTATTGCTAACAATGCATCTCCGCGAAGAGTTAACACAGCGCTGATTCCTTCATCAATTTACCAATGAAGCAGTTTTTGACTTATACAATCAAGGCGGAAACAAGTTGTACGTTGGGATGGATCCTACCGCCGACTCACTTCACTTAGGAAATTTTGTAGGATTTATGCATGCTGTACAATGGATGAAAAGATGAAATCACCTTATCTTTATTGTGGGTGGCGCGACATGAATGGTCGGTGATCCTGGAGGAAAAAGCGGTGAGAGAAATTTTTTGGATGAAGTTACGCTAGAAAAAAATGTTGCTGCTATAACGAAACAGGTTGGATTGATTCTAAAAAACCTTACTCAACTGTCTGGTGTAGATTTTTCTTATGAAGTAAAAAACAATCTCGATTTTTACAATGATATGAGTTATTTGCGTTTTCTTAGAGAGGTCTGAAAGTACGCGACGGTAAATCAAATGCTTTCGAAAGAGACGGTCAAGCGTCGTATCGAAGATCCTGATAGTTCAATCTCCTACACGGAATTCAGCTATATGCTGATGCAAGCCTATGACTATCTCCAGCTCTACTTATATAACGACTGCCAATTACAAATCGCTGGTTCAGACCAACGAGGAAATATTGTAACATGAGTAGAACTAATTAGAAAAAAATGTGATGTAGAAGTTTTTGGTGTAACTTGTCCTCTCATCGTAGACAGTACAGGAAAAAAGTTTGGGAAGTCAGAATGAAATGCGTTATGGCTAGATCCAGAGAAAAATAATCCATACGTAATTTTCCAATACTTTATGAATACCGCTGACGAAGATGTAGCAAAATACTTACACCTACTCACCCTTCTTGATTTAGAAAAAATTAACGAAATCGTAGAAAATCATAAAAAAGACCCAGCCAAAAGAACTGGACAATACTACCTTGCATACTATGTAATACAAACAGTATTTGGGGAAAAGGCTGCTAAGCATGCAGAACAAATCACTGGTGTGTTATTCGGTAGCGGAGATAAGTTACAGGCAATTGGTGCAATGGATAAGGACGCGCTAGAGGCACTCAATGGAGCAACAGGACCAAGAGGTTCAACTGATCCAATGCGTTCAGTAGAGCCAATGCGAGGAATTGGCCCAACAGGGGGCATAACAGCGTCTACAGAAAAAATCAGGCTGATCGATGCGTGCGTCCAATCCGGACTTACTGAATCAAACGGAGAAGCGAAAAAGGCCATCACCGCAAATTCAATCTACGTTAACGAACAATTAATCTCAGATATTGGGTATGAGCTTAAGAAAGAAGATTTTATCGGTGGGAAAATTGTGCTTCTAAGAAAAGGGAAAAAAACGTATTCGACTATATTGATAGCGTAAAATCACACCAAAATTTTTTCTAAATAGCGATAAACTATAGATGGAGTTTTTCTCTCAAAACAGTATATTGTTTACAAATAGTGAACGTAATATGGTTTTTATATATAAATTACTATCTCATGGAAAACACTAAAAAATCATCAGCTCGATTACGAATCGTGCTTGTTATTATCGTCTTGATACTCTTGTGGTTACTAAAAAGTGGTAATCTATGATCTTCTATATCTTCAATCATCCCAGGAAAAGGTAATGACAGCGCTAGCGCCCTCAACGCCGGGCCAAAGGTGAAAATATGTACAAACAACGGTGGTACGCGAAATTCAGAGAGAGCTATATGTGATTTTAGTGCGGATAAAGAAGAAAATAGCGCACCAAAGGGCGGAGCTCCTATTAAACCAGCTGACGATAGTGCTAATAACGAACCTCAGCCAGTATTAAACGCTAGCGGAGAGGTGGTGGTGGAAGTAAATAATAAATAATTTTCTCATTAGTGGATACTACATACCTTAATAGTAAATTTATCCCAGCATAACTTTCATTTCATCTCGACTTATTTCTTCGAGTCTTTTTCCATTTAGTTCTGCTGGCAGTTCTTTATTAAATTCAAAGAGCCTGTCATTTTCCATCTTTCGTATTTTGCCTAATGTTTTTCTTTTATAAGGAGAAATAATATCCAAGAGGCGAAGAAGGCGTTGAAATTTTTCCAAAGGAAGTTTTGCTCACATGTGTTCAATCTTGATAACCGCGCTATCGACTTTCGGTGGCGGAGTAAAAAATGTTGATGCGACAGTGAAACAGTAATC
Source organism: Candidatus Absconditabacterales bacterium (assembly GCA_038211735.1). GTDB lineage: Bacteria > Patescibacteriota > Gracilibacteria > Absconditabacterales > Absconditicoccaceae > JBBQVK01. The sequence continues at coordinate 629,599 of JBBQVK010000001.1, read as the reverse complement.
GATTTGATAATTATAATTTAGAAGCCGTCGAAGATACGACTTCTTTTTTGCTGCAGTAATAATTTTTTCGGCTACTTCTTTTTGCACTAGAAACACTCCTCCACTATACTCGCTACCCAATCAAAACTCCGTGACATTATCCACAAAAAACTTCCTCAAAATGGGTGAGGTTATGTAATAGGGTAGATTACCCACCACGAGCGTTTTGGAGGGCAGAATTGTATAAACTGGACGGTCGGAGGCTGATTTCTGGACTATTTTGGTGGTATTTGCGTCTTTCTTCGGTGGGATGGAAGTCTGTTTGAGCCGCGAGTGGGATTCGTTCTCGGAGGTATTTGCGTCTCGCCCCAATATTGGGGAGTCTTGTAAAGCAGAGTCTTGTTGGAAAGACGAAGAAGCTTGTGTAAGTGATTTCTGCTTTTTCTCTGTTTTGGATTTCTCTTGGGCTAGTATATCAGGATCTCATTCCGGCAAAGTAAGTTTACCTGTGTCGGGGTTTAGTTTGAATTCTTGTTGCAATATGTCTCACCAAATAATGTGCGCTTTACCGCGCGATTCAAATGGCTCAAGTCGATTTCTTAATTTTGTATCGATCTCAAACAGCACCAACTGATCGAAGCGATCAATAAGATAACTTGTCAGTACCGCTTTTCATGGTCAGATTTCCATACAAGAAGTTGCACCAAGTTTTTGTTGGAGTTGGAAGATCTCGTCAGAAATTTGTTCAACAACCATTTGGTCGTGTAAGAAGTGTTGCCCAAGACGTTGTCACATGTAGTTCTAAAATATGGAACCAGTAAAACAAGAAAATAATTGTCATTCTAACCACTGCCTTTTATTCTTATCTCTCTCTGTCAATTCGTAATTATTAATTTACTTTAATTGAGCCTGAACTTATTGTCCCAGGCATCCCTCCTCTAAGGTTCTTCTCTAACCATGCTTTATTTAGAACATCAAGCTCGTCTATAAGCGCTTGCTTAATCTCGTTGCCTTTAGCTGTAAATAACGATACGTTTTTTAAGTTTTTCAAAACATCAGTAATTTGATTGTCGGTAAGTTTGTTATACTCTACTTTTAGCTGTTCAAGTTTTTGTAGCCCTTCAATTCCATCTAACTTCTCTAGTGCGTTATGATAAAGCTCTAGTATGGTTAGTCCTGTAAGGTTCTTCAATCCACTGATATCTTTAAGCTGATTAAATCCAAGTTGGAGTTTTGAAAGCGATGGAAGATCTGGAAATCATTTGGTAGTAGTAATTTCATTTTTTTGTAAACGTAGTTCTTGTAGCTTTGGAAGCGAACCAAGTTTCTGTACAACTTCAATCTGGTTATATGACAAGTTCAACGATCTAAGATTTACTAGGCAGCTTAGATCAGCGTTAATTATTCTAATATTATTTTGCATTAGCGAGATTGCACGGATATTTGGCTGATCTACTACGTCCAACAACGAGCAGAAATCTGGGACAGATACTAAGCCTTTGTTTTCTAGTTTAATATATCCGATACCTGTATCGTACGCAGCATAGACATCCCCCGTAGTCAGGACATATCCTTGTTCGTTTTGCTGGTCTTGCTTAACAATAGATGCTGTTTTCCCTTCTATCCATTGAGTAGCTTGTTGTAGTGAGCAACCACTAAGCACTACACCTAGAGCAAACATCAAAGATATCAACATTGATTTTTTCATTACAGGATTTTATCAACAAAAATTAAAATACGATTGTGTATAAAATATATGGTAGTCAAATTGATGGCTCTATCAATAGATGGTTATCCAATATAAACACAATAAAAGAGCGCGCTAAGGCCAATCAATATAAAAGAATACGTTAAATAAAAGACGACAAAAAGTTTTGTCGAACTAATTTTTCTATTAAACAAAAAACCCCTCCGAACATTCGGAGGGGTTTCTTTTATTAAGTTACAGAGAGTAAATTGATTACTCGACTGAGCTTAATTAGGCGTTAGTTATACTAACATTTGATGATTCAACTTGCTCATCACCTATACGAAGTTCTGTATAAGTATATGCAGGCATTAGATCACTGTTCGTATATGAAATAGGAGCAGGAGATCCACCGTTTAAGTTATCAAATGTCATCTTAATACTTGTATTGCTTGATCCAGCATTAACATCAGCTCTAACTACATAGTATCCGACTTCACTGGTAGTGAACTCTTTTGTTGCTAAGACACCTGTAGATAAATCGAATGTAACTGTTGCACCAGTAATATTAAGTGTACCAGGAATCCAACTAGTAGTACCATTACCAACTCTCTTGATCTCATAGTTTGTAACGTCACTAGTGTTTGAAGTTTCGAGAACTAATTGATTTACAATAAGTTCAAGAGCTCCAACTGGACTATTCTGAGTATTTGACCGTGCGTCTGCAGTCAATTGGAGGATAGCAAGATTGATATCATTACCATTGGTAATAGATGTATCTACTACATATCCATTTGAAGAGAGTACAAAGTCAGCATCAGAGAATTTAACATCTACTACACTAAATGGATTAGATTCAAGAGTATGACCAGTATCATCATAGTTAGGTGATATGTCATCCCCTGATTCAGCTCCATTAACATTAGCGAGTTGAAGAATAAGCGTGATATCGTCAGTAGTAACACCTTCGTATTGGTTACCAATAGTATCAGCAATTACTTTCACCCATAGATGAGTACTTCCCTCAGGAATTTCCCAGTTAATGTTGTTGAAGTTTACTTGAGTACTAGTAACTGTTTTGCTATCAAGAACAGTTGTCATGTCGTCGTCGTATAAGACAACTTCAGTGATTGCTTGTTCAAATTGAGTAGCGCCAGCACCAGAAGCAATAATTGTAATATCTTCAATTACAGCACCTTCATTGTCAGCGTTAAGTTCAAAGCTAGCTACAAATGGAGCTGCACTTTGACTTTCACCACCAAGAACATACTGAGGAATATTTACTTCTTGCATATCTGTATCAACACTTACATCCAAATCACCAGCACCATTGATGCTAATAATTCTTGTAGAGTTAGCGTTACAGATAGCAGGTACACAAAGTTGTGTATTGTCATCGTCTTCGATATCAGATGATGTAAGCCAGAATCTGAAGCTATTTCCATCCAATGCGTCGTTATCAATAACGTCTACAGTAAGAAGGAAGAGTTGTTCAGAAGAGTCTGGAATAACTACATCAGTAAAGTTATCAAAGGTGATTACTTGACCGTTAAGTTTGAATCCACTCTTTTGTTCTAGAAGTTCCCATCCATCGTCTGTCTCCATCCATAATCTCAATGCAGAGATCACTTGTTGGTCAACAGGAATAATAGTTCCACTTGTTGCAAAGGTGAACCCTTGTGCAAGAGCGCTAGATACATCGTCAGTAGCAACTTCAAATAAGACAGCGTCTACATTTTGTGCTCCGATAACTACACTAACGTCACTAAGGTTGATACTATTAACATCGATAGTAGTATTTACGAATGTAAGATTATCAAATGAGATACTAGATGGTACGATATCGTCCACATCTTGATCATCTGAGTTTTCAATAATATTTACATCGTTAGCTACATCCAATGAAGCATGAAACTCTTCACCGATAGCTCCCGTATCAAATGTACCGATAGTATCAGCAATCAATGATACAGAAACATCTTGTGCTCGATCTGGTAAGAAGATTCCTAGATCACTATCTCCTGCGTCAAAGCTAGAAGGTGTAGGGTTTGTTATATTTAGATCGTACGTATGTTTAGCGTTTCCAATCATGACAACTAATTGTACATTCTCAAAGTAGGTGTCAAGAAAGCCAGAACCACCAAATCCAGGAGCATCTACCGTGAAGAGAATATCTTCAAGAGAAAGATCTTGTCCTTGATTGATATTGACGTTAAACTTCGCCAATTCTACGTCTTTTCTATCTGCTCTAATATTACTTGGTTTAAGTTTCTGTTCTACGAACGTAACTGCACCAGCGTTGATAGCAAATTGCTGTGGAGCTATCCAATTAGCATTTACATTAAGCCCGTAACCAAAGTTATCGTCATATCCCATAACATAGATCTCTTGATCGAGCAAGAATCCAATTTGATCACCAGCACCAGCAATAACATCTGCCAATACCTTAAATGATTCAGATTCATTATCACCAATCATCATAGGATCATCTAACACGAAGGTAAGATATTTCCCGTTTGTATTAGCTGTAGAAGCTATCGTAGTCCCGTCATGCGTAAGCATAAAGTTCGTAAGATCTTCATCAGCGTTTTTCTCATCGTCTTCGATAGTAACTTGTGTAACGAATACTTGATCGTCTGTTTCATTCTCGATTTTGAATTTAGCTACTTCAGCTGCCTTCTCACCGAGTTCTACATCAGATACAGATCCGTCATCAGTTACTGTCACAGTAGCTCCATTTACACCCGCAACTTCAAACTCATTTCCTTCTACTGGAAGGTTGTTAGTTTTGTCAGTTCCGTTTGTGCTAAAGTCTACCAATGCGATAGAGAATTCTTGACCAACATTAACTTTGTCTGCAACCTTAACAACCACGTCAATAGTCACTGTTTTCCCCTTAGGTAAATCTACCTTAGGATTAAGTGAGAAGTTTACTTGATCGTCGCTATTGAAGCTTCTAGATTTAGTAACAGGCTCGTTATTTACAAAGATAGTAGCGTTCTTGAGAACGTCGCTGTCTCCGAGACCCATTCTTTCTATAGTAAGGCTATCAAGTACTGCGTCATCTCCTTCAGCTGTGAAGTCGAATGAAGCAACATGAATTGATACTAGACCAGGGATTTTTTGTCCATCTGGTGTATCAGAACTTAATTCAGCCATTACATTAGCATCAGAAGTAACTGCTTCGTCAGGTGTACTGTCTGTAGGACCAAAGAGGTCTTCAAGAAGTTGACTAAGATCTACGTCAGAACAAGTGCTGTCCTCAACTCTAGATCTATAAAGCATCAACGCTACTTCGTATCTAGTTACTGGTCTGTCTACAGCGTAGACGTCTGTTTCTTTAGTAACACCGAGAGTTTTCATAGCATCGAAGTGACCTTTCCACCAAGGTGTCATACTTTCACTTGGAGCGTCTTCCCCATCAGCAGCAGAGATTGCTCTACTCATAACAGTTAGGACTTCACTCTTCTTAACAGCAGCTGTTGGGAAATATTTCCCATCACTACCTTTAACAAGACCGAGTTGGCAAGCTAAAGTTACATAATTACCCAATGTTGGATCAGCAGGAATGTCGCTGAAAGCACAATCTGCTCCAGAGTCTACCTCCAAACAAAGATTAGTCAAACCATACGCAGCTGCGAACTTCGCAAACTGTTCTCTTGTTAGAGTAGCGTAAGGCATAAAATCATTTTGATTGTTATACTTGGTGAGACCATTGTCGTGCATCCAAGATAACGCAGCATCAAATTCTGGATCGTTGATTGAAGCTTTAACTCCTCCGATGCTGTTCATCATGACAACAGCGGCGAGTGCAACAGCACCAAGACCAGCTAATAAATTTTTAACGTTCATGTTATAAATTATAAATAAAGTAAAAAAAATTGGACACATACCAAATAATAAAATAAGGACGGCTTCCTTATGTGCACAGTTGTATGCATAAGACAACGCAAATGCAAGTTAAAACAATGTTAAGGAACACCACAAGTAGACACATAAGGAAAGTCGATGAAAGTTGTGAAAACTTCAAGGACTCTAGGCGTATATACGATATTTGCACTATAGTGTGACATAGGTTCGGCTTGCTTTATTAGGAAAAATATGTTTTGTATGGTGCCGTGCAAACCCCTTTTTCCGCCTTGTTTCAAATACGAAATTCACTACTGTGCATCATTACTAGTAAGGGTGTGGTGTTAATGGTAGCACATCGGTCTCCGAAGCCGCTAGTTCTGGTTCGAGTCCAGGCACCCTTGAGTTAGTTTTTTGTAAGTGAAAGTAAGTAATAATTTTGAAAAAAATACTTGAAGAAATTATTATTACCGCCACTATGACATGTCTTATTCGCCAATACGAAGTTGAAAGATATAGACCATGTGACGTAAGTCGTCATGCTAGCCAATACAGCCTTTCAAAAGGGAAATTTACTATGTCTATATACTTTTCTATTGAAAATATGTTGTCTAAAAAGACAGCAATCACTCATCGAAGGAGAATAATCGGGACAAAAGGCACGACAAGAATGCTCGCTACGATACTAAGTAAATTTGTGGTCCCAGTAAAAAATATCAATACAGGCGCTACTCATCGTCACGCTCATACAGAAGGAAGGATATAATTTTTTATTACTTTAGAAAAAATATTTTTATTTTCTATAGATGTTATGTGCGTATAGAGATCGTTGATAAGTAAGATTCAAACTATTGCGCCAAAACTTAACACAAAGCCTAAATCAAATAGTAAAAATCGTGGATTCCATATCAGCATAGAAATTCGTGCGATTTGCAACAATCTTCGAGAGGAAACTACCCTTCATCATACTAGAGAAAAAAGCGACAATCATCACATGATCACTGCCCTCAATATACTACTATCTAAGCCACAAATCAGCGCATAGAAAACAATTACTCCGAGCACTACAAAAACTCTTATATAATAAGGTATAAAAAATAACGCGATATTACAAAACAAAACTACGTATAAAATATTACTTCCACTTACTGCGACAATATGGACAAGCCCTGACGAAATAAATTGTTGATACTGTGTTTTTGGAATTCAAGATCTGTCTCCGATTAGCATTCATTGAAAAAGTCATCCTGCCCTTGTTGTTCAAAATGTATGTTCGATAAATACCAATATCTCCTTTCTAAAAGCCAAATTCCGTGGTAGTTTCGTATCTCATTCTATAGTAGTTAATTTCGATGATAGAATATCTCCGCGCACTCATTTCATCATCATTCGTTGTGGATAATCAAATCATCACGTAAAAATAGCAGGTAAAGATGGGAGAAAATTTTTGAATTTTTTTTCTATAGAAAGTTGTTTCGCGTAAGTAATTCTTCAACTAATCCAAACAATATCTCCTAAGGCTAGTCTCTTGGATGAACTCAAAAGGTACTGTCCGGTTGGTGTTTCTATAGTATATCTTCCTTCGCGTTGTAGGTCAACGATCTGTCCAGTTCAGATATAGGTTGTGGGTTGTTGTGTGGTAGATAGTAAACTATTTGGCGATCAAATTAGAGATTGTTGTAGTATGGATTTTGGTGAATTTAATCACTGAATCGTTGACCATATTGGGGTTTTTAGTGTTGAACTATGTTGGATATGAAGTAGTACTGAAAAAGTAATTGTTATAAAAAGAAGGATGGTAACTATTAGATCCTTGGTTTTTCATTTGGAATTATTTGATATATGCACTACGTTTGATGTAAAAGAAGTATCTACTGTGTAAGTAGATCTGTTTTGAAAAAAAAGAAATAGTAATATAGAAAAAAGTGTTATTACGCTAATTCGCGCATGCATAAAAACTATCCACGTAAAAACAAAGATGGTTGTAACCACAGTTCGTGTTTTCATAAAAAAGCGAAGAGCATAAAACCTTTATTGAAACCGTGGCTCAAAGGGCTTGTTTATGTGGTTTTGTGCGAGTGCGAGTGTGAGTGTGAGTATGAGTATGAGTTCGTGTGATTTCGTGTGATTTCGTATGGGTTTATATCTCTGAATAACTTTTTTATCCATTCAACATTTTTGTGATTTTTTCTTGGTAGACTAGCGCAGAAAATGAGATATTGAAGTAGCTGAGTAATAATAAAACATGAAGTCTTGCGGCTAATCAGTAGGTAATTGTTTGGATAAATTGACAGGTCTCCTCCACCGAATGCGTCGTTCGATTATAAAATTGTATTGTGGGGATAAGTGCTTGAATCTGAGGAAATAAGACACTATCGCTTCATATTTCAGCTGGTACGAACCAATATTCCGCAGTTGGAAATTGACGGTAGAGGTTGGTTATCCTATCTTTAGTTGTGTTGTTTCGGATGTATTTGTTTGTATTGATAAGGATTTTCTTGGGTAATGTGTCTAATAATGTTTTGCTTCCATCTTTCTTCTCTCCATTCATAGTAGTCTGATTGTCTCATAAACGATAGATTTTGTTTAGAAGATCGAAGCAAAAGTCGTGATAAAGTTCAACTTTATGTGAGTATTTCTCTGCGACTATAAACGACGAATTTTCCCTTACTACAATACGTTCTGCGTGTTTCAAGAACTGTCTATAGAGCCATTTTGTTCCGAGTTTTTTTTCGGTTCCCACTCCCCCAAGAATCCAATAACGTTGGTAAAATATAGTCTGTGTAAAGGTAAATAAGTAATTTCGTCCATTGTAAGGGAATGGTCTCGCATCAGAAACAACTTCTCCTCCACCAAAGATTTTTATATAGTTTGGGTCTTTTTTGTAAGAGTTATTGGCTCAGGTAATAGTTATAGATCCCAACGGAATAGGTAGATACATAATGTTTTTTGTGAGTCGTTGTGTGAGTCGTTCAATATTTTTAGTCTCAATAACGAGGTGATTAACTCCGCCTTGTGCTGTTTCTGCTAACCATAAAAGTAATCATAACAACAAAAACTCGTCGCCAAGGTTTTTGTATCCGTAATATCCTTTGAGATAAAAATTCATTGTCAAATTACTGTATAAAATCTGTATAAAGTTGTAAAAAATCTGTAAAATAGACATAAGTGTATATTAGTTATTTTTGTCTATATGTGTCTATTATAAACTACAATATTTTATGGAGGTTGTTGTTGGGTTTTTAGTATAAGATTTTTTAGAAATTCATCAATAGTCTTTTCTGTTATATCTGCTGTTTCAAGATACAACTTGTCAATTTCTGTTTCTTGTAAAGGTACTACTCCTCTTTCGTGTAACTTGTAAGCGGTTTCTATATCTTGTGTCGCTATATCAATTCCATCTCGGGTATGGATAGTTTTATTGCTTTTTAGTTCATTTGATAGTGCAGAATAAAGCTCGCGAACTGTAGGAATAGAGCTGTTTTTATAAACGTCATATCGATTTGTTTGGAGATCATCTAGTATTAGTTGTGTATATCATTGAAGTAGTCTAACCTGATTACGAACAAGAGTTTCTGTTGTTTTCTGAATTTTTGTTTTTAGAGTAAAATCTTTCTTATCCTCTGCTCTTTTCGTTTTTAAGTCTGCGAGTTTTTCTTTGGATACGGCGGTTTTTTCTTGTTCTTTGAGTAATTTTTTTTCTACGCTTTCTGTCCTACCCGCCTGCTTTTTGTACTCCTTTACAAGACTGTCAGCAAATTTTAAGGCTTTACAGACTACTAGCTGTTTGTCAAAAAGCGCGCAAGCTTGGGTGGTTTCCAACGCTATGGTTATTTGACTAAGTAGTTTTGGGTCTTGATTTGCAACGTTTTGTAGGCTATCTAAACTAGTAGTAAATACTTGTCCATCAGCAGCTTTTGGATAACAAAACGTGTCAAAAATGGTTGTTGTATCTTGGAGTTTTATACAAGTCGGTCCGTTTGTAAGTCATAAAGTTGCTATAATTGTGCGCTGTTCTCCAGCCTTTAATTGTGTTATGTCTGATGGAAATTTCTTTTTTGATTTTCCGTTAAAGAGAACGAATTGAGTAAGATCATAGGGGAGTGTGTCGGTATTTTTAATAGTTATAGACTCTTGATTATCATCTTTTCAGGCTGGGTTTGGTAATATAGACACAATATGGACTTTCCCTGTCCATATCGAAAGTTGTTGTCAGGTTGCTGTTCATTTTTCGGTTACGTCTCCTGTTGTATTGACTGAAAATCCGAGCGAACCGATTCATTTTTTTAGATATTCAAATTTCGATTTTCGCTTCAAATATAATTCTTGGTAGTAGGTCTGTTTACAGATTTGTCAGGCGGTTGGATTGGGTGGGTAGTTAAGTGAAAGAGTAGTTGAACAAATTTGTTGGGTAGTGAGATCATGAAGTGTTAATCAAATTTTAAATATTCCGCCAGTATTAAATTCGAAGTAAGTCGGGTTACATCAAGTAAATTCATAGTTCGTTTCATTTAGATTTCGTTCACAACTAAATTCTGAATTGTTATTTTGAATTTGTTTATTGTTGGAGGAGGCGATTATATTTATTTTGCTGCCAACATAGAACGGATCGGTGTGTTGTAAATCAATAGAACAACTGTAAAAATTTGTAAAATTTCTGTCAAAAAGTAAGTGATTTACTTGGCTAAGGTCAAACCCTGGAGAAGGAAAATCCGATTGCGAGAAAATATGTTCACTACTATTTCATGAGAGATATAAGGATTTACCTTGGATTCACTGTGTATAGACAGCGCTGTCTAAAACCTGTCAACTTTGTCAAATTATTTGTAAAGGCTCTCCTGAATCAGTAAGTGAGATAGAGGGGAGTTCTATAACTTTTGTAGAAACTGGAAAAAAAGTTTTATCATTAGTAAGTATAACGCGCCTATCTCAAACAGAAAGAGTGATTGTTTTTGATGTCTGTCACTGTCAAAGTCAAACAATAGTAATTGGTGAGGTATAAACTCAATCTACCAAAAGCTCGATATACTCAGGGAATAATTCTGTATCAAACGGATGAATTTCAGAAATAGTAACTGTTCATTGGGTAGTTGATTCTATACAAACTATTCATGTCATGTTTTGGTTGTCGCCAGAAAATGTCTGTCATGTCAATATTGTTGTGTCTCCAGTAGTAGTTCATGTTTCATTCTGTCACGTTCACAAAGAAGTTTGTGTAAAAGGAGTTGGCACTCAAAAAGTAGAAAAAACTCTATTTCCACTACTGTCACTATCTGTGTAAAAGAGTGATTGATCTAAAGAAGATGAGTGAAAAATTACTTGATCAGTAATAATACCTCAAGTAAGTTTTATTTGTAGTTGTTCCCCATCGTCAGTAAGAGTAATTGACGATATAGGTAAAAGTAGTCCTGATCGGTTTGTAATTTTGGAAGGAGAATCGGTAATAATAGCTTTCTGTCAGGGGGAAATTGATATATTTATTATTTTACTCGCATTTCATTGTCCCAAGCCAACGACCTCAAGAGCACCCGAGTACTCGATAAAGCTCTCTATGATAATATACTCACCGAGGAATGCGGTATCTCTCGCGAAAATTTCACTGATATAGATCGATCAAGTAGTAATGAGTGGTAAAATTTCTTCTACTACTTCTTGAGATGATTCTAGAGACGTTAAAATCTCTGAATTAATAGAATTTCCGTTATTGGTAGATATATCTGTAGAACTATTCTGAAATCAGGTAGTCTCTTTTCTAGTTCAAGTATCGTCTAGTGTCAAGTCGTGTCAACTATCAATAAGTGAAAAAATTAGTAGATCTTGTCCTGACAACTCTGCTAGTTTAGTTCAATCTATTCAACCAAAAACATAAGAACTCGACAAAAAAAAGCTTATACTTCCTACTACAAAATAGCTTTTCATACAGGTGATGTGTGAAATAAATCACACAACCTTACGAACAGAATTTTTTAAAGGAAGAGATATGAAACTATTTCTTTAATTATTCTCTTTACTTGTTATATTATAATATAAATAAAATAATAATCATAATAATACAGAAAAAATGTTAATTATTTGTTTATTTTACTCGTTTTATTGTCGATACATTGGTTTCTCAGTATAAATTTCCATCATCTTCTTTATTAGCTTTTTTCTGACAATCTTCACACACCGTAGAGATGTCATCAGTCAATAAAAGAGATTGAATGAGAAAATCTTCTATATCCATCATTCCATCTTTCGAGTTGATTGAAATAGTGGCTCAGTCATCGTCTTCTGAAATTAAATCGACATATCCTTTCCCATCAACATCTTCTATATAAAGTTCTTTTTTAACCTCCTTCCCACAACGATCACAACTTGCAGTAAAGAGGACGGAAGCCTCTTCTATCAAAAAAAAGATTGTTTTATTATCTCCTCCATGAAAACTAATTAGAGCTTGTATGCCCTCTTGAGTTTGTGGAAGAAGTGTTGAAAACTTGTCAGTAAATTGTATCGTGTCAGTATGCGAGCTATCTTTCAATAAATCCGCTATCTTTACTTTAAAATTATGGTCCTGCATTAAGAAAGCTATTGAGAATAAAATCGTTATAAATTACTTATAGAACCTAATTTTTATATAAAATTATATAGAAATTGCAATGTGACGCAAAAGTAAAATTAAATTTCCTAAACTCTCTTTTCCTGAAAAGAAACAACTCTTCGAATTTTTCGATATACATATACTTCCAAATACTCCTTTGACATTATGTGTATCATGAGGTACAGACAGTATGTTACTAGCTAGTAGTGTAATAGATTATTTCCAACAAACATGACAAGATCTGTCTACTATTTCTATCTTACATATTAATCATAAAACTAGACCAGAAACCGATAATGAAGAGATATTTATCCATCATTACTTTGGCGAACTTAAGGTAGTTTGCTTTGTCTATACATGAACCAAAAAAACTGAAGCAGCGCTTAGAGAAGTTAGACAAGAGTTTATTGAAAAACACCTTTCTATAACTAAATCAACTTATTTAGATAAGCCAAAAAATAAAATAAGATGACAACAAATAGTTATATTATGACATAATCTTACAGACCGTATTGAAACAAGTCTACTACATATGACTCGTTGAGCTGGGATCAAATGAGTTCAAAATATGAAAGCGGCGGAAATTGTAACAACCAAAAAATGAAAAGAGTATCTTTTGCTACGTCCTTTATTAGCAATCCCCAAAGATCGTATCTCTAAAATCTGCGAAGAGAACAATATCCCACATATGCAAGACAACTCAAACTTTGATAGTACTGTTTCCAAAAGAAATAAACTTAGACATGAGATATTACCAGAACTTATAAAACTTGGCGGTAAGGAGTCTGGAGAATCGTTTTGGAATAGTTGGAAATTACTTTATGAGTTTTTAGATGCTCAGAGCCAAGGAATTATGCCAACTTTTTACAACTTGTCATGATCTGTCTACCGATGAGATTACACCACTTATTGTAGGTTTGATCTACCGAAATCTATATATGAGACAATATATCTTCTTAAAGAACTAGACATTTCTCAGCAAGGATCTGGTACTTTTTTACAGATTTTTTACAAATTTTTGACAACATGAAAACAATGACATATAAAATTTAACAACTACTATTTCTTTATTGCTCACAAAAAATTGTATGTAATTTGACATCCCCAAGAGTTTTGGAAAATTGAAAACAAAAAAGAACGACAAATAGATAAATTAGGGAATTATAATTTAGGCGATTTTGTTTGGTGTATTTCTAACAAAGAGCTTATTGGAGGAGTAATTAGATTCCCGAGAGAAGGTGATCGCCGGAAAGGGAAAAGAGTAAAAAAACGACTATTAAACAAAAAAATCCCTAATTTCCGAAGGAACTTTATCCCTGTTATTGAAAAGAAAGGCGAAATTATTGCTGTATTACCTCTAGAACAACTGACTGGTTATTATTAATATAGGTATCTAAGTAACTATATATTTCCTACATAATATCGACTATTTACTCCATTAAATAGTGTAAATTTCTGGTTAGATACAGCCAAACTAATAGATTAGCTCACTTCGGTTGTCTTAGAATACAATTTTTTGACAAAAACTAGCTCTATAAGTATACTTTCTTTACACATATTTACAGTTTTTTGACAGATTTTTTACAAAAATTATACACCGATGGGTGATGAGGTTTACGCGGGAGGTGGGCAACAAAAAAGATGGTCGCCTCAAGAGTTAAAAAAAATGATGAAAAAGATGTTAAAGTCATATAAAAAAAGTGATGAAATTATCCATTCTGCAGAACAACAACGCCTTTATGATGAATCAATTGCAAATAAAGAACTAGAAAAAAACTTACAAAAAATCGATGAAAACCTAAAAGACAACAAATAAATTACAACAAACACTTTATAAAAAACGAAACTTAGATGACTGACCAACAAGCAATTCAACAATACCTCCCACAAGATATCCGGGAATTAGCCTCAACATTTGTTATACCCGAAGAATTTTTGAAAGACATGCCAGGGATTATAGAAATGGTCCTGCGTTCTAGGTCAATTGATACGAAAGAAGAGAAACAAAATCGATTCAATCTGTTACCGCTTATGAATCAAGATCAGATCAACAAATTAGAAGCTATCCTTGTAAAAGAGAAAACAAAACTTCAAGAAATCGATGAAAAATACGAGAAAAAGAAAAACGAAATTAAAGAAAAATATCTTACTAAGCGACAGGAACAGTGATACGTAAAAGCTGTAGAAAACATTAAAACCGAAGAGGCAGCTAATCAACAGAAAGATGAGAAAGACGCAGAAGAACTTTTGAATCTTATATAACCCCATGAAAAATATTTTTCTCTTATTCTTTGCTCTATCCGCTTTCTGAGTAGTAAGCATATCTTTTGCACAGTCTCCTAGAAGTGACCGATTAAGAGACGCGTATCGCGAATCACATAGAGGTCAATGAGACCCTTATTCTTCAGATGTTGAAGCTGATGATCTATTTAAGAATGCATGAAACTCTGCCGGAGGGGAGTCTATCCTTACCAGAACAGCAAGATTTATGCTGAGACTAGCGGTGATATTAGCGATACCTCTTTTGATCTATAGTGGAATAAAAATAATGTTAGCGTTGGGTGACTCAGGAAAGCTAAATACCGCGCTCAAAGAAGCTGGTATGGTTGCTCTAGGAGTGTTGATTGCATTACTAAGTGTTGCAATAATTTACCTCATTACATCGTTGACGCGTAGTAGCCTGTGAAATATTTAACTGAATATAGACAGAATATTTATTCACTTCTTGGTTGTATGTATACAGAATCGACTATCTATAAAAGAGTTATTTTATCGCTATTTTTTAGTGTTGTATTATTTTCTATTGGGGGAAGAGTGCTAGCTCAGTGAACAGGAGAGTGTTCTGAACTAACTACACTTTCATTAACTGACGAACAAAATCTTCATCTGAGAGATAGTGCTGGGCTTTCTTCCAGGCTTTCTGGCGAGTTTGATAGTGAGTATATGGTCTTAGATCTTTCAGCAGACCGATGTACACACTGTATTGATTTTGCTATAGAACATAATAATGACGAAAATTTTCAAGAAGATGTTGGCGAAAACTCTACATGCGACTTCCTTACAATTGTGGAAAACAACACACTAGACACACGGCTACAAGCAATTGGTGGCGCTCAAACATTTATCTGACAAAGATCTAGAGAGCTAACACAAGGTTCGTTTAATTGAATTCCAGGACTATATGGGGGATGACCACTCTTGGGAATTCCATATTTTATTATGATAAATCGCGCCTGACAAGTAGTAGGAGAAGAGGCAGGAGCGCTCCCAGCGGAATTTTACGAACTCTGTCATGTATGTAATTGAACAGGAGAGAGTATGACAGGAGACGACAATGGGACTGGTACGTGTAGTGGATGAGATTGTGGGTGAGACTGAGACTGAGACTGAGATTGAGATTGAGATGGTGATGGTGATGGAATAGTGCCACCATGTGTAGGAGAAGGATGTTCTGGAGGCGACTGAGATTGAGATTGAGATTGAGATTGAGATTGAGACTGAGATTGAGATTGAGACTGAGATTGAGATGGCGATTGAGATTGAGATTGAGATGGCGATTGAGATGGAACAGTTAATAATATTGATGATCCTGGATTGGATGGTTCGTTCGCACCAAATATTGGTAATATAAGGATTGAGATGCCTCGAGGTTATAATAGAGAGGCAGATATCGTGGGAGACCAACCATTTCTTACTTCACAAGAGGTGAAAAATAGTTTTATAGATCTTTTCAAAAAATCTAACGGACGGATATGGATTATATTAGTTTCTGTTTCGCTTGGTGTAGCGATATATTCGGGGTATATTATTCTTACCGCGAGATGAGACTCAGCTAAACTTAAAAAATGAATGAATGTTTTACTCTACTTGGCAATTGGTGTGTGAATAGCAATTCTTGCTTTAATTATTGTTAATCTCATCACAAATCTCCTCCCTACTGCTTGAGGATAAAAATTCTATATAAATTCTGTGTAAGTGATTTTGTATTATGTATGGTAAAGCGGTCCGAACTATCGGTTCGCTTTTATTTTCACTTACTAAATGAACCAAATAGCGAAAGTGAAAACGTATACCACTATCTGACTAACCGGCTATGAAGTAACTATAGAAGCAGATACAAACAGATCACTTCCATGAATAGAGATAATCTGACTGCCCGATACAGCGATAAAAGAAGCCAAAGAGAGAATTAGATCTACTTTTAGAAACGTATGAATTCAGTTTCCTCCACAAAAGATAGTTTTAAATCTAGCACCATCACACCTCAAAAAGATCTGAACAACATTTGATCTTCCTATGGCGGTAGCTATTTTGTGACTACTTGAACATATTTCCCCAGAACAACAACTAATATTTTCTACAAGTTTGTTTTTTGGCGAACTTGGTCTTGATGGTTCAGTGAAGAGAGTAGACGGACTTCTTCCGTGTGTGATAAGTGCATACAGAAAGTGACGAACTACTTTTTTTGTGCCAGCAGAAAATGTAGATGAGATTAAATATTTGAAAAATATTACTATATATCCAATCAAAGAGTTTTGAGAACTTGTCAGACAGTGACACAACGAGACATGTATTTTACCTGTGGTATGAGGACAGAAAATCCCTCAGCAGAAAATTGGTTCAATCCAAGAGTGATTACTAGATCTACAAGAAATAAAAGGGCATATAGTCGCGAAAAGAGCGCTGACTATAGCCGCATCTGGCATGCACAACCTTCTTATGATCGGTCCACCCTGAAGCTGAAAAACACTCCTCGCCAAAGCTATTCACTCTATACTTCCACCACTTACGTTCGATCAAATAATTTCTGTTAGTCAGATCTACTCAGTAATGGGATGATTAACTGTTACCAAACCATTAATTACTACCAGACCATTTAGAACTGTGCACCATACCGCATCTAAGATCGCAATCGTAGGTGGAGGACAAAGCCTACATCCATGAGAGATTAGTCTAGCTCATTTATGAATACTCTTTTTCGACGAACTTCCAGAGTTTCCTCCCGATGTATTGGAAGTACTTAGACAACCACTTGAAGACAAAACCATAACAATCTCTCGCGCTAACTGATCAGTCCAATATCCTGCGGACTTTATGTTGGTCGCAGCGATGAATCCTTGTAAGTGTGGTTACTATAAAGATAAAGAAAAACCGTGCACCTGTGGACTTCATGAAATAAAAAAATACCAATCTAAAATAAGTTGACCACTTTTGGATAGATTTGATATGTTACTTGAAGTTCCAAGAGAACAAGTCGCCACCGTTTTACACAACCAACAAAGCGACTCTTCGGAGAGCATAAAAACCGTCGTATATGAGTGTCGACAACGTCAACAAAAGAGATTTAAAGAGAGTGAATTTACCACCAACTCCCAGCTCACCGCAAAATGAATCCAAACTTATATCCACCTATCTTCTGAGACTCAAGAGCTCCTCATACAAGCCGCAAAACAACTCAATCTTTCCACCAGAGCAGTACACAGAACCATTAAACTAGCTAGAACGATAGCAGATCTAGACGGAGCGGAAGATATTTTAAAACAACATGTCTCGGAAGCAATTCAATATAGAGGGAAAAGTATGTTTGTGGTGTAGGGAGTAAGGGATGAGAATAAAAAAATATATCGACTATAGATTCACTAAAGCATTCGAACGCTCCTAAATGTACCCAATAGCGTCTACATATATTTACTCGCTTATCAAATGCTTTAGTCCATTATTACTAAATTTTTTGAAAGAAATTACTTTTTTTATATTCCCTACGCCCATAATTCACTTAGATATATTATCGCCTAAAACCACTTACGACTATAGGAAAAACCTAAACGAACACAAAAGAAAAAATCCTGATGAACAGGATCCTTCTACACAGAACTGACCAGAACTATTAAGTACGCTTCGGTTTAATCTTGGGCGGAGTATTATAATGAGTGAAGGCATCGACGGGATTCGAACCCGTGAACCGAGGTTTTGCAGACCTGTGCGATAGACCACTCCGCCACGATGCCGCAGACCAATGCTTACTTATGTTAGGCGTAAAATCAATGATAGATAATTGGTTTCTCATATAAGATGCCATTTACAAAGACGGGATGTTTTATATATTGTCGATATTTATTCTTCTGTGCCTATAAGAACGCTTTAGATATATAACCATCCAACGAGTGTCGATAGTGAATGCGTTCTATACAGAAACACCACCGTTCTTGGATGAACTAATTCACCAGTGTAAAGAAAATAGAATTGATTTAAGATGATTCTCGGTAGACCATGTTTGCATGAGAGTAAGTAACGAGTTGGCATATCTTTTGGGAAACCAAGAGATGGAGGAGTATAAGGCAGAGATAGTTGGAACAAGAGATCAAATGATATGATGAAGACTGATTACCTTGCGGAAACTTCCTGTGCCGCTTATTTACGATAATATACATCTAGATAAGCAGCAAGTCATTGATATTTTAGAACTTCCAGCGCCCAAAGCCGTCCACAAATACAAAGATTGAATTCAACATGCCGAATTCTTTTCTTATCATCATCCAGTACACACTTGAAATTTTAAAAGATTTATAGAGGATCTTTTGCATAAATTCCCCTTTGTTGCACGAGAGAAAAATTTTGATAGCCCATTCAATCCAACTATAGCTCATAGTTTTACTAAAGACCTAGAAATTAAAATACACCCAAATCCAATTGACTGGGTGGTGAAACAAGAAGAAGGTTTACTTACTCCAGTCCACTAATAATGCTTTCGATCATACCAACACCGATATGAAATAAAGACGACATAACCGTTAGAGCACTTAAGCTTTTCGAAGAGTTGGAGATTTTTTTCAGTGAAGACACCAGAACAACAAGACATCTGTTTAAACTTTACGATATCGATGCGAGGACCAAAAAAATTTATCCTCTTACTTCTTTTACTCACGAAGGAAGACTAGAATCATATATCGAGTTGCTTCAAAACAATAACTGTGGATTAGTAAGTGAAGCGGGAACACCGGGACTTTCCGATCCTGGTAAAAATTTAATTAAACTTTGTTGGGAGCGGAAAGTCCCGTTCGAAGTCCTCCCTGGTGCCAACGCCCTCATCCCCGCAGTAGTTGGCTCGTATACCGACACCACCTCATTCACTTATATGGGCTTTCTCCCTACCAAAAAAGGCAAAGAGACGAAGATGAAAGAGATAATAGCTAGCAAGGAACCAGTGTTTGTGTTTGAATCTGTCCATAGAATAGAGAAAAATTTACTCGCGCTCCAGAAGTTAGGCTTTACATGAAACGTCTATATCCATAGAGAACTAACTAAAATGTTCGAACAAAAAGAACACGGGACTATTGATGAAATCCTTGCAAAAATTAAAAAAGGAGAAATTCCAATGAAAGGGGAATTTGTGGTTGGATTTAGCCAGATCGAAAAACCAGAGACTGTAAAAACAAAGAAATATTAGAAAGAGTTATTTATTCGTCGATAGAATGTTGGTAGATGAATGTAAGTAAGCAATCCATTAATCTTATTTACGCGTGAAGGCTCACCAAAGAAAAAGGGTTTGACCTTCTTTTACAGTTCATAAAATCTATAGAAACAAACTTAAAGAGCGACAAAAATTCCACACACAAAGAACTTTCCGAAAAAATACATATTCATATCTTCGGTGATGGGGAACTTAAGGATCAAATTCCTTCGGTTTCGTTTATTACCTATCATGGACATCTTCCTAAGGAGCAAATCATTCCTATATGGAAGACCTGTCAGTATACCATCATGCCGTCACAATTTCTCGAGACGTTTGGATTGACTGCTTTAGACTCGCTTTGATTGTGAATCCCTGTTATAGCTTACCCAAAGTGAGCGCTTTTACAGTTTTTGACACCTGAGACATCGTTGTCATATTGACAGGATTTTGACACTATTTTGACAGATATTTTACAGAATTTTGACAGTAAAACATGGCAAGAACTTTCCATCCGATGTCTAGAACGTTTCCAACACTACACCAAAAAAAAGCGGATCGCTCGTTTCAGGGAGTTATCGGGTTTGAAGACCGGGACGATTTTACTTATTTCGGATTATATTGTCGATATAGGTGGAATTGAAAGTTTCATTATTAATGCAAAAGCATTGTTGGAAGAGAATGGCTACAAAGTTTTCTTGATTTGATCTTCGCTGAAACGTACCGCAATCCAAAGATTCCGATCTCTTCGAACGACCTTATACAATACTAGTCAAACAAATAAATTGAAATATATGGTGAGAACTACCGAACCAGATCTACTTCGGCGACATAGTGTTCATAGACAGTTAGGGCGACTACCCTTGAAGAGTATGAAAAAATTCAAAGGTCAGCAACGAGTAATGTATCACGACTTTGGTTTGTTCCATCCGTACCCTTCTAGAGTCTACGACGAACAACAGCTTTATTACGGTAGAGGGCTTATTCAGTTTCTACTTGCTGCGAAAAGATCTCCCGGTATGACACATAGTAGACGGTTGCTTAGTCTAGGGTTATTGAAGCTAAAACGGATGACGATCTCCCTCATAAGGAAACTTCTAAGAAAACAGATAGACCTTCACCTCGTTCCTTCCGAATATATGGAGCGTATTGTACATTTCCGTTATAGGAATAAGAAAATAAACGTTGAGACTATGTCGCATTTTGGGTAGTTATTTTCCGTGTCTTCCCACCACTATTCACCAGATTGTTACTTGCTTGTAGCTAGATTTTAGTGTTCGTGCAAGCTCGTCTATCGTCGCTCAGGTGGTGGTGATATCGTCGACTATCAAGACAGTTTCGTCTCACTTCAACAACATATTCTTTTGAACAACAAAAGCTCCCAAGAGATTGATCAATCTTTTGCTTCTAGATAGTTTAGTCTGAGAGATGGTATATTTTGACTTTTTGGAAAGCGGAACATACAGAACTTCTAAAACATCTGCTAGCCCGCGAGCGAGACATTCTGATTGGCTATATCATCTTACGAATAGTTTCTTTCGCCAGTGAGTGGGGACGGAGGTGATGATGAGATTATTTTTTGGTGCGGTTCTACTGTGTGTCTCACTGTTTTGTAATGAGGATGTTTTGCCGTTTTGTAATGAGGATGCTTTTCCAATTCCAATCAACTCCGGATACAGTAACTCATGAGACCTTACCAACAGAGCTAGTCTTTCAGCTAGGAATGGAGCGATATGATAGCGATGTCACCACTTGAGCGTAGTGATAAGTTTCTTGATAGTGGCGGTATAGATAAAGCCGACAATTATCCCTTCGATATGACGGTGGTCGGACTTACAATTTAAACACACTAACCAATGCTTTGTTGGTCTATGGCAGAAAGGGCACATTTCAGGATGAGATTTGACAGATTTTTTACAGTTTTTACACAAGTATGCTCCAACTGTGTGACAACCAAAACAGACTGGCGGGAAAATTATATTTCGCAGACGTTCGTGGAGGAGTTCTTTTAGTGGTGTCATGTAGGTTAGAGTAATCACGGAAGATTTTTTTACAAAGAAGAAAAAAAGAATTTTCCTTAGGGAAAATTCTTTGTGAAACGTTTTACTGCTTATAGATGTTAATTTCTATTCTTAGTCGACATTGTCTTTAGAGAAATTATTAGAATACCATAAACCGAAGAATAGCAGCAATAATTGTATCCAGCAACATCTTGCTACCAGCTATCCATAATGTGTTTCGATTAGCTGGGGATCGGATTACTGCGCTTATTTGTGTAGAGAGCGAAAATGCTAACCAAAGGATTATTGCTAAACATATCATTCCTCACATTGTTTCTTGGGGAGCAACTGTAAATGTCCGACCAAGACCAATAAAGTATAACGCTCTACTAACAAACTCAAACAACATAAGCTTCCCCATTGGAGGAGTGCAATCTTTGTCTTCAGGGGTTCACTTTGTAAGCATCGGAGGAAGTTTCATCCATTTTGCAAAGCTAGGGCCAAACATATACTTACCATACCAGAACATACCAATAACCATTGAGATTACTGTCGCCACCAAAACAAAAATCCAATTAGTTGAACTGATTAAAGACGTTAACGGACCCATAGTAAAAAAATTAGAAGAATAAAACACGCCTTATATCTACTCCGAGGGAGGGATTTTTCAAGAGGAGATATATTATATGGTTTAGAAAGGTCGGAAATTTCCCGCCACTTTTTCTTTTCAAAAAAATTTCCAAATCAAAAATGCAACGGGGTTACCGTTGCAACATATAACTTACTCTATACATAATACATACATTTCTGGCCTCAAATCCACATAGATATCGGCATTAACATAAATTCACCAATCCCGCCCAGCAGTACAAACAAGGCCAACATGAAGGGGAACACTACTAATACAACACCCAATCTCCATAAAGGACCAGCTGGTTTATCGTTTATCGTAACAGAATTTCTGAATACGAAGATTGATATAGCAAAGAGTACCCACAGGGAAATTGTTACTACAGTACTGTATGTTAGTAGTTTGACAATAATGCCCAGCAAGTAAAAAATAATTCCGGTTGCAGGATAGCCAACAACTCCTAGTAGTAATCTCTCACCCTTAGTGGCAGGGCGTTGATTGTTTATTGTTAATTTTATTTTCTCGTTAAAGAGGAAAGCAATAACAAGAACCAACCACAGTAACGCAGATAAAATAGATAGTACGGTCATAATAATTTATTTATGTTAGACGATAAAAGAATATATATATATTTATATCGGATTGTCAATACATCATACAAACAAAAAAACTACTTTCGAGTAGTTTTCGTTAAACCTTCCCCTATCAGAGATATTGGTAAAAAGAAAAAGCCTGGGTTTTTACTCAGGCTTTTTTCGTAACTAAATATTAATATATCTTTTTCCTACTGGACAATAGTTTTTGTAGTATCACTCGCGATCATATCAAACATAATTGAATTTCCATACTCTGCATAGACGGTTATTGGACTATAGATAGCCTTTTTCAAGTATACGTAACTAGTAAGGGTTTTTATAAGATAGTGGTCCTCTTCAAATTTTAGAACCGACTGTAGTGAAGAAATATTTTCATTTACGCAAATAATACTCTCAGGTACAATTTTCTCGTGCATATCTTCTCCTACTCGTCATTCTAAGATAATAAGTTTATCTCAGGCGCCTTGTTCTTGCTG
Source organism: Candidatus Absconditabacterales bacterium (assembly GCA_038211735.1). Taxonomy (GTDB): domain Bacteria; phylum Patescibacteriota; class Gracilibacteria; order Absconditabacterales; family Absconditicoccaceae; genus JBBQVK01. The sequence goes on along the minus strand of JBBQVK010000001.1, from coordinate 606,351 downwards.
CGCATAAACCGTAAAGCTATCTAGAGTCACCTCATGATCTATGAAGCGATAAGAGTTATGTGTGTCCAATGGTAGAGTCCCTTTTGGTAGTTTAAAAGACACTTCTCCAGAATTGTAAGAGATTACAAACGGTTCTCGTGTAAGTGCAGACGCGAGCGAACTTTCTATATCTGAATATTGTTTTTCTGAAAATTGATTATTTCCGAATCCTCACAAATCCTCGTTTTCGAAATAGTCGCAAATTTCTGAATGTGTCGCACTAGTAGAAGGTTGTGCAGATTGTTCTTCAGCAACATTTTCTTGAAGCATTACTATTGGATGATTTTGAAAATATTGATACGCAAAAAATCATCACAATAAAAAGGCTAATACAATCAAAAAAGGATTTTTCATAGTAATTGGTTGAGTGTTTAAACTAGCATGGTGACCGATACTGGACTCGAACCAGTGACCTCCACAATGTCAATGTGGCGCTCTCGCCAACTGAGCTAATCGGTCATAATTTCTTATGGTAGAATTAGTGAGGCACAAATGTATAGTAGTGACATGCAACACAAACAATTGCGTATTGCGTTTACAGGAGGTGGCACAGGTGGCCATATTTTTCCTATAGTTTCACTCATCGAATACGCACAGCAAGATAGTGATTTACGCGCCAAAATCAAACAGATATACCGATTTGGTCAAGGAGGATCTATGGAAGCCCAAGTTGCATCTAAGTTAGGTGATGTGCTATTTGTACCTGTAGTCGCAGGGAAGATTAGGAGATATTGGGATCCTGCATCTGCGCTCAAAAATATCAGAGATTTAGTTCTAGTGAAGGTGGCATTTTTTCAATCGATACGATTATTGCACAAACACAAGATTGATATAGTTTTTTGTAAATGATGATTTGTTGCACTACCTGTTTGTTTCGCCGCGCGATTTTTGAGAATTCCAATTTATTTACACGAATCAGATTTGCATGCGTGATTAACAAATCGTGTCGTATGTAAACTTGCAAAGGAAATTTTCACCGGGTTTCCAAATGTTTTCAAGGATAGCACAACCGTTGGACAGATCTTTTCAGACAAACTTTTACACTACAAACAATCTTCTCTCAATATTGGCGTAGTAGATTTAACGAAAACAAATATCCTCGTCATGGGATGATCACAAGGAATGTCCGCAGTCTTCGAAACACTCTCGAAGTTGTTGGCGACCTGAAAACACACCTCGACCAACTTCTTTGTGATCTTGGGAACCAAGAATAACGACCGGAAAACCGCATTCGCACCGTACTCAAACGTGCGTACATTCGATTTCTTGAGCCAAAACGATATTTGATACCTGTACGCGATTTGCGACCTAGCAATCACTCGCGGTAGCGTCACCTCGTTAGCCGAGCAACAACTCTTTGGTATTAAGAAGATAATCGTTCCCCTTCCTTTCACTTGAGGCAATCACCAGTTCTATAACTGACTTCGATATGCAGAAAAATATGGAGATTTACTAATAGAACAAAACGAACACCTCTCTGAAACGCTTACAAAATTTCTAGAAAAATTTTCTGATTACAAAAAGGAATGGACACATATAGATGAGAGAGAGGTGAGTAGCGCGAAAGAAATTATTTGGGGAGATATAGTGAAACTTTAGAAAATATTATGATTTCCGAGTAATCATTTCTCCGGGTTTACTGAATGGATTTTCAAAGTCTTCTAATAGTTCAACTTTAATTTTGTCAGCCGGAACAACTGTCTTATTATATACTCATATAGTAATTGTTAGTGCTTTACTGTCTTGGTCAAGAATTGACAATATATCATCACTAATGATACCAAGCAGTTGACCAAGCCTTTGGTAAGCAAATTCCGCTTCTTCATCAGAAACTGCGTCTTGAATATATTCAAAATCTCCCTGAGTGGGGAGGGTTACTTTGTAGTAGTTTTGATTAGATTCAACATGTGGTGTGCTCATAGGATATTAATCTAATGTAAAGTGTTAATTGTATATGTTATATTATTAATAAGTCAATATCTATATTTTCAGCCATAAAAAAAGATCTCAGCGATACGCGAGACCCAGTTCAGAAGAAGTGGGTTAGGTCATACGAGGATATACCTCAGCAAGGATCTTTATAGAGACATGAAGGGAAGAGTTGTTGTCAAAGAGTGATTTTACAATTTCTTTACATTTTTTTGACACTCTTTTACACTTTACTTCCATACATCTATAGGGATCCTTGCGACCTAACCCGTAGTATTCTTGTAGCACCGATTGTTGTCATTCGATGTCTACGGGGATATTGTGTTTAGTTTTGTTTTTGACGGATTTGGTTTTTGTCTTTTGTTTGACACGTTCAATATATGCCTTTACAAATTTTTTACAATTCTTTTACACCATTTGACGCTAACCGCTGGTTGTCACATAACATATAATACAACATAGAGATTATTGACGATATTTTAAAACATATTATTGTATGTGTTATTTTTACATTTCTTTTACAACGCATTTGGAAGTTCAACAATATTTTTGATTCTTGTATGATCGATAATCGTAAATCATTTTGCTTCATTTACTCTTTTTTTGTGTAACTTAGCAGGGAGGACTTGTCAGCCAAGGCCGAGCTCTCAGATAAATACTATTTCTTTGTCGATGATTGTTCATTTACTTTGTGAGTAAATAGCCGCAGCTATTGCAAGGTCGAGACCGTTATCGCGAAATTGAAACTCTCATGGAATATTTACATAGATATCGAAGTAGCTAGACTTCACTTTAAGATAACGTTCAACAATTGCGGTAATGAGTTGAACTCTTTTGTTATCGACTCACTGCGAGATTCTTTGGGGGTATTTTCCAAAGGTCTTATTTAAGAGTACCTCAAGATTTATGAGTACTGGCCTACCATTATCTATACCTACGGTTAAGACGTTTCCAGGTATTGACGTGTTCGCTGCAGAGATAATTCTATCTTTAAGATCGTTCACGGGCTGCAATCCAAACAGTCCCATCTCAAAAATCCCCACCTCATCGGTCGTGCCAAATCTATTTTTCCTACATCTAAGGAATCTATACTGTCCATATCTATCTCCTTCAAGATATAACACAACGTCGACGATATGCTCGAGATATTTTGGTCATGCGATTTCCCCTTCTTTGGTAACGTGTCAGATGATGAAACAGGTCGTCCCAGCATCTTTGCAGTACTCAGACAATTTCTCGCTGCACTGCTTTACCTGACTAGGAGAACCAGCGATGCCGTCTATCGATTCGCTATAAATTGTTTGTATAGAGTCTATTACGATTAGGTCATATCCTTGCGAATCTGCGGTGGTAACAATATCTTCGAGATGAGTAGTGTGGTATATATCAAACGTCAGAACAGTTTTGCCTTGTGACAAAATCCTCTCACTTCTTTTTTCTATCTGTCACGGAGTCTCTTCTCATGAAAAGTATGCGATAGAAATTTCGTTGTTTTGGCCAAGATCATGTAGGATCTGGAGCATGATGGTAGACTTTCCAATTCCTGGCTCTCCTGCGAGCAAATAGACGCCGCTTTGGTTGATTCATACAGGGAAAAGCCTAGATAGCTCGCTGTTTTTGAGCGTATAATGAACGTTTCACATGGGTGATTTTGTCGTCGAGCCTTTTATAGATTTATCTAAGACCGTTCCTTGTTTGAGATGGTGTTTCTTGGTTGCTTTGGTTTTAGAAACCGCCCTTGTGGTATCTTGTTCAAATGTGCCGAAAGATCAGCAATCGGGACATTTCCCGAGCTTGGTCTGCGAAGCAAATCAACAACTACTACATGCATACATAAGTTATGTATACTGGAGGTGGGAGTGTTTGCAAAAGAAAGAAGAGAGAACTTTTGAAGAAACTTATTATTGGACCATTCTTTGATTGCGTGTTGACTAACATATCATTGGACCAATCTGTTGTTGAGCCAGTTCTCTATTATACAACCGCCGCTGCTTTACGTTCAGCTCTCTCTTTCAATAATTTCTTTGGGCTGATAAATACGATATAGTACAAACTAGGTATTACAAAGAGCGTCATGATCGTCCCTACGAACAATCAGAAGATGAGCGTGATCCCAATCCCTTCCCAGAACTTGTCCTGGAACGTGATCGGTAAAACTCCTACGATCGTATTTAGAGTAGTGATAATCATCGGTTGTAGTCTAGATTTTCCAGCTTCGATAATAGCTTCGAAATGGTCGATATCGCGCGAGATATTTTCATGAATTCTATCTATGACGATGATTGCGTGATTGATCACGATTCCTGTAAGCGCGATAAACCCGATCGCAAATGCCATACTGTATAAGTTACCTGTTATCAAGAATCAGATATTTACTCACAACAAAGCCACAACTACAGAGTAGAGAATTACTACCGGCTTTCTAAATGAATTAAACTGTAAGACTAAGATGATGAAAATACAAAAGATCGCGATAAAGAATCACTGACCAGTCGCTGAAATTAATTCGGCATTTCCTTCTTGTTCCCCTGCTGAGTTGAAACTAAATCAATCAGGAAAACTATAAACCTGTGCCCGTGCAAGATATTTCGCTTGGAGTTCTGCTCCTCTTCATTCTCGTCATTCGGCAAGGTCTGCGTCGACTCTGACAGCGATCTTGGTGTCCTCTCTTGCGATCTGGCTTACAGCATTTTCTAGTTTATAGTCTATTACTTCTCCTACTACAACAGGGCCAACTCTCGTAGGAATAATCATATCTTGGATTGCAGAAGGGGAGACCTTGTCTACAAATTCATCATACAATACTTTGATAGTCCTCTCTTCTTTTTGTATACGAATTGTACCTGCATTAAATCCATTCATTGCCGCAGCTATCTCTCCTACCAAGTCGCTAGGAGCAAGTCCGAGTGATCTTAACTTGTTTTTATTTAGTTCGTATGTGAACTGGCCTGGTGATGGTTGTGATGAAACCGCAACATTTTTTGTCCCATCTAGACTGCGTAAGTATTGTTCGAAGTCGTTTGCAATCACTAAGAGTTGAGCAAACTGTTCGCTATCGTCAGTAATTAGTTTCAATCATATTGGTTTCGCTGGAGGGGGGCCACCTCATTCCACTTGAGAACTAACTTTTAATCCAGCTTCCTCAAGCGGTTTCAAAAGCTTTAGCACCTCGCTTTCTACAGCAAAGACATCTCTGAGATGTTCCTTCTTTCTATCTTTCTTGTTTAACAAATCGATATTGATCGAGATGTTGTTTTCATTTGTGGTGGTGGTGTATTGTTTTACTTCTGGCATAGAGCTTACTACTTTTTCTATCAGCGGGATGTATTGTTGCATAACTTGAGTTATTGATCATTCCTTTCCTGCTACCGTTACTCAGAAAAATCCGTTGTCGCTTTGTGGGAAGAGTGTAAATCAAATATGGAAGAAGATGAACGATCCTATAAGTAAACATACTGGAACGATCACACTTGCTCGTCTCAAAAATCCGCTTTTTAGAAAACGTCTTAAGAAATTTCCATATCCGTTACTCATCTTGTCTAAGAAACGCTGACGAAAACTAAGTTGTTCTTCTCCCAAAGGAGTTTTTGTCTTCCTATCTTCTTCGAGTATAGCTTTATTTTCTGGCGAGAGAAACTTTTCAGCGTCAGGGTTTATATGATAAACTTTCGATCTCTTATTAAATTTATACAATAGAGCACTATTGAGCGTGAGTGAGATAAACAGAGCTGCCATAAGAGCGGTGAAGATCGTAATAGGAATATACGCGAGAAACTTACCAACAATTCCTGGCAAGAACATCATGGGCACGAACACGATGGCTGTCGCGACGGTTCCAGAGATCAAGGGTTTATAGTACTCTCTGACTGCCAATAGAGCGGCATTTTTTGGATCGTAGCCAAGTTTCATATTTATTCCTGCAGACTGCACAACCACTACTGCAACATCAATTGCTATACCAAACGTTAGCACCAGACTGAAGTTGGTCATAAAGTTTAGTGACGAACCGATTTTATCTAAAATGAAAATTGTTACCAAAAATGCTAGTGGGACAGAAAATGCTGCAATAGCAGACTCTTTGACCGTAAGGAAAAGGACAGTAAATAGGAATACCAACACAAACGTCTCCCGCGCGTTGTGTGCGAGAGTATTGTAGTCTTCACCTATTGTTTCTGAGAGATCGTTGGTATAAGTATATTTCACATTTGCAAACTCCTGCGTTTTAAACAACTCTTCGATGGCTTTTTTTGCTTCAGCAGATGTGCTGAAAATACTTTCTCCAGCTTGCTTATTGAATGTTAGTGAAACACTATAGTAGCCTTTCTCTGATCAACGACCAAACGTTCTTATTGCTCCATCTTTGTATTTGAATGCGAGCGTTGCGATATCTTTGAGCTGCACTTCTTCTTTGGTCCCTATTACATCGAGATCTAGTAGATCATAGACATTTCCGAGTTCTCCATGGATTCTAAAATCATAATTTAGATCTCCTACCGTAAAATTCCCCAAAGGAATATTTTGATTGAATGCGCGGATTGTGCTCATTATTTGTGCAAGCGAAATTCACATCTGCTCCATTTTACCTTTTTGTACGATCAATTGGACATCGAGATCGTCTCCTCATCAGATATTTATAGAACTAATAGAGCCATATCCAGTAAGTTTATTTTTGATCGAACGAGCAAGTTGTTTCAAAGAAGTTGGGCTTGTGACAGAGCTCTTTCCATACACAATCAAGTCAAACATAACCTGGCTATCAGTTGATATCTCAAGCACAAAAGGATCTTCTGCATCTTGAGGTAGGTCAGCTTTATCCACTTCGTCTTTAATTTTTCATAAGACTGTCTTTACGTCAGCGCTACTTTCTAGCTCTACCGTTACATTTGAAATTCACACAGAACTACTTGAGGTGATTTTTTTTATCCCAGTGACGTCTTTGATTTTTTGCTCTATTTCTTGAGTGATAAGTTGATCTACGTCTATAGGGCTAACTCCAGGGTATACTGTCGCAATATTTATAATACCAAATTTAATATCTGGATTACTTTCTTTGGGAATACTGATTATTGAAATAGTCCCCAATACGAGAATCATAAAAATAGCCATAAAAGAAATCCTTCGATTCTCTACTCGGAATCAAAGAAATCAGTTGGTGCTAGCTTGTGGTTTTATATGTTCGTCCATGTACACGGTATTGAGAGAGAAGTGAAGCGATAGACATTATAGATCGCAAACTATTTTTAATTATAAATAGTTATTTGAGCTATAGAGGTATGTGTTTTACTATTTTACTTTGAGTGTGTTGATTGTCGGATTATAGTTATTTATATCTGAGAGGATGACGACTAGATTATCTTCAAGTTGAGTCTTAATCTCTACTGATTCTCATCGCACTTTCCCGAGCATTACTCTGAGTGGTTTGATCGCGCCATTTTCTCGTGTATTAATTAATCACTCATTACTATTTAGAATAGTGACGACGTTGAGTGGTATCAAAGGAAGTTTTGTGCTTACTTGGATGTCTACACTTACTAAATCTCAGAGGAGATCTATATCTTCTGTTAATTCTATTATTGCTTTGTAGGTGAAATTTCCTCCCGCTTGCTTACTTACAGAAGTTAGTATCCCGGTTATATCATTGCCGTGATTGTGCACCACTACTTCTTGCCCGATATCCAAGAACTCTCTCTCTTCTTGAGTTAGCGAGATTTCAATCTTCTGGGCACCGTTATTGCTTATAGTCGCAAGGGGAGTTCAGATATTCACTTCTTGTCATTCATCCACAAATAGTTCACCGATCGTTCCATCGATTGGAGACGTTACTTCAAACCTCTCTAGAAGGTCTGTCGCTTCATTGAGAGCGATCTGTGCTTGATCGACTCCATTTTGTGCTGTCGCTAAGCTTTGATTCTTGATCTCTAATACGTTATTATATGCTTGTTGAGCTCTTTCTGTTTGTAGACGAGCGAGTGTTGCGTTATCTCCTAGTGTGCTTTCGGTTATCTTTCCTTGTTGTTGAATGATCTGTACTTGCTGTTGTGCGGACGTTTCATTGTTTTTGTAAGTAGCAAGGAATGATTCCATTCCATTGATCTGCGCAGTAATCGCAGTTGCTTGTCCTTGGAGTTGTGCCTGGAAACCGTCTATTAATCACATATATCCATCAATTTGTGCTTGTGAGATAGAGCTTGTAGAATGAGTGTATTGGAACATTGTTTCCATCTTATCTAGAAGTGGACTGAGAAGTTGGAGGTTCTGTTTTAAAATTTGTAAATTTGTGACAAGCGTCGTGCTAGTATATTGTAACCCTGTATCGTTAAACATCTCCTCTTCGTTAAGCAATGCTCTCAACTCGCTTTGTGCATCGCGTCTTGTCGAGCTATTTTGTGCACCTAAACTATTTTCAAAATAATCGTTCGATTGTTTATGCAGATCACTCACACCAAGAATTTGATCTGCCGTTAGAGTAATATCTTGGTAAAGTAGCTCAATCTCTTTAGCAATATTTTTCGCTGTTGAGATAAAGTTCTGTACTGTTTGTTGATTAGATGTTAGTAGTGTCTGATAGTCGAGTTGTGCTTTGTCTACTTGTGCACTCAACTGGCCAACTTGCAATGCGGCTGTACTTCAATTCTTTTGACTTATTGCAGCATACTGTGTTTTTGCTTGTTGGAGAGCGGTACTTGCATCAGTGATCGATTGATTGATCTGTGTTACGGTAAGGTTATAAGCACTACGCGCGCTGGCGAGCTGAACCTTTGCTCTTTGTTGTTGATATGTAGCTGATGCGTTCGAATCTTCAAGTTGTACGATCGGTTCGTTTTTGCGAACTTTTTCTCCGGCTAGAAGAGGCAACGAAATAATCTTTCATGAGACTTTACTAGAGATCGTTATCTCTTGTGCTCCTACCAACTTACTGTATTTTACAATATCTGACGTCGAACGTAACTCTTTCACGCTCGATGTTTGTATTATAAAGGGTGTTTTTTCTGGAGCCACTTCGACTACTTCTGGCGTAGCAGATTTTCACTTGAACCAGAAAAGTATCGCTAACACAGCGACCACAATAAGTCCTCGTCGCATATATCTCTTATTCATCAAATTTAGTAAATGTAAATTGACATAAACAGAATAATATGATATATATAGTTTCTTATTCAAATTGCAACATCCCTTTCAGGTAAGTTTATTGGAGAAATGAGGATGGAAAAGCTAGGATGGAAAAGCTAGGAGAAATAGATATGCTCATAGAAAGAACGGAGTATATACGCCAAATTTCCAGACCTTGCCGACGTCTATCTAGATTTTGACAACATGCCCTTATCTTCCGCCGTGATGTGTACCAATAACTCATCCTTTACTATCCATCAGTCACCTTTTTGCTTTCTTATTTCAGGATATGTACAAACAACTTAGCGTGGATGAACTCCTACAGCTTAACACCAATTTTTTTGCGAATCTAAAAACGCTTTATACCAGACAAAATTTTCAATACTTCCAACAGTTTATGCAAAAGACATTGGAAGATGCACAACGTGCATATTTTTTCGACGGAAATAAACCAGCATTTAGAGTGCAACGCCAACCGAACAACGGATTTAGTTTGGTCGATGAAAAAGAAAAAATAGAGTTGTGTTGCGATCAAGAGTGAATTAGTCGTATTCATAATCTTCTCAAAGACGTCCAAGTCATGAGATCAATAACTTCAAATAGATCTTTATTTGAAACACTATTGCAAGAGTATCGCGAAGGAAAATATCACGAAATAGCTGGGAAGCCTTATGTAATCTATGATATAGAAACTACGATGTGAAGTGGAATTCGTAATCAGTTCTTCGAAATGGCATACAGTATTACTACGAGCGACGAACTATTGGAAGATGGAAAACTTCCTTATAGATATGTCGACGCAGATTCTGCAAAAAAATATGCGGACTATCTGCTCAACTTCGATGGACGAATTATCTGATATAACAGTATCGGTTTCGACAATCCTGTATTGCTAGACAATATTGATTATGGAGAAGACGCGCTTTTACAGTTACAAATGAAAAGTTTGGATCCATTTCTGCTTTTGCGAAAACTTACGGGAAGGAGAATGAGTCTCAATAATGTTTCCGAAACATTTCTTGGAATAGGCAAAACATTAAGTTCAGGAATGGAGTGACAACAGCTCTTACTAGATTACAAAAAAACAGGTAACGAAAAACTTCTCACCAAAGTGAAAGAGTATTGCAAAAATGACGTCCACATAACCCTAGGAGTAATGCTGTATTTGCTGCACTACAAGAACGTTATGTTGGACGGAAACTCATACGAAGTGGACGAACGTACTTTGCTCCAGAAAGGCTGATACCACGCAGAAGAAGAACTGAAACTTCCAGTTGGGTTTGATTTCTAAGATGTTACTTTACTAGATTTTCTGATATAACACTTCTATGCCAATAAAAACAACCGTAACAACAAGGTCACAAAAGCCAACCGGATCAACAAGTCCAACAGGACCAAAAATTCCAGTAAGGCCAAAAATAAAAGACCCTAACCAAAAACTTATCGACTGCTATAGCGACCAAGCAGAACATTTTGGAAATACGAGAGAAAAAGCTCGACCAGAATTTACTTACTTGATGCAAGCTATAGAACTCTATCAAAGCGATCATCTTACACCCAAAGGAGATCTTCAAGAGTGTTCAGTGCTCGATATGTGATGCGGAACCGGGAGATTTTATAACTCATTAAAAGAAAATACATTTCTAAACATCGATTATACTGGTGTCGATATAGCTCCTGGTATGATAACTCAAGCCAAAAAAATCTATCCTATAGGAAAGTGGGTGGTCGATGAGATGCTCCATTATATGAGCGGAGTTGAGCAGGAGTCAGTCGATATTATCGTAGGCATAGCGAGCGTCCAGCACCTTATGAGCCCAAAACAAAGACAACAATTCTTCTCGCAAGTATACAGAGCACTAAAACGAGATTGAATTTTCCTGATGGTAAATCGATCCTACTCTTCACGATTTCTCCAACGTTATCGACGACAACAGCTATGCGCATGAGCAAGATCGCTCGTCGCTCCACGTCGATGACGAAACGATCTCATGATTCCTCGAAAAGATCCTGACTATAAAAATAATCATAAAAAGTTTCATAGACATTACCATATGTTTACGCTTTACGAGTTGCAACAGTTAGCTCGTCTGGGATGATTTATTGTCGCGCAACAAGGCTATGTCCAACAAGACTGAACACTAACTGATATCGGCTGGAAAGGCGCGAGAAATACGCGGATGCGAATGGAGAAAAAGGTGGTGAACTAATAACAAGCAAAAGATTATATAAACCCACGCTTATCAGCTGAACTATTTGAAGGAGATTTTTTATCATCATATCTTACTCAGAAAGTATCTGCACGATAATTTTGGTTCATATGGGTTTTTCATACACATACGTTATCTCCTATAGTTCAATTGACCCCATATATAGTTGGCGGATGATCGAAAGACTCTTTTATGTATAACCGACGCACATTTAAAATCCTATTAAGTATTGCGGCATTTACATTAACTGTATCTCATGGACAGACAGCGAGTAATTTATCTAAATCGCTAGTAGAGGGATAGCTATATAATCACTCAAATGAGGACATTTTGTCTTTAGATTCAGGTCGAGTTGATTGAGTTCTTAGCTTTTGAGAAATATAAATACCCAAGGATTTAAAGTGACAATCGATCATACCTTGTTCATTTTTGACAAATTGAATATCTTGCATCGCTTCAAGTTCTTTGGCCATCCCTTTCTCTTTATATGCTTTGTATAACTCTACATATCATGGAGTTGCATACTTTAGAAGATCTGTTTCTTTTTGTTCATTTTTTCCATACTGCGACAACTTACTTTCTAGCACTCTGATTACTTCGTTCTTTGATGACTCATTAATCCCTTCCATAGTGGCCACATTGTTGAGCACCTTCTGCGTGGTTTCACTCATTTGTTGCTCAGTCACTCTAACGTAATGAAGTGTGTCTTCAAAAGAGGACATAATCTTTACTAGCTCGTATGGCTTATATCCTTTGTCTTTCAAAAACAATACTAATTGCTTAGAAATCTCACTGGTCTTTTTAGGATCGAACTGTTGTTCTGCTAATCACATCTCTTTTCTTAGGTTACTTAGGAACTTATACTTGAAGCCGAAATCAAAAAACGGTTGATCAACATCATTGATATCGTAACTATTGAACAATTTATTAAATTCTTCTTCGATTATTGAAAAGTGCATTTCGGTATACGAACCGGGTTTTATTATATCTTTATCTTTCTTAACAAATAATCACATGTACTACATCAGCGTTAAAGTTAGTATAGGTAATTATACTGGACATATTACGTCTGTCAAATTTTGTCATTTCCTTTAAGAGCCTAAGGATTCTATTTAGGTTATCTTTCTACAACGAAAAATGCCGGCAGAATACGCCGGCATTTCTGTGATTTCCAACCTGACCATAAGCCCTTGTCGCACTCACGGAATAATAGTGAGTAGCTGGCACCAATTTTTGGCTGGTCGGTCGGAATAAATAATTTAACTCTGCTGGGCGCTTTAACTTGCTGACCGCCCATTGTTATGGTCAGCAAGTTTTAGTTTTGTATATCTTAGCCCTGACGGGCTAATCATACAGAATGAGTCTCGTGATCAGATGCATAAAAATTTTTTGGGTTTTACGGGGTGTCCAGTAGATGGCGCCCCAGGTTTTTTGACTCACACTATATAACTATTTTATAATATAAGTCAATAGATTTTTATCTTTTCTTTAGTTTGTTGTTTCAAGTGTTTAGAATCCTTTCTAGAAGGGATTTTCAGTAAATTGCTCTGTCAGCAAATTATTGACAAATATAGATATAGGTATATAATATTGTTACTTATAACTTTATCTTTATTTTTATCTTTATGAAATGAGGGTATGGGACGGTTTAGTAAGAAGTCGGTAGTTGACTCAGATTGGTCTGAGGATATTACGTCAGGTAGTAGTAACAACGCCGAGAACAATAGGCAAGAGGTCATCAACGATCTTGTTTCTGTGGTTTGAGAAAATCCGAAACCAGTTGATACGCGTTATGATAGAACTTATCTTGATCAAAAATTAGCGCTTTTACGTGAACAGGCTGAACTGTATGAATATGAAAGCAACTTTGTTCCTGCTTATTACTTCAGTGAGTCTGGACCGATTGGGAAGATAGCAGAGATGATACATGCAAGTGTGCGTGAGCTACGAAAGACCATTTTAGTGATTTTGTTTGTTGGGAGATTTTGAAAGAACAAATGAATTATTGGCGAAGAAGAGTTTGAAGAATTTAACCAAAAGAACTATGATGAGATCTATAGTATTGTCCAAGGACTAGAACCTGGAGTACAGAAAAAAGTTCTCAACAATCTATTGAATAAATTTTCTGTTGAGCAAGGTATTATTACCCAAGATAAAATAGAAGATACTCCAGCACTTATTGCAACCTTCAAAGCGGAATTAGCCAATAAGAAAGCCCAGTTGCAGCTTTGCGAAGAGATAAAAAACGATCTTTGTTTGCCAAGCGAACTCATGCTAGATCCCAAAGATCCATCTTCAGAAAAACTTCTCCAAGAGTATACGAAATCATATAACAGAATTTTTGCACTTGAACTCAGGACAAAGAGAGTAGTAAATACCTATGAAGAGTATCTAGATGCTACCGAAGGACTATTTGTTGTAAAAAAAGAACTTACCAAAAACTCTAAGTTAGAGGGAGATACAAAAGCATGAATCCAATCGTCATTCGTTTTTTTGAATAAAAACGATCCATTATTGTTTGCACTAGAAGAAAAGAAACTCGAAGAAACAATTAGAGATACTATCGAACCAATTCTACGCAAAAGAACTGAATATGAAGTAGTGAAAATATCTTTTGAAAACAAAAAAACAAAAGCTATTGAAAAAATACTAGACCTTCAACGAAGATGTTTTTCAGTGACTGAAATCAAGAATTGAAATGATAAATCTACAATAAAATACTACTGTCAAATACAGCCATCTAACAAGGCTGCAGAACCTGAAAAGAGAACGTATTACAAAGTAGAATTGATTTCTAGCACGGGAATAAGAGAGGAAAGTTTACGTATAGAAATCTCTCCAGTGGAGTATTCGACAGTTTTTGAGCAGGTGAAAGATCTCTATTCTTGAAAAAGAGACGAGATCATTAAAATTTTAACCCAAGAATCCCTTCAGAAAGAAATTGATGAAATAGAACATGAAAGATTAATGACTCCAATTATAGGACCACAAGAAGATAAGGGCAAGTCGGAACTAATCTTGCAACGTAAACTGCGAGCTCTTAGATACTTAGATGAAACATGATCGCTAACCCTAAAAAACAAGAAACTTATTGATGCGGTATCTTATGAAGAAGACGCTATAGTTATAGGAGGGATTCCGTGGGCATACGATAACTTATCCGCAGAACAAATAGATGAAACCGCTATTTCTCCTGACATTTACAAAAAGAATTATAATGAAAAAAATCGCGACAAAAAATCTTATATTATTAGATTCGACCATAAGGCAAGCGATGTGTTTAATTATATAGCTCTGAAAAAAATAGATAAGAATTATCCCACGCTTTTACCTCAGGTTGATGATGTGCTTAGCTCCTTGTCAGAACTACCTTTTGCAAACGAGGTAGATAATAGAGTAGACATTAACGGGGATCACGTAACCATCCTATGAAGGGGATGACAGTTGCTCAAGTTGCTCTTATGATTAGATGAAAATATATCCTTCTACGATGGGAAAGCCTTTAGAGATTATAATAGCGGATACATATGGTTAGCTCCTCTACCAGAAGATTCATCTGCTAGCGGAAGTCGCGTATTGTCAGTGCGTGCTGATTGATTGGGTATATCTTCAGAAAGCAGGTATACATGCGTAATCCGTCCCTTAGTACGTAGGGAAGACGACGCGTAGTATTACTCCTTCAACTCCCACGTCCCATTTCCAACATTTCCAGAATTATCTGTGACCGTATAAGAAATTGTCCCTAACGAAGAGACAGTGAAATATGCTACGTTACCTTTGAACTCATAGAGCGTAGTGTCGCCTTGTTTGATAGTCCCGCTTGCGATGATTCACTCATTATCCGCAAAGAGGATGACGACGTCGTACTTATTATCAGCTTTTTTTGTTACCTGTACTTTATCTTGCATAAGATATGGAGCGTTGATGTCGGCGTCTATTAATTGTACATTGACGGTCTTGCTGTCAGAGTATCACTTCTCATCTATGACAATTGCTTTGAGTGAATAGTTTCCTGCCGGGACTTCTGGTGGGATAGAGATGTTACTGATATCGATTAGATTTCACTCTTTGTTATATTTGAATGATTTTAGTTCAATACTTCCAAGATAGAGTTTCATCGTCTTGATCTTAAAAGGCGATTTAGTCTGATGTCGTACTGAGAAATTTCTAGAGATCTGCTGTCATTCTTTAGGCTGTACTAAATCGAGACTAATCTCTCCACCTGACGCAATCTCAGCTCTATCGGTACATGCTCCTGTAAGCTCTTCTAAGTAGATAGGTAAGCCAAGTTCAGCGGTATACTTCTCTATTCCTTTCGTCTTCCATCGTTCAATAATATCTGCCTGATCGCGTTGATCTGGTAAGAACGTCTCTGGCTTGATAAGATATGCATCAGACAAATCTTGTGGAGGAGTGAGTTCGCTCGGAAGTCCATTACACAACATATCTACTTGTATCTTTGTGATATTCTCATCAACTTGCAGAGGAACAGTGTTTGTATATGCAAGCGTCTTTTGGCTAAGTGCTAATGGCGTGTCAAAACTTGCCAGTTTTCCAGATACTTTTGAAATAGTAACAGATTTCACTTCTCTTTCAGAAGCAGTTTCATTTTGTATTAATCCCTTTTCTTTGAGCTTTGTGATAAACGTCTTCCATGTAGGACTACTAATCCATCCGCCGTATGCATCTGCTCTGAGTGCGCTACCGTCGGTATTTCCTGCCCAGAATGCTAACACTTTCGATGGCGTATAGGTTACTAACCAACCATCTCTAGGAAGTTTCTGATCACCTTTCTTTACATTTGTTGTTCAGGTCTTCACTGCAAATTTAATGCCTGGATAGGTGAAGGTTGGTAGCCATGCAGCAGGCATATTTGCTCCATCAGACAAGATATTCCAGATAAGATAGGCTACCCCGCTTGGGATAACTTGATCTGCTACCTGCACCTGTTTTTTATATAAAATAGATCCATCAGCCGCTCTTACCTCCAAGAGTGGATTTACCACAGCTGGCTTTCCGAATGCGCTTAGGTGAGTATACGCCGTAGCTAATTCCAACAGTTGCATCTCTGCCGCACCGATCGCGATTGGCCGCCCATAATAATCTCATCAGGTCTGCACAGATTTTATACCAAGCTTATTTAGAAATTCAGTAAATACTTTTTCTCCTCCTACAGCAAAGAACATTTTGATCGCAGGAATATTTCTACTTCAAGCTAATGCATTTTTGAGTGCTGTAAGACCTAAATATGTTCCATCTGCATTTTCTGGTCTATCGTTTCAGATTACAAAAGGGATATCATACATCGGCGTATCGATAGTTAATGGTAACGTCATAAACCCTAATGCATACAGCAGAGGCTTGATCGAAGAACCAGGCTGTCTTTGGGATTGTATGATATCTACTTGTCCATCAATATCATCGTTGTAATAGTCTTTGGATCCTACATATGCCAGCACATCACCATTTTGACTATCAAGATAGATCATAGCGGTATTGTTTGCATGCGCGTTAGCGAGACTGAATTCATTTTCTTCGATACTCATCTCAGCCAATTTTTGTATCTGATAATCCAACGACGTTTTAATCGTCAGACCTCCTTCACGCAAAATCTCAGGGTCATAATTTTCTTCAAGAAGCTTAATAATCCAGAACACGAAATGAGGTGCGTTGATTTGTACTTTTCCACGGCGGAACTCATAGGTCAATCCCTCGAAGAAGCTTTGTTTGAACTCGCTTTCAGTGATATAACTCTCTTCGTACATTCTTGCTAAGACGGTATCTTTTCTTCCAGACACATAGTCAACTTGATAGGTTTGGTCTGCAACATTAATTTTGAAAGAGAGGAGTCCTTTGAAAAAATCTATAATAGCAGAGTCCTGTTTTTTGAAAGCTATATTTGTTCCATCGATACTTGTTTTAATTTTGGCTAGAATTGCCTGATGTAATTCATCGGTCATTTCTACAGGTGTCCCATCGCCATCAGTAACATGTAATGCTCCCATAACTATCTCTCTATTGGTATACGGGTCATATCTTGAAGGAGCTTGCGGAATCCCAGCTAGGACAGCCGCCTCTAGGATGGTTAAATCTGCAGCTTTCTTTGCAAAATAGGTCTGAGACGCAGTCTCAATCCCATATGAGTTATTCCCTAAGAATATATAATTAGAATAAAGCTCAAGGATTTTTTCTTTCACTTTTTTGTCGGTCTCTGCTTTTGAAAGGTTATTATATCTTTTGTCGACATCTTTTTTGATATACCCACTTAATTTCATAGCTAAAATTATTTCTTTGAGTTTTCTTTCTAACTTCTTTTCGGAGGTAAGAAGCATATTTTTAATCAGCTGTTGTGTAATAGTCGATCATCCCTGTGATTTACCGTATCTTAGATCAGTAATTCATGCTCTGATCGTTCCTTTCCAGTCTACTCAAGGATTATCCCAAAATCTTTGATCTTCAGTGGCAATGATAGCATCGACAAAATAATGAGAGATATCTTCATAAGGGACATAATCTCTATTTTCTTCAAAAAGCTTATACAATACCTCACCATTCCTGTCTGTAATGACCGTCGCTTGCTTGAACTTAAATTCCTCAATTTCATTGATGTTTGGTAGGTCGCTTAATACGTTAGCCCAAAGTCGTCCTCATCAAATAAGAATTATAACTCCTATAATCATTGCTGCAATTCGTAAGCGAGACTTCCGCGCATTCGCATTATTTAATCTGCGAGAAAATCCTCCTGCACTGCTTTTGTAGCCGGGGATTCTATTATTTGAAAACGATCTCTTTTTCTCGAACATGACAACGAAAAATATGAACCAAAGTCTAGTAACCGACTAAATGTAGTCAGTTTTCGGTCTTTTGCAACGTGAAGGTTATTGTGCGCGAGGGTAGATGTAGCCTATAATTGGGTTAGTTGTACTGTCCATACTAATCCAATGTTGTGATGCTATATATCTACCTACATAGTTCATGTCTTCTATAAGGATTTCCGAATTATCCCAGTCTATCGATATAACAATACCAACGTGTCCATAACTAGACCAACCTCCTACACCATTTCTCATCACGATAATAGATCCAATCTCTGGTGTCTGTCCGACAGCCCATCCTGCAGCACTAGCGTTTTTATACCACTGTCGTGCGTTTCCTCTCCAGTTGGTAGAGATTCCATATTCTTTCCATCGGTAGTATCCAGCATAATGAGTACAATATCATCCTCCCCAACCATTGTTGTATCCAGCCTTATATGGGTTGAAGTATCGTTGTTTAACAATTTTTCAGATCTTATCATTGAAAGGCACTTTTTTCTGGACAGACTTTTCTGACTCTTGTACAACACATGCTTTGCCTGTATCTGTGAATCCTTCTTTACAAATCCAAGCGTTCTCACCATCTTCTGGAGTACAATATGCATTTTCTGGACGGTTCCAGCATACCCCGTCATGAAGGCACTGATCTGGTTCGCAGGTAATACCAGCTTCTTCTTGTTTCTTAGCTTCTTGTTGGTTGATTTTTTCAGCCTCAGCTTTTGCTTGTGCTACAGCAGCTGCTGCGTTAGCTTTTTTGGTAATTTGTTGTTGCTCACGATCTTGTGCCTCGCGTTCAGCAGCTTTTTGAGCTTCTTCATGAGCTATCTTAGCTTGTTCTTTCTGTGATGAAAGATTCTTGAGATGTTGTTCGGTTTGTTCAGCAGTGATAATCTGTTGATTGTTGTCTACTCGAGGAGCTTGTTCCATCAATACTTCGTCATCTTGATTATCAATTTTCCCGTCTGTATTGCTATTATCTATAGGTTTCTCATCTGGCATATTCATTGCTATAGGTTGTTCTGGCTGATCGCTATCTGCCATCACCTCATCTCAGCCGAGGTCTAGTGCTTGGAACTCTCTCTTTTCAACAAGCCCTTTTTCTTCTGCTTCAACTCTGTTGAGGTCAAGGAAAATCTGCTGGCCTACTTGGAGAGGAGCTTTGGGGTCGTCGATATAGTTGAGCGTAAGAAGATCGTCAAGGTTGAGATTATACTCTTTTGCGAACTGTTCTATGCTGGTTGATTTCTTGATTTCATGGATAACACCTTCTTTGTAGGTGATTGTGATTCTCTTACCCGCTCTAAGTTCACTAGGATTTTTCATCCCGTTCGCTTCCATAATTGCTGTTGTGGTTGTACCGAAAGTTTTGGCAATATCAGAGAGCGTATCTCCTGCCCTAACAATATATATCAATTGTGGATCCTGATCACCACCTACCACTAAGGTCTCGAAATGGAGCGCGCCATCATCTTGTTGATCGGCTTGCTGTAAGAGATCTGCATAAGCAGCATAAACACTGTCGTTTGAAGGTTTATAGGCGACAGCGAACTTATCTGGTTGGATGATAATGAGGGAAAAAATACAGAGGATCAAGATAGTTCATGTATTTTTCGCCACCTTTTTAAACATTCTTTTACTAATGAATAACGACATACTGGCGTAAGATATAAACTGGCGGAAGGAGTGGGATTCGAACCCACGTGCCGATTAACTCGACAAACGGTTTTCAAGACCGGCGCGTTCAACCGCTCTGCCATCCTTCCACATACAATCATTTGTGAGACGCGCGACTTACTTCTAGGTGATACTTGTCGATCTTTTTACAGAGCAAAGACATTTGGGCAATCATAGCAGTTTGACCACCGGTTGCAAGTGCCTTTTTTGGACAAGTGACACGCATCTTAGAAATGTTGCCCAACGTTGCAAGGGCAAAAGGATGAGGATGGCTAGCAGTCTATCTAGAAGTCTTATTGGCTTATAAAAGCCTATTTACTCCCAAAAGAACTCTAAACCTTCTCGCCATAAAAGTACGCTTTTGCTAGGAAAACACAAATTTTTGTGTATATATAGTCGCCTAACTAGTGATTTGCAAAGATAATCCCAAGAATTTATTGACTCAACCTTGATTTGTATGAATATTAGGGACTTGGAAAGAGAATTCCCTCTAGAGCTAGGAGTAGATAATCTCATCCTTAGGACTCCATGTCCTCCTGTAGGGAGGATAGACGATGAAGTAGAAGCGCTCGGGTTAGCGCTTCAGAAGCTCGTGTGGGCGTACGAAGGCGTAGGCATTGCAGCCCCACAAGTCGGTCGCACGGTCAGGATGGCTGCTATTACCCAGCGAGATATGTCCAAGAAGAAGCGAGAACTGATTTTGGAAGATATAATGATCAACCCAGTGATTCTTGGCCATAGCGATTTTATGCTCATAGAAAGAGAAGCGTGTCTTTCGTTACCTGGTATAAAAGGAGATGTCGCTAGACCAGAATCTATTACTGTCAGATATACCCGCCTCGATGGAACTCAAACGACACTCAAAGCCGACGACTACAACGCGAGAATCATCCTTCATGAGATGGATCATTTGGATGGCGTGTTGTTTGTGGATAGGATGTAGATAATTATTTAATCTTTTTAAACAAACAATAGCCCATACTTCTTGGCACAAAAGGATTATTGCCCTCGAACTCTTCTTGTCTAATAGGAATAAATGCGCCATTACCACTACCATCCAGACTTTCTACAAAAACAAAATTTGGATTTCTCCATAGCCTATCAGCAGTAAAGTGATAGTTGTTGCATATTATAAATCAACCAACCTTAAGAGGTTTGGTAAGAGTTTCTATATTATTAACTTGCGGATTAAAAATAATCATTAAATCCGGACTTTCTCCATTGATAGAATCTAATGTAGTCACATCTGCAATCACTGTATAGTATCACTCTTGTTGGAGCAACTCCATGGACTTTGCGTCTAGGTCAACATAGACGACACGATTGAATGTGAACGAAGGTGAAACATGAACGTCAGAACAAGGATAATAAACAAGATCTGGTTGCCCATACTTATCTAGAAACGTTCTAAATAAATGATCTTCTCATTTGTTTTTGTAATTGGAATATGATGAAAGCCTTGTATCTTCATTGTCTACACTCAGATTTCATACAAGTTCATCTACTGTAGTAGAACCTGACCATTCTCCAGGCTGAGTCTCCTTTTTGTCTTTTGTGCGGAGATTCCTTAAAGCTTTAAGTCGATTCTTATACATTCTAATTTGGATGCTAAATCTATTGGTGTTATTTAATATTCCCCTCACAGAACTCCACAGCAGCCTGGACAGCGCATTCGCGAATACCTCGTCCTGCTTTGTATTTTTTCTCACAGACGCGATCAGTTATTCTGAGTGTACCTCAGATCGTTTGCGTATAATATGCCATCACTTCTGAGATCAACCCATCGGTAGGATCGTCTTTATATCTATAGCTATTTTTTACACAGACCACATTCTTCCCGCTGGGAGCTATTATGCCGTAATCTTTGACTGCAACGTACTCATAGCCATTAGTCATTTTCTTAAATTCGTTGGAAAATGTTTCAAGAGCAATTGGATTGGAGGTATTACATTTAGTCCCGGCGACTAGATCGCACGCACCGTCATACTCATTATTTGCAATATAGGCGAAGTACTGTTTTACAAGACTTGCACTAGGAGAGTTGAGACGTTCGGTAAGTTTACTTCCTGTTGTAGAGGAGATACTGCCACTGATGAGAACAGTTCCCGTCTTCAAGGTGCTAGGAGTATCTATCTTGCCGGTATTGGTAGGTATCTGAGCTTCTTTGATAGGGACGATGACGTCGCGTTCATCCGGCTCCTTGGTTTGCTGTTTCAAAATCGCCACACCCAAAATTGCAATCACGATAAGGAAAAGCGCCACCTGAATTATGGTTGAGTCTCTATTCATACTTTCATAAAATTCTATAGTAAATAATATACTCTCTATACTCAAAATAAAGCAAAAGTAAATCTTCATATATTCTTAGGACCTAGGATGTTGTTGCAATAAGTAATATATTGACTTTGTGAAATATATATGTATATACTTATATTTATTTTAAAGATGTATAGATGTACCAAAAACATTTCACTCTCCATCTAATCGACTGACAAGCAACCTACGAAGATCTAGAAGCTTCTGGAACATTGCAACAAGAGCGTTTGGCAGGTGAGGGACTTAGATACTCCGTAGAAAATAGAATGGAGGTTACTATGGAGAGATGGGCTGACCATCTTTGTGTTCTATTAAAAGATCAAGACGGTTTACCGATAGGTTACTACTACTGTGAAATTCAAAATAATACAAAACTTCGATTGTTCGACTTATTTGTGGAACCCTATAGAAGAAATGAATGATGCGCAACAGAAATGCTTTGTCATGTAATTGAAACCGCTAAACAAAGATGATATGAGAAAGTACGGTTTACTGTCCCTCACAAGTTTAGAGAATATGCGCGTTATAACAGTATTGTTCAAAAATTAATCGGTCTATGATTTAAGCAGCATGGAGGCCTCAATTCTTGAGATTTTTCTTGGGATAATAAATAACGTAGAGCACTTTTTCCGTTACACACTATCTCTCTTAGCAAATACTTGACAATTGTTATACGATAGGTAATGTGAGATCGTTATCTTTGCTTTAGTTTGTGTTCGACAACATGGAGTGAGCATTAGGACAAGTTGATGTTACATCAATTCTAGAGAAACACAGTGAAATATTAAAAACGATTAATAGAAAGCTCTATTGTACGTGTATTGCGTTGTTAGATAACTTACAGGAAGAAGACCAAAAAACGATCTTGCGTATTATCAATAAAGACCAAGAATATAAAAAAATATTGATGGGACTCTTACAAGACATCTTGCCTACGAGAGACGAAAAGAGTTTTCAACAAATGTGCAGTAGATTTTTGTTACATACAAGACATTTAGACTCATCACATTTCTTTAAGTTACAACCGACTGAAAAATTATACTCAGATACTGAGTATTTTTTCAATGACCGAACGGATTTTTACTTCTGGTTTAGAAAAGAAATTTGCGTAGTAAGTCTACCATTAGAATTGATGGAGTACATGGAAACGCTCCAGAACGGTATCCTAGTGTCGTTCGGAGTTTCAAACTCTAGAGGAAAGATCGCTAACTGTTATGGGGCAAAATGCCCTCTAGACATAGAAGGTCCTTACTCGCCTTGGGCACTTGCGCCTGACTCTGTATGAATGTGAAAAATAATTGTTGATCGTTTGTTGGACAAGAGAATTTCATATGATGATATTTTGGAATCGTCTTTCAAATAAATGCTCTCGTTTACTTCCACTTAATCGAACAACCCATACTCGGTATCCAATCTTGTGCAGGCGATTCATTTACGACTAATCTGCGACACTGTTCTTCTAAGTTTCTTTCTTTCACCGAACTTGAGTCTTGTCGGTTGTCGTTGATGCGACCTTGGTAGAAAAGCTCAAACGTTCAGTTATTATTTTTGAAAAGATAGACGTCAGGTGTGCACTGCGCGTCGTAGGCTTTGGCGACCTCTTGCGATTCGTCATATAAATAGTGAAAGGGAATTCCATATTTTCCAGTGAACGCTTTCATATGTTCGAAAGAGTCTTCAGGGTAGGCATCTGCATCGTTACTATTTATTGCAACGAAACCGATCTGTGTAAACTGATAGGAAAGCTCGATGAGGGGGGCTCGAGACGCTTTTGCGTAGGGACAGTGATTACACGTGAAAACGACACACAGACCTCGTTTGAACGCAAAGTCTTTGAGTGTGTACGTGTCACCATTAGTTCCCATAAGATCAAAATCAGGCGCTTGTCGTCCGGCTGGTTTGATGTTGGATTCAGCGAGGGTCATAAATTGTATGATGCTATGAGTTTAAAAGGCGCTGTTATTCATTTTTAGGTGATACAGAGCTGTGTATTAAGCACTATACGAATATTCCTCCTGGCATCAATTGCAGAAAAGTTGTGACAATTGGCGAATGCGTTCAAGTCGGCTGCTTAGCAAAAAGTTAGGCGTAATTTATCACCCCGCATATTCTTTGTTGGCGGATTTTATCGTCCATCCGCAACCGCAATAATGTTGTCTTCGTAGACCATGTTCTTTAGTTAATTTGCTCGCTTTATCGTATCACTCATTTTTTGCGAAATCGAATCGGAGGAATTTTGTACCGCCGTGCGTCTTTTCTGCTTCTACTCATCGGGTGAAGAGCTTATCCATCTTCTTCTTTGGTGATATAAGGAGCGTGGAAGTGAAGTAGGGAATTCATTCTTTGCTAGCCATTCTAGCTGCTTGGTCTAATCTCATTGCATAACAAGGATTACATCTATCAGATCGCTCTTGCATCTGTCCTGCGACTTGGAGGACTTTGCGTTGGGGAGCATCTTTTAGTCATTCAACTATAGTTTCTCTTTGGTCGAACATTGCTTTGAAAAACTCTTTTGGGTCGTATCGATCTTCTAAGATTTCGTAATCTCCTTTTTCTAATCCAACCAATTTTATGAATTGATCGTAACGTTTGGTATGTTCTGCGCGAGGATGAATGTTTGGATTGTATCGGAAGAGATATAATTTGAAATGTTCTTTGAGTCGATGGAGCGGTCGTGTTAAGTCAGGCGCACAACAAATATGCAGGAGTAATTTCGGTTTCCCAGAAGCTGTAGATGGGATAGAGCTAAACGTAGATGGTGGAGGCGTAATTTCTTTGTGGAAGCGAGGTGTCTTCTTGTGTTTGATGAACGCCTTGCAAAAGCTTATCCTATGTAGAAGTGAAGGACCATGTTTACGTATCATTTTGATATGCATTTTAGTTCCATATCACTTATGAGCATCTAGATTGTACTCTGGGAATTTTTCGGCTATTTGGACCATGTAGCGGTCCCTTTCTACTTTGGCTACAATGCTCGCTGCTGAGATGAGAGGATTTTTCTGATCACCTTTTATGATGGTAGTGATAGTGCACCCCAGATCACGGTCTAGATAGAAGGGATTGTTTCCATCGAGTAAAATTGCTTGGATTCTTATGAACGTGTTGGGCGTCATAATAATTTCGTTCAATGTCTTTGCTGTCACTTTACGTTTGCGAAATAGTTTTGTCAGAGAAATATTTGCTAGATGATCTATCCCATATGTTGATGCAATCAACTGATCGCGCCGACTCAATAAAAAATATTTTTTCATAACTCAGAAAATAGCCATACATGATGCGTCATGAAGAGCATTAATTATGCCGTCGTGATCTATCTGTTTGTTTGTCGCTCGTCCTCAAGCATAGATCAAATCGTTCGATCTCTCTAGTTGTTGTATATCTTGGTAGAGTGCCTCTCTAATAGGTTCGCTCAATTGTTTAGAGTCTTTGAACTTGCTCCTATCGAATGTGCTTGTAAGGCTCATAATTGCGCCGACTCGTACGGGACCGGCCAATGGCCCACGTCCAGCTTCATCAAGATGGATGCGTAGCTCACGAGGAGTATGGTGAATCTGATGGGTAGCTAATTTTGGCATGCAAGCAATGTATGGAAACAACTTTAAATTTATAGAGAGAATATTTTGGCGAATTTGTTAACAGACCTGGCATTTGTTTGGCTTTATGTACGTGTATCGTCGATTATACCGGTAACATAATCTTGTACTTAAACTCAATCAACACTCTCTGTTCAATAAACCATTTGAAAAGTCCAACAAGCCGCGATATACGTATACAACTTTTTGGAGTAGTAAAGAGCCCATCATATGGACCAAGCGCAAGTGCGAGATATGGCCAGTTTTTAAGAGGTTTATAGACTTTTGAGATTCCCATAACTTTATCTGCGACTAACTCTCCCATTCTCCTTCATTCTATCATTGCGTTGTGAGCGGTCGTATATAGGCCGAAAGAAGAAGCATCTCAGCAAACTAAAATATGTTCGCATTCTAGAGACTTATATGCGTCTGTAAAAGTTAACTCCTCATCATGTAGTTCATCGTTACGTTTTATTCCAGAAACTAAGATAGTTGCATCAGAAACCAGTTTTGTTCATGAATTTAAGGTGATATTTGTCTCACAAACTTGAATAACTTTTTCATTGAGTATGAGCTGTACGTTATGTTTGAGCAACCGGCTAGTGGCGAGGAGAGAAGTACGCTCGCTCATATCATTTAGTATCCTACCTCCTGAGTGTATCAATCTAACTTTTTTTTGTGGGAATCTTATAGCGGCCATACTAGCAACTTCTACTCCTGTAAATCATCACCCAATCACTGAAATTATATCAGCAGCCTCCATAGCCCTATTCAATGGGCAGATATCTTCAGGATTGCGCAAGGTATAGGCATTTTTTTCGAAAGAGGAATTTCAAAAATAGTTGGTACGCGATCCAGTACAAATTATCACATAGTCATACGTTCGATCGTCTCACTGAACAGTATGGAACGCATGACCCTTATCTACCTTAGTGACTTCTCCATAGATAAAATCTTCTCAGTAGTATTCCTTATACGAGAATTGAAGCCTTTTAAGATAATTATAGTTGCCTACGGTAATGTGAAGTCATGAAGTATAGGTGAAATTTTCACGCATATCAAAAATTTTTATATCAACATCTTTTCATAAGCGTTTACGCAACTTAAGATATGCAGAGATCCCCGCAAACCCTGCTCAAATAATAGCAACATCCGTATGGCGACTCATTAGTGAACAACAGGAGATGAAATACGTTTCTTAATTATCCGTGAGATGATTAATATCATCCCGAAAGAAGTAATTCACAAAAACGCTAATGTCAAAAATCCTCGATACATGATTGGTGTACTACTACACGACGCTGCGCTATTGATCCCGCATAATCATTTATCAACAATCCATCCCATCTCGAGGGAGTACTTGTACAGGCTTACA
Source organism: Candidatus Absconditabacterales bacterium (assembly GCA_038211735.1). GTDB lineage: Bacteria > Patescibacteriota > Gracilibacteria > Absconditabacterales > Absconditicoccaceae > JBBQVK01. The sequence goes on along the minus strand of JBBQVK010000001.1, from coordinate 579,311 downwards.
ATAATCCCAAGAAATGCGATCGGAGCAACATAGTTTACGATATTGTAATCTTTTCTAAGTAATGCTATTCACGTCAAGATAGGAATCGGGAATTGGAAAATTCTAATATACCGGCACATATCGCATGCGGGGAAACCGTTTTGTCTGTTGAATAGATCGCCACTTAGTATGTTAGCAAGTGGATCTCAGAAATACCCGTAGTAGAGTGACCCCAATGTTGCCGCTAAACTAATTATGAAAATACACTGAAGAAGATCTTTTGATGTCATCAAATAGTATGTATAGGTAAATGAATAGTGGAATATAGTTATCTATGATATGAAGACAATAAGAGTTGGTTAGTAGACTATTACTTTCTTATTAGTGAATGATTTTAGTCATTCAGGCCCATTTTCTTTTCCATATCCGCTTCTTTTGACACCACCGAATGGCAGACTTGCTTTTGAACTCGCTGGCTGATTGATAAATACCATACCTCACTGAATACGATCTGCTACTGATTTACATTGCTCTACATCCTCTCCATAGACAACAGCGCTTAGTCAAAAAGTACTATCGTTTGCTAACGCAACTGATTCATCAATGCTATGAGATTTGATAATACTGGCGACTGGTCAAAATACTTCCTCCCTGTAACTAGTCATCTCTGGCGTAACGTCTGCTAGCACAGTCCCTGCATAAAATTGATCTTTATCTCACAATCTTTTTCATCAAACAACTAATCTTGCGCCTTCTGCAATCGTTTGCTGGACTTGTCTATCTATCTCGTTTACTAGATCTGGCCTAGAGATTGGAGGAAGTTGGGTGGTGACTTCCATAGGATCTCCTCGTGTAAGTTGATCCATTACCTGTCACATTCTTTCTACAAAAAGATCATAATGTTTTTCTAAGATAATAAATCTCTTAGAAGCATTACATCTTTGTCCTCCGTTTGAAATACGACAAGCAACTGCATCAGCGATCATTTTTTCTGTATCTGTATGATCAAGTAGTACGAACGGATCATTTCCTCACAACTCCAATACAGAAGGCTTGAGATATTTTCCAGCAAGACTTCCTATAACACTTCATGCTCCTTCACTTCATGTAAGGTTGACTCATGCTACATATGGATTTGAGAGGACGTATTCAGATTGCGATGCTTCTATGTAAATATTTGTGTATACTCAATCAGGGAATCATGCTCTATGGAAAAGTTCTTGAATCATTGCTCCACACAAAGGAACATTAGATGCATGTTTGTAGACAGTTGTATTCCCTGCGAAAATATTTGGTACTGCGGCCCTCAACACCTGATTATACGGGAAGTTCCATGGGCCTATGCCATAGATTACTCCCAATGGATCATACTTGTATTTCCCCTTCATACCTTCACTTTCAAAGGGTTCGTCTCCCAAAATCCTCTCGCCGTTATCTGCGACCCGTCTAATCAAACTTGCCGTTCATTTTAGTCGAGCAGTAGAATTTGTATACAACATTCACATCTCCATCGTTTGTAGTTTTGCAATCTCGTCGAGATCCGCGTCAATAACTTGCGCAAGACTATGAAACAACTCTTTCCTTTGCACAAAAGAAGTTTCCCTCCAAGTCAGATAAGCACTATGCGCATTTGAAATTACAGCATCTAGCTGTTCGTTATCGAGTGTCTCGAATATCCCGTTGAGTTCCTGTGTGTAGGGATTGATAGATTTAAGCGTAGCCATGAGCGTAACGCGCTAAATATAAAGGTATATACGATAAGCTGCATACAAGAACTTCTACTTATTTTAATATATTGTTGTCGTGTTGATGGACACGATATTTTCGTCTCTCCTATGACTTCCCAAACACATTCAATATTTTTCTTGCGACAAAGGTGGTAAGGCCGAACACCGCAGATCATTGCGTGAGTACAGAAGTGTTGATTGTGGTAATAAGATCGGTAGCAAAACTTACAGCTGCAACACCCCGTGCAGTATTTTCTAACTTCTTTAAGACCGACTTTTGCTTTTCCATGTTTAGATGATACTTTAAATGATAGCAAATTCCAAGTGAATTCAAATCAATAATTTCTCTACGATTAGGTAATATCTTGTGGATATTCAAATGCGACTTCGATCAAGGTCACACCTTTTTGTCTTATACCTTTGTTTAAAAGCTCGCTGAATTGATCCGCTTTCTCAACTTTCAGAAAGTGCGCACCAAATGCGTCAGCTAATTTACAAAAATCTGGGTTGGTTAAATCCAATGCAAAATCTTTGAGTCACATATGATGTTGTTTCCATTTGATCATCCCGAAGGCATTATCATTTAAGATTATGATAACCATATCTAGTCCACTTTTCACGACTGTTTCAAGATCACCCAAGTTCATCATCAATCATCCGTCTCCTACCACACAGACAACTCTCCTGTCAGGTTGCAATATTTTTGCCATGAGCGCAACACTATATCAAGCGCCCATAGTTGCGAGCGCATTGTCTAGGAGGACGGTATTTGGCATTATAGCAGGGTAGTTTCTAGCTAGCCATACTTTGTATAATCAGTTATCAAGCGCAAGAATATCGTTTGGTTCTAATGTCGCTCTCAGCTCTTTTGCTAATCTTCTTGGGCCGAGAAGTGTATGTTCGTATTCTTCGTCGGTAGTCTGATTTATTAACATTTTATTTTTCTGCTGTACTGCGTAGATGGTACTGAAGTCTCGGAGATCTGCAGATAACTCACTTGACTCATAGAGTTGTCGGAACGTATTTGCAATATCGCCAACGATTTCGAGATTTGGGGAATAGAGTTGATCTACCTCTGCTGTATAGAAATTTATATGAATTAGATCGATAGTTTTTTTGTGAAATACATTTGTTGGTTTTTCGATCACATCATATCCTACTGCAATAATACAGTCAGCCAAATCTATCGCGCCATGGATATAGTCATCGCTCGTTAATGCAGCAGTTCATAAGCATTGTGGAAGCAGCTCACTAACGACTCACTTTCACATCTGTGAAGTAAAAAATGGCATATTTGTCTTTTCGATAAACTTAGTCAGATAATTACTAATACGTTTTCTATTTGCTCATCATCCAACCAATATGATTGGATGTTTTGCTTTTTTGATCCTTTCTACTAACTCTGCCAAACATTTTTCGTCTATCACTGGTCTTCTGATTTTTTCTATAGGAAATGGAACGAGCGGTTGATCGGTCGTCTCTCTTGCAATATCTTCTGCTAGTTCGATATGTACTGCACCTGGCCTTTCGCTTTCTGCTAGCTTAAATCCTTGCCTAATGGTTGCAGGGATTCTATGTATATTTGCTATACTGGTTGATCGTTTAGTTATAGGAGCCATCATATTTACGACGTCTAGTACTTGGAAGAGTCATTGCTTTGACTGTTTGATAGGTTTTTGTCCAGTTATAACAATCAATGGCATACCTCCGAGTTGTGCATGCGCAACTCCTGTGATCATATTTGTCGCTCCAGGGCCGAGCGTTGCGAGCGCCACACCGGGATGTCACGTGAGTCTTCCATAGGTCGCGGCCATAAATACTGCGGTCTGTTCATTTCTTGTAACTAATACCTCTATCTTAGATTTTCTCAACGACTCCAACAGATCTAGATTTTCCTCTCCAGGCACACCAAAAATCTTCGTCACACCTTCATTTTCAAGGCATTGAATAAAGAGATCTGAGGCTTTCATATGGAGGGCTTATGATCAGTAAAAGGGCATACAATACAACAAATTACTCATTTTGTATTTTACTATACATATATACCAATCAAAGTCTAATAGATACCCATGGGGATAGTAGATCAAATTTTGACAAGACCATAGTATCTCTATAATTACTACACTAAGATTATTTACTATATTGTATGTAGAACTATGAAAACAGTTATCTGGGGGAAAAGAGTTATTGGTGTAGGGGCGCTTAGTATGTTTCTCTTTTTCTGCTCTACCGTATTTGCTGCTCCTCCAACCGTAGTCAATGATATTACAGTAGGCGCATTTCAAGCGACTGTCACGATTGATGTTGTAGCAAACGATACTGACAATAACGGTACGTGAGTATTAACAATCATTTCGGTAACTGATCCAACAACGGGTTCTACAACTATTATATGAAACCAAATCGAATACACGCCTGATACAGGATTCTGTGGAACGGGTACATTTGTGTATACCATAGAAGACATACTAACCGAACAATCTACTGGGTTGGTGACCGTTGTTTCTGCTTGTGGGTTGATTGCTGTAGGCGATGAGTATACAACTCCTATGAATACTTCGATTTCTATTCCAGTAACAGGATTAGATGCGAATGACTTGTTCGCTTTCTACGGGGTGGAAGGCGCAAGGTGGAATTTCCAGTATAATCCGGCCTTCTGAGAGACCATTACAGCAAATTCTGGTGTGGTACTTTGATTTTATGAACACGATACGGAATCGTTCCTTTATACACCAGCGACATGATTTTGTGGGGAAGATACGTTCGATTACGAAATAGAGATTTTTGATAGTAATACTGAATCAATACCGTTTCTAGATACAGGGACTGTTAGCGTTGTGGTAACTTGCGGACAAATGGTTGCTGTAGATGATGAATATATTACGCCATTTGAAACGTCTACAGGCGTGACTCGGACGGAAGTAGTAGATAATGATATAGCTGAATATTCTGGCACATACTGACTAGATCGGTATTTCCAAATCGGACCAGCATATGGATCTAATGATGTAGAGAATTGATTTATAGAAAGTGACGAGTCACAATTCACCTACTATCCTAATGACGAATTTTGTGGTACAGACGACTTTGATTATACAGTAGGAATTTATGATGCAAACTCTGGATTTGTCGCATTTCTTGATACTGGGACGATCACAATAACTGTCGAGTGCGCTGAAAGTGATTGTGGCAACTATGTGCTAGATGACGGAGAAGAGTGTGATCTAGGGTTTGAAAATGGGTGAGATGAATGTAGTGATACATGTCAATTGGTAGACGGAGGAGGGTGAGGAAGTGGTAGACCTACTAGTATAGGTATTCCTACCTCAAATGATCCAAACAATGGTGATGAAAACACAGATGAGACTATCTCCGAAGGTGGGGATGGTGATTGAGGAGATGATAATGGATGAACTTCGTCTCTAGCTGGAAAGCAGTGATCTATAGCTCACGCTATTCAAGAAAGGAATACAACTTTTGCTGCATCTTCAAATGTGGATCTTCCAACTATTCTTCCTAGGACATGAGTAATAAACACATCTACAAATCGAGCAGTTTGGTTAGCTATCCTTTGAGTGTTCTTTACGTGAGCACTTGCAGTAAAATTAAAGAGATAGGAAGATAAAGAAGATAAGTTTTTTGGATAAGATGTTGATATGAAAGGTGAAAAAAATTGAGAGATAAAAAAATAAGAGAAGGGGCCTTACGAAGTAAGGCCCCTTCTCAAACATACATACATATCCTGCTCCTTCCAATTCTTACTTACTTCTTTTTTGTAGCAGATTTTTTTATATTTTTTGCTGGAGTTCATTTTTTAGGTTTTGCTACGTTTGTCTTGCTTTTACTGTTTTTCTGCGGAGCTATTTTTGTGGGTTTCTTTGTGAGTGCGGCTTTTTTGATAGCCTGCGTAGGAACCGGTTTTGAAGGCTTTTTGATCTTTGCGGCTTTTGGGGCACTAGTAGTCTTCGTTGCAGGAGCTCCGCTAGACGCAGGCTTTATCTTTCCTGGAATTTTCTTTACAGAGAAACGAATAATAGTCTGAAGTTTCTTAGCTATTGTCCTTCTAGGGTCGTTGATGAAGACCTCGTGGAGATCATTACTGATTTCATATCCTTCTTTTCTTGCCTCCTTTTTTAGGAAGGAGACAGTATTCTTTTCTAGTTCGTAAGAGCCGGTATGCATCGTTTGTATACATATCCCTTCATTTAATTGGAGTAGTGATATTTTCGATACTACTTGATCAGGTTTTTTCTTTTTCGCTATATCAAAAGCTTTATTGACCATCTCTTCAGTGATATAATCAGGCTGCATAAGTAATAATTTCCATTTCCATTCAGTTTTCTTTTGGTCGGTGTGGTATCGTATCACTTCGATTGGCGGCATGATATAATCTACAAAGTTTTCTGGTGGATTAAACTTAAGATTACACTTCATGCTAAATCCAACTCCTATAAGGAGCTGCATAGCATTTTGAAAACCTTCGTGCGTAATGCTGCTACCCTGTCCAGCGATTGCTAGATATGAAAGTTTGGGAGGAGTAATAAATATTGCTTTACCTGGAGGAGCATCATATAGTTCGGGGTGAAGCTTTAGAAAGTCAATGATTACCATACATCGTACTAGAAGGTAAAACTCACTATGTATAGCGCAATAATCGTATCTGCACGCAGTATAAAGAAAAGCCTCCCTCCATCAAGGAGAAAGGTAGTATACATTATTTTTGAGAAATGTCGCATACTTTCTAGTCGGCCGTTGTTTGTAACTGGCCTAGAAGGTGGGTAATTATGACGTCCTTCCAAAGACTGATCTTGTCCGTCTTGCCAGTGAGGCTATCTTTTTTGTCGGTAAGTTTACTGATGAAGTCTTCGACCTCTTTTTGTGTACGAGAGCTCAATACCTGTCTCGCCCGAGCATTTAAGACTATTTCTTGCTGAAGGGTAATCTTTGGACGGAGTAGCGATGCAATAATCTCCGCTGCGCTATAGATTGTCGTTGTTTCGGTCGCTACGTCATTTGCAGCTGAATGCTCTTCGACTTCTGTAGTGGTATTCACTTTTGTCTCTCCTAGACTTGAGGTTGCCTCTTGAGCGTCTCTTGCCTGTGTTGCTAGTCTAGCAGAAATTAATTGAGTAATAGAAAGCCTAGAGACTGTTGGTGAAGCAGCGCTATCGTTCTTATATGCATTTGAAATAGCCCTAGCTCGCATCAGTTTGGAAACGGTATTAGTAGGTTGAACTCCAGCTACCGTTGGTTGTATGTTAGCCGATAAGAAAGTTGCAGGAGCTTCATCGTCTGCACTTGAATGCATACGTGCAGCTGTAAGATCACTTTGAGCAAACTTCTTCGATGTAAGCGTAGCTTTGTTTACCCATCTCTCCTCATTTGAACCAATAATATAACATCCATAGGTTGTAAGTGTATATTCGTTGGGTGTGTGTTCCATGATACTTACGTTGAATCTATTGGTACGGAATGAGTCAGTAATAGTATATTCGAAAAAGTCATACGTCCCTTTGGTATTTTTGAGATAGATGAAAATCTTTTCACCAGGTTTGGAAATAGGAAGTACTTGGAAAGTAGTCTTATACCTTCCTGCTGAATTTTTGTTGTATGAGCTATGTCATGCGATGACCATGTTACCGTATCCTTGATGCGCGTCATATCAGAAATAGTGGAGCGCTCCTTTTTCTAGATAAGGGAAATGGTTAAACATCTCTCACTTGTCGATAAGTTTTTGATCGCTTGCGCTTGGCGTGAGAACTGGAACTATCACTCCATGTTTAGGATAGACAATATACTTATCAGCGTTTCTATCTTCTGCGAATGGGAGGACATCATCGACCCAATATGCTAGGTCAGTGATATTTTGGTCAGGGTTTGGCTTAGCCCAAGTTGGGAAAGCGGTCTCTACACCAGGATTGGTGACGACCTCAACACCATAGAGATCAAAATAGTACTTATAGTCAGTTCATGCAGCATCTTGAGCAAATACACCAGTCGAAAGACCCATGAAAACTACAAGACCAATTATGAACAGATACGAGCGTGTAACAACGGTTTTCATGGATATTTATGTTTTTGTAAATATTTTACGATATATAATTATATTCTAAAATAGGAATTTGTCAAGTATTTAGATAGTAAATATCCAAAGATGAGGCCACATCAAGCTGGTCTTGACATTTAGACTTTCACAAGTATATATCAGGCAGTATCTATTTTACTCGTTTTAGCAGTTGTGAGATGAAAAAAGCTTTTGTTTTTGGTTTGCTCTCCGTAAGTCTACTTTTCGCTAGTGCTGTTTTTGCACAAAATGAAAATCCTTGTATTATGGAAGATAATAATTGAACATTACATGTAATTTGCAATGTGTGCGGTGATGGAGTAATTGATGATGCAGAAGAGTGCGACGATGGAAATACTATCAGTGGTGATGGATGCAGTAGTAGTTGTGTGCACGAAGAACAATCTATCTTACTAGAAACAGGACCAGAAAGTGACAGTTCAACCTCTACGTCAGCAGGACCAAATCAAGTTCTCCCTACGCAGCTTTTGGGAGTCGGACCAGATGATCAAGCTACATTAGCTTTCCAACCACAGACACCCATGCTTCCAAAGATAGTTATCCCTGAACATATACAATTTTCTGGAGCACCAACTATTGCATCGCTTATCGCAGCAAGAAATATCAAGCAAGCCCAACTGGCTAAACAAGCATCGCTTGGAACTACCAGCATTATTCTGCCAAATCGCCTTGCACAGACAGGTGGTACAGAGAATATAGCAGCACTCATTATGATTCTTTTCGGTGTAGTCGGTATACGGGGAAGTTTGAGATTTGTGAAATAACGTTATTGAGATTTATAAAATAATTTCATTAAAAAATAATCACTATAGAAAAAACTATCCGCTGTGGATAGTTTTTTTGTACTTAGACTTGAGAACTCTTTCATCATCATTTTCGTGCATACTTTCATTGGTTCTCAACTTCGCGTCTATATTTCCTATTCATCTTCTACCAACTCTTCGATCGCCTTATTGAAAAAATTATTGTATTCTATAGTCGCCTTAGCGATCTGGACTACCTTGTCGAGCAAGTCTGCCTTGCCCAACTGGCTATCTTTTATCTGATGATGAACGTATCGATCTTGCATTCTGATCCGTTCGATACCTGGAATATTTTTGGCGAATCATTCCGGTGCTGTCTTGAGCGATCTTCCCAATGGACGATCGAATAGTTTCTTAAATTCTGGCTTTGCAATGATGCGCTCAAAAGCTTTGTAGTCCTTAGCTAATTTCTTTCTTACCACAGCCAATACTTCAGAAGGCGGGTAGTACAATCATCCTGCCACAAATGAGTAATTCCCTGGCTGAATGTGGATGTAATAACCTGAGAAAAGACTCTTACGACCTTCACGCACCACATCCGCACCAAAGTTTACTTTGTAGGGAGATTTATCTTTCGAGAAACGAATATCTCTATTGATACGAAATAAACTTTTTTTAGCGTCGGCATTTTTTATATACGGATCGAACTTGCTCATACGTTCAATAAATGCGCCGACAAATATTATCATCTCTTTTCTTACGTCATCATACCGATCACGATTTGCGTGGAACCAGTCCGTTTCGTTATGTAAGGAAAGTTCTTCGAGAAACTGTAACATATTTTTGGAGATGCCCATAATCTATTACTCGTATTAAGATGTAAACTATTTCGACGCAAATTTACTCAGTCACATACTCTTTCATAAATCCACCCCACTTTTCTTTTATTGCAATTATGATCTACACGCCTCTAATCCTTTCTAACAACAAAGAAAACCGCCCATCTGGAATGCCCGCGAATCGTCCAGAGTGGTAGATGGTAGTCGTTCCTTTGGCGTCTTTATATAAGGTATAGCTGAACATAAACTTTTCTTCTGGTGTTGTCCATCCGAGAAGATCTCCAAATTGAATTGGAATCATTTGGACTCATTGCGGAGTTGAGCGCGCAACTACATTGTATTTTCGTCTTGAGACAGTCGTTTGGAAGTTTAAATCATTTACGAACGGAGCGAGCAGTTCGTAATTTTTTGGAAACACTTTCCGGGTGATAGTCCTTGCGGTATCAAATATACTCCATCGACCAATATACCGATTTGTTTCATCTTCTGCTCGACCTCTTCGAAGGAAACTAGTAAGTATTTCAGGAGAGGTGTGGAGCGATGTTACGGCGATACCTTGTTGATCAAGCTGTTGGCTAAACACCTCGCGTGATCGTTCTTTTGCGAATATTCCTCGTAGCAGATACGAGGTACTTACGATGAGTGAAAGTATATTGAGCATGCTTCTTTTGCGAGATCATTTGTCATGGAACAACGCCGCCATCAACAAAATGAAAAATGGCACCGTATAGAGTGGATCAACGATAAAAATACTGTCGCCAGTAAAAGGGACATTACTAAATGGTCGTAACCATCTCGTTCCATATCACGTCAACATATCCAACATCCAATGCGATGCCAAACACCGAAAAGAGATAATCGTTCGATGACGTCGATGAGATGCGGCCGTAGTAAGCAGTTTATCTTTCAATCACTCTAGACTATTACGTTGTATCCAAGAAATTACTTTGGTTATTATCCATCCCGCGATTGGTGCCATCACAATCGTAAACAACACCGAATGCATCGGTCCTCTATGGAATAGTTCAGCCTGTATCGGATCGCTATACAACCAGTTACCTATAAATACATCCAAATCAGGAATCGTCACGACGATCGCCCCAATCAATGCCGCCCTATTCCCATATCTCTTCCCACCCAAAAATTCCGCAATCGAAGCTCCTAAGATGGCGTGGGTGATGGAGTCCATGGTGGGCTTGTTTGGCTAAAGAATTAACTCAAGATATATGAAATTCACAGCTTTTCAAGCCACATAAAGCATGTAAGCAGACTATTGACAAATAAAATAAATAGAGTATTATTAAATATATTTATCGATCCGAAATATCTATGGCAGATCTAGAAAAATTCCCCCAAGAACACATAGACACACTATTCGAGAAAGCTCAGGAGCTTTGAATTTTTGTGTGAGCAACAAAAGAAGATTTAGTCGATATATTAAGTAGCGAAGAGCAAATAGATATCTCCGAGTGTCTTGATTTATCAGCCTACCCTCAATCAGTAGTGAAAAGAGTTTGAAATAGACCCAAAGGCTTGAGTAAACTGTTGGATATAAAAATAATTTCTATGGACCCAGAAAAAGGAAATACTATTGAAGTAGGAGGCAAGAGATTTTCTTTTTTAAGGCCTGAGGTGGACGGAGAGAATGTTTTCCAATGCCCTGAAGAATATGGCTTTCAACATGTTAGATACATATATGGGCCTGCGTTAGATTCAGAAGCAGAGAAGGCGAACAAAAAACTTTTCGCAACATATGTTGAACAATTAGAATTCATTAAAAAACATATTCCAGGAACAGATATGACGAATAAATTTTGGAATTTCGTGGAATTAATGTGACTAGAAAAATCAGGAGTACGTTATATCAACGGCAAATGGAATAATATGGGAACGCAATGATACGCCTGGACGTGACACCTAGAAAAAGACGTGAAAATTCAGAGAACTCCTGAATCAAAGGCGTATACATTCGATGGTATATGATGTCTTGAGTATTGAGATAAATGAGGATTCAGTAAACGCGAAAATGAAATTTGAGTTTCAACGCCAGCAATATGTTTCGAAGATATCGGATTTGAACAGAAATAATTTTTCCTACCACTCATACACCGCTTTCTCTTTCTGTGGCTCTTGATGTTTGAATGTTACGTGCAATAATTTTTTACGAACGTAGTTGGCGGTTTTGGTCATGATTGCTTCTTTTTGCGTTGGGTCTTGTTTGATGATTCAGCGGAGAGATTTATAGTCGACGGAATCTCGGTCAGCGTTTTTTATGAGCATGTCTTTCATGGCGTGGTCTGCACACGATTGCGAGCAGAATCAGAAATGTTTGCGATAGGCTTTTGGGTCAGCGATGATGCGTGCGTTACAAGGACTGTAGCGACAGTTCTCACAGTTGTCAGTAGGTTGGTCGGTGTAGATACAAGTACCGATGGTTTGATGTGTCTGATCTGAACCGATAGGACAACTTACTCTTCCGTCGAACGTGTAGAGGTTTCCCAATCGATTTCCATCGTTGAATGCGTTGGTATATTTTACGACACCTCCTTCGAGTGCGTAGAAGTTTTCGAGTCACTCTTCTTTGAGTAAGACAGAAAGTTTTTCGCATCTGATACCACCAGTGCAGTACATAACGACTTTCTTGTCTTTGAGTTTTTCTTTGTACTTTATAATAAGGTCTTTGGTCTCTTTGAACGTAACGGTTCATGCGGGGATTGCGCCTTTGAAATGGCCGAGCTCTCGTTCGTAATCGTTGCGCATATCGAGGATCGCTCGATCTTCATCTTGCTGTTCAACAATGCGTTTGAACTCATCAATGCTGAGCTGTTTATCTGCAGTTTTGACTTGTGCTTCTTTGACAACTTGTCCAAGCGCTACAATTTCTGAACGATATTTCACGATCATCTTATCAAATTGGTGGTCTCCTACGTCCGTCGTTTTACTAACTATATCCGTGACGTCTGCAAAATATGAATTGCTTGCAAGAAAAGTTTTGTATGCTGCCATCTGGCCAGTGTTGCACGTCATCGTCGCACTAATTCCTTCTTCACCTATATAGACACGTCCTTTCATACCAATATCCGTACAAAACTGCTTATGCGCAAAAACCTCCGCTTGAGGATCGGAAATATCCACAAACTTATAGAACGTCAAAAGATGGTAGGAGGTCGTGTGTTGCATAGGTTATAATAAGATTAAGCTAGATAGAATAAGGAATATACAGAAATTCTGTATTTATTCAATTGCAAGAAATACGTTCTTGAGTAGTATTACTGATTCTTGGACAGTAAGATTTGTGAGATTGTAAAACAATCTTAGATAGACTATTTATACCTTATGACTTGCAATACTATGGATCAGCAACCTATTACCGGACTTTTGAAGTCGTTCGAACAGATCAAGCAAGTAGAAGATAATTGAGAATATCGAAGTGCTAGAGAGTTACAGCCATTGCTCGGATATGTCCAACGAAGGAACTTCCAAGGGGCTATTGAAAGAGCAAAAGTATCATGTAAAGAGGCTGGAAACGATGAAAATCTGCATTTTGCTGATGTCAGCAAAACCCAAAATTCTCGCAATCAATACTGAGATATCCATGGACCTTCTATCGATGATTACCATCTTTCTCGTTACGCATGTTACTTAATAGCCCAAAACGGAGATCCTAGAAAACAAGAAATTGCTTTTGCGCAAGCGTATTTTGCTGTCCAAACAAGGAAACAAGAGCTCATTGAGCAAAAAATGCAAGAGATCGAAAGATTGAGAGCCAGGAAAAAAACTAACCATGACCGAAAAAGAGTTCCAAGAATTAGCGTTTGAAAGATGAGTAGATGGTACTGGTATCGGAAGGATTAGAAGTAAATGAGATACGGTGTTGTTTGGAGGAAAGACTACTCAAGAGATGAAAGAGAAAATGGGAGTAAAATCATGACCGCTTGCTGATGTATTACCTACCGTGACTCTTAAGGCAAAAGATTTAGCTACCGAAGTAACCAACCACAATATGAAGCATCAGAAGCTGCACGGAGAACAACCAATAACTAAGGAACACTTGAAAAATAACGCTGGCGTGAGGAAATTTTTGGAAGATAGTGGTATAAGGCCAGAAGTGCTTCCTCCAGAAACAAATTTAAAAAAAGTTGCAAGGAAGCATTCTACTGACGAGAAAAAATTACCGGACAAAAAGTAATTGTATGATTATAACTTTTTCTACAACTTCATCACCTCCTCACTCTTCGTCTTCGCCATAGTGTCTATCTCATCACCATATTTTTTTGCCATTTCGTCGATCTGTTTTTCAGAAGATCACTTTTCGTTTTCAGAAATCTCATCATTTTTATGTTGAGTTTCAAGTGCCTTGCGTGCATCGTGTCTGTGATTTCTGATTGCGACTTTTGCATCTTCTGCGTCTCTTGAAACTATTTTTGTTACCTCTCTTCTTCTTTCTTCATTGAGTGGCGGAACTTTGATAAGAAGATACTCTCATTGGTTGAGTGGAGTGAGTCCAATATCTGCATCGTAAATTGCTTTTTCTACATCTTTGAGGATGCTTTTATCCCAAGGTTCAATCTTCAAAGTCTGAGAGTCTATAGTCGTAATACTGGCTACCTGATTGAGTTTCTGGTCCATTCATCGTGAATGAATATGTACATGCATCTCTTCGACAAGCCCAGAAGAAGCTCTTCCAAGCTGGAGATGCGAGTAAGACTGTCAGAGATGGTTTAATGTTTTTTCACACGCATTTTTGAACGAATGTATATCCATTTTTTGAGTAATTTCATAAAAAGTAAAGTAACAGAACTATGCTTTCTTATATATCAATCTACTCCTGAGTTGCAAGAACAGCTCATCAGTATCGGAAGGTTATAATGATAACTATTATATATCATTCAGAATTACTTTTTTTGATTTGTAAAGAACATCTTGTATAATCTTGTTTTTCAATGTAGAAAATATGGCATGGATAAAGGGATATCTTGTGATTGTCATTTACTGTAAATTTGTCACTAATAAAGCCAACTTATTGCATTAAGTTGGGAATTGCTTACAGTCTGACAGATATCTTTACTCATTTAACGTTACCGTTATTCATGATTACATCTAAATGAATAGCCCCTGTGGTTATATTGTCTTTAGTAATAAGTACTTTTCTCCCAATTTTCACTTTTGCACAAGGGACCGGTTCTGGAACTGGAGAAGGCGATCTACTTAACCTCCTGGAACAACTAGAAGAAAGTTCTGGATCGCAAGCCGATGGGACTGAACCTACAGGAGATGTAGCACCACAAGAGGAGCATGCAGCAGCAGAAGACATCCTAAATAACTTGGAAAGTGATAAGCGGTCTCCATCTAGTATCAAAGATATAGAGGTAGACGAGATTGGAGCAGATACTGCTTCCTTTATAATTTCAGAAATAAGTTACGACGGGACTCCTATAAAGAACTATAGAATATATTACTCAGAGACTACTCTAGCAACAGTACAAGATTACGATCAAATTGCTGATGCAGTAGTAGAAGTTGAAGATCTACCAGAAGGTGAAACGATGGATGAAGGTAAGACCAAAGTTATGCTTGAAAACCTGAAACCAGAGACAACTTATTACGTGCTCATTGCTCCTGTACATCCTACAGATGAAACAATGGATCCTATAAGTATGATTAGTGAGGAAGTTACCTTCACCACCGACAAGGCAGCAGTAAGTGCTGACACTAAGATTTTCGATAATGTAAGTTACACCTATGCAGACAATAAGGTTACAGTAACTTGGGATCCTACAGATCTTGCGGAGAGTGCTGAAGTACATATCAGACACCAGAGTGAAGGTTCATATACAAAAGTAGGTAGCCCAAAAATTAAAGATGGTACTATATCATTCCAAATCGACAAGACAGGAAATTACTTCCTCAAACTAGTAGCATTGGATGCTGACGGTAAAGCAGTCGGTAAAGAACATATCCAAACTATAAAAATTGATGCGGTAGAAGAAGTAGTGCCGGTAGTAGCAACGCCACCTCAGGTAGGCCCTACAGCAAATGTACTTATAGGTCTGATGATATTCGCCTTCGTAGTATATCTTGTCTATAGATTCAGAAGAATTGAGAGATAGAGAAATAAAGCGGAATAAATTCACTTCACATATACCACTTAAAGCATATAAAAAGGCGTAGATCTGATTTTTAATGCTGTGGCTTTAAGCTTGCATGTTTCAACTCGAAAGTTCCTATAAACCAAGTGGAGATCAGCCCAAAGCTATCGGACAGATAGTGAAAGGTTTTTCTGGATGATTCAACCAAATTACGTTATTGGGAGCTACAGGTACAGGTAAGACGTTCACTATGGCCAACGTCGTCCAACAACTTGATAAGCCTACCTTAGTGCTTTCACATAATAAAACACTTGCTGCGCAACTTGCGACAGAGTTTAAATATTTTTTCCCGAAGCACGCTGTGCATTATTTCGTTTCTTATTTCGATTACTATCAACCAGAAAGCTATCTACCTGAACGCGGTATCTACATAGAAAAAGAGGCGACCATCAACAAACAGATAGAGATGTACAGACTTGCGACGATGGCATCACTGCTTAGTAGAGAGGATGTTATTGTCGTCTCTTCGGTCTCTGCGTTGTACGGATTAGGTACCAAAGAGATGTTTTGACAGAATCGTTTGTATCTTCTGACTGGGCACAACTATCAGATCGAAGACCTCAAAGCACAGCTCATACATATGCAATATAAGCCGTCTACAGGAGGATTAGATGCAGGGATGTTTGACCAACAAGGCGAGAATATCGATATTCATGCAAGTACAGAAAAAGTTATCTATAGGTTGATCTTCAATGACAAGACGCTCGAGATGATTCAAGTGAAAGACGCGCTTACATATAAGTTAATTGAGAGTCTACAGCACATTACTATCTGGCCCGCTACACAGTACTTACAAGATATGAAACAGATCGCTGACATAGTACCACAAATAAATGCGGAACTAAAAGAGAGAGTAGCATACTTTACGAAAAGAAAGCTACTCACTGAAGCGCAAAGACTTGAGAAAAGAGTAAGTTATGATATGAAAATGATTCAAGAGACGGGATTTGTAAATGGGATAGAAAACTACTCGCCGTATTTTGAAAATAGATTAGATGGATCTCCACCAAATACATTGTTTGATTACTTCCCAGATGATTTTTTGTGTATTATTGATGAGTCGCATATGAGCATTCCTCAGCTGGGCGGGATGCCTCGTGCAGATAGTTCTAGAAAACAAACCCTCGTAGATCACTGATTTAGACTACCTTCTGCGCTACATCATAGACCAATTAACTTTGACGAACTTTCAGTAATGTTGTGATGGAAAGAGTACGATATTAAGCATGTTCATCCTGACATGGAAAAAAGAAGAAAGAAAAATGCAAAAACACTCTATGTCTCTGCAACACCAGCAAATTATGAACTTGAAATAAGTGACCAGATCGTGCAACAAATTATCAGACCGACATGATTACTAGATCCTATCACCTACGTCTATCCAAAATCAGGCGAATACGCATCGCTGGATAAAAGTTTGGAAAAGTTATTGATAAAAGAACCTTCGTTGGGGAAGTTGCTGGATGGGTATAAAGAAAAACTACATACAGATTTGTTTAGTCATAAACAGTTTGAGTAAAACTTCAGATTTATTGAGCGATGAGTGTCTTACGGAATAAATCAGTCTCTCAGCTGTCGAATCATCGCTGGTATCCGGACAAGCCGGCTACTCCGTAGTCCTCACTCACTTCTTTCGCTGCGGATCGTCCTTTATTCAACAAGCTTCGTTCCTTCTCTAATCTCAAATTCCAATTACTCAATTGACTAAAATTTTATTTCAATAACGACCCATGTTCATTTTCCATGAGCTCGATACACATATCGACAAGTATGAGATAGATAGTGACAAGCGGCAGAAAGAAAGCCTGTTTGAGTCTTGGTATGACTTAATTCCCAAGATTACGACGTGGCTAGAAACCGACCAACTTATCTATTTTTTGCTCGATGAACGTTACTTTGATTATTTTATGTTTTCGATCCATTTCACTTCATATAAACCGTTCGATATTTCTCAGTTGAAAAGTCTTATCGATGAAAAAATTTCGCATGTAAAATATACCACACAAGTTCACTCTCCCTATGTGACTCATCGCATAGTAAATGTTCGTGTAGATGGAGAACCAAGTAATTTCCTAGTAGGGAAATCCGGGCAGCTGATGTTCGATCTACAACTTTTTTTCCTCAAGCCAGATGCGGTAACAACCTTCAGAATCGCGCAAGGAGACCGTTTCTTTAGCGATCGTCGTATGACGCTCTATCCTAGAAGTTTGTGTATGATTGACTATCTCGCAAATCATATTCACAAAGAACAATTTTGTATGTTGTATATTTGGGAGGATTCGTGCCAACTTATTTTGGTTAAACACAATAGCTATCAAGACGTCCATTATCTGAATATGTGAATACAATTGCTCAAGGCGTGTTACATAGAGCACGATATAGAAAAATACTTCTGGGGCAGTGCACAGGAAATACAACAAAATGCATTTCTGAAAAAATTAATCGAGGAAGGAGTGCAATTTTTCACTGATAACTTGTGTCAACGACTACGCCAATATCTTCCGGCAAATCATGATTTGGTGCTCATTAGCGACTTGGTGCGCAATGAAGTCTTTATCGACCGCTTCCAAAACAGCTATCGTGATGCAATAAATGGCTTTGTACTGCCTTGCCCGAGTATTAAGTGACTTTCAGGTGACTATATGCCACATGAGAGCAATGTGGCTAGTACGTATTTGGCCGCTAAAGGGCCGAAAATACTCTAAATTAGCATACCTAATTTTTGCATAAATGCCTCAATTTCCCTATACTTATAGAGCATATAAGACCCCTATCTCCGCGTAGGAAAAATATTTTGAATGACGTTTAATCCACCAAATAAAAACATGTATACAAACAAAAAATTTCTATGAATAGTAACTGGGATAGTCGTTTTATGCCTAGGCTATGTGTGGGCTGCGGCTTCTAACGTTCCTGCGGATTATTATCCTAACTATCAAATCGCTGGGAAACGAGAACAATTAGTTGGTTTGCTAGAAGATATAACAGCCGCGAACTCCGTAGGTAGCGATATGGATGCTACGAAGTTCAAGGAGCTACATACAATTTTCAATACAGTATTTGAATATTTCCCTCAGTCGCCAAACAATAATGTCATCTACAAGCAGTGCTTACTCACCACTGACGATCTCAGTAAATGATATACAGAAAATAAATATTATGTTTTCAGAGATAGATGTTTTTCACCTATTGGCGAAATTGTCACGGATATACAAACCAAGTATACGGTCAAACCCGATATCGTGGTTAAACCAAAAGATGGTCCATCACCTCTGAACGTCACACTAGATGCGAGAGCCAGTGTAGACCCATCTATTGATACTATTCCTTCAGATAATTTTTTCCGATATTACAAAGATACCGACGGAGACGAACAACCAATTGGGAAAGGACCAGTGGTCAATTATACGTTCACCAAACCAGGTAACCATATTGTCCATCTAACAGTCAGAAGTGCAAACAATCTCACTGAAGGGATTTTTGATGGAGAAGATTCTACCTCTGTAAATGTAGCTCCTAGAGCTGCAAATATCGTCGTCTATGTCGATGGGAAGAAAGCAACGACTGACTTTGTGTTGAAAGTTGGGACACAAGACGCGAAGGACGGTGTCTTTATCGATGGTACTGCAACAGCACCAATTTGAGAAAGGACTATCGTTTCATATGTGTGGACAATCCAATGAACGCAACCTGTATATAGTTTCAAGAAATCTTGAGAAGGGTCTCCAGATCAGTTCGAACATCTTTTCCCAGAGAATGGGCTGTATACACTTTCATTAGAGCTAGTCGATAATGAAGGCAATAGAGTCAAAGAGAGTTATAAGATCTCTGTATCTGATCCAGTAGCATCGATAAAAATGACGCCAAAAGAGGGAACAACCTCTGACCTCTTCTTATTTGATGCAGCTGCTTCATACTCATTAACTTCAAAGATTAAGAGTTATCAACGATTGATTACTGATCCTAGCGGAAATCAGATAGATATTCTTGAGGCGAAAGAACTCAGTAGAAAGTTTAGTATTCCTGGAACATATACAGTTAAGTTGACTGTCACTGATGTGCTTGGGGCGAGTAGTTATGATACTGAACAGATCTATGTGTGATCTACCCCTCCGATACCAACATTTACTGTCGAATCATCTAGTGATCTCAAGTATCCTTCACAGTTTATCTTAGACGCTGCAGGGAGTTTCGATGAAGATGTCCGTAATTGATCTGACAAGCTGTCTTATGAGCGATTCTTTGCTCCGACACAAGGAGTTACCGTCAATAGAGTTGTGGATGATGGAAAGCAACTTATCGTTAGTATGGACGAACCGGCGAAATATAAAATAAAGCTTCAGGTAGAAGATAGCTATTGAGTACAAACACAGATTGAAAAAGAGCTTGATGTGACATCGACTCTGAGACCAGAACTTATGATTACACCCTTAGTTTCAAATCGATGAAATCAAATATCTTTCGCAGCTAAGACTAATAAGACAGTCGCTTTCTATACATGGGATTTTGGTGATGGGACAACTCAACAAACACAAGACCCAACTACCAAACATGTTTATAACAAAGCATGAATATATGATGTTAAACTCTCTGTGGTAACCCCATCAGGAGAGAGTAATGAGATAGTAAGGCAGGTATTTATGTGACAACAAGATCTTCCAGTACTTGCATATGAAATAAAAAGAACAAATACACTCTTATATCCACAAAGCGTGTGTGTAGATTCTGAAGGGAAGGCTCAACCTGCATTCCTAGTAGAAAGATACGAACAGCTCAATATCTCCGCAAGTAAGTCTGTGAATGTACTTGGTGGGAATACTGATTTGGCAATTACTTTTCACCCTCAGAACGATGAAATTTATGAGAAGCCACTACTGACATACAACTTCCCTGTAGTTGGATGCCAGTACATAGACGTAATAGTAGATGATACGAATGTCGGTAAACACAGCCAAAGTAGAATTTGGTTTGATGTGCTGAATGCGTTGCCTACGTTACAGAATCTCATACTTTCCTTCCCACAATCAGGTGGAGGTAATGCTGTTGGGATAGGAGTACCAGGAGCTCAGTCTGCGCAGAGAGAAATTTTTAATGACGTGAGCATCGATCCGATAGTTGTTTCTTTACAAGCACAAGGAGCAAAAGATCCAGACGGGATTATTTCTCACTTTGTATGGTATTACTATCCGAGCGATGATCCTGACAGAATTATATCACTGAAGATAACGCCTTCGAGCGTGCCTTCGACAACATTTGTCGTACCTAAACCGCACTATCCGACTGAGTATGCATTTGGAGTAAGATTGGTAGATAATGATGGAGGCGAATCAACAAGTGAGGCACTCCTTGGGAAAGGACCGATAATATTTTTCCCTCCTAGTGAAAATAGTCTGGATGTACCAATCGTTACATTGATCACTAATTCAACAAATGCAAAAGTCGGTGATGAAGTAGTGTTTACGACTAAGTCTAGCATACTATCCCAAAAACCAGATTTTGACTCTACAAGATATTTCAAATATGATTTCGATGGCGACGGAGAAGTTGATCTTACGACAAAAGACGATGTGATAAAATATGTCTATCAAACTCCTGGTGAGAAGAAGCCAAAAGTAACCGTCTACTATAGAGGTCGTGCTTGAGTCGGAAACTCAGAAGTTATCTCAGTCCAGAAATCGCTCACTCCTTCGTTGGTTACGAGCAGTTTCGATAAATATGTTCTTTTGAAAGACTTAAGTGTATGAGAGATTGAGACACGCGAATTATGTATGGACACGAGATTGTGTGCAACAGTAAGTGGTGCAGTGATCCACGATGAAACGACTCTACTGTACACGTATCCTGAGTATGGGACTTACTTAGCAAAGTTGACAATCTTAGACACATTTGGTAATTCTCAATCCAAGAGAGCTACGCTCGAGTTAACTCCCCCAACTACTGGACAGTTATGATTGATAAGTATTCCTCAAGCCTTGCCAATTGACTCTGGAGCATACGAGATTACATTAGGTAGAGGGCTAAATTATGAGGTAACCATGTATATGGTTTCTACAGAATGAGAATGTAGTATCGATCTAGATATTACCGAAGATAGCGATAGTGATGGAGATCCAACAAACGATGACGATCTCTCATGTAACCAATTGTATACAAAACAATTAGAGCCGAGTGTCCATGAGCAATGGGCAAGAGTGTCGTTTGTTCGTGGTGGACAACAAGTTACACAAGATGTTGTCTTTAGATTCCTTGATGTAGAGGAGTTAGCGGTCCCTAAAGAATATCAGTGGGCATACGATGAAATAAGCGAACTACTCTTAGACTTACCAAAAGACGCTAATGATGACCTTACACAATTTTATAAAACATTGTTGATAAATCTTAGATCTAGTCTTGGTGAAAAAGATGAGATGAGTTCGTTAGTAATCGACCTCCGCCGCCTACTTACTGACAATCCAAATCTACTGGAAGCTAAACACAACGCCCGCGTAACCACCTTACTCAAGGCGCTCTCTGATAGTACGGTACAATCTAGTTTCTGAGGCACAATCTACGATACCTCAAAATCTAATGCTCTTGTCCGATTTGATGATACTGTGCAGAAAGAAGTAGAAGCTCTCTTCGTACAATTCGAAGCAGCAAATGGTGATCAAATAGCTATGAAAACGGCTCTCGATGAGATCTTCAAAATTGCGTCACGCGAAAGAGATGCTGGCTCTATCGATATAGTAGATTTCAATTATGTAAAAAATAGTTTGTGTGATATTGTTACCTATTATGAATTACCTTCCAAAACGTGTGGGACTGAAGAAAATCCTGATGCGATTGTAAACCAACCAAGCGGTTCAGGAGGTAAGAGTATATTGAGCAAAGTAATAAAGGTTGTGCTTATAGTTGTTGGAATTCTAGCGGTAGCGTTTATTATATTGATTGTGTTATTCGCACTCAAAGCGAGAAAACAAAAGCAATTAACAGAAGACGACGACACTACCAACGATACACCTTTACCAAAGGAAGATGTTAAAGTTGCTCCGGTCTCTCAGTCGAGAGTACAAACTGTTACGGCGCCAAATACAGATACTGTGGAGCCAAATACATACGCTAAGGAAGAGCCTGTAGATCCTACTCCTGCAGAGAAAAATATCGATGCGCCGGGATCAACGACCGAAGGCAAATCAAGTGTGTAGTAACAGATAGAGTAGGAAAAGGAAAAAGAAAAAAGAAAAAGAAAAAGAGAGGCGCATGCGCCTCTCTTTTTATTAAAATACTGTAACTTACATCACTACATTTCCCTCGTTCTTACTGCGTATATTTGGAATTGCTCCCAAATGTTTGTTAGTATTAACAGGGACGTCGATAGAAATAATTGGTTGATTGAAATCTGTCTTTTCCTCTTTAGTTTTCAAATACTTGTAGAGAATTTTGCCTATCCCAAACCACAATGAAGTTTGCCCGCCATTTATTGTCTCCAGATTTCTATTTGCTCTAAAGACCTTCCAAGCAGACTCTCCCCATTCTCCATCTGGTACACGAGGTATCTCATAGGTACCAATGATAGAGTTTAATATATCGTCGTTGTACTGTGGACTCTTAGAAGGATAGGTGCGAATAATTTCGATCACTCCTTCGCAGATTTTCCTTTCAGCTACTTCATACGATTTACCAGGTCTCACTGAGAACATAAACAATTTCGTGACTCTGTACATCTGGAGCATATCTCTCATTGCACAAAAATCAGTACTTGTTAAACTCCCTAGTTTTTTACAGTAGACCGCATTCATCCCTTCCGGTCTAAATAATGGAAGGAGTTGTTCTTGGAGAACTCTCGCCATTTTACTTTGTTTTGAGACGGTATACTGATGGTCTTTCTTGTACTTCTCAAAGTATACCCACGTGATTAATAATGGAAGGATGAAGAACATTATTAACACACTCACATACCCACCATCATTCCATTTATGGAGCGATGCTGCAAAGAAAACTACTTCTCCAACAGCGCAAAGAAAGACAACAACTATTGATGCGAACCGTAACCATCCTTTTGTAAAGATAGCTTGGTGTATGCCGATGAGTACTCCGGTAGAGATCAGTACCGCACATATTGTAATGCCGTACATAGCTAACATATTGTACGAGTACTGAAATATTCCATAGATCATCATACAACCAATCCATTGGACGAAATTCAGAAAATAAGAGACAAACTCTCCATCGCCGAAATACTTTTTCCGTAGACGAGCGAACCATTCGATCTCTGCTAACTCATAGAAGATGTGTTGCACCGCGACCATGAGCGAGAAAGATGCCATAATGGTGGCAGCTATCGCTAAGTTACTGTGCATGATCCCTAGAGCGCTTGGGAGTTGCAATAGCCCTTGGCTAAAAGGAGATCCTCCATTTTGATCTAGTAAACCAAACTTGAGCATGTTTGCTTGTCCCACATATTGGAACAACACGCATACCAAGAAGATATTCACTGCCCAAAACATGGAGCGTTTCCCTGTCAGTCCTGTATCCGTGAACGCAGCTTCAAAACCTGAGAAGAACAGAAATAGTCCTCCAAGAATTTCGTTGCGGTACGGGTGTATCCAAATCGTTTTTATATGTTCATACAGAAGTAGCGGATTCAGGGCTTCCCACAAAATTCCTAAACCTCCCGTATGGAAACATAATAATATTCCAGTGATCAGTGAGCTCGCAAAGTAAGCGAGTACCAGCGGGCCGAACAGGAAGTTAAACCTGCTTGGTCCGAACCGATGGAGAAAGAACAGCAATGATAGCGTAGACATACCAATAAACGTTACTTTAGGTAAGCCCCATATACTACCAGACAAAAAATCTTTCACCCAACCTACATACGATCCAGTTACGTCTCTGGACGTTTCTAACGCACTACTCACTGACACTGGTCCAGTGATAAGTCCATCAGCGCACAATGCTATCGCGCTAATTGCGACCGCAACTGTTGCGACTTTCATGGTAGTAGGAGAGATATGCCTTTTCATCCTCCGTATGTGATTGTAGATGAATACCGCTCCAGAGCGATTATCATCAGCAATATGCATTACGCCGATAAGTATGTACTTCATGTACAAGAGTACAAATCCATACAGTCCAATCGCAAGCGCTGCTGTAATAACGTTTTGGCCAGGCGCATAATTCCAGCCAAATGCTTCCATCCAAACATACAGATTGGACGTGCCTATATTTGATAGTACCCAACTAAGGGCAATCAAAATAAGGCCAAATTTTACTGGTTTTAATACAGGCCTATCCATTGTATAATTTTTATATTAATTTTTGCATGCATTCACGAGGCACGTTTCTCGCGTAGGTTTTAAAAAAAGGCCTACGAGCCTTCACAAGCCACTTCTGACTTTTGCTGGTAAAGAACAACAAACTATACATATAATCCGATAAATGTAAATTGCAATGGAAGGATGCAATACAATATTACCCTAAAGATCGTTTTCTATTGTTTAGGACCTACTTCCAAGAAAAAGTTTGATGTTTTAGACAATAAAAAAATCCTCTCTCGATACGAAAGAGGATTTTTTTTATAAGCAACAAGTAGTGTCACTTATAAAATCCCATAAATCTTGAGCTCATCCATCGTAACCACCAGGGAATAGCGGTTAACATGGCAGGGAGATTTTTTTTTATCTCCGCACGACCTTCTTGTAAGAGTCCCATATTAAGGTTTTTTATTACGCTTCAACAATTTTCAGTGTCTTCGCCCACCATGGCGTTATAGCGGGCAATACTGTTAGTGTCCAGATTACCACCCACGCCGTCAACGGCAGGAGTGAAGTAAATTGTGGAAATACACTAACAGTGATGACTGCGAGTACAACAGGTATTACTCCTGCCTCTCTCACAGACCACATGAAGCACTTTTCTTTCCTTGTCATTTTTGTAAACAACCAGGAAATCTCTACTGCGAGCGGCCTAACAATCAACATGAATGCTAGACTTATCAGTAATCCAGGGAGTGCATACTCCCAAAGATCTGCTAATGATACGAATGGCCCAACCATCATAAAGATGATTGGTTTCGCTATACTTTCAATTTTAATCTCCATGGTATGGAGAGTTTTATGAAAGTACTCCTTCCCATGATTGTAGTTTGCTAGCAATCCTGCCACAAACGCTGCAAGAAATCCATTTCCATGGATAAGCTGCGCCAATAAGAAGGTGATCAACGGTACGGCAAGTATGATTGCGAAATCATACGAACTTTCCTTGATATCTTTTTGATGGTCAGCAGATTTCTGAGCTTCATATCGATACATAATCACCCAACCAATAATTCCAGCTATTACTCCGAAGAGGAACTGTTCACCTAGATGTAGCATATTCTCTGATTTGAAGAGACCGCTTGCTAGGGCTCCTACTGACTCAACCGAAGTCCCCGCCAAGATCATTGCTGCAACTGATGCAGTAAAGATTGCCCCGACAGCATCATTCAGCGCACTTTCTGCTACCGCAATATCAGTAATGCGCTTATATTCCGGTTTGAAGGTCAAATCCTTTAGTGTAGGTATAAGCGAAGCAGGGTCAGTAGATCCAATAATCGCAGCCAGTAGGGCAGCAATTTTTGGATCGATTCCGAGCATAAGGAGAATTGAAAACATTATAAAAAATGTTACCAGATATCCTACGACCGCAATCATTATAGTTGGGAAAGCTATTTTCTTGAATAACCTTCTCTCCACTTCATCTCCGCCACCTTTCAAAATTATGGCAGCCAATGCTGTGCATACCACCACGGCAAGCATCACATTAGAGTTTATGGGACCCAGTACATCGTGGAGTATTATACCCACGATCAACTGCAGAGTAAAGTTTTGGAATATCGTTCCCTCACTAAACTTACTGCACGCCCACCCAAACATGAGAAATAATCCCATGCACCATAATGTTTCAGCGATAGGAGACTCTGCACCTGGCAGGCTTGTAATATGCCCCAAGATGTTAGGAGCAAAATGATTTAACAACGCAGCGACTGCAAAGAGCCCTACGATTCTTACATAATTTCGGTTCATGTTCTTCATATTTTTAGTTTGTTTTATTTTTTAAAATGGATATCGCTTTATATACCAATGTCGTTCTTATTTACAATCACTATCCATTTATTTCTGGACGAGTTCTGTTAATGACCAACTTTTCTAATATAACATAAATACTTACGAAGTCAATACTAGCTCTTTTACTAGTATTTCCGTGCAGAAAAATCTATAAAGTTAGCCATTTGACTTGTATTTGAGGGTAACTTCACTACAAAAACGCAATGGAAACAGCCTCTTTTTTCCCCCATTACTTGTATTTCGGTAATCTCCAAATAGCGCAAACGTTGATAACATCGATCGCTGGGACGATACTTTTTGTAATTTTTGTGTTGGTCTATAGAGCGTTCAAGACACGCAATATAAATAATCTCTATGTGCAAGGCGTCGATACGATGTGGGAATGATTGTTTACTTTCTTCCAAGGAATTGATCCGCACCTTTCACGTAAGGTAATTATGTTGGTCGTGTTCTTATTTACCTATATCTTACGATCTAACCTTCTAGGTCTTTTAGGAGATATGTTTGCTTTGGTTTTACCTTGGTTACATCAGTACTTTAGACCTGTGACAAGTGATGTCTACTTCAATGGTGCGCTCGCGCTTTTATGTGTTGGTGGTTCTTTGGCATTTGGATTTAGGCATAACGGACTCCATTTTATTGAAAAATATATCCCTTGGAAATGATTTGGAATTATACCAAAAGTAAATAGTATAGGGACGCTTCTGCTGAAGCCATTTGATATCCTTATTGGATTATTCATTGGGTTTATCGAAGCAATAGGAGAAGTTGCGAAAGTGCTGTCGTTATCGTTGAGACTCTTTGGAAATATATTTGCAGGAATGGTGTTATTGGGCCTTGTGGTAGGTGCTACACAAACATTTATCCATGTCCCTTTGCTAACTCCTTTGATTGTATTTCTTATGGAGCTCTTGGTAAGTTGTATACAGGCATTTGTATTTAGTACGCTCGTACTCGTCTACTTCAAAATGGCCGGCGAGTCAGCAACACATTAGTTAGTTACTTATTTTATCATCTATTATATAACTATTATGACAGTACAAGTTGGAGCAGGATTAGCTATTGGTTTAGCAGCATTGGGTGCAGGTATTGGACTAGGATTGATTGGTAACGCTTGGGTAGCTGGTATCGCAAGAAACCCAGAATCTACAAGCAAGTCATTCGTTCCTGCTATCTTGGCACTTGCGTTTACAGAAGCGGTCGCGATCTACGGATTGGTAATTGCATTCCAGATTCTTGGATCTGTTTAGAGAGCAATAGAAAAATGAACATCATTCGATCTTCAGCCATCTCTTGTGAAAAATTTATTTTGTTTGTACGTACGGTATATGGATATCGATGGAAATGGGCAACAAGTTGAACACGTCGCCGTACAGTGAGTTGCTGTAGAAGGAAAAACAACACATGAAGAGCCGTCTACACAGACGATACTTTTCAACGTACTTGCGCAGGTGATCAATATTGCGATTTTTTTGTTTATCTTCGTGAAGTTTTTCGGTGGAAAGATCAAGAAACAACTCGATGAGAGAGAGCATGATATAGCCACCATTGCGAATGCGAAAGTAGAGTATGCAGACATAATGGCTAAGGCTCAAACGCAAGTAGATCAGCTGATTGTAGAAGGCAAGGCTCACAAAGAAAAGCTTTTGCAAGAAGCTACATTACTTAGCAAAAAGAAAGAAGAAGAGATCTTAGCACAAGCAAATCAAAAAGCTGAAGGACTTATAAATCAAGCGCAATGATCTGCTCAACGCATGAATCAAGAACTTGAAAATAATTTTATCGACTCAGTAAAACATATTTCGAAATTAGTTGTACAAAAAGTTGCTGGAGAAAAAGCGTCTGTTCAAGACGCATATCTTGATCAACTTGCCAAAGAGTTTAGCTCACAAAAATAATTTAATCTTCAAATGTAATTAGCAATGCATACCAAGAAATTTGTTAAGCGTCTTACTGAATTAGCTACTTCTGAGAAAGATGTAGAGAAGATTGTGGACGAAATTGCAAAAGGATTGGTTGCAAACCGCATTACGCAGAAGGATCTTGATGCTATCGCTAAACAACTTCATGCAGATACAACCACAAAAGCTACTATGAAAGCCTCCAAAGAAAATATTCTTCCTGAAGGTGCTAACTATGATTTTCAAAAGTCTGATACATTGGGTTTACAAGTCGAAGAAGGAGATCGTATGTACAAGAGGACGTTTGATGGGGATGTGAATAAAGTATTGCAGTAAATCTTTGAAAATAAATCGCTTAGTTGCTCCTTAAAGATTTGAACGCTCCTAAATGCACCCAATAGCACCTACATGCATTTACTCGCTTATCAAATACTTTAACTCGCTACTGATATAAACCATTAAACAAATATTTTTACCTTATCTATGTTACCTGATGTCACTTACCGAACAACTACTATCAAGAATCGAGCAGTCGATCGCTTCCAAAGATCTCAAAGATTCGTTATCTGAAAAAGGTATCGTACAGGAAGTGAAAGATGGAGTCGCAACTGTTTCTGGTCTATCGCATGTTAAACTTAGCGAGATTGTTATGTTTGAAAGCGGTATAAAAGGGCTTGTACTTGACCTTACTGAGTTTGCAGTAGGAGTCCTTATCTTGGGAGATATGGTACAAATTAGGCAAGGTGACACGGTACAATTAACTTGAATTATTTTTTCAATACCCGTAGGGCCAGAATATTTAGGTCGCGTAGTGAATGGACTAGGTGAAGTGATTGACGGAGAAAAACCTGTTAGTTCAAAAGAAACAGCTCCAGTAGAGATCGTTGCTCCATGAGTTATTACTAGACAAGGGGTTGATCAGCCGATGCTTACCGGTATCAAAGCTATCGACGCGATGATTCCAATCGGAAGAGGTCAGCGTGAATTAATTATCGGAGATAGACAGACAGGTAAGACCGCTGTTGCTATCGATACGATCTTGAATCAAAAAGGACAAGATATGATATGCGTCTACGTCGCAATCGGACAGAAAGAAAGCAAGGTAAGAAGAATCGTACAGACGCTACAAGATGCTGGTGCTATGGCGTATACCGTTGTAGTAAGCGCTTCTGCAGCAGACCCATCTGTTATGCAATACCTTGCACCTTATATTGGATGCACGATTGGTGAGTATTTCATGTACCACGGTCAAGACGCATTGGTGATCTATGATGACCTTAGTAAGCATGCGGTTGCTTATAGAGAAGTATCATTACTTCTGAGAAGACCTCCTGGACGTGAAGCATACCCTGGCGACGTTTTCTATCTTCATTCGAAATTATTAGAAAGAGCAGCAAGAGTAAGCGCTGAATATATTGAAGAAATTACCAAAGGTAAAGTGAAAGGGAAAACAGGATCACTCACTGCGCTTCCGATTATCGAAACGCAAGCAGGTGACGTATCTGCATATATCCCAACCAACGTAATTTCTATCACTGATGGACAGATCTTCTTGGAAACCGACTTATTCAACTCATGAGTAAGGCCAGCTATCAACGTAGGTCTCTCAGTATCGCGTGTGGGAGGTAATGCACAGACTAAGATTATGAAAAAAGTATCTGGTAAACTAAAATTGATGCTTGCGAACTATAGAGAGATGGCAGCGTTCGCGCAGTTCGCTTCGGATTTAGATGAGTCGACCCAGAGAGTATTGGAAAGAGGAAAGAGAATGGTGGAGCTATTGAAACAAGGAGTAAATGCTCCAATCCCTTTCGAAAAACAAGTAATAGTAATCTATGCAGGAATTAATGGATACTTAGATAACCTTCCTTTGGATAAGATTCTTCCTTTTGAAAAAAATCTCTACCAAAAACTTGATACAGTTTCTAAAGGACTACTCGATAAGATCGTTGCAGAGAAAAATCTAACAGAAGAGATAGAAGCAGAGATCAAACAAGTGATCGAAGCGGCAGTTGCGGAGACTATGGTTGGGTAACCCCTGTTTATATAGACTATTAAAAGCCTGTCAGAAATGATGGGTTTTTTATTAAATAGCCCTATTATAAGCCGTTCTTAGAGTTTTTGATGATATAAATATAAGGTAAAAAAGTCCTTCTATATTTGACATACAGAAAATATGTGATATAATAATATAGTCAGTGATGGAGCATATTCACCTCAAAACAAGGTGATGTGCCAATAATAACTCACTTCGCGCCGGTACTGAAGACGGCTGAAAACAAAAGATTACCATACAAAAACAAAATAATCTGGATTACTTTTTAGGAAGTTCCTTCATTCCCCCTAAGCGGTAGGTTATTTGCTTGTCTATCAACAAAAAACAAAAACAAAAAAACAAAAATCAAAAATTTTACACCAAAACCGATAGAACAACAAGTTTCTAAAAAAAGGTAATCCTCATAACATGGGCCCATGTCTTTTGAAAACTCATTAGATTGTTCCTGTGTTGGATAGATCAAGAAGGATAGTTATTACTAGATCTATCAAATAAATGATGTTTCATCATTTGAAAAGAGCCCTGCGATTCGCAAGGCTCTTTTTTTATAAGTTTTATTAGTCGATCCCCTCTAGGACTACAGCTAAATATTTTTGCTATCGTCTATTTTGTTTTGTGTGAGTCCTCCCACCAGTCCTCCTAGTTTAGAGCGTTTCCCAAGCTCTTGGTAGATAATTCCTTCTCTTTTGGAAGCAGCCTCTCTTACGTTGAGTGGTTCGCGATTGTCGTCAGCAATACTACGAACGAATGGTATAGCTAGGTGTAGGAATCCAGTATTGTAGGCAGTGAGCTTACTTCTGGTAATGTCGGTAATTATGTCATACCACAACTCTTCAGAACAGTGTACAGGTAGATGAAAAGCTTTTGCGAACGCAATAGCCCGCCACTCTTCTATATTTGCGCGGAAGAGATGCCCATCGATGTAGAGTTCAAACCGGACATAACATTTCTGGATATCATACTGGATGATGTGAAGCGATACCTCGCCGAACTCTAAGCACATAGATAAATCATTAAGATTCACAGCTATAAACTTTTCATTCGATCTGTCAGCGATTTGTATAAGGGGAGCAAAGGCTTCATCTATTTTTACCTTCAATTCCTCCCGGTTATTTGTGAGATGTACATACCAGTTCCCCAAAATTAATTCGGGATCCGATATGTTTGTAAAAATAAAATCGTTTTGCATCTGTTTTGTTTTAATGATCCCAATAGCGGTAAACTCCTTATAGCCTTTCCTATAAGTACGTCAATAAGAACTTAGATCTTCTGTGCGCTTTAAAAACCTTGAAAACTATTTGACTTCTCTATAGCAGCTCTGCTTTTTTTCTCAGTTAATCAGCCGCGTATAGCAGCCGCCATAAATTGTTTTGGTTCTCTCTTCGGGAGCGGCGCTGATCGATGTATCACCTGCTGGCGGAGGTGTTGTTGGGTCGGTAGTAGGCAACTGATTTGCTGTCTGTTCGTTATTGTCGCCAGTACTATCATCTCCACCATTTCTAATCCAATCGCTATCAAATGAATCTGCTGCTACTGCAGCTATCTCAGCTTGTTCAGGTAATGGTGAATCATCAGGCACGACCATACTTGTACGATATCCACCAACATACTCTATGCTTCCCAAATCTCCCGTGTACCCCAATGAAAATATCTGTTCTAATCATCCATAACTACCATCATAGTTCATCACGATAATGATTGGATGTGTACTAATATTCTTCACATGGAAATCCAATACACCTTCATAGATCGCTGCGTCAATTCATGGATTTTTAACAAGCTGTCAGTTTATAGTAGCTGTATAGAGACTAGTAAACCATTTAGAGTGACTCCTAAGTTTTGTAGGCTGTAATGATTTGTTGGTTACTGTTCACTGGTAGATCGCAGTACTAGCACCACAGATTCCTCCTCCGTATACTTTTATTTCATCGTTTTCGATAATCGCATATCCGTTTAAATAATTTTTTTGTTCTTTGCCATCATACTGTGCATTTTTCAAAAACTCAAACTGCTCACCAGGAAGAATGATTCTCACATAAGAGAGTAATTTGAACGCTTGCGAGATATTCGTACGTCTGTAGGCTTCGTCTTTGTTGATTCTTGTCCTGTGAGAAACGACTGTATATCAGAGATTTTCGAGGTCTTTTGTATTTCTAAACAACTGAATATGTGATCGTGTGGATCGTTTTCCTCTGGAGATTTTTAACTCTTTTAACGTATCGAAATCCATTCCTGAAAGAAATAAATCAAGATCGTCATTTCATGAAAGAATAGTATTTACTACATACGTTACCCCAACACCGCTAGCCGTGAGTGCGTTGTATCAACTTGTAGGATAGGGCACCGTGATAAATCCTGAAAATCATTGTGCAACTAATTGTTTTATAACTTCACTTCTAATTTCGTGCTGATCGATTCAAGTACTACCGTTTAAAATTCCAGATCAGATATACACATCAGTTGGGAGAACAGGAATCTCAATTGGCTCTCTTTGTGCGTGACGCGAACTTAAAATAGAAATTGGTTGCAAAGAAAACTCTCCGGGTCTCGATAAAAAAAACCAGATTCAGACTCATATAACTATGATTACGCCTCCAACAATCGCGGCAAGTTTGTACATATTTTTCATGCAGACATAGTAGCGACTGAGCGAAAAAATGCAATCCGTTCGTACGTATGCTGATATTGACTTGCTTGTAAGATTACTTATAAAATATAAGACAGATTTCTTTAACAGCCACAAACGTGAAAGGAATTTTTTTTGTTAAAACCAAAAACTGATATACCTTATGAACGATCTATTTACAAACAGTACCATAACGGTTACCGCGGAAGAGCTTGCTCGCCGTTCTTTGAGAATTGGTGCAATCAAACTTCGACCGACAGAGCCATTTACCTGGGCCTCCGGATATCGGATGCCGATCTACAACGACAACCGGATGCATATTTCGCATCCTGAAAATCGAGAACTTATACTCAGTCTTGCATTGGATAAGATTGAAGAACAGCATTTCGAGGAGAGTTTCAATGCTGTGCTAGCAGTCCCAAGTGCTGGGATATGGCTGGCTGCATTGATAGCTGCGCACTACAGGGTTCCTTTGGTCATACCGGATGGAGAAGGAGAGGAGGCAGAGTTTCTGGTGTTCTCTGGTTTGGAAAAAAATCAGAAACTTAGTTATGAGTTGAGATATGATGCAATCGTTGCATCGTATCCGAGAGCATTACCGAGCGAGATTGTTTTTGCACAGCAGAATGACATGCCGTTACTTTATATGCGACCAGCACCTAAAAATCATGGTGTTGGTAAGCAGATAGAAGGTGATTTGACGGGCATCAAGAACGTAGTTCTTTCTACCCACAACATGGACATAGAAGACGCTGTCGCCAGGGAAGTTCTTGCGAAAGCAAATATCAATATCTTCTCAGTGCATCAAATCACTGCATCGCCAGTCTCTCACAAAAGTTTTACAGGGATGTATGGAATGCGATTTCTTGCTATAGAGGATTTAGTCTCTACTGGAGGCAGTTCTATCAAAGAGATAACTAAAGCACAAAACGTGTCGGCGGAAATTTCTGACTGTATTTCAGTGTTCGATTATGAAACCAAAGCTGCGAACGATGCATTTAAACTTGCTAAAGTTCACAGGCACTCACTACTAACGTTCAGCACTATGCTCGACGTAGCAACCAGAGAAAAGTTTATCAATGAGTATGAGAAAGAACTTCTCGCCTCTTGGCAAGACGATCCTTTCGGTTGGGGAGAAAAAAATGGATTTCCAAAAGTAATAAAATCGTAAAATTTATGAATTCTATTGAAAGACTTGTAGAGGAATGTCCTCTGTAAGCAGAACGATTGAAGTGTTGATTTTGATTAAGTCGACTGGGTGGGAAAATGTTCTCGCCCGGTTTTTTTAAATAAAAAAAATCTGCATGATGCAGATCTATGTAGTAGTGATTTTTTATACTGGAGCCAACGAGCGGAATTGAACCGCCGACCCCTTCCTTACCATGGAAGTGCTCTACCAGCTGAGCTACGATGGCATAAAATATAGTGTTACGTAACAAGGACTCTTCGCTAGCGCATATTCTAACTTATGGATTACCTGTCAGTAGAATGCTTCCAAGTGGGCTATTGATAGCCAATTATACTGAAATTGCAACGAGAAGTCGCATACGATAATTATCCTTAACTATTGCGACAAAACTATCTACAGTTTTTTCCAATTGCTTGTGAGATATGTGTGAATCCATCCTTTTGCAGAAGACGTACAAGTCAAGAATTAATCTCTCCTATTAGTTGCGGTCATTGGAAAATCATACCCGTAATTAATTGTACAAGCGTTGCTCCCTGTTTAATTTTTTCATACGCATCTTCAGCAGAAAATATCCCACCGACTCAGACGATTATGATTTTATCACCGAACTCTTGATATGTTTTACCAATGAGATCATCGCTTAGTTGCTGAGTTGGTTTTCCACTAATTCATCACGGAAGTCCTTTGATCTCATCTTTTTCGATAATATGTTCTCTTTTCTTGGTGAGATTTGCAATTATTACTCCTTGGATGCCATGAGAGACACATGTTTGGATGAGTGGGCGGAAATCTTCTCGAGGTTTATCGACCGGTAGTTTTACGAATATCGGCGTATTTACTCATATTTTCTGTGTCTTGCTAAGTAACATCGCAAGACGGTCAGGTGTAGTATAATCCTCCCCACCAAACGAATTTGGACAAGAGATATTAAGTACAAATCCAGAAATGTTTTTCAGATCCTTTAGTTCGCGCAAAGATGAAACATAATCTTCGATTCAAACGTTCAGTTCGCATGTTTCAGTACAATTAGTTTTTGCAACTGATACGAAGAGTGGAATTTTAGGGACTATTTTTTTAAGCGCATCCTTTGTGTAGTGAATTCACTTACTTTTCAATCAGTAGTTCACCACGATTCATTGAGATTTTACAAGACGATATAGTCTTTTTCAAGGATTGCCTTCATAAGAACCATAGGTAATAGATCCGCACTCTTCTCGGCCAAATCAAACGTCTCACATAATATCAACTAGCTGTATGTCTTTATCAAATCACGCAGCTAGTCCCACAGGGTTTGAGAAATGAATTCAAAGAAGAGTTTGCGATAGTGCATCGTTGTTGTACTGAAATAATTGGCGCGTAATAAACTTAGTAAATCTAAAGCGTCACAAAAAATCTCAAGTCTTCACAAACACCTCGTGCATGTGCTCGGGGTTGAAACAGAAAAGAACTGGTTTGAGTACATGACGGTAAACCCGTCCAACAATTGATGAGATATACATTATAGACTAGTGGTATACTTGTAAGCTACGAATACAATATAAAGAGATTATTTGCTATCGAAACGAACAATGAAATAACTATAGTGACCGTAATGAAGAGATTGTACGCAATAAGTTTATCTATTATTTTAGGCTTGCTGACCTTGCCTTTCTTGGCGCACGCGCAATTTCAAGACAGTTTCCCTGCTTTACGTTATCTTGATTGTTCACTTAAATACGGAGAATTACAACAAATCATCAACGCATACCAGCAGGGCGACGCAGCTTTGGAAGATTACTACGCAGCGAAAAAAGCTTATGTCGACTGTCATAACGAAATGCTGTTGAAGGCGCAGGAGATGTTGGATGAAGGAGTTGCATTGCACACATCGCACCAGTATGAAGACGCGGTCTCTCAGTATAAAAAACTTCTACAACTGTTCGTAGATAGGGATGAACGTATAGAAATACTTATCGTCCAAGCATACGTAGGACGATGACGGCAGCAGTATAAACAGAAAGAGTTCCTGAAAGTGATAGGGTTGATTGAAAACGCAAGAAAATACAAAACCGATGATGAAGGGAATTTTAGTCTGTATTATCTAGAGTCTGCAGCGCGGTTTGGATTACATAGACGGGAAGATGCTGAGACAGTAGGCTTAAAAGCTCAAGAATTAGCGCAAGACGCTACTGATGAAGAGTTGATAGGACGCCTATTGGAAAACTTAGAACTCCGTCTTGATGCACCCACCAATGATACTATCGGCCGGCAACAATATCGAATCTCTGCAATGAATATCGATAAAGCACGAGAGATGATCAATGTTCCTAGAAATGTTGTAGTCGCAGTGATCGATGCGTGAATAGACGCGAACCATCCAGATATGGGTGGACAGTTATGGGAAAATAAAGATGAGATCGCGTGAAATAATATAGATGATGATGGAAATGGATACATAGATGATAGATTTGGATGGAATTTTATCGGTCATAATGGCGACATGACTCCCTATGGGTCGCACGGAACTCAAGTAGCAGGTATATTGTGAGCATTGCCGAACAATCAAATCGGCATTGCATGAATCGTAAAAAAAATAGAACTCATGCCGATCATCATGTGTAGTTTTGAAGATTGTTATAATGCTGCATACATGGATAAAGCGGTCCGCTATGCTGTCGATAATGGTGCAAATATTATCAACCTAAGTTTGAGTTCAAAAGACGGTGAGTTTCTCAAACAGCTTACGGATACATTTGTGTATGCATGGGAACATGGTGTTGTAGTAGTTATTGCCGCAGGAAATGGAGAGGATATCTTGTGAGATCAAGTTGGCATCAATACATCGCTACATCCTGTATCTCCTGTGTGTAATGAGTCATTCAAAGAGATGATTATCGGCGTTGGATCAGTAGATAAGAAGTGACTCCCTCATGTGCGAGCCAACTACGGAAGGTGTGTTGACGTCTACGCGTATGGTGAAGGAGTTGTTTCGACCGCACTTGTAGGTAGTGAATTCGGTGAGTATATGATTGCTGATGGGACATCATTGGCAGCACCAATCGTTGCTGGCGTCATTGGATTGGGGTATAATAAATACGGACCAACACATCCGCATATTGTATACGATGCACTTATGGCGAGCGATGGGGATAATGGAATTCCTCATGCTGATGAGTACTTGACGCAACTAGGCCGCAGGCATCTCACTTCGGCTGAAGAAAACGCACTAGATCTTTCTATACTAAAAATTAGAAGTGCGTTTGCTATCTATCCGCCCTCACAGAAACAATCTGCAGTCCTACGTATCACACAAACTCTTAATACTCTAGAAGCACGTTTCCGTAAAGAAAAAAATTGGAAGAACTTGGCAAGAGTATATGAGTTGCAAACGGTGTTTGAGCAATTACGTTATTAAGTAGCAGTTTCTCCTAGGTAATGCATCGGATGCTAGTAAGTATCTATGTTTTCATACGCAAATACACTACATACATTTTTGCCTAAACCTGTAATTTATGTATACTTATTATATAGTCTTTTTCTAATTATCATGGATCAAAAAACCATTATTTTATTAGTTCTAGCAAAGCTAAAACCATATCGAGATATGGCGGACTGATTAATTGCATTTGTAGAAAGTGAGTATGTTACAAATGAGTCATTAGCAACTATTAGCCGCTTTTTACAAGAGAAGATAAAAAACAGTAAAGAAGCTTTGCATACTGGCAAGTTAAAAAGCGAATTATCAACAATTAAGAACGAAGAGCTTGTCGAAAGAAAAGTAGAATTAGATGAGCTACAAATGCTTTTAGATAGCATTAATTAATGGCAGAAACTTTAGGAAATTTAGATAAAGATCAAAGTAAAAACATTGATGCAAAAGAGTTAGAATTAGCATTGAGCGCATGATTTTTTGATAATCAAGAAAATATAGCTTTACTGCAACAAGAACTCCTTCAGATAGATGGGTTGTTGGAGAAATCGTTTTGTAATACATTAAGAGTTACTTATGTAGAAGCAAAAAAGTGACCTCCTACAATTCAAAACCAGAAGATAGTTTCTTTGTTTGAAGTATTATTGGGGGAATATCCTGAGCGTATGCAGTTTTCTAAAGAGATAGGTACTCTACCTACTCCGCAATTACAACTTAAAGATTGATTTGAAAATATTGCATACGAGAAGCTAGTGAAGCGGTATGAGACTAGTTACCCTTCTGAGTACCAACAAGCTAAAGTAAATGCAGTAGAGAAACACATGTATAAGCCTGAAGCATATAGATGATCATATGTTCAATATGAAATAGCAAAAAAAGCGATAGATCGCTATATGGCCCTTCTTGAAAAAGAACAGGAGAAAGTTGTTACACAACAATGATATAGTTCACTAAAACAGTTCGATTCTGTAGCAGACTCGGCAACTATAGTTATGAATAAGTTAGGTAAAGAAGTCGCCCAGAAGTATCCAAATATTGAAACTGATCAAAAAGAATGGTTAGATTATAATAGCCGCATCGGGGTATTAGCTAAACAAATGTGATATGATAAACCAAGTATTTATGAACAGCACGCAAAGCTCTATAAAGCATATGATAAAAAGTTAACTTCATCTATTGATTTGCAACAGTATCAAGATAGCATCTTATTTCTACAAAGTCCACAGATTACCGATAATGAGAGTATGGTGAAGTATCTTAACTCCTCCAACTACATCCAAGAAGCCTCTGCAATTATGGGACAACTTCAAAAAGAAGCGTGATCCAAAATGCTTACATGATTTACGCAATTTAATAAATGAGTTGCAGATATCACTAAGTCGTTTGGGGAAGAGAAAGTGAGGCAATTATGAGCCACCATACAGTCATACTCAAGTTTTGTAGATGGTATACTTGGGTCATCAAATATTGATGTCGCCAAGTTTATGAAGACACAATGAATGCTACAGGAAAACGGATGGAATGGTAAGTATCATGACGCAGTACATTTATACAATAGTATCAATAACCCAGGAAATAAGGAAGAAAGTTTTTTCCGTGGGGTTGTTCGTCATGCAGAAGAAAAAAAACAGAAACAATCAAAAATAGATGTCCGATATTCCTGTTTAGAATCAATGAATCCAAGTATGTACCAAACTGTTAACTTCTTGACAGGGGCTTGGAATGGTTTAGTAGGAGGGATCGTGTGAACGGGTAGCTCATTGTGAGTTATGCGAGAGGTTATGTGAAAGTATGGTAGTGGTCCAGCTGCTATCTTATTAGGTATGTTAGAGATTACGTGTGAATATAATGCTGGCTTATCTCCTACCTTATCTGCTACCTTGGATTTCAAAGAAATGTTTGATAACTTTCTAAAGTTCAATCTTTCCAGTTCTATGAACGAGCCCCCTATAGATAAAAACGGTAAGCGGAATCTAAAACTAGATAATACAATCAACCAAGTTGGTCAACAAGTAGCCAACATGTTAGTACTCTTGTACTCATGAACAGGTATTGTACAGTGAGCTTCTAGACTATGAGTGAATGTGGGATCTAAGCTCGCACTTTTTAGTAGTTCCATGATTCAACAATCTGGTAGTTCATTTATAGATGCTAAATCTCAATGATTGTCTGATATAGAAGCCTTTTGATATAGCATGTTGTCGAGCATTTGAAATTCGGCTATGGAGCTCATATCTCCAAATCAGCTAATCACAGGACAGCGAAAGAATGTTCTACAAAATCTAGTAGGACAGACAGGACAAAAGAGGATTATTGCGACCTTTGCTAAACATCTTGGGAAAGAACTATTTGAGGAGAATATACAAGAATCTGCTCAGCTTGCATTTCAGAAAGGTATAAATATGCGGGCCAACGGAAGTCGAGATGTGAAGTTTAATGATACTTTCTCTCGAGAAGAGTTCGGAACTACAGCAGTGCTAACAACACTCACTACTGGGTTGACTGCAGCACCATGAATTTCACAACAAACACAGATGGATAACTGAATGGATCCATCGCAGATGCAGCAACTCATCCTCGAGATAGCTCGCGATCCAATACTTTATGAGAAATATATGGGACAGATTAAATGACTACTAGATGGGAGTAGAAATGCAACTGGTTTAAATATCCAAGGATTGGAAATATTAAAAGAAGATTTGCAATGATTGAAGAACAATTCAGTTGAATCAGATCTTGATACAAGGATCAATCCCGATAAAGCTATAGATGAACAAGTATGAATAAAAGATCTTTCTGCACAAACTGAAACGGTAGAATCACAACAACTAGAGTCTGTTTTAAATGATCCCGTGATAAAACCAGAGTGATGTACTGATCAAGAATTCAAAGATGCAATGTATGAAATGGCGTGAGATTTTACTAACTATTGCTTACTAGCAATCCAAACTCGCTTAACTTACAAATGAATTAATGATAAATCTTATACCAACGAAAAGGAGTTCATAGAGCTGTTACAGAAAGAATTATCCGTCGGGAATGTGATAAGTTTTGAAGAATATAAAAATACTATTATTCCTCGTCATTATCCAAATAACGTTTATCCTCCCAAGACAATCAACTTACTAAACTTCACTCAAAAGTATCCAGAATATATCCAAAAAACTGAGCTATTAATCGATGCATTAAAAAATTGAAAGTATGAGAATATAGAGCAATTTCTTAGGGTATACAACAAGCTCGTGCCTATGGTGGACTCACATTTCCGACCAACAGAATATACAAGATACGTAATAGATAAAGCCTCCGTTATACCTATCTTTGAAAAGTGACTAAAAGGTAAGGATTTACAAGCGGAGTCTACTTATTTCGAAGGGAAAAAATCTAAGTTCGGTTTCACGAAAGAAGAAGCTATACAAAATGGCAAGCTACGGGGTAATTGATGAAAAGAAGCCGTTAGACAGAAGTTAATTGAGCTTGCGACCTTAAAATGAGTTGCAGATAATTTAGAGCTATCAGATCAACAAATACAATTGATAGAAAAAGCTCATAATGTCTCATGAGTTATGTGAAAACTTACTAAGGCTGAGCTAAGACAGAGAGTTTTATATCTTCAAGAAGCTTTCCAGCAGAACCCAAATTCTTCGCAACTCGTAAGACTTTCCTTAGAGAGTGGGATTTCTTGAACATTCGAATTTGTAGAAACCGGAGAGATGCTGATTGATCAAAAGGTAAACATCCACAATGAGACATTAAAAGTTGGAGAATCTCTGACATTATCTCTTTGAGAACCTACTATTAAGGTAAAAACGCAACAACTCCTCACATCATACCCCAACATTCTGGATGAAGTGATCAATCCAGCGGCCTTACAAACTATTATACAGACTGAGATTTCTACATGAAATCTTGTCCTCAATTCTGATGGTACACTCAAAGAGGTATTTGTCGAAATTAATGGCGAGAAAAGACCAAGTCAACTCTTTGCAACTATGAAAGCTAACTGATATAGTGAATCATTAGCTCTCAAAGCATGGTTACAAGTAAGGACTCCAGAGTTTAAAAATCGATTTGGTAATTGGCAAAGTATTGATAAGAACAATGTTAGTAAAGTAGTAGATGAAAATGGGGAGCCTTTGGTGGTGTATCATAGGACAGATAACAATTTCTCAGAATTTGATCCTGCTAGAATATGACAAAAAGATCCTTGATATTATTGAAAGTGATTTTATTTTTCAACAAAACAAAACATATGATTTGGTGGGCAATTACTTTTGCCTAGCTTTCTTTGTGTAAAAAACATGAAATATGATGTAGTATATTTTAGAGATCAAAACAATAATCCTGATGCTTTTCTTACAAAATTATTAACAATCGATCAACAGGTTGACAAAAATATGATATTACAAGATCTGAAAAATATAGTAGAATGGAAAAATGATCGATTAAAAAATAATACAACTGATGCAGTGCCACAAGTTGTACAAAATACAAGAGAATATATTGATAGAGGTAACTATATAATATATAACTTTGATCAAATATACAAAGAGTATAGAAAGTATGATGGTGCAACCCAAACATCACAAAATAATATAGCATCAAATAATAATAGTGAATTAGTTATTTTTGACCCAAAAAACATCAAATCAGCTATCGACAATGACTGATCATTTTCCCCTGAAACTGCAAAGTTCAACGACTACTTCTGAAAAGAATCTCGTTTTTGATTTGATAGTAAAAAAGCGAGAGATAATAGTGAATGGATGGATTTGGTTGCGTGACGATTTGTCAAGCAAACTGATAACAGCAAGATTACTGGGTGATTCGAAGATGTAAGAAAAAAAATCACTGATCAATATACGAAAATAACAGGTAAAACTATCGAACTGACTGACGGCCAAATCCAGACTATCATTACCACTCATCTCAATGCAGGGGAACTCGGGAAACACACACAAACGGAACTCAGAACCAAAGTCCAAGAACTCGCTACTGCTGTCCCTGATGCAGATCTCAGAAGATTTTTGTTGGAGGGAGGGTTTTGTGGGACGTCGTGATATAATACGAAAAAAAATATGCCTGAGATTAGATCATAATTTGAAAAGAAGATATGCTGCCATCAAAAAAATATCTTTTAAACGATTAGATGTAAAATACATAGAAGTAGTATGACAAATCATACAAGAAATTGATCTACTGGATAAGGGCAAGAAATTTTAAACTTCTTGAGGACTTACCTTGATAGTATCTATAGAATTACTATATCTAAGTTACTTTATTGGTCTGGACAAATAAGGCATGATCCATCAAGCCGTAGAATCACTTCTCAAAACTCTTCCATTCGCCATAGATCCTGCGTTACTCGAAACGCCACAGGATCATGAGATGGGAGATTTGGCGTTGCCGTGCTTTACGATGGCGAAGGAAGCGAAAAAAGCTCCAGCACAAATTGCATCAGATATTGCGAATCAACTCCAACCGAACGAACAAGTTGCAAAAATTGTTGCCGCTGGTCCGTATGTAAATTTTTTCATTAACTCTGCGTGGTTAGCTAATCAAACGTTACCAGAAATAAATGCTAGGTGAGTTGCTTATGGGAAGTGAATAGAAAATGATGAGCTAGTCTTAGTAGAATCTCCTGGACCAAACACCAACAAGCCACTACATCTTGGGCATGTGAGAAATATGCTTTTGGGAAATGCGCTTGCTGCAATCCTTGATTTTGCAGGATTTGAAGTGAAGAAAGTCGATATCATCAACGATCGCGGAATTCATATTTGTAAGTCTATGCTTGCGTATCAACTCTTCTGAAATGGAGCACAGCCTGATAAAAAGAGTGATCATTTTGTTGGTGATTGGTATGTCCGCTATGCACAAGAGGTAGAAAAAGATCCAACCCTTGAAGACAAAATTCAAGTGATGCTCCAGCAACGAGAGGCGGGAGATCCTGAAGTGAGAGCATCACGGAAAATAATGAACGATCGAGCGTTGACAGGTATGCGTGAAACATACAAAAGATTTTGAACGCGTATCGACAAAGCATATTTTGAAAGCGATCATTATGAAAAAGGGAAAGCTCTTGTTGAGAAAAAGTTTGAAGAAGGAATGTTTACTAAGGACGCTAAATGAAATATCGTCTACGATTTTGGTGAAGACTCTTTTGGTTCGAAAGTATTATTGAGGAACGATGGAACAGCTATTTATATCACGCAAGATCTTGCGTTGGCAGAGTTAAGATATGAAGAATTTCATATGGATCGCATGGTCTATATCGTAGGGAACGAACAAGAACATCACTTCCAGGTATTGTTTGCGTTACTGAAGATGCTTGGACACCACTTCGCAGACAAGTGTTACCACCTCAGTTATGGGATGGTAAGCCTTCCGGATGGGAAGATGAAAAGTCGTGAAGGAAATGTGGTCGATGCAGATAACTTAGCTGATGAAATGCATGCTAAGTCTCAGGAACTTCTAATACAAAGATACCCTGACCTTTCCACAGAAGAAGCAAACGAAAGAGCAGAACAAATTGCTATGGCTGCAATTAAATTTTTCGTACTCAAATACGACGCGAAAAAAGATTTCGTTTTCGATCGCGATCAATCGTTACGTTTCGATGGTGAATCTGGTCCATATGTACAATACACGCATGCAAGATGTTGCAGTATCATAGAGAAGGCGGGCACACTGTTGGATCACGCGTCGGTTGATTACGGGCATTTGGTCGAGGATGAGGAGAGAGTATTGCTTGTCCATTTGGCTAGTTTCGGTGATATTATTAGCGAATCTGCAAAGATCTATGAGCCAGCATTGGTCACAAGATATCTCCAGGATCTCGCGCAACTATTTAATGCTTACTACCAAAAACACTCAATCCTCACAGACGATGTTGAGTTAACCAAAGCACGTGTTGTCTTGGTCGCGTGAATTAGACAGGTGCTTGAGAATGGTTTGAGATTGTTAGGAATCGAGGCGCCAGAAAGGATGTAAACTAGTTGAGATTCCCTTTGCTTTGGCTATAGT
This sequence comes from Candidatus Absconditabacterales bacterium, assembly GCA_038211735.1. Lineage (GTDB taxonomy): Bacteria > Patescibacteriota > Gracilibacteria > Absconditabacterales > Absconditicoccaceae > JBBQVK01. Next base: position 534,498 of record JBBQVK010000001.1, on the reverse strand, counting down.
GTAATTATCCTTTAATCTATTTTGTTCTGTCATGAAAGATCTCGCTGTAAAAGTAATTACATTTCTTATGTGAATTGGATTAATAGCTTACGCATGACGATTGCGGAGTCAGCACTTGCCAGTGACGCCATGGCTTATACACACGACACAGATTGCGCTAGTTGCAACTATGATTGTGTGAATATGACTTATAATTGCAGCTGTTAAGCCAGCTCTCTTGCCTCAAAACAGACGAGCGATAGGAGTTGTGGGAATTATTATCATTATGCTTGCCCACTCTCAACTTAGCGATGATGCTACTAGATATATTTTCTTAAGTGATATTATGACCGTGGTTGGAGTCTTTCTAGTTATCGTAGGACCTATGAAATTACTCATCCCAAAGAGCGTCCAACAAGAGGTTGCTGAGAAAGATGTAGAGATTATTGAGGTGTAGATTGTGCTAAGCCCAATGATGCCTCAAATTGACGCTTTAGTCCACATGTTAGCTACATACGATCTGGGCTTGTAATTAAGCCATTTCTTGATATATTCTAGACAGTCAAGTCGGACGATCGCGTCCGCTTTTTTGTTTAATGAATAGAAAGTAAAAATGAGTACGCAAAATCCAGCAATCAAAAACATTGCTATAATCGCCCATGTAGACCATGGGAAGACCACTATTGTCGATCAATTATTGACCAAATCGGGGACGATGGAAATGGCAGAAGGCGCAGAACTGATCATGGATAGTAACGATCAAGAAAAAGAAAGAGGGATTACTATCTATGCTAAAAATACGTCTATCGTATGGAAAGGAGTGACGGTTAACGTTATAGACACACCTGGACATGCTGACTTTGGTTCGGAAGTAGAACGCGTAATGAGGATGGTGGACTCTGTTCTGCTCGTTGTCGACGCTTATGAGGGACCGATGCCTCAGACAAAATTCGTACTCAAAAAAGCACTCGAGCGTGGACTTCATCCATTGGTTGTTATAAATAAAATAGATAAACCTACCGCGAGAGCTGACTGGGTAGAAGATCAACTATTCGATCTTTTCGTTAAGTTGTGAGCGACAGATGAGCAGACAGATTTCAAAGTAATTTACACGAGCGCAAAACAAGGCTACTCATTTCTCAAGCTTGAAGATATGGAAGCTGCGCAAGCAAATCCATCTATGGAACCGTTATTGGATTTCATTTTGGAAAATGTGCCAGATGCTCCGCAACATGCAAATAAACCCTTCCGTATGCAGGTTGCAAATCTTGGCTATGATAACTTCGTAGGAAGACTTGGTATCGGGCGTATCGCTGATGGATCAGTAGAAGTTGCTCAACAAGTAATCGTCTTCTGAAATGATGGAACTACGAGAAAAGGAAAAATAACTAAAATATTTAGAACGCTCGGAGTAAGTAGACAAGACGTACCAGTTGGAAGATGTGGAGACGTAGTAATTATCGCTGGAATCCCTGATATCTTCGTGGGTGAAACAATTGGTGTCGAAGGTACAGAACCATATGAGCCAATTCATATCGATCCACCTACGCTTACGATGGATTTCTTGGTTAACAACTCTCCGTTTGCTGGAAGAGAAGGGACACAAGTAACTTCTAGAGTAATTGTCGATAGACTGATGAAAGAGTTAGAAACAAATGTAGGGATGAAAATAGATGTGCATGAGTGAGGAAATAGATGTACGGTTGCAGGACGTGGTGAGTTACATCTTTCGGTGTTGATCGAAACGATGAGAAGAGAAGGATTTGAATTACAAGTTTCTGCTCCACAAGTTATCTTGAAAGAAGTTGAAGGACGTAAAGAAGAACCAATTGAACAAGTTGCTATAACCGTAGCAGATGATCTTGCTGGAACCGTTATCCAGATGTTAGCTGACCGTAAAGGTATGATGCAAAACATGTTTTCTGAACATGGTATGACCAATCTAGAGTTCGAAGTACCTACTAGAGGCTTACTCGGATTCCGTGCAGCATTTATCCTTATGACCAAAGGTGAAGGTCTTATGACCTCATCGTTCTTGCATTATGCACCATACATGGGCCATATTCCCAAGAGAACCAACGGTTCCATGATCTCAGGATTTAACGGTAAGTCGATGAAATATAGTATCTGGAAGCTCCAAGAAAGAGGAGTTATTTTCACGCAACCTGCTATGGAACTCTACGAAGGAATGATCGTAGGTGAGTCTGCAAAACCTGGTGACTTAGTGATCAACATCACCAAAAATAAACAACAATCAAACATGAGAACGGGAAAGAACGACGAAAATATGGATCTCCAACCTATCAAAGATATGTCCCTCGAAGACGCTCTCAGCTATATCGGCACCGACGAGTACGTAGAAATCACTCCCAAAAATATCAGAATGCGTAAGATTCACTTGAGAGAGTCAGATAGGAAAAATACGAGTAGGAAATAATTTCTCTTCAATAAAAAAATGGAGTGAGGGTTACTCACTCCATTTCTCGTTCTAGTTCATAACTAGACAGCATGACAAGACGGCCCTTTCAGGCATTTGCAATATAATTATTTACTCCGAATTGTCAATAGTGATTAAAAACAGATAACGCCTTGAATCCATTGAGTAAATGGCTATCTATGAGCACGTGCAGAACTAGCTCAATTGGCTAGAGCGCCACCTTGCCAAGGTGGAGGTTGCGAGTTCGAGTCTCGTGTTCTGCTCCAGATTATAAAACCGCATTAACTCGCGGTTTTTTTATTCCCTTGTATAAGTATCTTATATTAATAATAAGTAATTGCTTATTTATCTTCTCATTATATACATGAAGAACCAGGTAATATGATACTTAATATCTATTTTTGTACTATATCATAACTTCTCACAATACGGTGATTTCGGAAATGGATGGAAAATTATCGTTTGAATCTTTCTAGTACTACTTTTCATCATCTATTATTTAAATACAGAATGAAAACTTAAAGAATATTCTTCATTAGATACGATAAAAATAAATGGAATACTTAGCGGGATATTCCTATTTTTTTATATCCTTCCAGTAATTATTGTTTCAAATAGCTTTGGTTTATGACAGTACTGAAACAGCACTTTCATTGCTATCATATTAACATTTTTAATAATTTGTGTATTTTGGGTGTTCTTTTTTGCTGTGGTTTACAAACATATCAAGAAAAAAATGTAATTTTCTTCTGATAATTAATCAACCGGCATTTTGAGTTTTAAACAAATCATTTTTGTTATTATTTAGTTTTGATATATTTTGTGTTATCAATACGTAGAAAATATATGCTTAAAGTTATGTGTACATACATCCTAAAACGGTTTGGGTTCCCGCCCCCGATTCGCTCCATTCTAAATGCCCAAAGCACGCCCTGCGTGTTTTTTTGTTTTATTGACAAAGGTAAAGATAAGTTTATATATTGTATATTGTTTTAATTTTTATTTATTAGAACCATGTGACATTACGCAGCGGAGATGTTTGTGACTTGATCAAGCCAGGGAGATGAAAAACTGTTTGCTGAGAAGAAGAAAAATGATACACAGCTAGGGGAAGCGTTGTTGCAGAAAGAACTACTCAACGAAAAGATTACGATTGATTTGAGCCAAACAAAAGAAGGAGATTGGTTAAGGATAAAGGATCGCTTTCTTTCGGCTAAGCCAAACACTGATTACCCGTTGTATTATTATGGTAAACATGGTAAAGCCTTATACGAGAAGTTTTCACAGCGAATACCAAATCATAAGAACCCAAAAGAACAGGAAATACCATTAATTGTTAGCAAGGTTGATAAAAAGTGAAAGTTAGTTTATTTTATGCCAAGGGGTATTACGCCAACACTGTCAGAAATGCACTATTCGATGTTTGCTCCCAAGAATCAAGAACCTTATCATTATATTCTTGATGCAAATATGGTAGAACGCTTCGCCTGACATCATCTACAAACACTTAAGACAGGACAAGCGACTATTGGTGACTTATTAGGCATGACAGACGGAGAACTGAAGATTATAGAAGGAATGAAGTTACATGATCTTATAAATAAATATAGCGAACTTACACTGAAAGAACTTATTGAGAGTAGCGCAAAATCAAATAAGTAGTTATATACAAGCTAATACATAATCCTTCACCAGACACTTACTATGCAACTCAAACTCCTCTCATGAACCTACAGCTTCCGACAATATGAACGTGATGCCGACTTTGATCGGTCACTCATTGATTCGAATGATTTTTTGCACGTTTGAAAAACCGATCATGAGCTTTCTATTTTTTGATTAAGTGATCTGCCTCTTACTAACTATAAAAAAAGAACAGACAATCGAGTAGTGTTTGAATTGGTAGGTGAGTTTGAATTTACCGATGAAAATATTGGTATTACTGCAAAACTTTCTGGGATCTTGGCTGAGCAGAATATCTCACTGTGTTTTGTAGGAACATTTGGGACGGACTATATTTTGATCTGGAAAGACGATCTTCCAAGAGCAGTTGAAACCTATACCAAAGCGGGTATTGAAATTACTTAAGTTAAACTTAAGAGATCTCTTTTGGTATATTAATAGTATGTGATTATCGTATATTAGTCGTTCTTCAGTTGCTTCAAATCTATCCTATGAGCCACACTACCTCACATAAAAATATCTCTTTCTTCAAACAGTTTCTCAAAGATCCGATGCATACGGGAGCGATTTTGCCATCGTCGAAATCTCTTACTAAGGAGATGGTGTCGTATATAGATTTTTTGTATGCGACGTGCATCGTGGAAGTAGGGACGGGGATGGGAACGTTTACGCAAGCAATTATTTCCAAGATATGAAAAGACGCGCTGTATATTGGTATAGAAAGTAATAAGAAATTTGTAGAAGAGACAAAGAGAAGGTGTGACATTCCTACTGTATATCACGGCTCTGCAGCTGACATAGATCTCTACCTAGCAAAGCATGACAAAAAGAAATGTGAATATATCGTGTCTTGAATTCCACGAGCTTCGTTCAATGAAGATCTACAAGAGAACTTGCTAGGCAAGTTGTATAGCTCGTTGGAAGAGTGATGAAAACTTATTACGTTCGCATATGTTCATGGACTAATCTTGCCATCTGGAATATATTTCCAGAAACTCCTAAAGAAGAAATTTCTTACGGTCACAAAATCAAAAGTAATACGGGACAATATCCCGCCTGCGATAGTTTATTGCTGTACGAAGTAATTTTCTCTTGTAAAAGTATTTGCTGGAAGTACACAATACTGCAAACATTATCTTGCATGCTATCGTTACCTTAGCAGCAGTCTATCTTGGATTTATGGCTAAGCCTCAGATGGAAACTATGTAATCAAATTTCTTCTAACAATAAAGATGGCCGAAAGGCCATTTTTTGATACAAAAAAAAGACCACCTGGTACAGGCAGTCTTTCCGTTCGTTTACTTCTTCGGGACAAGTTATACGAACGAGTTGTGCAATTTCTTTAATTCTTTGTCGATCTTTTCTTTAGTGCTTTCGTCGACTCTTCTCTTGATCGTATTTAAACGTTCAATGTATCGCTTTTTTACAAGCTCCGGTTGGTCATCACACTTTAACTCAACAGCTTTCTGCTCAAGTATTTTCATACGGTCTTCCCATCCAAGCTTTGGCAGCTTTTCCTGGTTCAATTGAGTTTCCAGCATTTCATTCACTTCGCTTTCCATCTCCTTTGCCTCAGTGCGACAGCTACACTCCTTTTCTGCTAAACGTTCATGAAGTGCGGAAAATTCCGATTCAAGCAATGACAAACGCAAAGCGGTTTCCATGCTATCTCTGGCTACATAATTCTGTAACCAATGATCGGCTTGTGGTTCCCTCTGAACAGTATTCGTTGCTTCTTCTGATGCACATGCAATGAACGCAAGCAAAATAAACATTGTTATATAGTATTTCATTTTTTGGTTTTTTGTTGTTCTTACTCTTTGTAGGATTTTCAGCACCTCCTTTTTTCGTATGGCGTTTATGAAACGCCTTTATCTTTGTAGATCTCGTACTCTTCCCATATCATCTTCCTCATATGGTTATCTGTTTGCGTGCACTGTACAAGTACTTCCATCAAAAACTGATGATCTAGTTTTGGGGGAAATCCTGACACAGCGACGTAAGCTCCAAGAGCTGCAATTCCGCCACCAAATTTGTTTGCAGCATAATCTTGCGTGGGGAAAGTAGTAAGATATTGCGTCTTAATCAGCTCGGCAACCTTGCTTGCGGCAAAGGCCATTTTCTCTGATAATTTTGGCAAATCAATTGTGCCATTTGGAAAGTTAAAATGCCCAAGTACCGCACCTTCGCTTTCCCATGAATATCTTTCAGTGGCATATATGCAAAGACCAGTTCTGCCGACCAGTTCTTCTTTGTGCCGTTCCAGGAAGTCTTTGAACAGTCCTTGCGCAGTATAAATAATAAGCGTTGTTGCTTTCATTTTTTATGGTTTTTGATTTTTGTGTTGATTGATTTTTGATGTAGTAATTCTTTCCTCATAAGCTCTGAACTCATCTTCGACTTCATTGCCAGTAAGACTTCTTATTTCTGCAACTTCCACTAGTTTTGCAAGGAATTTGTATCCCAAAGTAGTTGGCAATTCTGAAAGGGATAATATGACGTAAGAGGTTCTGATGCTAGCACAATCATTTGTAAACAGAGCAGTTTTTCTGCTTTCTGCAACTTGTATCATTACAGCGTATGCATCTTTCATGCATTTATAGAGTCGAGTATCTACAGCCCCACCCAGGAGATCACCACGCTTCGTAAATCCCCCTAGAGGTTTGCATACTACTTCTAGAGATTGCGGTTGTATGATGAATAGCACACAACTTGCGTCGACCCAACTTTCTTCACCAACAAACTTTACGAACTCGTCGCGGTATTCGTAGAGGAAATCAACGAAGATTTCGCCGGCTTTTAATGTAATTTGTTCTAAATAGTTCATAATTTTATTGGTTTTTATTGTTTACGATATTTTACTGTCAGATCATTACGATCGCAGCAATTGTTCCAAATAAGTATGTTAATGTCCCGTTTCTTATATTCTAATATATATTACTTATAATACATTTGTCAATAGCTCTCTTTCCCCCTTTAGGAAGAGCCTATATCTTCTTTTGAAAATTCTCTTGTAATTCTTTGATTTCTGGTTATAGAACGAACGTTCTAGAAAATAGAACAATCGTTCTACCTCTTAACCGATATCTTATGTCTATAGAAAAACCGCAATTACTTGAGTCGATTCGTTCGTACTATTACAAGAACAATGGAATCCCTTCGTTTTCAGAAGTGATGGAGTTATGGGGTGTCAAAAGTAAAGCAGTCGTTTATTTCTATTTTCAGAAATGGACCAAACAAGGATTTTTTGTTAAAAAAGACAACAAGTATTTTGCTACCGATGCTTTGATAGGAATTCCGTTGGCGCAAACTGTGCCAGCTGGATTCGATGCGCCCTCCAGAGACGAGAATAGATACGAGTCGATCAACCTAAATTCTTATCTGATCGAAAGACCAAACAGTACGTTCCTCCTGGAGGTGAGCGGCGACAGTATGCTGGATGCTGGCATCACTCCAGGCGATAAAGTAATAGTCGATAGATCGTTGACTGCGCGTGACGGCGATGTGGTGGTGGCCACAATCGACGGCGCCTTCACCTTGAAATATCTTTCCAAAGATAAAAAATGAAAGGTAGCCCTTCTCGCTGCCAACAAAACAAGATACAAAGATCCGCTCTTCCCGTCAGAAAGTATGGAGATCGTAGGAGTGGTAATTTCGTCATTTAGAAAATATAGATAACCTATGTATGCTTGTCTTGCCCGCCAAATCTCAACAAATTCGGGCGCTCGCAGATTGCGACAGTTTCTTCGCATGTTGTGAGGTAGCAAGAAATCCTGCATTGAAAGGTCTGCCGGTATGTGTGGGTAGATTGTGAGATATTATTGTGGCTTCTACCTATGAAGCAAAACGTTTTGGCGTAACCACAGGCACACCAAGTCGAGAGGCGAAACGTATGTTACCAAAAAATGCAGTGTTTCTCCCACCAGATATGTGATTTTATGGGCGTATGTCAGAGAAGGTATTCAGTTGTCTAGCAGAGTACGTTGACGAACTGGAACAGTTTAGTATCGATGAAGCGTTTATAGTCTTGCCTCCATCACTTGCATACGATGAACTTTCTGCAAGTTTGTATGTAGATTTTGTCCAACAAAAATTATACAAAAGAACGTGATTGCCCGTGACGTTCGGTGTAGCACCCACGAGACTTCTCGCCAAAACGTTTGCAAAACTAGGCAAACCTTTTTGATATTATGTAGCACTCGAAGAAGAAAATATTATCCGCACAGCGCAACAACTAGAACTTACCAAAACGCCCTTTATCGGCGAACGTATGGCTGCTAAGGTCTGCATGTGTCGTACGATCTACGATTTTATGTGACTGGATGGAGTAATCGTGAGGAAAAGAATGGGCCGAGCAGGGATGAAGCTTCGACTCGAACTCAATGGTATCAATGCACTTAGTATCGAAAGACAATGACCCCCAAGCATCATATCCAGATGTAGATCTTTCCATCCACACTTTACCAATGATAAAAAGTTCTTACGAACAAATCTTATAAAGAATTTCGAAAAAGCATATCATCAACTCATGGATCAGCATTGTAGCGTGAGAACTCTCAAAGTTTATTTTAAGACCAAAGAGTTTACGAAAAGAAGAGCTAAGAAAAGATTACCCAGAGCTACTGCAGACAAAGCATTTTTACTTACACTTTTGAGACAGCTTTTTGACCAAGCATATAGCGATCAGTATCTTTACAGAACGACCGGTATTGTCCTTACAGAATTAGAAACCGCTAATGAATACAAACAACATTCTATCTTAGATTATGAAGAAGAGAACAAGCTCGCTAACCAGAAGAAAATACTCGAAGTTATAGACCTGATAAATAATAAACGAGGTGGCCAAATTATTACTACAGCAGCCAATATGGACGTTATACGTGCTGGGAAACGCCTTGAGATAGGGGGAGTTGTGAGATAAGAAATACTACAACCAACAACTTTTATCGTCTTGTAATTCCTCCTTCCTTAAGTAAAACGCTTACATGGAAACCTACACCGCCTATCAGGAACTTATAAAACCTACTCGGTCACCACCGTCGTGGATTTTCGGTCCTGTATGGACATTCTTATATGTTCTAATTGCTGCTTCATTTGGCACAGTTTTCTATAAGGCCTTCAAAGGTGAAATACCTTGGCTGGTAGCGCTGCCATTTGCGCTAAATCTTTTGTTCAATCTTTCGTTTACACGATTCCAATTTGGGTTGAAAAACAATACACTTGCCGCAATAGATATTTTACTCGTACTTGGGACACTTATACGGGCGATTATTGCGATTCTGCCGTATAGTAAATGGATTGCCTACATACAGACACCATACCTTTTGCGAGTTACGTTTGCGACTATATTGCAACTCACAATCACCTATCTAAATCGGAAAGGATAACTTTAAAAACGCTGTCTTTTGAGCTTTTCTCCCGATTGTCTATGTGCAGTAGGTATTGCCTCTTGCAATTTTCTCCTCCCTAACTACAAATAGATTCTTTATTTTTTGCTATACATATTATGTTTACAACACAAGACATTATCGACTCGCTCGGGCGAGAGACGGCGTTAATAAAACACTTATATGAGAAAGTTACTCCAGAAATGCTTGATTATAAACCTACTGAAAAACAAAGAACACTTCGTGAACATCTATTTTATATGACAACTATGTGATCTAACATCTGAAGATTTATTAAAGATGGAGGATACAATCATGACAAAGCTGTAGCTAGAGGTGCAGAGCAAGCAGCAAGAGGACTTGAAAACTTTCCAACCATGATGGATGAACAACTTGTAGAAATGAGTGCATTCCTCAATAGTCTTTCTGAGGATGACCTTACTAAAGAGTTGGATTTATTTGGAAGTGGAGTCCAAACTATTAAATGATATATCCTTGAAGTTATGTTGAAAAACTTCCCAGCATATCGCATGATGTTATTTTTATACCTCAAAGCAGCAGGAGCACACCATCTAGGTACTGCAAATGTATGGGGAGGTAGAGATAGTTTCTAAGAAGCTATACGCCCATCTAAATAAGAGATTAATTTGTAAAAGATTTAAAACCTTATCATTTTCCCTTATGAGATTCCTCATCCCGTACCTCAAACCTTACAAAAAATATCTCTTTCTTGCGATGTTTTGCGCAACGATAAACCAGGTATTTTCTATGTTTGATCCACAAATATTCAGATTGATCATAGATAACTGGATAACAAACTTCCAAAGTCATACATGGCCAGAGTTTGTGAAAGGAGTAGGATTGCTATTGCTTGCAAGTATTGGAGTAGCGATGATTTCTCGTATTGCGAAAAATGTTCAAGACTATCTTGTCAATGTACTTACCCAAAAACTTGGAATGCGTTTGTATCAAGACACGCTTGAACATCTCTTCACGCTTCCGTATAAAATTTTTGAAGACCAATCATCTGGGCAGATTTTACAGAAACTTATGCAAGCGCGCGGGAGTATCCAAAAATTTATCGGCGATGTAGTAAATATTATCTTCACTTCGTTGGTCGGGCTTACGTTTGTGATCATCTATGCTGGGACAGTTAACCGGCTGATAATGGTCTTCTATGCAGGGATTCTGCCTTTGATGGGGACAACGATGCTACTGCTCAGCAAGAAAATAAAACAAGCACAAGAAAAAATTGTCATAGAGACGGCGGGGCTTTCTGGGGCAACTACTGAGACACTTCGTAACGTAGCGCTGATCAAATCGCTTGGCTTAGAAGACCAAGAGATGAGAAGGCTTGAAACTACCAATACCTATATCCTATGATTAGAGATTAGGAAAATAAAATTAGTTAGGATCTTGGAATTTATCCAAGGTACGATGATCAACGCAGTTCGCGTGCTGTTGATGGGTACGATGTTCCTATTAGTATTTAAGCAATCCATTTCACTAGGAGAGTTCTTCACGTTGTATTTCTACTCATTCTTTATCTTCCAGCCGTTGTATCAGTTTGGTATGATGACCCAAAGTTATCAGGAAGCGAAAGCAAGCGACAAGATCGTGAAAGAGCTTATGCAATTGGGAGAAAACGATATACGTGCTAACGGGACGCAAACATTACAATACATCGAAAATATCTCATTTGAGAACGTTTCTTTCAGTTATACAGGAGAACCAACGCTCGAAAATATTTCCTTTGGCGTAAGACCATGATCCACTATAGCATTTGTATGACCTTCTGGTGGAGGCAAGTCGACGATTATCAAATTATTGTTATGACTATATCGACCTACCCAATGACGTATTACTATCAACTGAATAGATCTTCAGGAGATTGATTCGAATAGTTACAAACATCTTATAGGATATGTTGCACAAGAAGCACAACTATTCGCTGGGTCCATAAGAGACAACCTTGTTTTTGTCGAACCTACTGCGACCGATGATCAGATGCGAGAGGTGTTAGAACAAGCACAAATTGCTGAGCTAGTAAGGTCCCGCGAAGAGTGACTTAGCACCAAGATCGGCGAAGGAGGATTGAAACTTTCTGGTGGCCAACGTCAACGTCTTGCAATCGCGAGAGCTTTGTTGAGAAAACCTTCGTTACTTGTCTTCGACGAAGCGACGAGTAGTTTGGACAGTATTGTAGAAGCTGAAATAAGTGAAACTATAAACCAAATTTCTAAGAGTCGTCCCGACTTGATAACGATCTTGATTGCACATAGATTGTCTACATTGAAAGATGCAGATACTATATATGTTCTTGAAAAAGGGCAAATAATTGAATCGGGAGATCATCATGCTTTAGTCGACCAGAAGTGACTATACTACGCGCTTCGAAGACAGCAAAGCGGAGAAGCATAAAAACCATCTTAGATCTAAGATGTCGACATCAGGACTGTCAACCATTTGTTATCACAAAATAGCCGTATATGTGTCACAGTTGGGCGCTTTTTTCGTATATTATATGTGTATTCTTATATCCCCAATATGCCCACATTACGCGACTATTTTACTCAAATGCATGATAGTTCCTTGGCTCCAGAAGAGAAATTGAGGATTTATCAACGCTTTTTGGACAAAAGTCACAGAGTTTTAATGCGACACAAGGTTGCCTACTATAGTAGAGTAACAGCATTTTGAGTACTTACATTTGTGATGGTAGGCGGAGCATTCTACCTATTTAACCCTGGCACAAATCCTTATCAAGTAGATAAGTTGTGAGATGGACTTATGGCGCTCAAATCACAGAACGGAGCATATGTGCATGCAGAGACAATATGACGTATTATCAACGCCCGTGGCAATATGACTATTACTACCGCTGATGGCGAACAGATCGATGGTAGTGAGTTACATAATAACGACAAAGTACTCTTGGAGGCTTGAGCTGAGGTGCTTATTACGGTAAGTAATGGATTCCAAGCGAAAATTATAGGGCCGGCAGTATTTATGATAGAAGACGACGGGCTCCATGGTGATGTCCACTTATATACAATCAACCTACTTGAAGGTGATTATATGGAGTTAGCGAAAATCGAAGACTCTAAAGCACCCAAAAATAAGACCACCCAGATTGAATCAGTCATTGTAAAAACCGATGACTTCCATCTTGAACAACTTCATGCAGACTCCAAGTTAGACATCATAATCAATACGACTACCAAGGGACAGAAGACAATTACCAACCATGGCGACGATATCCTTGTGAAGAAAATTGTTAAAGATAGCGAAGATAAGATTTATGCTGCTGTAGGTGAAGACCAGACAGTTTTAGTTAATGGTGACATCGAACTCATAGAAGAAGACGTAGTAAAATTAGTAAAAGATATCGAAGATAATCAATTGACGATACGCTATGACCTTGATGGAGAAGGAGCGGCACTATTAAAAGATAGTACAGACACAGACTCTGCAGAAGGAAATGCGGATGCTAAGGGAAACGTTCCAGTTAAGGATGAGGCAGCTTCTCTTTCGACTCTTAGTTCCTTACTAGGCGCTGATACTTCTACTAAGCAAGTAATTGATGAGAAGACTATGGCTGATATTACAAGCGCGCTTAGTAGCACGTTTGTTTCGCAAGATCTTGCGCAAGTAAGAAAGCATTATGAAGGAGGGGAGGATACGCCTTTTGCAATTGCATATACCAACCTTACCAGGAGACTACAACGCGTTGCAGATATACTCGGAATTGCTTTGCCTCAGATGACTATTGGTCATGACCATCTTAGTGAAGGAAGTGCCGCAGCCTCATTACTATTGGTGCATTTAGAATCTAACTACTATATCGCACCTGCATCCATTGATTCACTTAATACTATTATTTCTTCACTCAATGCGCTACAACTAGAGCAATTTGGGACCGCTAAGATAGATACTACCCCAGTAGAAAATCCCTGAAGTACAGATCTACAAGTAACTCCAACGAGTACAGCTGATCCAGTAAGCGATACATCAACAGACATCCAAACGTCGCTTGATATACAGTCTTCTATGACTATCGATCAGTAATTTTTTCTTACTATTTTATCTATTTCTTCTGTAGCCCGCATGAATGTTCGAGTATATCGAATTTATCTAGCAGCTATTTTTTGTATTATAGAATTATTTTTGGGGACGCGCGTATTTATCGCTTTGGCTGGAGTTGCGATAGTTATTGGCTTGGCAGTACATTTCTTATAATAGGCGAAATACCGTTTGAGAAACTACTAAAAAAAGATATGCTAGAGAACATTAAATAAGCTCTTTTGTTTTTCATTTTGTCATGTCTCTCTACCTCAAATACCGTCCGCGTACCTTCGATGATATTGTCGGACAACATCATATCATTGATATTTTGCGTGCTCAGATGCAATCTGGGAAGTTTTCACATAACTACTTATTTTACGGGCCCAGAGGAACAGGAAAGACTAGTGCTGCAAGACTATTAGCGAAAGCAGCAAATCTTACTACTGGAGATTTCGTCAACGACCCTGCAGCTATGCTTATCGACATGGGACAGACGCTTGATTTCGTAGAGATCGATGCAGCTTCTCATACCGGTGTAGACAATATCCGCGAAGAGATCATAGATAAAGCCTTATATCCACCTAGCAATCTCAAGAAAAAAGTCTACGTGATAGACGAAGTCCATATGCTTTCTAAGGGCGCGTTTAACGCGTTACTTAAGATTATGGAAGAGCCACCACATTACTTACTATTTATATTAGCAACTACTGAAATAAATAAAGTGCCTGATACTATTATTTCTCGTTGTCAGGTATTTAATTTTATGCGCGTAACGATTGATGACATCGTGACAAGACTTGCGCTTATAGCGGAGAAAGAGTGAATAGAGTATGAAGACGAAGGATTGCGTCTTATTGCAAAACTTTCATCAGGCGCATTGCGTGATGCTATCAAATATTTAGAGCAAGTTTCAATGCTTGGAAAGGTCACTGCGGCGAGTGTAACTATGTTCCTCGGAGCAGTCTCTGAAAGCGTTCTAAATGAGTTTATAAGCTTGATTAAAGCGGGAAATCCAGACGAGATCTTCTCATATCTTGATGCGCAAGCTGATGGATGAGTTGACCTTACTTCGTTCGCAAAAGATATCTTGCTCTGGCTCGATGAACACTTTATGGAAGATGTCCCATTTAGTGTCGGATTAGCACAAGCGTTTAAAGAAATTGTAGTCGGTGTAAAAAATTATCCATATCCATTGATTGTTTATAAAACCGTTTTGCGAAATTATCTTTCGAAAGTTAGTGGAGGCGCATCTGAATCTATGAGCGCGACATCCAAAGCTGCAAAACCAGCAAAACCTACAAAAAAAGAAATGCAAAAAACTCCAGAGAATTCAGAAAATCCAGTGGTGAAAGATAAAGGTATCGCAGAAAAAGAAACACTAGATAACAAAGCTTCACTGGAGAGTTCAACTAATAAATCTACTACAAGTGAAACCAGCGGAGTGAGCAAAGAAGAGCTTTCTGTAAAGGACGCCTCAACAAAAACGAGCAAGCCAACGCCTGCCGCTTCAGATGCCTCGTCAGAACTGGGCTATGACGATATCATGCAAGAACTGATCGCGCGTACCGATGGCACGATGATAAAATCTATCCTCAAGAAAAATACTATTGTTGATTCATTGAACGATGGAGTACTTTCTTTGATTGTTATCAACGAACAATACTTTGAGATGATACAAAAACCTGAAATATCTTCCACCTTACAAGAAAATGTTTCTGCAATATTAAATAAACCCACAACAATTAAGCGACTCTATATGAGCAAAGAAGACTGGTTGGCGAGAGCGTTGGTGTAAAATTCAAACAGGAAGATATTTTCTTATTTAAAAAGATATGCGAAGTCGCGTACCACTTTTAGGGCTTTTTTTGTTTCCGCTTCATTACCCAACATTATCCCTCCAATAACTTATGTACTTCACCTAAATGTCTATCAGAAACATGCGTGTAGATTTGTGTCGTAGTGATAGAACTATGACCGAGTAATATCTGTACGGACCTGATATCTGCGCCTTTGAGGAGCAGAGAGGTTGCGAAACTATGCCTCAATGTATGGGGCGTTACTTTCTTATCGATTCATTGAAGTTTTGCATAATCTCTCACCACTCCTTCGATACTTGCTCTACTCATTTTTGAATACGTTTTATAGTTGGAAATATTTACAAACAATCGTGGTGCATCGTCGGTCCTTTGTGCAAGTCGCTGATGAATATATTGTTTTGCTTCTTTGGTAATGAATCCTGATCTCAACTTTGATCACTTACCAACAATTTGAATTTGTTGTCAGTCAGTAGGTATATCAGTGCGTTTAAGATTTATCAACTCTGAAACTCTTACGCCACTACCATAGAGTACATACAAAATAGCGACATCTCTTGCGGCTTTTATATCATTTTTCTCTCGTTCTTCAGGGGCGTGGAGCATAGACTGCACCTCTGCTTCTTCGAGGAAACTGACGTTTCTAGGAGGGGTTTTAGACAATTCTAGCTTCTCAGGAGCCATGACAGGAATATCATTCTTTATGAGAAATTTCAAAAAAGATCTTAGGGCTACGATATGATAATTGATTGTTTTAATGTTGAGATGTAATTCTTGATCTAACCACTTTCTATATCTGAGAATATCCATTGGTTTAATAGTTGTCACATCGCAGTCGCCATGATTGAGCATAAACCTTCTTAATCGTAGTCCATAGTTTTCTATAGTTTTTGGACTCGTATTTTTTTCATACTGTAAGTACGTTAGGAAGATATCGACATATTCACTCATAGCATTTTCCATTGTGTTGACGTTTTTTTATTAAAGAATTTATTTAAATTTAGTGATTATGACTTATTTCCTTCCAAGAGTTTGGTTGCGTCTTGTAGATATTTTTCTGCCCTAGTAGCATCTTTTTGTGCTTGGTCTGCGGTGAAGGTTGTGTCTTGTTCGATATTATCTAAGGCGCTAGTTGCCTTCTGGAGAGAAGCAACGCTAAATTTAATGGCTTCAGGATTACCGACTTTCCTAGCTTCATTGAGTGTCTTGCGTGATTCTACTTGGAGCTCTTCTAATTTTGCAACAAGCTCAGCCATAGTAAATTTCATATCAGTTCACTTTACAGGTTCATCTGTTGGAGCTGGCACTACTTCATCTGGTTTGGTGGTGTCGTCTGGGGTAGGAGTTGGTTTGTTATCATTTGGTTTAACGACGTCGTTCGGATTCGCTTCTCAAGTAAAATTATTTACCTCACCAGTTGTCGTAGGTTGGTCTGTTGAATCTGTATTTCATGTAGTTCAAAACATTACCCATAGGATCCGAGCTATTGCCAAACCTAACACGATCAAAATGCCTATACGTTGTTTTTTGGAAAGGGGGAGCATCGGCTTGTGAGTTTTTGGAACGGTATTATTTGGGGCGTTTGTTATCGATGCTCTAGATGGATTGTTTGTTGAAAGAAGTTGTTGGAGCTCTGGTTTAGCCTCTTGTTCAAGCATCTGTTCGATAGTCTTTGGTTGATTTTCAGTTGGCGCCTTGCTTAGTTCTACATCGAGTGACTTTTCATTTACAAGATTTCCAACGGGGACTTTAGGTGTTGTTCTAGGAGCTGGCACAGCAGTACTCGTCGTGTCTATATTGAATACGGGAAATGGGCTTGGTGGGGGAATCACTTCAGCAATATCTGGGTTAACAATATCTATTTCAGGCAATTTTTTTTCTATTGAAGCAGGAGCTGGCATTGGCGCAACGATTTTATCTGCAGGAGATTTCTTTGGCTGTTCCAGAGCCGATGCATTTTCTATAGGTTCTTTTTTCTTTGGAGTTTCTAATTTTACTGGCGGGATTGGAGCTTTTTCATTTACATCGGTGAGATCTTTTTTTGCAGGCTTAGAATTCTCTGGAGGAGTTTTAGGATTTGGGGTAGGCTTAGGAACTTTTGTCGTTACGGTAGTCTCTACTGGCGCACTTACAGGAGCAACAGATTTGACTGGTAACTCTGGAGGGATAGATGGTGCTATTGGCTCTCTGATTGGTACTACGGAGGCAGTATTGGTAGTAGGTACTGCTACTTCTGATACAGCAGGATTCATTTTTTCTTTCATAGCTTTCCATGCATCGTCCATGGAATTTTGTACTTCTTGATCGGTTTGCTTAGGCTGACTTTTTTGGACTACTTTATCTGGCTCAATTCCTTTTTCTATTATCGTAACTTGTTTCTTTATCTCTTGAAGGGTTCCTTCAGTAGCTGGTTTGTCTTTGACAACTGCAGAATCGTTTATGGGTTCCGTTATCGGCACTTCTATTTTTACTGGTTTAATGTCTTCCTTTGGTAAAAGCTCTGCATCCTTCATATCTTTTGTAGGTTTTTTTTCAGTAGATACTTTTTCGATTGCTGGAGATATTTTTTTTGCTTCTACTTTTACTTCTTTTTGAGGAGCCGTAGGTGTTGATTTCCCTGGTCAACTTCCTTTTGTAATTTTAACAGGCATCCCAAAATTTGTCCCTCCTCATTTTCCGTCATAGATAGATTGAATCTGATTGTCGAGATCTTTTGGATCATCGATTACTCGCACATCAAGAGGCTTCCCTTCAGTATTACGTAAGGTTGTGTGCTGTTTCATATCTACTGAGACCTTGTAGATATCTTCTCCGTCTTTTTGATAGACGGATCATTTGATTCTATTTTTTGGATCATTGATGAGTTCTGCAGGAGCGTCTTTGCGGAGAAATACAATTTTATGATCTCATTTTTGATTAGGTACTATTGCGAATACTCCAGGGACTTTCGCTAAATCAGTCCCATCCATTGCAAGATATTGTGTTGGCATTTTTTCTTTTTCTTTGGTAGCTTCTTTAGTGGCTGCGATATATGCCGCGATATCTGGAATTTCTGGTATGGCGTTGCTTTTTGGTGCTTCCTTTTTCACAGGAATATCTGACTTTTTCACAGGAATATCTGACTTTTTCGCAGGCATATCTGACTTTTTCGCAGGCATATCTGGCGCAACTAGCGGGACTTGCTCTACTTGTTTAAGAAGGGCAGCGTTTGTTGCGTCCATAGTCGTTGCAACTTCCAAGCCACTAGTATCGATTTCGTCTACGTTTACTTTTTCATAGACTTGCTCGAACTCTTTGTTGTTTGCATTTTCATCACCAGACTTTGGTGGTTGTGCATTTGGATCTGTAATAGGCGTTGCCATAGATACTCATTTCCAAATAAATTGATGTTTGCACAAATATACACTACAATCACTTAAATTACTAAAAAACCCTGTCAATTGATCGAAATATTCTTTACTTACGCAGTATTTATGGTGGAATTATGTAAGAGAACCCATAAACTCTTAGAAAGTAGCCCAATTTGTTATGTTTATCTTGGCTGTAAATAATGAATTTTTACCAAAGCGATCTCCGGCGCACTATCTCTGATGAAATCTATCATAAACCGATATTTGATTTCCCATTTAACGAACAAAAATATCGATGAATTACAAAAGAGCAAACTAAACTATGAAAAACTCTCAACCGGTTTATGTCTCATTGATTACGTTTTGATAATAATCACTCAGTGATAGATCTTGAGAAACCGTCAGAGCCTATTGTTCAATGACTAACTTTAGTACGCAGAGATTTCAATAAATGACGATGAGATATTTTTTTCCAATTCTGATTTACCGATATTATTCGAGAAGCTCCTACTCAAAAACTTAAAGATATATGAGTCGTCGAAGACTTCATAGAAAACAAAAAAAAACTTCAAAGTCAGTTGTTAAATAATCATAAACTTATACCTTCGCACAGGCGGCATATGCCTGACACTACCATTATTCTTGATCTCAAAAAGACCTGAGAAGAAGCCCGATCTGGCTACTCCGACTCAGGAAAGAGATATATCAACAAATGAAAAAAAGAGTCATTAGATTTTCATATTGCACAAGAGAGTGATCGAGAAAAATTCTATAGCGTACGATATACTATGGCATACGATAAATGATTTTTTGTTCTGCAAAAAGAAACATTTCTTTCCTTGATGAAACGACTTACAGCAAAAAAGAAGTGACGACTATTCCTCGCATCAAAGTGATGAAATATTGTGAGTGGGAGCATTTGCGTGAAGCTCGATCAAGATCTGATCTACTTATATGGCGCGACAGACAGATCGTATGGTGATATCGGATGACACTACCGACTTACTAATGAAATAGTAAAACGATGACATAAAGAGTGATTACAGCACTTCGATCTACTTGGCGTTGCTTCACCTGATGCAAAAGAAGATCATCCGTTAGCTGGAGTCACTAGATTCAAACAGGCTTTTGGAGGACAGACGCAAATCTACTTATGAAATTATGATTTCGTCTTCAATCCATGGTTGTATCAGGCGTTTTTGCGATCGAGAGGATAGGTCCATACAGAAGGTATTGACATATCGAACAAAATATATACAACATAAGCTGTTTATATTGTATTTTTGATATATGACATTATTAAGCAAATTGTCTACTAGGGCGTTAGAGGTTGGTAAACTTGCACAAGAAGCTCGAGAAAATGACGATGTAAAGCAAGCAACTTTTTTTAAAGAAAAAGAAATATATTTTAAGAGCATGATATCTCATGTTTTATGATTAGAAGAGGAACATCTTAAGAATCACGTAGTTCAAGCAGAATTGAAATTACTATCAGATCCTGTTTATGGGATAGGCGATGAATGGATTATGGAAAAGATGCTATGAAGAACTCTTACCAGAGAAGAGTACAATCAAAATCTTCCTGAATGATATATTGAGGAAGCAGGATATTATTCTGATGATGAAGATGAGATGCAAGTTACACCTAAGTCTTCGATAATCGATTTAAGTATAGAGGAACATGAATTGTCTGAGATGGATTATGAGTTAGGAGTACTACAAGGTAAGTTGATAACACAAATAAAAAAGCACTTTAACAAGTCACTTATATGACCTGAAGCGCTTTCTACAATATTGGAAAAGGACTGCCACTGAAAAACTAAAAGGGAATATATTGAGATGCTCTACCAATTATCTTTGAATCAAACTGAAGAATTATTAGCGAAAATAAATGAGTTGTTGAACGAGACTGATGGAATATTAGAAATTATCGATATGTGGATAAAAGTAAAATGAGAGGGTGTTGTGTTTGAACGAATCAATTTAACATTTTATGAATACACAAAGATAAAGAGGACAAACTTTTTAGTAAACATTACTGAAATGGCTACTTTGCTGGGGCTACAACTCATCAAAGAGAAATATATTGAAGATAAAATTGTATATGATAAAAGTAAAGAGGAAAATAAGTGAAAGAAAATACAACCACAAAATAGTAGTTATGTAAGTGGCGGTAATGTTAGAGTTCTTAGCAAGAGACCTTCATTGGACTACTACGATAACAGATAGACGCCTTAGCAAATTGACCAGGACGTAAAGATTATTTCAAAGTTCTGGACAAAGAGTTCTAATATTTTTTTTATCGAGTAGAAAGATCACAATTACCCTTGTGCGTTTTTGGGATTTGCTTTTACCTTGATTTTCTCCTCTATATGCCTATAACGCATCGACCTAAGTTTTGGTATTCGCTAAATCTTATGGTGATTGCTATGCGAGCATGATGTAATTGGTGTAGCATGGCAGAATTCAGCTCTGCCCGCACGGGTTCAAGTCCCGTTGCTCGCTAAGAATTTGCTGAGACGAAGGAAGGCTTTGAACGTACGATGAATTGCACGCAAACATGTACCAATGGCGCACAACGAGCAAGAGTGACCAAGTACACAACCTACCAAAGAATAAGCCATTTACTTCCGCTAAACATAGATGTGACGTATTGGATTAGCTATTCTAGTGATTCTGTGTGGTGTAGCGGTGATGTATTTCTATCAGTGAATCTACAATCTTTTCGGGCCTATCCAATGGTTCGAGAAAAATCTAGGAGACAGTAGATCTGCATACGCACTACTTGGCGCAGTGTTGGTAGTGATTGGTGTGTTAGTGCTGTTTGGTATAGGAACTGGTGGACCGACAAGTATCGATGCGACATTAAACTCCCAAAGCACCCAAAATTCAAAAACTCAAAGCAACAAGAACATACAAAATTCTCAATGAGGCCAACAGAAAAAAATATCAAATTAACAGTTCAAACGTACAACAGCATTCGCTTCAGATGGGTAGGTGGCAGAGCGGTCAATTGCAGGGGACTGTAAATCCCCCGCCGAAAGGCTACGAAGGTTCGAACCCTTCCCTGCCCAAATTAGTAATGTTGTTAGTATTATTGGAAACGCCATAACCGTCCTTTACGGGGATGTAGCTCAATTGGCTAGAGCACCTGCCTTGCACGCAGGGGGTTAGGGGTTCAAGTCCCCTCATCTCCAAATTCAGAAAATTCTCCACTCGTGGGAGATTTTTTTGTTTAGGATTTTTAGGAATATTACGTATGAAACCCAATCGTCCTCTCTGGCTTCTCTTCCTCGATCAACATCTGTTTGATTGCAAACCATAACCCATTGATTCTTTTGTCATGTTCTCCTAGATGACTTTCGAGTTCGTGTAGTTTTTGGTAGAGTAGGTCATTCGTTTCAATCATCTAAAGCCACAATTTGTGATCTTGAACAACCTCCTAGCTTCCTACAAAACCCCCTTGTTTTTTGCTCAACTTTTCATATGTTCTCCCGACTATCAGACATTAGTAATATATTGTTCTGTAGGCATGTGGTGAGACGCTAAGTTTTTTCTGTCCAGCCCGTATAATTCAAGTACCCGTACTTAATGCTCCTGTAGCTCAACGGATAGAGCAATAGCCTTCTAAGCTAGAGGTTCCCGGTTCGAATCCGGGCGGGGGTAAATTCATTGATTAACACTAGGGTTTCAGGCTGTCTATATCAGTCAATATGCCCGTTACTGCCTTCATCGTCTAGCTGGTCTAGGACACTGCCCTCTCACGGCGGAGATCGCGGGTTCGAATCCCGCTGGGGGTAAATTACATCTACTAAAACTACGCATTGCGATAGTGGCAAAAAAGGACAAAAAATGTTTGCAATTACTATCTGAATCACTACATTCACTTACCAAGCCCCTGAGGGGATGGTCTTCTTTTTCGTTGAATATTATTTTTATCTATTGTATTGTGTATGGATAAGCCAGTTACTCCTAAGCCTGCAAGTCCAAGACCGGCGGCTAGTACTACAAGGCCTACATCAAACTCATCAACCGATAAACCACAGGCGAAAAAACAACGAAGAACGTTCAAAAATGATGAAATTAGAGCGCATAAAATCCTGATAATTAATGAAGATTGAACGAAATCCGCTATTATGCCAAGAGCATTTGCACTAGCAGAAGCAGAAGCAAAAGGAATGGATCTCGTACAACTAGCCTATGATGCTACAGAGCAAGTAGCTACAGCAAAGATCGTAGATTTTGGAAAATATATGTACGATAAGAAAAAGAAAGATAACGAGAAGAAGAAAACCCAGACAGCAAAAGGACAAAAAGAGATTAAATTCGGCTACAATATCGGAGATAACGACTTAGCATTGAAGATCAAGAAGGCGAAAGAGTTCTTGGCTGAAGGGTATATTGTTAAACTTATGGTAGTTCTGAGAGGAAGAGAAAAGGCGTACAAAGATATCGTTTACAGAAAGTTTGTAACGGTAGAGGAACAATTACAGCCTTTTGGGAGATCTCAAGGAATCAAATCAGAACAGTTCTGATACGCGCTGATGATTACGGGAAAGTGAGCTTAATATATAGTTGTTTTATACAATTTGAAACTATTGGACTCATGGGTAAAGGTATGAAAACACATAAGGCTACCGCGAAAAGAATCAAGGTAACCGGGAAGGGAAAGTTTATGCATAGCAAAACACGCAAGAGACATCTTTTGACTCACAAAGGAAGAACAACTAAGGATGATACATTCGGTAGAGCAATTGCTGAAGTTGATGCGCCAAGAGTAAAGGCTTTAATTCCATATAAGTTGAGATAAGATGGTTAGAGTATCGCATGGATTGACTAGACATAAAAGACATAGAGCATTTTTCAGTGCTGCAAAAGGATTCCGTCTTGGAAGAAAAAATGTCTACAAGCAAGTTAGATTAGCATTAATCAAGCAAGGAACAAATGCATATAGAGGAAGAAAAGAGAAGAAGAGAACATTTAGAGCATTGCGGATCGAAAGATTAAACGCATCACTAAGAACCAAAGGATCAAAATATAGCGTGTTTATGGGACAGATGCAGCACAAAAATGTTCGCATCAATAGAAAAGTCCTTTCAAATATCGCAATTGTGTTCCCTGAGGTGTTTGATGCGGTCTATAGCGAAGTAACAAAGAAGTAGGCTGTACCAACGTATTCTGCCGGGATGGCGGAACTGGTAGACGCAGCGGACTTAAAATCCGCCGGAATCTCTCCGTGCCGGTTCGACTCCGGCTCTCGGCAAGTTGAATCGACAAGATTATTGAACTTATTTATCTTACTATTGATTGTTTACTATGGGATTTACGGTGCACAAGACAGGTGATTTACACACCAACGAAAGACTCATCGCTTTCTACAAGAAAGAACTTTGGGCTTCTCATATTCAAAACATTGCCAAAGAGCAACAGCATTATGGCACCAAATGGCATAGAAAATTCGTCGAATTCGACTTCCCAAGTGCGAGAAGATATAAGAGAATGAGAGCTATTGTCTCTAGTGCATACAAGAAGAACAAGAGAAAGTTCAACATGCTTACTCATCTAGGAATGAAGATATAATCTTACGATAAAAATTATTTAATCTTATGGAAAACTAATGTACGCAGTAATAGAATTATCAGGACATCAATGGATAGTCACTCAAGGTGACCAGATTGTTGTCGATAGATTAGACGGAGAGAAGTGATCAACTATTACGTTGGATCAGGTTCTTTTGTGATTTGCTAAAGACGGTACTGACGTCAAAGTTGGCGCTCCATATGTGCCATCAGCTCAAGTTACGGCGACGATAGTGGATCATAAAAAAGGTGACAAAGTTCGCAGTGTAAAGTTCCAAGGGAAAAAGAGATATCATAAAGTCAAAGGTCTTAGGCCTTCTCAGACTGTTTTATCTATTGAATCCGTGACACTCTAGTATGACAAAAGAAGATGCTATCGAACTAGAATGAGTGGTCAAAGATATTCTTGGTGGTGGAAAGTACAAAGTTATGATCACTGAGATGGATTTGGAAATTGAAGCGTACGCAGCTGGTAAAATGAAAAAGCATCATATCAAGATTATCCCAGGAGATTTTGTAAAAGTAGAGTTGAATGAGTACGAACCGACCAAAGGACGTATTGTCTATAGATCGACTAATGGACCTGTGAGAGTTACTCAACCAGTGAAACCAATAGAAACTACTCAAGCTCCAATTGTGAAAGAGGACCCCACTGGAGAGACAGCAGCATAAAAGAATCACCTTTAGATTTAAATAGTATCATCCAATGAAAGTTAGAGCCTCTGTAAAAAAGATCTGCGCACAATGCAAACTAGTCCAAAGGAAGGGCAAACTTCGCATTATCTGCAAGAGCAACGCGAGACATAAGCAAGTACAAGGATAATCTACTTTATTATTTTGTTGTTACCAAAACGATGTTGAGAATTCAGTGACATTTGATCCCAGACAAGAAAGCTATCCGAATTGGATTGACATATGTTTATGGGATTGGGATTTCGAGATCTAGAAGTATTTTGACAAAACTAGACATCCCTCTTGAGAAGAAGGTTAAAGACCTTAACGAGAAGGAAGAAAAAGCTCTCAGTGAGGAACTTCAAACATTTCTCTTGGAGAATGAACTCAGAAGAGAAGTAGGAGGACATATCAAAAGATTGAAAGAAATTAAATGTTATAGAGGTATGAGACATAACGTCGGGCTCCCAGTAAGAGGGCAAAAAACAAATAGACATGCTAAGACCGCTAAAAAACTTCTCGGTAGAGCTAAAGTAAGACCAGTTTTGAAGAAATAATCTTTATTGTTTGAACTACTCTCAATAACACATGGCAACCACAAACGCTACAGCAGCAGCTCCTACTAGGAAGAAGAAGAAAAATATAAAACTTCCACATGGAGTTTTGCATATTCACACTTCTTTCAACAATACAATTGTTACGCTTAGCGACATGCAAGGCAACAAGATTATTGGTGGTGGAACAGGATTGAAAGGTTTCAAAGGTACGAAACAAAGCACCCCTTATGCCGCTGAAGTTCTTACAAGAGACTTGATCAAAGAAGCTAAGGACAACTTTGGGCTTAAGCAAATAACAGTCGTAGCGAAAGGTTTAGGATTGGGAAGAGATGGAGTATTCAAGGGTATCAATGATGTAGGAGGTATCGATATAACTTCTATTACTGAAGCAACAGCTATCCAATTCGGTGGTTGTAAAGGATCAAGACCAAAGAGAAACTAAAAATATTTTACTTATTCTATATTCCGAAGTTACATGAGATATACGTGACCAAAGTTTAAAGTTTGTAGGAGAGAAGGGATCAATTTGTTTGGACCTGAAAAATATGATGTCAGGAAAAGAAGAGGGCTTCCTGGGCAACATGGGCAGAACAATGTGAGATACTCTGAATACGGGAAGTTGCTTAGAAATAAGCAGGTCCTCAAAAGAGTATACCAACTTTCTGAAAAGCAGTTCAAAAAACTCGTAACTGATCAAGCTGCTACATATGCAAAAAATAAAGGAATAGGTCACGATAAAGCAACCTTCCAATTTTTGGAAAGCAGATTTGATACCATCGTGCTAAGATCTGGTCTTGCGCAGACTATCATGCAAGCTAGACAACAAGTATGTCACGGTCACTTCTTACTCAACAATGTTAAACATAACGTACCATCATATATTGTTCAACCAGGTGACATGATCACCCTAAGACCAAAACTACATGCGTCTACTCTCTACCAGTCATCTCCGATGTTGGCAGGGACAAACGCTATTCCGTCTTGGATTAAGCCTAACAAGAAAGATTTCACTTTAGAGATGGTGGATCTGCCTAAGAGTGAGGAGGTAAGCGTTCCAGTTGATATTCTTCAAGTAATTGAGTTTTACGCTAGAGCTTAAAATATTGCGCTCTAGCGCCATTGAAGATGAGGCTAGAGCTTAAAATATTGCGCTCTAGCGCCATTTAAAATGAGGCTAGAGCTTAATCTTGTTGACCTCGCGGTCTTAATCGTAACGGCCTTCTTTTACATTTATAGCCTATCGCTATGTTAGACATCCAAAAGTTCATCTGAACGCCCAAGGTAGTTACAAAAAAGATCGATGACACGACAACATCTTTCTGTGTACAATTTTTACCAAGATGATTTGGTCACACATTGGGAAACGCGCTTAGAAGAGCTATTTTGTGATATAGTGCATGAGGAGCTATTACTGGACTCAAAGTCAAAGGAGCGTCTCATGAATACCACGTAATCGATGGTATGAAAGAGTCTGTAGTAGACGTTATGCTTAGCATCAAGAAACTACGTTTCAAGGTTGATCACAACGTAGAGCAACAACAATGGATTTCACAAAGAATCAAAGGAGTAGGAGTATACACCGCGGGCGATCTTAAATTCCCTTCTGGCGTACAGCTTCTAAATCCAGATGTCTACTTATTTGAAATTTCAGACTCTTCTACAGAGTTTATCGGAGAGATCAGATTGGAGAAAGGATATGGCTATTATACAATCGATTTCCTTAGAAATCGTGAAGGCAAAAAAGACGACAGTGACATCAATTTGTTACTTATAGACAATGATTTTAAGGCAGTAGAATATATCAAATATGAAGTAGAAGAAGTTATCGACGACTTTTCAGGTGGTAGTAAAGACAAATTAGTCTTAGAAATTAAGACAATCTCTCCTACTATTAGTGCCCAAGAGATCTTATCATTCGCTGGAGAAGTGGTTTCATCATATGCTAAGTTATTCATCTTTGATGATGCATATATCGACGAATCTCTCTTAGTAGATTACTATGATATCGTAGATCAAAATGAAAAGATGACTGAAGAGATGAATATCAAGACAATCCCAATTGATGCTCTACCATTGAGCGAAAGAACAAGAAATGCCTTGATCAAAAATGAAATTCTCTATGTAGAAGACCTTGAAAGAAAGAGAAAATCTGAACTTCTAAGCATGAAAGGTATCGGTAGAAAAGCAGTAGACGAGATCATAGATTCGCTGGAAAATATGGGGAAAAGCCTTGATGGATAGGAAGATAAGTTGATAATGGAAAATTGAAAGTAAGGAAAAAGAGAGAATTATCAGAGAGTAGCAGGAGCGAAAGCTTATCGAATAAGAAGCGATCCGCAGCGAACGAAGTGAGAGAGGACTACGGAGTAGCTGGCTTGTCCGGATACCAGCAACGTTTCGATGGCTGAGCGACTAAAAGAGTTCAAATCTATAAAGAACGAATTGAAATAATCAAAATTTATTACCCTTAAATTACTGTAATGAGACATTGAAAAAACAGACTTATGGAGCTTCGTACTGGTGCTCAGAAACAATCGAACGTTGTAAGAAACTTACTTACAAGTTTGGTCACGCATGGTACTATCACAACAACTCCAAAGAGAGCTAAAGTATTGAAATCTCATGCAGATAGTTTTTTCGCTGGTCTAGTTGGGTTGTATGCAAATCTTGAAGCTACTAATGCTAAAAGAGAGGCTATTAGGAGAACAAAATCTATTATCTATACTGACGAAGCAGGGAAGAAAGTAGTTAATGACCTCGTTCCAGCTTGGATCCAGAAAAAGAAAAAAACAGGATTCGTGATGGACTTAAAACTTGGCTCTAGAGCTTGAGATGCAAGTGAGAAAGTGATGGTAAGACTTATCTAATTATATTCTTTTGTTTATATGTTCCCTTAACTACTACGATGATTCAACTTACAAAACAAGATCTCAATAGCACGCTCTGGCCACATCCAGATGGATTGATTGCAGATAGAAAATGGTGGATTGTGGATGCTACTGACAAGACTCTTGGAAGACTTTCAGTAGAAATCGCTAACAAACTATGCGGAAAGCATAAGCCACATTTTTGTGATATGCGAGATTGCGGTGATTATGTGGTTGTTATCAATGCAGATAAGATCGTTGTAACAGGAAATAAGTTGGCACAAAAGATGTATTATCGCCATAGTGGATTCAAAGGGCATTTAAAAGAAACCCCATTGCAGAAGCTCCTTAAGACGCATCCTGAAAGGGTGATTGAGTTTGCAGTTACAGGGATGTTAGCTAAGAATAAGCTGAGAAAAATAAGATTAAAAAGATTAAAGATATTCAATGACGATCAGCATGGATATGCGCAAGTTCAACTAGTACCAATGAGCCAAACATTCCACGATAACCACAAAAAACAGTAATCCTATTTATTCTTTTTGAACTCTACATTATTATGACTGGTAAGTATCATTACGCGATCGGGAGAAGAAAGATGTCTACCGCTATTGTAAAACTCTATCCGAAAGGAACAGGGAAATTTTCTATCAAGAAAGGAGAGAAGGAGTATACCCTCAAAGAGTATTTTGGAGGACACGACTATCTTGTAGAAGACGCAATGCTTCCATTCCATTACTTGGGAGAGAAAGCTCAAGCAAACTATGACGCTGAGATCGTTCTCAGAGGTGGTGGTATGACTGGGCAGGCTGAGGCTATGAGATTAGGTTTTTCTAGAGCATTGATCGATCACAAAGAAGAAAATAGGCTGACTTTGAAGCCTTGGGGACTACTCAAAAGAGATCCAAGAGTGAAGGAAAGAAAGAAGCCAGGACTCAAGAAAGCGAGAAAAAGTGCACAATGGAGTAAGAGATAGTTTTCCCGAAAACCCTCACACAGAGGGTTTTTTTATTGGTTCTTATCCCGAAGGATCTCTTGAGCTTATCAGGAGATTTACAAATAAAAAGAATAAGAAGTGCGATGCAAGTTTTGTTTTTCTAATCGTATGTTATATGAAAGATTTAGTGTTTATGGGTATCCAGTGATCAGGGAAAGGAACACAAGCAAAGATTTTGTTAAATGCCTTGCCTCAGCAGTATGCATATTTTGCAAGTGGGGATATCTTTAGAGCGCTGATGAGTGTTGATGATGCATTTGGTAACCATATTAAAGACCGCATAGAGGGTGGTCTCTTGCTTGAAGATGCTATTACAAACGCACTATTTGATGGATATTTCTATTCAGTGCTACACAACAAGAAGTGTATGTTGCTGGATGGATACCCAAGAACATTAAGCCAGTGTGCAAACTTACTTAATCAAACGCAAGAACGCGATAGAGAAATCTTGCTCGTTCAATTCACACTTCCTCATGAGGAAGCAATAGTAAGAATGCAAGCAAGAGCACGCCATGATGATACACCAGAAATTATTGAAACTAGAATCCAACAATTTTACAGCAAAAAGAAACCGATTATCGACTTTTTGAGTGCATATGCGCAATCGTTTGAAATTGATGCATCAGGCTCTATAGAAGATGTTTCAGTAAAAGTTCGTCAATTAGTTGACCAATACGCCACTTAATCAGAAATTCTTTCTAAATTGTCATACAAACGACGTATCTAAGCCGAAAAAGGTCGCTATTTAGCGACCTTTTTTTTGACATTTTCCTTCCTCAGGACTATACTTAAATAATGTAACTTTACCTACCAATACTCCAATGAGCGAAGCGTTAGATTTAGTACCTGTAATACAAAACTTAAAAGAAACGGATGTTGAGGAGAAATCCTTGAAAACTGACCTTTTGGCTTTTGATACTACACTAAATAGCGATGTCGAAGAAGAAGAAAAGAACAAAGTAATTGATGATATCACAAAAAGATTAGCGGATTTTGAAAAATCCATTAGCCCAGATTCTAATCCTGTTAGCCCCGAGTTAAAAGCTTCTATAGATGAGCTACAAACGAAAATAGCTGTTCTAGAAGCGCAAAAAATAGCAGAACAAGCCGCAGTGACTAATGCTACGAAAAAAGAAATGGCTTCGTTTGGTGATATTTTCAAAAGTGATGATCCAGAAAAAGCCTTTGGCACATGGCGACAAGGAATAAAAACTAAAATTCTATGATGGCTTGGTATATGATCTGCAATTGCTGGCGTTGCAGCAACAGTTTCATGATCAGAACAAAAGCCTAAGTGATTTTTTGATCGAGCAAAGGAAAAAATTACAGATTTATTTGACTGAAAAAAAAATCCTGAAGCCCCAACCGTGAACACAGATAATGCTGAAATAAACTCTGATAAACACAAAGAGCTGGTAGTGAAACTGAAACAGCTGAATATCGATTTCAAAGATCCCACGCGTAATACTGAAGATGTTAATGAAACCAAAGATCGTCTCCCACTTCTAAGTTTTAAAAATCTGACAACAATTTATAGCGTAGGTGAAAAATTTCCTTGAGTTAGGGTAACTTCTACGTTGCGCTCCAAAAAAGAGAATGAAGGTTTAGAAGAGAGCGCTCAAAATAGCAAACATTTATATGGATTTGGATTTGATGTCGGAAGAGATCTTAGAGATCCAGCACAATACACGCTAGAGGATGTGCAAAAACATATATCAAATACCTTTCCAACATTTAAAACATTGATTCATAGCGAAGGTGATAACCGCCATCTGCACGTAGAAACAGATGAAAATACTGATGGAAAGACGACTTACGCTACAAATGAAGCGATTGAAAGTGCGCTTGTAGCATAAGCAATAGCCTAAAGTTTTTAGATATCCGAAAACTAAAATGACTAACCAAGAACTCCAAGCAAAAGGTAACATCAATACCCCCGAGGAGAAACTTTTGCAAAAAGAAGCGAAAGATACTGATCTTTCTGCACATCATGATCTTGTAAATTTGATTGCGTATAAGTATGCATGAAAAACTGAGACTGATAACCAAGAGGATCCGGACTGAAAAGATCTCTATAGCGGTGAGGTCACCGATAAAAATGCAAAAGATATGCTTGCCCCTTTTCAATGCATTGCAGCAGACAAGACGTTCTGAGTCTCTTTTGTAGAGGCAGCGGTAAAAGCTGATGCCTCATATGAGGATATAGTTGCGATAGATAAGTTAATCGATGCAATGAGCAGATGAGAAATTATCCTTATCCAGAAGGAGGTTGATGCGCTCAAAAAAACTATAGAAAATCCACAAGCAGCTGATAATGAGTATAAAGATATTGCTGACTTTACTGCAAAGCAAAAAGCAGAGACTTGGAATTCAATGTCGCGATTAGGAGAGGTATTAGACAAAAAAATAAAAGAAATGAAGCTACCTCCAGAAATAGAGGCGAAAGCGAGAACTATGATGGGTAGAATTTTTGAAGATAACGATATCCACGAGGATCAAAGTATAACGCAAAAGTATAAAGATATCCCTGGAATAGATGCAGATAGCATATACTCTATTACAGAACAGAATGATCTATATACCTTAAAGAAAATAGATGAAGTGATGAATCCGTCACAAGAGTTATGAACAATTATGGAAAATCTTAATAATGTTATATCCAATATTAAAAAATCGCAAGAAAAGACCCGGAACGCTATTGAAACAATACAGAACTCGGCCCAAGCAAAAAATGAAAAAGTTTATACTCTTTCAGAACTTCCTTTGTTTTCGGTGCCTCAACAACTTAGTAACTTTCTAGATATCCATGGAAATGATAGCCAAGAACTATTTAATAAAGCTTTAAAGGAGGAGATGGATAAAAGCGCAGATTTAGTAAGTGACAGCACTGATAAAAATCCTACATGACAGAAAACAGTAGAAGGCATGCTAGAGGAAGAACTCCCAAAATTATCAGAGGAGGAGAAAGAGGTGATGAGCAAATTTATGGATAAGATATCGTTATTGGAAGGTAAACAAAAACAAGACGCAAACTACTTCGCAAAAGAACTTGGTGCTCTCAGTAAGGATTGACAACAAGAGTTTGATGCGAAAAAGTTTGGTGAGAGTATTAAAAGCTTCATCGCCCCTATAGCCGAAATCATAAAAGCAATCCGATGAGGGTTTAAAGATGTATTTGATGCATTAGATAAAGACCCAGCGGCGAAGGCTATTTTAGAATCATTAAAAGTGAATGACATTAAAACAATAAAGGAAGCATATTTGATAGAGAAAGGGCAATTATCGACACAAGATAGCGAAGTTCTAAAGCAAGTAAAAAAAGACTCATTTGAATGAGATGAGGAGAAGTTTTCAAAAATATTTGATGAAAACGCCCATTTAAATGCTATTTCCTCAGCAACTAGTAAAAGTTATATCGATAAAAATGAGTGAGGAGATACAAAAACTCCTAAGGAGCACATACTTAACAATATGCTCATAGCTTTATACGGAAACGACATAGGGGAATATCAAAAAGAGATGAAAGATACTAATGGTAAACGAAATATTGCTAAACTAAATGATACATATGAAAATTATAAAGAGCGTATGGAGACAGTAATACGGAAATCTCAATGAATAAAGCTAACTGAAATGACGTCTGAGCAGGAAAAAGAGATGCTATCAAGATCGCTTGTAAAAAATAACTACTCTGCGCTTCTATATTATAAGCAGGAGGTAATTCCTTTCTTAAATGCAAAAGAAAAAGGTAAAGTCAATGATCAAGTCTCCAATACAGCGACAACTGTACCTGAAGATCCTTCAAAGACATGAACAGAACAACTACCCGTGACCACTCCAACCGATTCCGATACAAACACTGCCTCTGTCAACCCAGAAGTAACCGGAGAAAACACGGAAAAACCTCAATAATAAGCCACTTTTCTTTCAAAACCTATATCCAGCCAGACGTGTCACGCCTGGCTTTTTTATTCGTATTATATACTATACAATAGATAAATTTTATCTCGCATTTCAAACCATGAAACACGTATACTTAGTTCTATTGTCTAGTTTGGTTCTGGTGGGTAGCGTTTTCGCTGCTGACGACAACCAGATCATAGATGCGCTTGCAAATCTCCAGGATACAATGCCTGCGAATATTCAAGAACTCAATAAGTCGTTCGATCTCACAACTTTCTCAAGCTGTGAAGATATGACGACCGTGATGGAAAATTATATCAAAGAAAATTTTGCAGATAATCGACAGTATGGATATGGGAGAGGAGGTGGAATTATGTACGCAGAAGACACAGCGATGGGAGGCAAACCTGTACAACAACCTACCCCAGCAGCAAACGATGTTGAGGGAGTGGTCGTTAGAGATAGCGCACAAGCTGGCGAAGTCGGAGGTTCAAAAAGCATGTCTGATAGCGCTGACTACTCAACTACTAACCTTCAAGTAGAAGGAGTCGATGAATCAGATATTATCAAAACTGATGGAGATTATATTTACTACTTCAACCAAAGACTTCAGCAAGTTATGATTCTTTCATCTCCATTAAATAGAGGGACAAAAGAGATCGATTTAAACAATGCTGAAGTAGTGAAAAAAATAAATCTCCCAAGCAATTTCTATGGTAGTCAGTTGTATATTCAGGGAGATAAATTAGTTATTATTGCGCAGAGATATAGCCAAGTGGGAGCTAACTCCTTTATCGATAGAGGTAACAAGATCGATGTCATAGTATACGATATCAGCGATGTAAAAAATCCAAAACTGATGAAATTCAGCGATTTGGACTGATATTACACTGATTCTAGAATGATCGATGGGAAACTGTATTTAGTTTCTCAATTGAATCTCAATCGATGATGGGCATTCAACGGTTTAGAAAAACTTGATGACGTCAAACTGAGCGAAGATGATGTTTTGCCAAAAGCAATCGACATCTCTTATACAAAAACTGTTGCTGATCAAAACCTCAAAGTCGGTGATAAAACATTCCCTTATCGTGTCGGTGTACACAGACCTTCATGTGACAGTATTTTCTATGTCTTACCAGACAAAGAGACAGTCAAGAAATTCGGCCTTCAGCCTTCGTTTACGGTAGTAAGGGTGATCGATATAAATGATACCGAAAAAGAACTTCAGACAACAACTGCATTTGGTAGTACCCAAACAATTCATATGTCTATGGATGGATTATATCTTACCAACTACTTCTGGATGCCGTATCCATTTAGATGTCCACGTGGAGCAATGTGTATCCTCCCTTGGTATGATCAAGGTTCAAACACACTCATCCATAAATTTTCTATAGGAGATGATAACGGTCTAGTTACATATGTAGATAGTACAATTATAGAAGGAGAGCCGTTATCTCAATATAGTATGTCAGAAGATGATAGTGGGAATTTTAGAATTCTTACGAAGACGTGGACGCCACAACTTGCGACACACTTAACAATTCTTGATAAAAAGTTATCGCCTGTATGATTGCTACGTAATATCGAACCATGAGAAGAGTTTAAGGCTTCTAGGTACATAGGAGATAAGCTTTACTTAGTTACTGCTCAGCAATCTGATCCGCTATTTGTAATCGATATGAAAGACGTTACTGATCCTAAAATTATTGGTAAACTGACAATCCCAGGATATAGTACTTACTTGCATCCATATGCGCCAATGAAAAATAACATACAATACCTCATCGGTCTCGGTCTACAAACAGAACAAAATGAGCGAGGAGGAACAGTCACTGCTGGAATCAAAGTTGATCTCTATAAGATCGATTACAATAATGTCGACTCTGCAGGACAAGTCGAAGTAAAACAACTATTCACTCAGACCCGAGGTTCACGTGGTTCAGATAGTGAAGCACTCTATAATCCTCGTATGTTTGTTTGGGATAAAGATAGACAGATGCTTGTATTGCCTATGATCTTACAAAAAGAAGCAGGTGGAGAGCATTGCAATATCGAGTACGACGCACAAGGTAAAGAGATTAATAGACAATGCGAGCCTTCATATAGATATACAACAACCTTTGCTGGGATGAAAGCGATTGCTATAGATGTAGCAGGAGGTATAGATGAAAAATATTCATACGATTACACAGATCTTCTCAAGAAAGATACACAAGTCTACTATGGTCCACGACAAGGGGAGATTTATCCACGACAGTTCCAAAACCTTCAATTTAGAGTCGGATACTTTGGTGACGTGCTCTATGCAGTAAATAATCTCTTTGCACACTTTGCAGTGATGGGAACTAAAAATGAAAAAGTCGTAGATTTTGGAGCATATGATGTAGGTGCAAGCGGAGGAGTGCCAATGCCTATTGATGATGTTACTACTACAGCGCAAATTGATCCTGCTCCTACAAAATAAGTAAGATACTACAAAGATTTTTATTTTCTTTTGTGTTGGTATGAAAGCGACTAAGATAAGTATATTGGTAGGATGGATGGTATTGGGCAGTTCACTGTTTACACCGCTTGTCCGCGCACAAACTAGTGCAACTACTGATCCAGAGCTTAAACTTGCAGTAGATCGAATGTATCAAAATGGACTTACACAGTATACAAATACTACAGACTTTAGACCTAACGATCGACTTACGAGACAAGAAGCAGCGAAATTTTTTGTCGCATTTCAAAAAGTAGCAAACCCAGACACTCCTATATCTGAAATCTGATGTGTGTTTAGTGACAGCATGTCGTTTGATGTGACACTGAATGAGTCTATATTCCTTTCTTGTCAGATGGGACTATTCAGAGGGACTAATGGAGCATTTCTTCCAACTCAACCACTTACAAAAGCGCAAGCACTTGCTGTCTTAGTGAGAGCGCTAGAAGGGACACAAGATGAAACAGTTTCTCCGCGATGGAGAACATATTTCGATCACGCAAGAACGTTGTGATTAACTAAAGAGAAAAATGTTATGGCGATAGATGTACCGGTTACCAGATATGAGATGGCATTACTCCTATACAGAGCAGAGAATGGAGGATTTGACCCGGATCAACAAGAGATAAACGAGCTATTGGATATCCTCACACAATTGGGAATTGCAGTAGAGTAAAGAGTTTCAAAGGATTATTATCATCTATCAATTTCAGAAAAAATAACTATAACCACCGAAGTTCGCATCGGTGGTTTTTGTAATTATAAAAATTTATTTCATTATCTGTACATGCGCTGGAGTCTACTCGCTATTGGATTGATTGTCTCATGCAGTTACTGAGTGGTAAACGCAATGATTGATGAGTCACCGCAAGATATTGAACTTGCACAAGCGGTAAGCTGGATGCATGCAAATTGAATGACAAAATATGAGACGGTTGATGAATTTAGACCAGATGATTTTCTCACTAGACAAGAAGCAGCGAAGTTCTTTAGTGAATTTTCGGTAAATGTACTGTATAAGGTTATAGACCAAAACAAGTTTTGTGGATTTGATGATTTAGAAGGAGCCGATCCATCCTTGGTGAATCATATCTTGAATAGCTGTTTGCTAGGCATTTTCCAATGAACTGCTGGATATTTTAAGCCTATCGATAATTTTACAAAAGCTCAGGCATTAGCGGTCTTGGTAAGAAGTGTAGATGGGTATCGTAATGAAGATACACTCCCACGGCGGATAAATTATTTTTGGAAAGCGAAAGAGTTGTGACTTACCAAAGAGTCTGACCCTTATAAATTGGACAGGCCGTTGCTGAGGTATGAAATGGCACTCATGATCTATAGAGCAGGTACTGATGATGCGATTGAACTAGGTGCGGGGCAAATAACTGATACGTGAGATCAGGAAATAGTCAAAGTAGACGAACTAATTAAAACGTGAGGAGAGTAAAATAATTGTTAAAAGTACAGATCTGTTATCAAAAATTACTTTATTTCAGTCGAGCGGCTGAGACGAACCTGTGCACACAGGAAGGTGCAACGGTTCTTTCTCAATCACTCTCCTCCAATAGAATCAATAGTGATTTACTACGCCTAAAATCTTCCAGTTTCAATCATTTACCTACGTATATGTTATAAATGATTTTCGAAAATTCTCAGTTTTACTTTTTCTGGAAACCTGCGGGAGTCCCTTCTACATGGGGCTCTGGAAATTGCTTTCTGGATGCTTTTGATAAAGGAGGATATACGCCATTTACTGAAAATGATCTTGAAGATTCGCTCTGATTGGAACTATTTAAATATTTTCTTGAGTACACAAAGGAACTTTGATTAACGAAAGTAGAGGATGTCTATGGTACGATATCGCTCCTTTTGCATATTTTTTCTCAAGATCAAGAGTATGGATTGGTAAATAGACTTGATACTGACACAACAGGATTTTTATATTTTGCAAAAAATCAAGAAGTCTATGCAAATTATATTTCACTCCAGAGGAAAGGGAAAATAAATAAGCATTATTTTGCAAAAGTTACATGAAATATCGGCCGAATTTTGCAAAACGGAATAAAGGATGATACGCATATCAGTATTGACAAAGACACGATAATCATCACTTATCCGATTATGCATCATAGGCATTTAGATGATAGAATGATTATCATCAAAGACCCTAAAGATGTTGAGAAGTGAAGGGGTAAAATGCATCTAGCGACGACAAAATGCCGCGTAATCTCTTATGATATAGAGAGTAACACCTCTCTAATACATACACTTATTACCAAGTGATATAGACATCAGATCAGGCTCCACCTTGCATGATTTGGCTACCCAATTGTGGGTGAAGGACTCTATGCAAAAAAAGATGACGAATTTGGAAGGTTATGCCTATGGAGCGTGGGGATGAAGATCGTAGAAGAGTAATTTTATTATTGGGTTGCGAATGGAACTACTAGGAGTCCGATGAATCATTGCAGCTATTATCTTTATTGCGATGGGTATCTATCGAGTTGCATGGGTCTCACGTCGTTACAAAATTTCTCTTGGTAAACTTATATTGGTAATTTTTGTAATAAATGCCGTTGCGATTTATCTTTCTCCTGTTGTCTTACAGCGGGTTGGATTTTTGCATGATTCGGATGATCCGAAGATAGTTCAACTTTCAGAGCATATCGGATGATTCTCTTTCAAGGAGATATATGCAGACAAGGATAATGCGGCTATCATAGGCTTAGACTCTCATGCTGTTGTTGCAATTACGACCAAGTCATTAAACAACACGCCTGTAGAAGAACTTTTGTGAGTGGCGTATCATGAGTTAGGGCATTTCTATGGGAAAGATAGTTTGCGAGAAATTATTGTAGTCGTCCTGCTCTTTTTCTTGATGGTTTACGCTCATTGAAAATACAAAAAAAACTCAATCACGCAACTTGTGATGACAACCATCCTGTCTACTGTATTGCTACTAGTATATTTTGCTGTATGCAGAATGTTTGAAGTACGCGCAGATCGTTATGCTATCGCAGCATGATATTGACCACAGTTGGGAGCTTACATGAGCAGAGTGGTTGAGAGCGCCGATCCGACTAGAAATGTTGATCGAAAATGATTTGAAGCGCTGCGGTATCTCCATCCTTCACTAGCAGAAAGGATTAAATTCCTTACAGATAAGTAGTATTTTATATTCTCACCGAATTGCATGAACGATGCACGTATTGTTATGACAACGTATCCAAATGAAGGTAGGAATCTCAAACGTCTAATTGTGGCAATCCTCAAACAAAATTTCTGAGCGTGCGTACAACGTATCAACTACGTCAAAGCATACTATGTCCGAGAAGGGGAGATAAAGAAAACTGAAGAAAAATTACTATTGATAAAAACTACTTCTGCGAAACAGGAGAAGCTTATAGAATTTTTGAAAAAAAATCATCCATACGAACTTCCTGAGATTATGATATTGCATCCTGACGAGGTAGATGCTTCATACCTTGCACGACTTGCGCAAGATCACCCTATTAATCCTATCAACAAAGAAAGAAAACCAAAAGATGCAAAAGATCATGATTCAAAGGAGCACAATAAAAATGATCAGGGCAAAGGCGACCATGACAAAAGTAATCACAACAAAAAAGAACCTTCACTACGCCCCGAAGAAGAGTAATTTTCGTACTGAAACCGGCTTGTATACGTGAAGAATAGTGCTCTCAGAGTTACGTTTGCAAGTTTTGCTCTAATAAGTACAACTACCACCACCTATTTGTATATCTGCTATGGAAAGCCCCACAAGGAAATTACTAGTATGACTGCGTCTATTTAGGCCAACTATCCACGGGCTTATTATTTTGGGATGTTTTTATAGCATGTACTTGCTGCGTGGACATACCGATCTTATCCCTTTTGTACAGTTGAGGATTCCCCTTATCGATTTGAGAGAAACGATGATATTTGCTGGGATTACTGTCGTGTTATTTTGGCTTATCGCGATGGCTCAATGAGTCTATGACTTATTTAAGCCATCCCATGCATACTACATAAAGTTTATTAAATCATGGATGTTACGAGTTATCCTAAGTAGCTTTATAGCATTCTTCTGATTTGGATATATATTTACGAACTGAATCTCAAGATTTATCTTGCTATGGTGATGAATATTGTCGGGAGTTATGATCACGGTAATTGATATGTTTTACAATGGACGACAAGGATATTTAGAGTCCAAAACGCCGTACCGTGTGTTGTTGCTGAGTAGCGATAGCTCAGTTGCAGATACGATTACCAATGCGATGATGCAGTATCCAATCTATGAAGTAGATAGAATTTCATTGACGCAGCGGGACTCTCACGCTAGTGAATGATATGAGATTGTCATGGTAGCGGGGGCAGTAGACAAGTGACTATTACAAAAGATTGCAGACAGCGCAAGAATCATGGGGCAGTCATTCTATCACGCAGGAGATACCTTATTCTTAGAAGACCTAATCTCCAAGCCAAGACGTTTGGGTCCCTTGATGATGCTTGAGTATAAGTCTTCCCCACTGGAAGGACGATGGAGGGTGGTGAAAAGATTGTGTGATATCGCAATTTCATGTTTTGTATTGATCATATTTTCTCCATTACTTTTGCTCATTGCATTGCTTATAAAAATTGATAGCTCTGGCCCAGTTATTTACCATCAAGATAGAATTGGAAAAAACAAAATACCGTTCACTTTTGTGAAATTCCGTAGCATGTATACGCATCTCTCGACAGGAGAAAATTATGGAGGAAAGAGTGCGCGTAATTATGAAAAAAAATTGGAGCAGTCAGCGGATAATGTGAGAAAATGAATCTTAACAAAAATCCAACACGATCCGCGTGTAACTCCAGTAGGACGTTTTTTACGTAAAACATCTCTGGATGAACTACCATCATTGGTAAACGTACTAGTGTGAAACATGTCACTGATTGGCCCTAGACCGCATCTTCCTCATGAAGTAGATCAATACGATAGCTGGCAAGAGAGGCTGTTTAGCGTCAAACCTTGAATCACCTGATATGCACAAGTGTTTGGAAGAGATGAGCTCCCCTTCGATGAAGAAGCAGAACTCGATTTACGATATATCCAAAATCGATCTGTAGCATTAGATCTGTATGTATTGGTGCGTACGTTTACGGTAGTGTTGAGAGGAAAGTAGGATTTTATTTTTTGAAGATATAATATGCTTACTGC
The DNA here is from genome assembly GCA_038211735.1 of Candidatus Absconditabacterales bacterium. GTDB lineage: Bacteria > Patescibacteriota > Gracilibacteria > Absconditabacterales > Absconditicoccaceae > JBBQVK01. The sequence continues at coordinate 493,514 of JBBQVK010000001.1, read as the reverse complement.
GATTACAGTCTATTTTCTAAATTAAAATAATTTTAACAAAATTTCCAGAGTGCTTCTGATAATTGTTGGTGTTCTTGAAGATATCTTTCTTATGATATTTCTATCAAGTTTTTCTAGTTAGAAATTAGTTAAACATCCCTCCTAACGCTTCGATCATTCCTTCTGAGTAATTTCAATCATTAGAGGGTTGTTGTGCATTGCGAGGGTTAAGAGTTAGATCTACATAGTTGTAGATTTGAGTTAGGAGAAAGCTTTCTTGTGGACGACCTTCGAAACGATCTATCACTGAGGGAAGTTTCCCCAATATCTCTACAAGCCTGCCGTTATCAGTAAGTTTGAGATAATCTACTCTTTCGTATACAGCGTCTAGGAGCTTTGTGTCAGTCATAGTAACGTTATATCCAAACGATTGTGAAGTGAATACACCGATCAATAAGACGAGCAAAAGCATAAGTGCTTCTTTCATTACGTACATTAAGAGAATTAAACACTCTATGTGGATAGTGGAGTCGTACAATTTTACAAGTCGTGATATCTTTTTTTGATTGCATTTTTTTATCTTTTGTGTACCGTTGGTTGTCGTTTATATTTTATATTTACACTATTCAGATGATGAAACGTATATTAGTTCTTTCGATAATTTTTGCTTCAGGAGTTGTAGTTCTTGGATGTAACAAAAAACCTGCTACAGTTACTCCCACGCCTACAGGTACTTGAACGGTTGTGCAGGATACCAATACAGAAAATAGTTCTGGCCTTAGTGCACAAGAGATAGCAGATCTTTGGGCTGCAAATGCAAAAGAGGTTGATACCTTACAGGTCGATGTGACTATGACCAATGCAGACGGAACATCTCAAGGGACTATGCAAATTCTTACTGATGGGAAGATTACTAAGATGGTCGCAAATAGTCCAGAAGGTATAGCAACTATTATTTATACGAGTGGAGCAAGCTATATGCAGATGGAAGGTCGTAATGATTGGATTAAACTTCCTACATCAGACCAACAACCGATCCAGCCAGTAACCTTTGATGCAAATAAGTTAGCAGAAGTTTGGTCAAAAAATGCTGACGTAAAATTCCTGGGTGCTGAATCATGTGAAGTAGGCAAGTGTGATGTATACGAAGGTACTGACGACGCGGGGACTAGCAAAGTCTACTTCGGTAAAAAAGATAACCTCTTATCAAAAGTTGTAGCGACACAACCAGATGGGACTGTTGCAACCATGCTCTATACGTATGATGTAGAAGTAAATATCGAGATCCCAACTAATATACAAGAGTTCGATATAGGCTCTTTCCAGCAGGGAGTTTCAGGAGAAGTTCAAGCGCAGTAATTTATGTATTAATACATTAATTCAAGGAATATAAAAAAAATCTGTTCTATTATGGACAGATTTTTTATTGGTTGATTATTACTAGATTTTACATTAGTCGATCTGTATATCCTATTTGTGTTTGCGCACTATCACGCTGATCCACAATCACAACTATCTACAATCTCTACCTGTCGCCCCATGCTAGGGTGATTTCCACACTCATAGTAGAGAAGATCTGGCGCATCGTCAGCGATAGTCCATGTCAATGTTCAAGAAGTGGTCATATTATTTTCAACTCCATCAGAGTATTCTCCATCTCCTACACCTACTGGATCAGTTGTAATATAGAATTGATGTATCTCCGGAGTGTTAATATTGAAAGTATAGGTCTCTCCCCTTTGTAAGGTTAATTTCTCTCATTGTATACCATCGATAACATATCACATAGACGAGCCACTTTGGACTGGATGCGTTTCATCCTTCGCTGCAACACTCACTGCAAATTCATGATCGCTACAGGTGTTACTGCATGTTATTTCAACATTTGTTTCTCCAGAAAGTTCCATACCTCCAGAAAGCATCATATCTCCAGTCGATATACTACCTGTGTCATCGCTTGGTTGTGGAACCACGTCATTTCCAAATAGTTCACTCAATGCTTGCAATAGATCTTCAGAATATCCTTGTCCGCCACAATTATCTGCCCTTGCTCTATACTGAATTAATAACGCTTCATATCTACTAATTTTTTTGTCTAAGTTTCGAACATCTGTCTCTTTGGTAAGATTATGTTGTCTAGCTTTCTCGAAATAGATACTTCGTCGAGGGTTTTGGGTCTCGTCTTGTTTACCGTCCATAGCTCTTGAAAGGACAGTTAATGCCTGCGCCTTCGTCAATGGAGCTTGAGGCATAAACTTACCTTCAAATCCTTGGAATAGACCCAACTGACATGAGGTGGTAAGGAAAGTTTTTAACGTTGGGTCAGCATCGTTTATATCTTTGAAATCGCATACTAACGTCGTGTCTGGGACAATACACAAATTTTTCATAGCAAAGACCGAAAACATTTTTGCTCCTTGTTCTCTCGTAAGCGTATCAAATGGTCTGTAATCATTTTGATTGCTGTATTGCGTCATCTCATTCTCAAATCATCGCTGTATTGCGGAATCAAATTCGACATCAGTTATTGCCGCAGCACTAACGATACCGCCCAATACCAATAAACCGATCAAAACTCACCATAGAATGTTTTTCATGTTACTCCATACAAAATTAAAAAACCCTGTCAGATGAATGATAGGATTTTCTAGAATCTAATGCAAGAGGATTTATTAGAGGGAGTATTTGCTAATCCACGGTTTCTCATTTCATCCCTTTCTGGCAATCGCTTCCTAGCCGCCACTTTCTGGTCGTCACTTTCTAGCCACCACTTTCTGGTCGCCACTTTCTGGTCGTTGCTTCCTTTTCATCGTTTTCTAAACCTAATATGCTTTTTTATGAATACATAACTATTCCAGCTACTACTATTACTTCTGTTATGAAAAAGACAACCGCGTTGAACACAAGCGCTTTATCTTTGTGTTGATATGCATGGACTGCCCGGACTGCAGATGTTCAAATCCAAAATGATCGAGTCATAAGATTGATCCCTGCTACGATGTGCGTCGTATAAATCTCTACGATTTGCGGGATCGTAAGGAATGGTCATACGACCGCAGCGATATAGGTTACCTTATCAAATTTTTTTCTGTCTTTTTTGTTTCTAAATGCTTTCATGAGATATACGTATAGATAAATTTACTATTTGTCTTTTTCAATGGGTTGATCTGTAGGCTGATCGTATTGACGAACTATTTTCTCATTTTTGATCACATCTCACAAATAAGAACTTTCGTTGTCTAACCGCTCGAATTTTTTGCCGTCAGTCACTAGTTTTTTCAATAATTCTGCAAGACGGTCTCTTTTCCTTGCTTTGCAGTAGACACACAATGGTGGCGGGAGATTCCTATATTCTTCTATGATAGGAGACGTTTCATTCTTTAGTTTGAATGCATCGATCTGTTTCGTTTTCATAAAAGATAAGAGTTTTTCTTCAAGCACTTTTAGGTTTTCAAAACTGTCTCTTATCATGAACTTCCCAGACCATGTATCCATCCCATTGAAAGTAGCTCAAGTTCTTTCGTGGTACCTTCGATACCCATCATCCCAAGTTTTTACTCAAGAATTTGCGATGTAGTCAAAAAGCGTCTGAGCAGCTCCTTCGATTTTGTGTGCTCAATTAACTATTGGATGACGTACTTTTTTCTCAAGATTCATTTTTGAATTTATACAATCATAAAACTATTCTACATGTCATTTATCCTTACAATCATCTATATAGAGATCCTTTGAGTCAGGACTTCGCTTTTTCTTTACCCATTAAGGACACGCAACTATAGTATATCGGCAAATGACAAAAATCGCAAAAAGTTGCTCTTGCGAAAGTCGAGAAAAGCTAGTTGATATGCCTACTATTGGGAATTATTTAGATCCTCTTGCTTTCGTATCCGATTCGAGTACTTACAAGTACACCGTTTTTTTGTACAGTTACGTGGTTCTTTAAGTAGATAGCATAACCAAGGCACTTAGACGTCATGAAGCGCGTAAAATGCGCTTATCAGGAGGCGATATTCAGTTCTGAGGAACTGATGTCGCGGGTTATCTTTGTAAGATAGCTTTTCCTGAGAGTAGAGGATATTCGCCCCACGGCTCCTTCGGAGCTTCAGAACTCTTACTGTTCTGCCTTGTTGCCGTTTTGGGTTGAATAATACGTCCTTCTACTTTTACGAAGGGAAAAAGACTTATGAAGATTCTTTCGAAGTTTTGTGTCTTTATCTAAGATACAGAGTATAAGAAAGAGAGTTGCAGCAATGCAACAGAATGAAAAGTGCAAAAGCTCATTAGAATTCTAATGGGTCTTTTTCTTGCTTGAAATCATGTTGACAATAGTGTTATAAGATATATTATACATTATCTTATCTTCGTAGTAGATCATGGCAATCAAATCAGAAAGAGATCTGTTCGATATACAGAAAATTGACCAACTTCGTCATAACGAAATACTTTTCGGTTCGTTGGCAACTTTTTGTGATTGTACCAAGACAGAACTCCTTCGTGCCTTGTATACAAGATGCCATGAAGCTGAACATAATTTAGTCTACTCCAAAACAATCCATGACGTAAAAGAAAGAGTTACGCATTTCTGATACTACAATCGTAAAAAATTAGAGAAAAATAAATATAGAGATCTTGCGACACCAAATATTGATTTACAAAAAGCGCAAAATGGAATTTATAAAAGATTAGACGTTGTTCCTGTATCATTAAAATCTACATGAGGTAAGAAATGAGATAGCCCAGAGAATCATGCCGAGCCACATAGGTTCAACCTCTATTTAACCACAATGGATGTGCAAAACGCATACCCTAGTGTAACCGCTGCCAGAGTATTGGAGAATGTCAGAGGAGCCTTACTTAAGCCGCTTTCTTTGCGATTCCCAACCCTTGCACAGGGAGATAAAGAAGAATTGTTACGCTGCGTTGTGTTCCTTACTATGTTCAATAATCAACTTCCCCAATGAGTGAATACGAGCGACAAAATAATAAATATTGTCTTTGCAAAGACAGATGAAAAAGTCCAAAAATATATAGAAACGCAATCATATTTTCTCAATGCACGTTATACAAGATATAAAGATGATATTGCTGTAAGTTTTGCTGCGAACGATACGATAGCGCCATTGATTACTATTTATCGTGACTATAAATGGAAGATAGAAGCACTTTTCGATGCGCGAGAACATTTGTATGAGTATGAAATTATATTAGATAAACGAAAGAAACGTGAATCTATAGAACAGGAAAGAATCGAATGACCCAAAAAACGCGGAAGACCTCGTAAAGTTAAATTATCAAAAGGGCAACTTTCCCTAGTTGATTCGGTAGAAAATAGACCAGATCTCTTCGAATTTCATAGGTACTATCAGCCTCTTATTGAGGAAGTAAAGAAAGGAACTCTCAAACTTGCTGATCTTAAGCGTCATCCAAATGCTCAGATTGTTATGAGCCAGTTTCTGCCAGAATTAAAGAGCGATCTTGCTGATATAGATAACGACTTTGATCAAAAAAAACTTGATCATCTTTTACAAATTAGGGATTTCTTGCATGCGATTATTACGTCATGATTGACCTTTAGTAACATCCAAGAATGAGACCTTTATCAAAAGTTTCTTAAATGAATTATTGCTAGATTGGAGATCTTAAAACAAAAACACACCTTCAAAAGAAAAGGGCAAGAAGATTTCCAAGACGATATGTATAGTGCAATTTACCAAGTTATTGGCGAATTACACAAGCTTTCTATTAGATACTACATTAGACCAACAGGCCATACTATTGAGAAGTTGTCAGAAACCATATTAGATATTCTTGCGAATGAGTGATGGTATGTGAATTATGAAAAGACCAAAAAGCGAACACCATCAAGTGCAAACCTAAGAGTAATTACCGGTGTCGCGTTCAACGAGGAGGGCGAAAGGATGTTACATTCGACCAAACGCAATGAGTACATTAACATTTTCAAACTACTCAATCAAGCGCCTACTCAAGAAAAAGACCGACTTGCTAAAGATAGAATGTATAGAGAATTTATTATCAATGGTAGAGTAGATGTAGAACATATAAAAGCCAAAATCCAATGAATACGATGACGTATTCTCCATGTCTATGGAGAGCGTAATCCACCTAGGGAATTGCTCTTCCGACACAAACAGGTAAAAGAAAGGTGGTGGGATATGAATGGATTATTCCAACCATTGGAAGAAGAGTATGAAATGTTAACAGTTTATAATGAGAGTGATGATTCTGCATTTGGGAAGAAAATAAACGAAATGAGATTCAATGAAACTGCTATGCACTATCGCGACTATGAAAATATTCCTTTCCCTAAAATAGAAGACGAGTGAGCAGTAAATGAGGAGGTTGAATAGGGAGATGGAAACTACGGAGAAAATGATGACGAGTAGAAAATTATTTCGAATACTAAGAGATTGTATTCATAGCCTTCGCCACTGCTATCGTAACTCCTTTGTCCAAAGGATTTGGAAGTAGTCAGTCGACAGTAGGAGTTTGAATATAAGCCGCTAGAGCTTCAGCTGCCGCGATTTGGTGTTCTTCGGTTATGTTGACGATTCTGCTGTCGAGAGCACCCCTTATGACACCTGGGAAAGCTAGAAGATTGTTGATTTGGTTGGGGATGTCGCTTCTTCCTGAGCCATAGATGAAGGCGCCTCATGCCATCGCTTCTTCGTGGGTGATTTCAGGGTTTGGATTCGCTAAAGCGAGAACTATAGATTTTTCGTTCATATTTTTCACATCCGCTTGGGTGAGAATATTTGGTTGACTGACACCAATAAAAATATCTGCTCATTTGATAACATCTTGAAGTGATCAGCGTTCATTGTTTTTGTTATAGAGACTTACAGTTTTTTTGTATGTATTGAGATTTTCTTTTCCTTCATAAATTGCACCGTGAGTATCGACCATGATGATATTTGTTGCGCCATAGGTATGGAGTAGTTTTGCTATAGCTATTCCTGCAGCGCCTGCTCCTGTCATCACAATCTTTACGTGATCAGACATCTTCTCTGCAAGCTTCAACGCGTTTATTAGCGCCGCTAACACTACAATTGCTGTTCCATGTTGATCGTCGTGAAACACGGGAATAGGTAACAAATCTCGGAGTGCTTCCTCGATATGAAAACATTCGGGGGCTTTGATGTCTTCCAAGACTATCATACCAAATCCAGGTGAGATATTTTTTATTGTAGAAATAATCTCTTCGGGATTATGCGTGTCCAGCACAATAGGAACACAATCTATGTTTGCAAACTCTTTCATAAGGACTGCCTTCCCTTCCATCACAGGGAGTGATGCTAACCCTCAAATATTCCCAAGCCCAAGTACTGCCGTCCCATCAGAAACGATAGCGACACTATTCCATTTCCGTGTATATTTGTATGCATTTTCAGGATCTTTTGCGATCTCAAGGCACGGCGCAGCAACTCCAGGAGTATAATAAATCGAAAGATCGTCTTTATTTGCTAAAGGGACTTTTGACTTTATTTCTAACTTACCACGATGTGCAGCATGTTGTTTGAGTGATTCTTCGTCGTAGTTCATATTTCAGTTGCATAATAAATATTTACAGTGGTCGGCTTCAAGTGTCGCTGATACTACTTAAACTTATGGCCTTTTGCAACAAAAGCACCAAATCGAGAGCTAACTACTATTTATTCTAAGTATTTAATAGGCTTGACATAAGATAAAGATAATTTATAAAATATCATTTATACATTGTAGCATCGACATGAGACAACTTAAAATTACTAAATCTATTACGAAGAGAGAATCCCAATCGTTGGAAAAATACTTGCAAGAGATCAGTAGAACTGACCTACTCACTGCTGAGAGAGAAATAGAGCTAGCTAAAAATATTAGAGCAGGAGATGCTGAAGCCATTGAAGAACTTGCAAAGGCAAATCTTCGCTTTGTTGTATCTGTCGCAAAACAATATCAAAATCAGTGAATGCCTCTTTCTGATCTTATCAGCGAGGGCAATGCGTGACTCATGAAAGCTGCGACGCGTTTTGACGAAACAAAGTGATTCAAGTTTATCTCCTACGCTGTATGGCGGATTCGTCAGTCAATTCTGAAGGCATTAGCAGATAATAGTCGTGTAGTTAGATTACCTCTCAATAAAATAGGTGAAGTTTCAAAAATGAGAAAAGCAAGATCTTCTTTGGAGCAGGAGTATGAGAGAGAGCCATCTATCCATGAGTTAGCGGAGACTCTAGAAATCACAGAGAATTCAGCCATTGAAGCAATGTATAATGAGTATTATCATATTTCCTTAGATGCTCCATTTGTGGAAGGAGAAGAGAACAATACTATCTTAGACACCTACCAAAGAGGCGACGAACGTACTACAGACCATGAGCTAAAGAATGTAGAATCCCTACAAAGAGATATTGAAACTGTATTAGGCACTCTATGAGAAAGAGAAGCGTACGTATTAAAAATGTTTTTTGGTATTGGGATGGAGAGGAAGTATCTTTTAGATGAAATTGGAGATAATCTTGGTATAACGATTGAGAGGGCCCGCCAGATTAAAGAGATAGCTATAAGAAGGCTTAGGAGAGCTAGTAGGAGAGCAATTCTCCAAAAGTATTTGTGATAGATAGCATAATATTCTGTACCTTTTCCTTGCAAAGAGAACTAACATTTCTACCCTGTATACAGTCAATTATTAATTGATATATCTTGTTCTAGCTAGTTCTTTACGATGACACAACCTCTCACACCTGCACAACAACAATATATGGATTTTAAGCGTCAACACACTGATGCAATTCTTTTTTTCCGTCTTGGCGATTTCTATGAACTGTTTTATGAGGACGCGAAAATAGCTCACAAAGAACTTGATCTTACACTTACAGCAAGAAACAAACAAAGCGAAAATCCTATTCCTATGGCGGGAGTTCCTCATCATAGTCTAGATAGATATGTACAGAAATTGGTTCAGTCTGGATACAAGGTCGCTATTGCAGATCAGATAGGAGAAGTTATCCCAGGTAAGGTAGTCACAAGAGAAGTGACGCGTATTATTACTCCAGGGACAAATATTACTGACGAGCAGTTATTTACGCACATAGCAGCGATAACATACACTGGCTCTGGGTCTCAGAACTACCATCTTGCGCGAGGCGATCTTTCTTTGGGTAGTTACTCTACACAAAGTTTCGATAGTTTAGAAAATTTACTAAAAAGCCTTGCGCGTATTCAGCCCAAAGAAGTGATAGTCGATATTGATTTTCCAGAACGCCAAGAATTAGAACAGTATATCCACCAAGTGCTTGAAGCAACTATCTCTATCGATGATTGTCCGCACGATCTTGACCATTATCTGCAACAAATATTAGGCACATCGAGTTTGTCATGATATGGAGAAGCATTGGAAACTGGTCGTAAAAACGCGATTGGCATACTATTTTCGTATATTGAAAAAATGCAAAAGCAAAAACTATCTACGATACATACGATTACGCATGTTACTCCTACAGGTAAAGTTCACCTCGATGCAATCACGATCAAAAACTTAGAGATCTTTGAATCAAGCTATGAGTGATCAAGTAGTCATTCTTTGTACGGCGTAGTAAATACGACCAAAACCGCTATGGGGAGCAGACTCTTATACGAATATCTCTCACATCCTATCAACGACGAAACACTACTCATCGACCGCTTGGATCAGATCGACTACTATATCCGCGAGAGTTCTATTGCAAAAGAGTGTATAGGAGTTCTTTCAACTATTCCAGATCTACCCAAACTTCGATCAAAGATAATCATCTACAAACAATCCGCATTACGCACTCAGAACTTAAGAAATATTTTACAAAATATACTTGAGGGTACTCCTAATTTTTCACAAGAAATTATACGTTTAGGATGAACCGACCAGTTGCTAGTACAAATAGAAAGTATGTATGGTGTGCTCAACTCTTCTTTAAAAGATGAGATCGCGAGTGATGATATCGATTTTATAGCTGATGGATACGATCCACAAATCGATGAGTTACGCAAGATTGCCTACCATTCTGATGAGCTCCTATTAGCCTATCACCTACGTTTGGTAACAGCCACCAAGCTTACCAACTTGAAACTTAAATACGTAACCAACCAAGGCTATTTCGTCGAGGTTACACCAAAAGATATTAAAGCATTTGAAGAGTCGTTTGATCATACAACTCCTGAACTAGATTTTGTCCGCCGTCAGACACTCAAAGGCGGTGAACGTTATATGTCGACCTATCTTGAGGAGTTACAAACCAAAATTTTCTCCGCAAAAGAACAATTACAACAACGCGAAGCTGAACTATTGCAAATAGTAATTCAGCAGTTGGCAGCATATACAGAATCGTTCTTAAGTCTGTGCGACTATATCGCTCGTTTGGATGTCGCAACAAGTTTCGCTATCTTTGCTCAACTCCATGAGTGGTGTAGACCACAACTCAATCAAAGATACGATCTTTCTATAGAAAAAGGAAAACATCCTGTGGTTGAAAAATATCTCCCTATAAGCGAACAGTTTATTCCAAACGATATTCATCTAACTTCCACGCAGTTTTTCCATCTCATTACTGGTCCTAACATGGGTGGTAAATCTACGTTTTTGAGACAGGCTGCACTGATTACTTTATTAGCTCATGCATGATTGTATGTTCCTGCACAGTCGGCAACAATTTGATTGGTCGATGGAATATTCGCACGCGTATGATCGTGAGATCTCTTAGCAAAAAATCAATCCACCTTCATGACAGAGATGCTTGAGATGGCAAATATTTTACATAATGCGACTGAGCGTTCATTGATAATTTTGGATGAGTTGGGTAGAGGCACCTCTACCTACGATGGGCTTGCAATAGCCAAGTCTATTACTGTCTACCTGTGTCAACAACTGTCATGCAAAACATTATTCGCTACTCACTATCATGAACTAATTGATCTAGAGGGGAGTTTAGAATGATTAACAAATTTTAGTTTGGGTGTGTATGAGACCAAGCATGAGGTAGTATTCTTGAAAAAAATAGTGAAATGAGGAGCAAGTAAAAGTTATGGAATTGATGTTGCAAAACTTGCAGGTATTCCGCCTATTGTAATTGAACTAGCTACCCAATTTCTTTCTGATTTAGAATCAGGAGCGAAAGATAAAAAACGTCCCGCACAGATGTGATTAAATTTTGGTGCGATAAACGACACCTACAAGAAAAAATACGATCAACTCTACAAAATTTTTGACGCACTCGATTTGAATGAAATAACTCCTATTGAAGCACTCGTAAGACTGAAAGAAATTGAAGATATTATTGCTCCGTAAAGATTGACTTAGAAAATATTTTTAACGTGAAGCTAAACTATTGTTTATCGAGCTTTTTGAGGTTGCTGCAGCTATGCCTGAATTAACCGTTTTCAAATAGTTACTTACGTCCATATTATTTTTTCTTTGGTCTGGCAACATTTCTCCTGTTTTTATATAGTGTTTTGCTCAACCTGCTCCTAAGTAATGACAAAGCGCAAGGATTTCTGCGTGACTGTACTTCTCCGCTTTCTTTCTTGCAGTCCTTTCTATATTTTTAGCATGGTTTTCCAAATCACTTATTCGATGATCCATATATTTTTCTTGAGCTGACGGGTATGCAAGAAATTCTTCTTTGTTTTTTACTCAACTGATCTTAAATAAATCGGGGTGTCGTTTCGGAACAAATTGATATCTGCCTAATGCTCAAGTATTGTTATTAACTGCACTATACCCATATGTATCTCACTTAATATTTGACTCTACATTGTGTAACCCTTCACAGAATATATTCCTTGTTAACTCTCATGCGATTGTATAGTCAGGCCGTTGGTCTGGGCTGAATGAATCTCAGACCTTATCTATTCTTTCTTTTTTTATGTCTACGGGCAAAGGAGTAACTTTACCTTCTTTTTGTGGAAGAGGTGAGACTATATCTATAGGTTTTCTTTTTTCTTGTTCAGTATTATTTTTTCATACATCTTGAAGTTTATCGCTCTCTTTAGAAGGTATTCGATCATCACTAGTATGTGCTTTACTAATTTGTACTCCATCATATACCAAAATTCTTTTATGGGTTGTAGTATCTATATAGGTTCATTCTTTGCTATCCCAAAGACCTTCATGGGCTCAACTACTGCTCTTGGAAGTGTTGGCATAATCAACCAAAATAGCGCCTTGATCATTTGCAATAAGATCACTGATGGTGTACTGTGTAGCAAAAAGGAAACAGTACGTTTTCTTTTCGCTCATTTTAAGTGCAGTGACAGGCTTTACGATAATTTCATGGGAGTCAGAAATATTCTTAAAACTATCTCCGTTTTGGATGATCGGCACAAGACCTTTTCTTTCACCGCCTAATGCAATATATGACGTCCCATTCCGTCGCGCTTTCATTTCTTCGCCTTGTGCGGTTTTAATTTTTATAACTTTATAGCCAGGAACAAGAAGATTGTTTATGCTGACCTCTTTCGATATTCCGTCAGATATAGTAAGATAATTTTGTGAAGGAAGATTAAATTGTGCGCCGAAGTAGCGTTGGCCTATTTCTCATGAGGTAAGCTTAGGTTCTGTAACAGCCTCTTGAGCAGCAACTTCTGTATTTGGCGATATAGGATAAGGATCTTCAATAAACTCTTCTACTTGTAATGTGGAATTACTAGATGATTCATTCTCTATAGTCGCTGATTTTTTAATCCCTGCCTCGGCAGGTGTTGATTTTGAATTAACGAAAAATTCTTTATATCCCGCATACAGTTTTATAATGAGTAGATCAAAGTTTTCTCTTTCTTCAGGCGACAGCGTACGTGATAAATAAAAATCAGTATTTAGATCTGCTGGTAATTGTTTGAAAAAACTTTTGGGTATTGAAAAGTTGAGTGGCGAAGAAAATAGCGAAGATGGACTTTGTGTATTTGGTCATACCATAAAAGGAATTCTAATATAATCTTTCTGCAACTTCTGTGCATCGTAATTCACAACGGTATCAATCTCATTTATCCTAATGTGAATTTCTTCCCATTGTGGAGTAGCTTCAATGTTACTTGTTACTTCATTTTGAAGTGCATGAAGTGTAGAGTCTTGCTCAAGATCTTTTAACTGATCTTTATATTTACTATTTCATATTTGTGCTTCATATGAACTAGGAGAATTTTCTTTTCAATCGTTTCCCATTCCGGAATTGTAATAGATAAATATTGCTACCTTATTATACAACATTGCAGACGGGCTGTCAATTTATTGATTAGGGATTGGCTCTTTTGGAGGCCTATTTATAGCGCTTATAGACACAAATGGACAAAAAATGAACATAATCGATTCGTTTTCCCATCTCGGAAAGAAAATTAAAAAAAGTTTCATATAAAAACTGCTTTTATACGCACTTGTAAAGTCTATTTCTGTCTCAATTAACCGCTCGAGATTGCAATTGATAAGACACTTTCTATAACTTCGGGCAGTGTTGTTTTTCTGTTTATTTCAATTTGTAGTAGATGAATTTTTGAAGAAGGATTTTCATTATTATACTTGTGATAGTTTTCAATTTTTCTTCATTGGGACAACATATAAATTTCTGACTTATTGCAAAAGTTTCTGCCTCAGGCGATGAAACAAAAGAAGATATTGTTGCAATTTTTGTGGATAACGCAATCTACGGTTCTATTCAAGGAGACCTTGAACGATATGTCACACAATATATTCCCAAGCAGGCTCCTGGGACGAAGACATTAGTTTTCCCTATTGATACTGCATGATTTGCTGCAGCAGATATTCAACATATTTTAGAAAATTTATATTTTGATGGAGAGCAATGAGTTCCGTCGCAACTTGCAGGAGTTATATTGTTTGGGGAAATACCATTACCTGTTGTTGAATTGGATGGGAAAAGATTTGGATCTATCTATCCGTATGTAGATTTCGTAGATCCAATGTTTGTCTATGATCAACCTAGTGATCTTTTCGTCTACAACAACCATCCAGAGAGCCAGCCTGAAGCTTGGCATAGTATGATTCCAGTAAATGATGTCGAAGTGTTTAATAAGTTTTTCGAAAAACTAAAAAAATATGACGCAGATCCGACGCTCTACGCAGACCCAAAAGTGCGATACGATGATTTTGTTTATCTAAAACAATCATATACAGAAGAAGAACTTGATCGTTATATCAACACGCTACTTTTTGCTGACGCAGAAAGTAACAGACAAGATGAGAGTGTATTCCAAAATATTCTCTCCAATGAAGAACAAAATGACTTGATCAACAAAGTGAACGAAACGAAAGCTGCAGTAGAAAAGAATAACGCTACTGCTCTTTCAGATCCAGACCTAGGAGATGATCCAGAAGTACTAGAAGCAGCTGGGAAACTCGTGTCTAGCTCAGCAGCAATTATGAATGAAATGGACACAGATGAGTTGAAAAAATGAATCATCGCAAGTGCGGATATGCCTATCCCTACGCTACCACTTGAAAGGACTATGCTGCAGGACTTTGCGCCGAATCATACTATTTTTGGGAATACGTATCTTACTGACTTACAAGAAAACTTACTAGCAGGAGGAAGATATGAGTTGAAAGATATTGATACAAGCTTAGAAAAGATCGAAATCAAAGATAGAGTAATCAAACAATACTTGAAAGATATGAATACGATTATGCAAGACTGAGTTGATCGTATGATCGATAAACAACAATACGATCTCAAGTATCCCTTGCCTTACTTGTATATCAAACATGTTCCATGGGAAGGTAATTCGTGTGCAACTCTCGAAGAAGAAGAGTATGACAACGCGTATTTGTTGGATGTATATAAAGATATCCCTTTAACAGATGGAGAAGTAATAAAGCATGGTCCATTTCAATGAGCAATCTACATAAACGCTGATGTAGGATTTGATCTAACTAAAATGACAAAGCCTTTTGGAAACAAAACTGAACAACTTGAAAGGTATGAGAATCATTTTTACTGAAAGAATGCTGTAGATATCAATTCCTACAAAGATCTTACTATTTTCCGCGGGGAGTATGTAAACCAGAATAATGCTAGCGCGATGCTTTCTACTTCCGTAGATGCATACAAAGAAAAGTTAGAGGACATCCCAGGATTCAAGATTGAAAATATTTCTGTTGGGGCTAGTCTTGGAAATTTTGCTCAACAAGTAGAACAAAATAGAGCATACGATTTTAACCTTATGTTTGATGATAAGGAGACGTATGACAAATATCATAAAATGTGCGATGATGATATGAAAGTAGATCAATTTTCTATGCAACGATGGTGAGGAGCAAGCGTCATGGATATAGACCCAGATGCGTTTTGACTAGACCCAAAACATCCTATTACTAAATCAGAATTCACGCGGCATCCCCGAGCATTGTTCTCGCCTAAAAATGCAGTTGCGAATGCGACGGCAGAGATGCTGGCAACATTTTATCAGTTGGGGCTACCTCGACAAATAAGATCTGAGTACCGATCTCCATGGAACCCTTCCATACAAAGGGAGATTGGAGGGCCTTGGCAAGACGTAGCTTGAAGTACCCAAGTTCCCAAACAAGTTAATCGGGATAGTATTCACAAAACTGCCGTAAGCGATTTCTGAATAATGGTAAAGTTACGATGAGCAGAGCAAACGATCAAAGGTAGATTGCATGCATCTTTGCAACAATTCAACTGAGCAATGAATGGCGTTCGTGATTATGTTATAGATCGATGTAACGCTAGAAGTTCGCTTAATGATGATCTAAAGTTAAATTCAGAAGATGAAGCTGAATTTTTCCATGTGTTTGAAGATAAAACAGATATTCCGAAAGACGAGTATCTTCGTATCTTAGTAAACCCTGGATTGGATATGGACGAAGATATTGATAATGACTGAATTCCAAACGATCAAGATGATGATATGGATGGTGATGGAATCCCAAACGACCAAGATGAAGACATGGACGGGGATCGTATAGATAATGTCGATGACCCAGATATGGACGGTGATTGAATTCTAAATTGAGATGATCTTGATACCGATGGAGATGGACAACCAAATCGAGCAGATGATGATACCGATGGAGATGGAATTGCAAATAGTGTAGACCCAGATGTAGATAACGATGGTGTTCTTAATTGAAACGATCCTGATGTAGATGGTGATGGAGTACCAAATGATCAAGACGGAGATGTCGATGGAGATGGAATAGATAATGGTGATGACGGGGATATCGATGGAGATGGTATAGACAATGGTGATGATACAGATGCAGATGGTGATGGGAAAGATAATGGGGATGATCCTGATTGTAACGGTAATGGGACCTGTAATGGAGGAGATAAAGATACAGATGGTGATGGGAAAGATAATCAAAACGATAACGACGTCGATGGAGACGGAATCGAAAATGGTCAAGACGACGATATCGATAATGATTGAATCCTAAACGAAGACGATAATGATATCGATGGAGACGGTACCGTAAATGCAGAAGATCCAGATATGGATGGTGACGGCATTATCAATGAAAATGATCCAGATACTGATGGAGATAGAATCCCAAATGAAGATGATGACACACCAAACTGACCTGTATTTACTCCTACGCCTCCTCCTGGTGGATCAAGTCTGCTATGATGATTGTTCGGTGGTAGTGGCGACGACTATAATTGTACATGACAGACTATAGATGTGGATGGCGACTGACTGGAAAACTCTCTTGATCAGGATGTAGATGGTGATTGATTAGCGAACTTTGAAGATGATGATATCGATGGTGATGGGTTGAAAAACGATGTAGATTCTGATATCGATTGTGATGGGCAACCAAATGGCGAAGATGAGGATGTTGATTGCGATGGTGTACCCAATGGACAAGACGGAGATTGCGATGGAGACGGGAAAGACAATGGAGAAGATCCAGATGTGGACTGAGACGGAATTTCAAATGGAGAAGATCCAGACGTAGATGGTGATGGTGTAGAAAACTGAAACGATCCAGATGTAGATAATGATGGAATTGTAAACGCAAACGATCCTGATGTGGACTGAGATGGAATTCCAAATGGAGAAGATCCAGACGTAGATGGTGATGGATGGGTAAATGATGGCGACACTGATATCGATGGTGATGGAATAACCAATAATGATGATCCAGATATGGATGGCGATGGAATCCCGAACGACACTGATCCTGATATGGATGGTGACTGAATTACCTACGATCAAACACAAGGATCACAAGAATGACTAACCGAACAAAAAATAGAAAGAGGATCAGAATGCTTCAAGTTGGGGCACGATTATAGATACAAAATTATCGATACGATCATAGAACACAAAGATCCGGACGAGAAAGATATAGATAAAATGACGGCGCTTACTTTAGACAGACCGATTGACGATGGGCAATATGTGGCATTTCATGGTATAGGTGGAGATGTTGTGAAGTTTATTTATCCAGACTTATATAACGTCCCTGTCTACGAGTGTACCGAACTTGATCAAGAAGCGATTAAAGCGAAGCTTATAGAATATCTCCAACAGAAAGTGCAACTCTATAACCAGTATTTAAGTGCAGAACTTGATGCAGCACCAGCGCAGTATAGTGAACATGCCGGAGCGTATGATTTCTTACAAACAGTACATCCTGCAGCAACTCCAAATCGTTCATACGACCTTTTCCCTGAAAACTTTTTCGTAGATCTTCTAGGAGATGAGAATCTAGACCGTATTTCTGAGGGGCTATATTATATGAACTCTCCATGGGAGAAAAAACCGGCCGTAGGAACATTCTGAGAGTATATAGATCAATCGAGAGAACACTTTGAATTTGATAATAGGATTGAAGAGACGCACGATGATTATCTTCAATACGCTGATCCAGAAGATAAGTTTAAATTTGATAAAATTGCATATCCTACTCATATTGATCCTGAGCGTGCCTATGAAATGTGATTTATTAACTCTGATGGGCTCGACGTAATTCAACAAAGCAGAGTAAAGACCCCGACGATAGAAGATGCGCCCGAAAATACAGTGCCAGAAGATCCAGATATTACTCTTAGTGATGGAGATGGAGATCCGCAAGAACTTGCAGGAGCGGAAGATGATGCAGAGTGTTGAGTCAGTGCAGGTCAAGCAGTTCCGCTGATGAAGTGGCCAAAAGCATTTGCATGTTGGTTGAAAAACACGATTGAAAAACCTGCTGAATTTGAGATAGAAATAAATGTGACGCGAGATGACAGCTATAAAGACGAAGTACGCCAACGACAACAACAAGCGTCTCGTGATTTTTGACGTCTTAGTATATGAGTACCGGGAGATGCGGTTGCATTCAATGGCGACCAGTACGCTGAGCATGTATTAGCTTCGTTGAGCAATTCTGTATATGCCGCAACGCCTGCAACCAACCCTGGATTTACAAGTTATATCAGTAGCGATAAACGCGACACCAAAGTAAATGCGCAGACCCGCACAAATTTATCTAAAAAAGATCAAAAGCAGTTCGATTCGCTTATGAACGACATGACCGTCGCGGTTGATAGTAGCGCGTATCTGCAGATAGGTGACACAACTACGGCACAAAACTTAATCTTAAAATCTGATAGTAATCAATGAACAATGCAAGTAAGGATTTCGCAATTTGGCGATAACTGCGCTATTGTTAGCACTACTAATCTTTGTGATCAAGACCTTAATCTTACCTTTGATCCTCATACGGCTCCTGCTACTTTACCAGTGAAGCTTCAAAATAACGAAGCAGGTACGAATGTTCTGCAAGTAACTGTTTGTCAAAATAGTGTTTGCGCTCAACATGATGTGCTCCTATATATTGCGGCAGCACCATTGAGCCGTCTTGCTGTTACTCTCCCAGGTGATGTGGTTGTAAAATGAGGTACCTTCCCGATAGCAGTACGCGGTTTTGATAAGTATGAAAATACGATAACGTATTCAACTATTCCATATACGATGCATATCTCAGGAGCGAACTTCTTGGGACTCCCTGCAGGGACAACAAAAACAATCAATAACTTCCCAGATGCTGCATATTTGATCGATACCTCATGATCGGATCTATCAGAGGTTACCATCACGCTCACGCCTGAAGACCCTGCATTACCAACTCTCACCCATGCTATTCCTATGGTTCCTTGATCATTCTTCATCCAATCTTCTGATGGCGGCGCAGCTGGAGTGATCTATCGTCTACCGCACTCTACTACATGATTCACTACTGCTACTCCTCAGTGAGTGATAGAGTTGAATGACAGTATCCTCCCTCATCTTACTGTTGGTATAAATACACCCACCAAGAATCCGCAAGATACGTTGATAAACCCAATTACTATTCAAAGTCTAAACGGACTCGTTGAAATAGGTAAAACTGTTTCTAGACAAACCGATAATGGCTTCGCAAAAAAATCTTTTGCTGCGACTGATACATTCCTGTATGAAGGGACCGCATTAGAGGTTACCTTATTCCCAAGTGGTAAGGCTGGTAAAGACGAGCTCATAGTTACCTCTCCATGACTACCGCAACAACACATACCCGTCACTATCCAACCAAGCGGTCCAGACAAGATGAATATTTCATTTGTCTGAGGAGATAACTCAAGTAGTGGTGACACCGTGCAATGACAAGTAACGCTCCAAGATAATCGATGAAATACATTCAATCAACCAACAGAAGTAGCACTAGAAACACGAGGTAACTTTGCAATAGAATGACCTACTACGCTTGTTGTATCGTGAGGGTACGCACAGTTCACTGGCGCTGTTACGTGATGAGGTTCATGCGGATGCAGATGAAGCACAAGTCAGTCACAAGTATTACTTGAAGATGGAAATTGATGATCAGGAGAAGGAGAAAACTGAAACGGAAATTGAAACGGAAACTGAAATTGAAATAATCCTTGAGGTCCGTGATGAAACATACCATCTTCACAATGAAATCCTACACAGCAACCTGGACCACTATGACCTTCAAATACCAATGGAGAGCCTACTGATACCTGACAACCTGGAAATCCAACAAGTAATCCAACAAGTAATCCAACGGGAGATCCTACAGATTCAAATTGAGATGGTGTAGTACCAGCAGATCCAGAAAATCCATGAGATGGCGATGGAGTCGTCCCTGCGACAACCTGTAGTTACGATGAGCCAACAGATACACCGCTTGTTGATCTACCAGCTCAAGACGGTCTTACACAAGCTGAAGGAACATTCACACCAGAAACGATCTTACGACCCAACGATCCAGATGAAGACGATCTCAATGTGATGTATCTCAACCTCTTCGGTAAAGCGCGAGGAAATAATCTCGACACGGTGAAATATCTGAAAAACACAAAGACGTTAGCAATAACTACTCAGTTCCATCCAGATGCATTTGCGAGTGCTGGTACTGTGGCTACATTGATCAATCCAGATGGCCGTGTTCAAGATCCATTAGCAATTGTTTCAGAACTACGTGCGGATGGAGGCGATCTAGTAATCTCATTGGGTAGACAAGAGTGAATCGGTCGTGTGATTTTGTGATCATATACTGAGTTTGATTTCTACTCTGCAAACCCTCCGACCTCTCCATCTGGAGATCGCGGATTAGTAATCTATACGCCGGGGCCATTAGATAGTTTTGTTTCCTCTAATCAATTAGATAAGTATAAACTTCGGGTGAATGATTTATTGTTGATTGATTTCGCTAGAGGATATATGCATCCAGATGTGCAAATGATTTTGTGATGAATATCATGATCATATCAGACACGACAGGTGCTCTATCAAAATAAACCAATTGGGACAGTTGCGGTATGGAGGAAACCTCTTCCGCTTACTCCTTTCGTCAGGCTTCAAAATGGATGATACGATATCCAAAATATGCCATTTGGAAGTTCTACAAATTCTGATCAAGCCGTTGGGATTGTCCAGCTCCCACAAGAATGATTCAAAGGAGATTCTTCTACATTTGAATCTATTCAGACTGCGATCAACCCAAGAAAAGATGTCGGGTTCAGACATCAATTTATGAACATGACAAACTTTGCACAAGGACTTCCTGTCGGACAAGCGACAGAACATTTCGGCGGACCGTTTGTTATCAACTTTGGTGATCCATTCCTCAAAAGAACAAAAGAAAATCGTACTGTAAAATCTACTGATTACGATGATGGAGTAGGTAAAATGATTTTCTCTGATAGTGATGATATGCTCGATGTGGATACAGTGGATTATAACCATGACGGGAAACCAGACCTAGTAATTGCTTACAAAGACGGGTCTATCAGATTACTCCAAAACCATTGAGGCGCACAGCCGTTTATGGATCTAGGAATGTTGATTGTGGTAGCGGACGGGATCAAGGAGATGTTCGGCTGAGATGTAGATGGTGATGGGCGAGAAGATATTATGATCAGAACTACGAGTGATAAGATGAGAGTTTATCTTAACAAGGAGTGAGTATTTGATGTAGATGGAACAATCGTGTGTCTTGATATCCCAAACGGAGATAAGAATGTTGCGCAAGTAAGACAATTGTACGGTGAAGATATGGATGGCGATGGGAAACTAGATATTATTACCAACGACATCAATGGCGATATAAAAGTATTCTATGGAGGATGATCAAAAGACGCATGAAATTATCTTTCTACCGATCCGTTTGTGTGTGACGATGAATGGAAATCTAGACAGAAAATGATCTTGGTAAAAAGTTTTGGGACGACATTAGGTGGGCCTATCGCAGATGAGAGTTTGCGTCATCGACCGGGGCTAGAAGCGGTCGACCCAAATGATGATTCATCTTTCTCTGCCGATCTAGACGTACTTGATGAGACAATGAAAGACGTCAATAATCAGCCTGATTTCGAAAAAATGTCGAAGAGACAGATGAAACAATATGGTAAAGATATGAGAAAGAAATGAGCGGACGTACCTCTAAAAGTTGATCCGCAGGCCCTTCTGGATCAAGCGTCGGCAACTATAGATCTTGTGGTCGCTGCTCCAGACGATTTGAAACCTACTGCGGAAAGATGATTGGATCCGCTGTATGGAGTAGTTCGCGCAATTGATACAACAGCGCTGACACCTAGGTTTGATGTAAGCAAACAGTTCGTGGATGTCGATGGAGGATCCCTCCTCAAAGGGGATTTGGTAGATATTCATGTTACACTCATACCAGTAGGTGGCGTATGACCAGTTACTTACTGGGAAAAACTTGATGGGCCATGGATCATATACAAAGATGAATATAACGTCATCGATCCATTTGAATTTGGTGATCTGCCGGAAGATGCTGATATTGATCGAAATGTGTGATTGTGATATGAGTTTAGGATTGCAAACTTACCATTGGCATGACCTACTACGTTTACCTATAGAGTGCAGTACAATGGAGATGGATACGTAAACATCGATATTGAAACGATCAAAAAAGAGCTATTCAAAGGACCAAGCGAAAACTCATTTATTGGTATGTTGTCTTCATCCGTCTTTGCGCAAGGAGGTCGAGAGAAGCGTATTAGGGCATACCCTGTCGATGCATGCTACAAGAAGTACTGGCTGTTCAGTCCTGGCGAAACTCTAGTAGACTTACAGGATTACTTAGACAAAAAGACCAAAGAGTATACCGATTACTTCAACTCGCAACGTGATGCTGCAATGAATACCGTCATAAACGACGAAGATTTTGATGCAGAAAAAATTAAAGATTTTATGTGAGTAATTCCGTTATTGGTAAATGGAGAGTTTGAGAATCGAAAAGGCGCAAGATTAGATGAAATATTTAATAATTGAATAGGAGAAACATCTGTAAAAATTGATACTGATAAATATCTCCAGTACTTCGTAGATAAAGCAGTACAAAAAATCGATAAACTTCTCAAAGATGATGCTAAATGACTAATCGACAAAGATTCTCTTGGATTGTTTGAAGATTATGAGTTCTGATTCCAGAAATGTTCTGGAATAAAGTTTGGTAAAGATCTGTGTGGACAATGACTACCAATCCCATTCAATATAGACTTCCTCTCGCCAGGAACATTTAATATCATGGGGTGTAAGCTAGCGGACTTTAAATGATTGCCATTATTCGCTTTCCCTACCAATGGCCCAGTGCCGATCTGGCCTGTCTTCCCAAGTGGTGCAGGTGGAGTCTTCTGATGAAGTACCTCACAATTTAGACTCTATCTTTCACCGACGCTTACTGCATGAATATGAATAACTCTATGTTTTGCGCCATACACGGTTGGTATGAAAATAAAATCTCCTCCTGGTGATTTCGTAGGAAACTGTTTGGTTATTGCGTGAAATTTGTGACCTCAATGTAAGTCGTGAAATCCGGTAAAAGAGATGACGCTCAAAGAAGAGGAATCGAGATATATTGCAGAGAAAGAACAACGTGATTTAGGTAGGATTGGAACGTGCGAACAAAGAGAACATGAGTCGCAGCCATTCCAATCAGATGTACTTGGGGATAAAGTAATTATATGAGGGAAGCCAGTAAGTATACAGGCCACGAGCGAACGCGAAGATAAGTGATGATGAGGCGATATTTCACATCCGGAAATTAATCTTGCTGGAAATGGTCCTGGAGTTACGACAGATTTGATCTCCTTCGATAGGGATTATCTCAAGGGAGGGACTGCTCTAGATCTCCAGATAGAATGAGGAAACATCAGAGGATTGGCACAATGTATCGTGAGAAAGCGAGTGGAGAATCAGACTAGATATTTTGCCAACAATGCGCTCCATATGCATATCGATATTATGTTCCCCAATATAAATCAACTCGGTAAAAATATCGATAAGCTAAAAGATGTTGATGATTTGCGAGCGATGCAATTTGATCGAGATCAGTACGGTAAAGCGTTTGCTAAAATTGCATCTCCAGGAACCACCGAGCCATATCAAGATGCAACCGAAGGCAATAAAAAAAGTATTTTCCCATCCAAATCACTTCTTACTTCTATCAATACAACGCTCAATAATCCGTTTGAGACAGTCGCCGCATACTTTGAAAATATTCCATTGGTTAATTTTGAGGATCGTACAACATCGTTTGAAATACCATTCTTCTATCAAGAAGATTTAGTAAGGTATGAAGTACATCTACGCTCTTGGCTCGAGAGGAATGAAGTTAAAGTCGATGAACGAGGAAAGAGTAAGGTTATTACAGCTGACGCATTGGCACTTATGAAGCAGGCATTAAACAACGCAAGGAGAAATCTTGATAGGATAGAGCAATATAGAGAATTACCTTTGAAGATTAATGCGTTACTGCATACGTATGATCAATATTTGATTGAGGTATACCGTTTTGTAGATAAATTTATCCAAGCAGTTGTGGGTTGGCTACAAACCAATGCCAATAGATTCTCACAACGAGTTGATTTCGCAATTCTGTTGATTGGGATTGCACAGACTCGACAGGTGCTAATTGATTTCAGCGTCGAACGACATAGTAAGTGTGCGAAATGTAGACAGGATAATTATGACTTCTACTCGTGCAAGCTGAAGATGCTCTGTTTCGATCTCCCCGTCTTACCGATACCAAATTTCCATATTCCAGATATTTATCTGGACCTATCAGAAATTAATTTAGGAATAGATATAATAATTCCTCACTTTAACTTTGTCCCAAGAAAATTCTCATTCCCTAGCTTACCGGAACTACCTGATCCAAGAGAGATAGAAATAAAGATTGATATTCCAGACATACCAATCTTGCCAGCGCCACCCCCACTTCCTGACTTACCAAAATTAGATATGGATATAGACATAGAACTACCGACCCTTCCACCTCCACCTAAACTTCCAAAAATTGCTCCAGCGATAAAGACTGTCGTGAAAATCGCAGACTTTATTGGTACCTTATTATGTTTGGTGAAAGGAAGTATTGGTTTGGTCGCAGAACAATGAGTGAAGACGAGAGTAGAACAAATGACACAAAGAAAACAAGATGTCGAACCGTTTGATAGCTTGAAGATTACACGGCCTGAAAGTCCAAAAGCATGATACGATTATAAAATTGGCGGGTATCTAGATGTGAAGGTAGACTTTGCACAGTTGTATGACGCTGTCGACTCAATCGCTGATAAGTGGAATGGCGCAGTTGATGTTCCATTTGATGCTGCAAGAAAGACTACAGAGCAAACGATTAAAGATTTTAGTGACAGTTTAGATGAAGCAATAGACGGTATTGGACCGGTAGACCCTAATCTTGGGCCGCTTGATGATAATGTCGAAATCCAATGATGAGGCGATATAGGAATTGATTTGGGCGGAGTAGGTGCATTGCCACAGTCGCCAATTGCAGCAGAACCTTCATCAATTTTAGCTGCTTTGTGAGTCGATCTTCCTGCCGATATGCAGTCGTATCTAGATGCAAAAAATGATCGTTACATAGGCGGCGATGTTGCTACAGTTCGTAAAACACTACTTGCATGATTAGACTTCCTTGCACAACGCCCTGATCTATCTCATTTCTTACCAGCAGTTCAAAGTACACAAAGAATTCTTACCACCGATCATGGCACGAAACCTAACTATGCTTGATTGCAAACAATTCGTGATCGCGTCAAAAAAGACATTGATATACTTCGCGATGAAAATCATACTACTATGACGTTGCTTACTCAATGATATGATGAGTTCTTAGATAGTTTGAGCACAAATACATTGATTGTAAATGATACGCAGAAGAAAACATATAGCAGCTCGCTCTTTGTTGGGGATCAATCGCTGATAGATCGCTTACATACTCAACCAGCACCTATGGAAACATACCTTGCTCTCAATAAGCCGTTTATCGATGGATTTACCAAAAGCTTACAGACGCATACGCCATATGAGTTGGACATGAACTCGCTCGAACATGCTGACTTATTGCATTACTTCGATACGCTAAGTACAAAGATGCAAACTGCTGAAGATATCATAGATGAACATAATCGTGTATTATTGGCTCAAGCAGACCCTAAAGATATTCCTGAAGATGACTTAGGCCCTCATGGGCATATGTGATGAATGGGGACAGGAAACACTAATACTAGCGCATGATCTCCTTCTGCTCCTTCATCGTTGAATATAGACTTCAGTCAGTTTGTGGATTGATTCTTGATCCCAGGAAAAGATGGCGACTACCATGATATTATTGCGTGGACAGAAAAAGCGAATCAGTTCTATAAACAAAATACCTATGACGTGATAGATATCAATGGTGACAAAGAAGATGACATTCTTCTCTATGATACAAATCATATTTATGTGAAATATGGTAAACAGAAAATTGATCATCCAGGTGGTGGTGGTTCTAGCTCATACAATGTGGTTGGGCCATTCTCAAGTATGCAAAGTCTTATAGACCAAGTGAAAGATAAGCAAGGACGATACAAGGGCGGTGGCGGGACATACAAACTCCGAGATGAGGAGATGGTACGTTATCAGTTCGCGAGACAGGGACAAGATCATGCGTCTATGGTCTTCTCATGGGAAAACGATCCTCGTATTGCATGATGGGTAGTAGAAGTTTCAGATAAAGTTGCATTCAACGCAGAAAAGAATCGATGAGGTCGTAAAGATCCATGAGTGCGTTATTTAGTAGTACTTCCAGAAACACTGAGCGCAACAGGTTTGGACATTGAGATAGAAGATCAATTAGCGAAAGATAGTATTGCAGACTATTTGAAAGACGGAAAAGTTATTGAAGTCAGACATTATGATGGAGCTGTAGAGAGTGTACAATCACTCTTACAAAATATCGATAGGAAGTGGTACTATACAAAAGTCGCTCCATTGCGTTTAGAGCAGACCTCGGCTGGAGGAGGGTTATTTGGCTTGTTCTGATCTAAAGATCCTAGCTTTGTATTGAAAAAAGTAGGTCCGCGGTCACATCAAGAAGTAGCTGGAGTCCAGTATCGAGCAGATGACGAGAAACCTACCCCAACTATTGAAATGATTAGAGAAAAGACAGGAGAAAAAGTCGCTGAAGGGGCGTTATTGAAATGAAACATAAATACGTCATATAGGATCCAAGTGAAACGAAAAGATAACGCGAAAGTGGTAGAGAATCGAGTTATCCGGACATGACAAGAAGTAAAACGTGAAGCGTGAGAAGAGTTGAAACTTGAAAATCTTAAATTTAAACAACCGCGCGAAGACTATCTTATCTTTGGAGCGATCGATCAAGCAGGGAATGTTGCGCAACAGCCAGTCCTATTACAAATTGCTGTACCAACTATTGAGATCGATGAGATTAAATACCAATCGCTCGGCGCAGACATTATCGCTGAACTTTCATCTACGATTGACGAAGGACTAGTGAAGTTCCAAAGAGAAAGACAATGATACCGAGAACCGCTACAGCCTGATACCTATCCAGTTAATCCAACAGACCCGAAAGTGAAAGGAGGATTATTCCCATTTGATACTGATATTACCTTGTTTGACGAGGATGGAAATCCTATCGGCACATTGGACAGTGAATCTGGACAGTTGAATATAGCAAATTGTCAGTGAGATTCGTGTGGAGGAAATAATCAGTGAAATAATAACAATTGATCAAGCAATAATGGCTGAAGCAACAATTGAGGTGGATGAGGATGAGGAGGATGAGGTGGATGAGGATGAAATACTAATTCAAATGGTTCTCAATGATCTGGATCTGGACAGTGAGGAGGAAGTCAGTCAGGCAGTCAAGGAAATAATTGAAGTAATGGAAATCAACAAGCGACTATGTTTGTCGACTTTGTAGAGTCTGGTAATCCTCAATTACATATCGTCTTGGCTGGGTCTTTACAAAACTCATTCACTATTAATATGCAAAGCCAAGCACTTGCTGGGCAGCAACCGTTAGTATTGCTAGATGGAGCCTATCATATATTACCTTTGCATGATGGATATTTCGGCGCCTTCCAAAATGGTCGATGCGTATGACCGCTTGACGATGAGTGTCATATCTTTATTAGTAAAGAAGGTAATGTCTACCTTCCTGAACCTTATCGCTATCAATACCGTGCAGATTATACTTACAACTCACAATGAGAGTATGCGTCATATACTATTCATACTACAGACTGAGACGATGTTGTGCGTATCGATTTTATTCCTGTACCTTTCAACTAACCGACTATGAAAAAATTACTCTTGTACAGTAAATGAGTAGCAATAATTCTTTTTGGAATTATATTCTTTTGGAGTAAGGGGAATATACACGCACAAGGCCAATGAGGGTATGCAGATGATTGTACAATCTATGCAAATACTGATGCAGATAAATATGGAGGAGTAGTAGAGAAACGGCTCGAAAAGCGGGGAATAAAACCATTAGAATTCTTTACTGATGAAGATTTGCGTACAGCGGTACTCCATCATCAAATGGCATGTTGTGAAGAAATACTAAAAGACGATCGCGCAATCTGCGAACAAGCAAAGGAAGATACGAGTGACTGTAAAAACTGTTACGCACATAGTAACTATTTGTTTGATCATCTAGTAAATATTGGGATGAGAAAATTCGATGGGATACAAGAACAGTGTGACTCACTACATATCTCATGCAAGATGAACAAGAGCGCAGTCAAAACATTAGAACGAAGAGAAAGAATTACAGAAATCTCACAAGACGTTGAGTGATATCCACCGTCATTGATTATGGAAGAGTTCTTGAAGTATCGAGGGGATGAGAGTAAGGAGTCTGTAAATGACGTCAATACTATTTCGAACGCTTACTATGCAATGTGCCAGGAAGCGGAGAATATAGTAGATGCAATAGGTGTAAATCAGCAGGTAGACCCTAATGCAATTCGTCCATATGTGCTCTGTCGTCAGCTTGTCGAAAAACGTTATCAGCAAGAGTACTCGTATGTCCGCACCTTGATGGTAGAAAAAGGCGTGCAATATTTCATAGGGAATGCGCACGATTATATGCAAGAATACTTCATAAAAAATAGGATGAGTGAATTAGTAAATAAATACGCAAGAATGGATAACTGTTTCACTACAGTCCTCAGATATGCGACCAAAACATCATGTTGCAGTGATTAAGTTTTATATATTCAAAAGCTACCTAAAAGAATGAAGCGTTGGTGAGCGATAGTCGTCTTGATAGTAACAGTACTGTGATCGTTTCACAGCACTGTTTTCGCGGAGGATTGTCCTGCATGCGATATGTCGCCACCACATATACAGACCTATGAAGCTGTTATGGAAGAGTTGATCTGATATATCGCAACAGCACCGAAAGAGTCATCATGACAATGAAATATAAGCCTTGCAGTTACCTCTGCGTTAGATGCAGCACTTACAAGCGTCGCAATAGCAAGGATTCTTCCAGTTCACACGTTAGGAGATATATTTTGAGGAGTTCAAATGCTAGCTTGAAGCAAATCAATCGTGAGAGACCGACAAATATTTATCCGCTTGGATCAGCATATCTGACTTCAAACACTCGCTATGATTCAATGATCTCGTAATAGTGATATCATCCCAAAGGAAGTATTAGACAAAGTAGATGCTTCATTGAAAAGACTCGGATATGTAAAACTAAGGAAGACAGAAGGAGGTAAATATACTATACAAGGTAAAGAAGGGAAATGAGCTACCTATTGAGATCTCGCTACTTTACTTCGACAGTTAAATTACTTTTATAAGCAGATACATCTCGCTAAACGATATAATCCATTACTCAAAGGTATTGGTGCTGGATATTGGAAAACAGATAGTGAATTTGATGATGGATGAGCCCGCTCATTTGCAAACGAAAATCTTCAAACATTTATTGTTACTATAAACGGTATCGTAGCTCAAACATTTTCTCCATTGTATGGATTCTTTACATGACCTGCGCATGAGCGACTAGATTTTAATGATAAAAATGACAATTGACGGTATGTAGATCTGTATGACAAAATTCGAGAAGTGCAAAAACAGTATGATTGTTCGATCGGATTGAAAAGTGAATGTAGCGAACGGAAAGCTATAAGGAAGGAGAGTTTTAAACTTGCGAAAGATAGTATTATCAACGATGGGAACAAAGCAATCAATACGTTCAAAAATGCCCGAGGGCGTCTAAAAGATGCTCTAGGACAAGGATCTTCGGCCAACAAGAAAGCTGCGCAGCAAAGGGATACAGCGCTAAAGTATAGTCAACGATGACCAATTGCTGGAGAAGAAAAACGTAAATTAATCGATGTTGATACTCATATAGAACCCGCACCACAAACGGTAAGTAGTTTACGGAAGACAATTACCAGAGTACGGAAGAAGAAATCAGATAGATTAGGAGAAGATGAACAACTTTTCCCCAACTCTTCTGATCCGTCAAATCATCCAATTGCAGACTCTCAGAAAGATGCACAACAGTTTGACAAAGACCCAATAGCGAAACTTCAAGAACAAGTAGATGCGCTGTCTTCTCGTCCTAAGGATAAGTTTGATCAACAGTGAATTTGACTGACGAATACGAAATGACAGATTGTTCTTGAACAGGAGACACAGCGTTTACAACAGAGCTTTGCTTCAGTATTAAGCCTACAAGCAGAGGTTCAGGAGGAAGATATTTTTATCGATGTAAAACGTACCACCCATAGATTCCCTCTCTTGAGCGCAGCAATATACAAAAACATCGATATCATCGGTGCGGAAAACGATAACGGGAAATTATACAATGCGATGTGAAGCGTATGTGATCAACAGTGTACAAATCTTGGACCAACGTGTCGATATCCTACGCAGTAATATTTTATAGATTATTTACTCATACATAATGGAACTAAAAAGTTTAACTATCACGTTACTACTGCCGACATCTTTTGTGATAGTTTGATTTTTCTCTACAGTTTCTGCACAGTCTTCAGAAATTAATGAAACACTAAGTACGTATGTCGGAGATATTTCACATGACGGCACTACTATGACCGATCTCTTGCTCAACCAGCAAGAAACCACAAATACGAGGCTATGACTCATAAATCACTACTGTGACACACTTCTCCACACAAGAAAACAGGTAGGAGGGGAACACGATATGACCGTACGAGAAGTAAATCATGAATGATATAGATATGACCCGAGACAATCATTGTTTATGTATGTCTTATGTGTAGGCGTTGATGAAAAAAACAATGGAAGAAAGATTGCTGGCGAACCGTATAAATACAGAAATTACAAAAAAGTATTTGAATCAATATCTTATGAAGATGATGGAGGCAAAATCGCTCCTCCAAAAATTACTGATATTTTAAGAGATGAACGGACTACTAAATTTGATTTTAACAAAGTGCGATGACTCGCTGATCAATCAACATTGGATGCTGATGATAATGATGGTGAAGAGTGTGATCCAGCAACTACCATGCAAGGCTGTCAATTTACTGAATTTGCGCCCAAAATATTCAATACAATTATGAACGACTACGGTAACTTGAAGCTTGCTGCGATTTACGGATATATCTATGGCGATAGCGAAGAACAAGTAGACAAATCGATAGAAGCCTTTTCGAATGCCTATTTTGGAGTAGACAAGGAAATTGATAAAGATGGTCCTTGTAACGACTTATCAGTCATTTATCTCAGCAATCAAGAGCTTGAATGAGATAAGAAACAATGCCAGCATCCGAAGACATATAGTATGCTAAAACAAACATTACTCTCCGCAAAAAGATTAGCAGAGGACACAGTGTTATTGGATCCGAAAAAACTGCTGGAGGAAGGAACGTGTGATGATAGATACAATACTACCAATAATTTACTGAAGTGTTCGCTTTCAAATCGCGGTGAATCTTTTACAACGAGCGATATGAGTACATTTCAAAATCTTTTACTGAATGAAGTTATGTACTACCACTTATTCTTAAGTTATTATGGCGGCGAAATTAGCGCAAATCCCAAATATAATCCATTGAGTATATGAAGTTTTTCATTCAGCGCGGAAAGAAACCAAAAAGAAATAGGACAGATAACACGTGAACAGTATCTCTCATTCCAAGCAATGGATCAAATGAGGCGCTTGCTGGCACATATGTATACAACCTATCCAGTACATATTTGATTGATGGCTTATCTAGAGGATTTACTCATATATAGATCAGTACTAATAAAACTACGGACGCCTACAGATCAGCTTTATTATACACGAAGGAACGCACAATCATGTCAAGCACCATAAGCACATCTTTTCGCATGTTGCTAGGTATAGGAGTCGTAATAACTACGAGCCTGACAGTATTTGGTGTTGTGTGAAAAGCTGACGCATCACAAATTGATCTCGCGCAACTATTACAATCACGAGAAAGTTCTGTAAAAGATGATGGTAACCGAGCTACCTATTTCAAAGCTACAACAGAAGGAAATATCTATAACAAAGCATATGCATTAGCACAGCTTCGTGTTGCTGGTCCAGCAGTACGCGCAGTAGAAGCTACCACAGAGTATCTTGTTAACCGTTGCGAAGCAGTTGATCTAACTATAGAAGACGTTTCAAATGTACTTGCACATACTGATGCTGGGAGTTTGTTACTAACTACTATGGATACCCAAGATATATTTGGTGATGAAGTGGGATTAGGTGATTTTGACACTAGCTGTTTGAAGGTAATAGGATGTTACTATTATGACTATCTACAGGAACAAAGCCCTCCAATAGCGATAAAAGATTTAGCACTTACCAATAATGCTTCTGATACGTGTAGATGATTGGTCACAGATCTTTTCTGAACAATGCAAATGAGAACGAGTGCTATAGAGTCATTGAAAGATACGAATTTTGGTGATGAACTTTTTGCTAATGCAGAACCTACTGATGCTCCTTACGACCTTCTTGTTGATATAGAACAAATCGGCGACTTGCTGTTCTCACACAATGATGATCCATCAGAAATCCATTTTTATTCTATGGTACCAAAAACAGATTATGTAGATAATGATCCAAATGCAATTACTCCATATATAACCAAACAGCCATGACGAGAGGAAGAGGATCGCACAAAACGCCGAGTGCCAAGTATATGAGTCCCACTGGAACTACCGAAATTACCTGAAGGCACATATCCGCCTTCAGATGCATTACCTGAAAGTCCATCAACACAACAGGCGCTTGATCAGCCAGCCCCAGTATGAGGTTTACAGGAATCATCGCCTGGTATAATTCAAAATAATATGTGTATCGTTCCATCTCTTGAACCAGCTGATCCTGATATCTATGAGCTCGCCCAAGAGGAGTTTGATCAAACCACGGAGTATAATAGAGAGTTGAATCTAGATGAACGTGTAGCTATTGCACTTTGAGCTAAATTATTGCCGGAAGTTGAAGAAGAACTTGCACTTGATCCTGCAGGGTGAGAATTCTTGAGTGACCCCGTTGTACAAGACCAGGTTGATCAGGTGAGTAGTGATGATGTTTTGGGTAAAGAATGACTTGATGCATTGGAAGAACAACTCAAAGACTGCGTCGAAAAAAATACCAATAAAGACAAGGGTGCATTCAAAAAGCTCATCTGGAAATCTATTACGCAACCAACGGAACTAACGCTTTGTGCAAAGAAAGCAATGTGTAAAGAAGTCGGTGGCGATGTTTGAACTAACCCAAACTTGGGTGATTATCGTATCCAGATCTGCAAAGAACCTAGTAAAAGATCATATGCTGTTGTGGATAATCAGCCTATAGTCTCAATTGAAGAGGTGGTGGACGAAATTAATAATGCATGTCTTGGATTGAAAGAAAGCGGCCAACTAATCGAACACAACAAAACAAAAGACCAACGAGATCATGGATTGATGCGCGTGAAGTTGTGAGAGAAAGTTGCATTTTCTATCAGTGTAAGTTTCGCTCCTGTACGAGATGAAGAAGATATAACTTCTGAAAAACGTATTAGAAGAGAAGAAGATGATTATTTGAAAAAAACATTACTAGGAATAAATAAAGATTTGTCATTTGAAAAGGAAAGGGATAAATACATCGTGATAGCTCATGACCAACCACTTGAAGATATTGATGGTGCTAATGCGCAACATAAACGAGATACATATACTGCACAACGTGATGCTCCTGATAATATCGACAAAGATGCAAGCCAGCAACTTACGCACTATGCGAAATTACTAGATGAAATGGACTCTTTCCTAGACTATAACAAGGATTTACGAGGCACCATCAATGATTACATGCATAGCTTGAACAGTAGTTGGCAAGGGGAACAGAACGAATTCTCCAAGAAACCCGGATAAAAAATTAACGCAGAAAAAATAAAAAAAATTGAAAAATTGAAAATTGAAAGTGAAAAATAGAATACGGGAATTAGAATGCGAAAAAATAATTTAAAGCCATATTCTATCTCTCAACCCTCAACTCTCAACCCTCAACTCTCAACCTTCAACTCTCAACCCTCAACTCTCAACCTTCAACTCTCAACCTTCAACTCTCAACCCTCAACTCTCAACTCTCAACTCTCAACCCTCAACTCTCAACCTTCAACTCTCAACTCTCAACCTTCAACTCTCAACTCTCAACCTTCAACTCTCCCGTTCTTTACTACTCGTCAATCACCCTATGTTATTCATCGGCGACATACACATCACGAGTAAGCGACAGGTAATTTTGCTTGACCGTATTCGTTCACGTATAGAAAAGTTTCCGAATGAACGTACAATCATTTTTATGGGAGATTTTGTCTATCAGTTTAGTTATGATAGAAAAGCACTCTTGGGATTATTCAACCTTTTTACCGATCTGTATAAACAAGGTAAACAGGTATATGTGGTTGCAGGAAATCACGATCGAATAGCTGATCATTTCGTATATGAAGAAGCAAGGCAGGCATTCGACCTAATGCAATCAAATATAGACACAAGTTGACAATGATCTCTAAAGTTTATTACTCAGCCTACATTCTTACATCTGGAAGGGCAGGATATTTTGGTTTTCCCGTTCACGCATCATTTTACGCAAGAGGTTCAAATCGATCCTTCGTCCAACTTTTACGCGTTAAGTAATTCAGTCAATCGCAATGAACGTCTTTCTGCAAAAGCAAACACTGTCTTGCGATCGTTATTGCATGATCGAAGATCCCGCAAAGATAAAACAGAAAAGTTATTGATTATCCATCATCGATATATTGTTGGGACAGCTTTCCCTGGGCAACAAGCAAAATTTTCTTATGCAAGTCCCTGACTTTCACAAGAATTGCTATGAATGGATGATCTCTTACTAGTATCATGACATTTACATCAAGCATTTGTGGATCGCAACTATCTATGCACCGGTAGCGTGTGGCATACTTCATCACTTGAGGTAAATCAACAGAAACGGTGCTTCCAGCGGGACGTTAAACAAAACAAACTACTTGCAACTCCATGCACAGTTAATCCATATATTATGATTGATGCAGATCAAGAACAGTCAATCACTGCGGAGATGGTTATTGGGAAAGCGGAAGAAGTGAAAAAAGAAGCGTATTGATTGTTACAAGGAGGTGTTCGGGATGTTAGTAAACTGGAAGAGTGAGCTCTAGAAGAGAAACCGATAGATCTTTCTGTAATTACCTTACTTATAAAATCATCTCGTCGGTCGTATAGCGACCTTGAAGATTACTTGGCAGGTTGACTTATCCATCGTATGGCAGATATCAAACTCAAAACGATATCAAATCGTTCGTGAGAGTTACTTACAGATCTTGAACAGTCGGCTATGGCGCTTGATCGCAGCATAAGTGACCGAAAATCGCTACTTCGCCTCTATCTGCAGCGTAAATATACCGATCGTTCTGGCTTGTACGAGCAGTTTTTGCAAGAATTAGAACTTTTGTAAATATCCTCCCAAATAACCTCTTTTTTTGCAAAAAACCTAGGTTACAAGTATACTTAGACACGCATTTACTTTGTGTGTCTGTAGGTGATGAAATTGAGTTGGAAAAGAATTTTCTTTGGTGTGATTACGTGTATTGTACTCATAGGAATAACTCTATTTTTCCACGGCGGTACAGCTAATGCGCAAGACCTCCCTGGTTGAGTCAATCCTTTTATAACGGCTGACAGTTCACCTACTGCTGGTTGAGTTGCAAAAGGTACTACAGATGATCTCGCAACCGATAAAACTCAAGCAGAGCTCTGAAAATTTTTTGAAATGATTTTGAAGGTATTATATTTGATACTCCGACCGCTACTTGCGATTGCAGGAGCAAGCTTGGATAATACCTTGGTCTATGGGACTATTTTCTATTTAGATAAAGCGCTTTGGGAGTTTTGGCAGATGATAAGGACATTTGCTAATTTTTGACTTGGGTTTATTTTTATCGCGAGCATTTTTGTCTCCTTTGTCGGCGGATGAGGAGAAAAACTTAAAAAGATCGATGTTAAGACTATTATAAAAAAACTTTTCCTTGCAGGGATTCTTATCAATATGAGTCGATTTATCGTCGCTGCTTTGTTGGATCTTTCAACAATCATGGTATTTAACCTTGGCGTTTTGCCATTACATGTTATTAGGCAAGACGTAAAAGATGAGCAATGACTTGGGAAAGCAAGATATCTTACAACTCATAGTTTTTATAATCAAGACTCATCGAGAAATAAAGACCGTGATCAGGTAGAGCATTCTGTTGTATATAGTTGTCCAGGACCAGACGCCCAATCTAACGCACCGAAAACATATTATTTGCCATGTTGGATTGAAGAGTGAAAGTTTGCACCTAAAGGAGCCCAAGATGAAAATAATACGTGGGATCGATATCAACAACAATACGCTGATGCTCGAGAAGGTATATGAGATTGAGAAGTTTGAGAAAACATTGATGAGAACTTCTGTGTGCGATGATATGATTTAATTACCAACAAGTTTGGTGAGGAATTTAAACCCGAAGATATGAAAGCTTTGAGAGAAGAATGATTGGTTCAACTTAAGGCAAACGAGTGTTCAACTCTAGACACATTAATAGAAAAAGCGCAAGGGATGACCTGACCGATGTATACCTTGTATGGCACGATCCTACATATGGGAGAAGTTGGTCTAACAATAAATAATAAGACAGTTGTAGAAGCGTGACTTGAATTCCTTATGAGAGTAATTGTTGCGCTTGCGCTGTTCTTGCCACTGGTTGCGCTAGCGGTAGTGCTTGTTATGAGGGCGGTTATACTTCGATTAGTCATTGCGTTTTCACCGTTGTTGGCGCTAGTGTACGTATTTGGATTTAAAGTAGGCGGAGATAAGGCCGAGTTGAAAAGCGTACTATGATTGATCTTCCTACCGGTCTTTGCTGTCTTTGCCGTGAGTATTAGTATTTTGTTCCTTTCACTTATCTGAAGAATTGAATTAATTGATGATACTGATACGTGCAAAGAAGATGCATTTAGTAGATTAAGTGGCGCTGAACTTTCTTGTCCAAATAAAGACAATAGCCAAAGATGTTACAAACTTTTCAATATTACCGATATCTGTTTCACTGAATCACAAAGGACAACCTGATCAAATATTATAAACACACTAACCTGGTTGACAGTAAATTTCTTTGGGATTGCGTTGATGCGAACGATTATCTTCTTTGTTTTAAAGAGCAATAAAATTACTGGATCAATCGCAGGAAAAATAGAATCATTCGGTAAATGACTTGCAAGCAGCGCGAGCATTATCCCGTTGCCTACCGGTGGATTTACTAGCTTGGGAGCGTTAAATCAAGCTGCGACGAATATAAAAGGTGTTCCAGATAGGTTAGCTGCTCAACAATTTAACCAAGGATTATGAGAACAGATCGAATCTCGAGGAGCACAAAAAGATGCAAAAAAACATGAAAAAGATTTGGCAGGCAAACTCGATCAGGCTGCACAAGGTACTCAGCCCACATTTACTCCATCTTCAGACTTCACGTTACCAGACAACACCAACCATACACAGTATAAGAGTCTTGGGCCTTCGTTGTGAATGGCTTCGAGAAAATCCTACGCTGATGCAAAAAGTATGAGCTTCAAAGACGCATACAGCGATCCACAAACAATTGACTATATGCAAACTAATAAAATTTATAACACTAGAAATTGGGTTACCAACGATGGTAATATGTGAATTAATGAAAGGCTTAAGCTTGCAAGAAGCATGGAAGATCAGCTTGCTAGTCAATGAGTCTCATTAGGTAAAGACTCTGCCCACAAAGACTCTACACGATTCGTACTAGGTAACTACGTAACACAATTCCCTCGATGAAATAGCACTAAAGGTATCTTAAACGGCGATATGGAAAATCGAAACGTTACCCTTACTCCCACCAAGAAAGAACACTGGGATAAATTCGCGAAATTCTTTATGGACAGTGCGATAGGTATTAGAAACAATACTGAATTTGCAAACGCATTCCCAGAATATATGGGCCGTATAAATCTAGCTGCAGCAGGAGGGACAGCAACATTCATAGATAAAGAAACAGATCCTTCTAAGCCAGCAAAAACTTACACCATTACAGTCAACAAAGATAGTACAAACAATAGTATAACTTGATTCCAACTAAAATAAATTTTAATTACGCTACATAAGGAATGTGAGTAAAGATGAACACCATAGTGAAGTATTGAATCATAGGAGTACTATGCCTCTTCGTGTTTTTTGTTCTCCCAGATATGGCGCATGCACAGGATACTACCAGTATTACAGAAGATATCTGAGAATATATGAATATGTGAATCAAGCTCCTTTCACGAATCTGGGTCGTGCCAGCATCGATTGCAGGGAGACTTATGACTAATGATTTTACCTATGGAAGTGTGATACATCTCGATACTTATTTGCGAAAAATTTGGACGATTATGAGTACATTCGCTTTTTATACTTTAGCAATTATATTTATTGCATTACTTGCAAAACATTTTATAAAAAATGAGGGACCAAGCAATCTTTGATCACTATTGGGGAAAGTTGCATTAGCAGGGATTCTTATCCCTGCGTCATGGTTTATTATCGCTGCAGTAATTGATATCTCTACCGTTGCGACCTCCGCTGTAGCTGCATTTCCCCAAGAAATACTTAAGGATCAATGGAATAGTATGAATGTTAAGATTACAGCTCAGAAAGTTACCAACATACAGTGACTGAGTGCGGATCAACTTGATAATATAAATGTTTCAGAGGAAAAACCACTTGAGTTAATCGATATACTGCCCTCAGCAGACAATGTTGCAGGACCGTTAGTTTTTATGGGAGCAGCTATCTTGAAGTTAATAGACACAAATAGAATCAGTGATGATAAATGAGGAAGTAGTGCAAGCACATGAAAACAGTTGACCATCTCGTCGATAATAAAGATAATTGCGTTATTAATGTTCATTGTGCCATTGGTAGTACTAATGGTCGTGAATATGATTAGGATTTTTCGGATACGAATATGGATTATATTTTCTCCGTTTATAGTCCTTGATCAAATTTTCAAATGACCGCTTCAAGCTAATGATAAGATGTGAAAGAACTTTAAGATTTCAAATATCCTAGGATTGATCTTTCAGCCAGTCGCTATCGTGGGACTTATTTCGCTTGGGTTAATACTCCTGATTGGTGTGCGGAATGCTCTGGAATGAGGTGGAGATTATACTAAGTTGGAAGAAACTCTGCAAGTACATTCCGACGATAAGAGTAGTACTTTCTGATATAATACGAATATTGCGCAGGTAGTTGTTTCAGGAGGATTCTTTGAAGGTCTGGGGAGTCGTGTAGGAGGATTTGTAGGAGAAACTATTCTATTGTTGTTCACTATTTTCTTGTTGTGGTCGTTGGTAAAAGCTTGATTTTCTATGTCAGAAATTACCAAATGAGTCGCCGAGAGTATATACAAGTTCAGCGAATGAATGATTAAAACTATTCCTTTACCTGGTACAAGCCTTTCACGATGATCGGTGGGCAGGGGCGTAGACAAGGTGACCAAAGAGAACATGTGAATGGATAGAAAAGTACATGCACAAGCTGCTTCACTGAATAAAGGTGTGGATAGGTTCTTCGGTCTTGATACAAGTAATGATATAGACAATGATGAACAAGAGAAAATAATTTCGGCAGTGCGTTCTGGGTCATGAGAATCAGGCAGGACAAAGAATTTCTGGAATGAGATCCTTTCTATCTCTAAAAACAAACCGATTACGTATACGCAAAGTTTTAAACAAGCTTTGGATGTCTGGTTCAAAGATGGGCAGGCAATCGACTATCTAGTTCACAACAATGTCATTAATGCTGAAGAAGCCAAGTTAACACCTGCGGAGATTATGACGAAGCCATCATTTATGAGTTTTATAGACCATGTACTCTCAAACGGGTGTGTCTTACCACTAACTTGGGCTCGTAATACAAGCATAACCACATTAGATTCCAAAAAACGGGGTGGTAAATAATATTATTTCATAATTATTTCTCTGACTATTTTTCTATTGTGAATTATATATAGTCCAATAACTTTATTGGAAATAATTCATGTACTACGACTCACATACGCACCTCAACGAAGATCGCTTATTTGCTGACCGGAAGTTACATCTCCAGCAGTTTATCGATGTAGGAGGAAGATGACTAATCAATGTCGGTGTAGACGCTGTATGGAATCGCAGAGCGGTGGAAATCGCTCGTGAAAGCATGGTTCTTTTCCGAGACAAAGTGACTGTTAAAGCAACTATAGGCACCCATCCTAGCGAAGTCTCTTTTGAAAAAATTACCTCATCTACCGATATAAAAGACGCCATAAAAGGTATGAAAGAACTTTTCTATGAAAATAAAAACGTGATAGCAGCTATCGGCGAATGCGGTATAGACGCTCACTATCCCAACTATAACAAAGCAAAAGAGCTACAACAAGAGCTCTTCGATGCTCATTGTCAGTTTGCGCGTGATGAAAACCTTCCGCTCGTCATTCACTCTAGAGACCAGTTTGCTGACACACTTGAAGTTATAAAGAACTATACCGATTTGAAAATCTACTTTCACTGTCGGGGATATGGTCCGGATGAGTTAGAAATCCTTCATACTATATTTCCGAATCTTCGAATTTGATTCTGCGGAAATATTACCTATCCCAACGCAGAGATTCTGAGAGCATCGTTTAAAAAATGCATCGCATTGAGTGCAGAAGCCGACACAGAAGGCACATTAAATGGTCACAAACTCCATTATCTTTTAGAGACTGACGCCCCCTATCTTACTCCTCAGAAAAACAGGGGACAGCTCAATACGCCAGTGCAAGTGG
The DNA here is from genome assembly GCA_038211735.1 of Candidatus Absconditabacterales bacterium. Classification (GTDB taxonomy): domain Bacteria; phylum Patescibacteriota; class Gracilibacteria; order Absconditabacterales; family Absconditicoccaceae; genus JBBQVK01. The sequence goes on along the minus strand of JBBQVK010000001.1, from coordinate 452,346 downwards.
TGGATACCTATGAGTATGTTGCACAGATATTGGGAAAGCCTCTCAGTGATCTTCAAATAAAAGTAAAAGATAGTTTTGAGAAGCTTTTCTTAAATTCGGATATATAAAAAAACACCCTCGGAATTCCCGGGTGCCTCTCAAATGCGTGTGTACGTTTTCAGTTTCAAGATGACGTACTAACTTAGCCGGAGGCGAACGTTACTATACTTCACGTAGCTTTACTCGGACTTTTCCATTGGGGTGGGACCTATCTACAAACCATCTCCAAGTAATCTTCGACAGACACAACCATCCCGTTAACAATGATGTAATCCTCCATAAGAATAAGATTTAAGGTTAGTGACATATTCCATTTTGTATATATAATATACTTACGGATCCAAAAAAGACAAGGAAATATGCTGAATGTGTGTTGTCAAAGTTTAACAACTCCATGCTTTTAACTTAATAAAAAACGTCTCTTAGGAGACGTTTTTAAGTGAACTAGGTAATAGAAGAATCTTGTGTTCATAACTATATTCAGTCTTACAAAAACGTATTTCGAAGGTGTTGTCTAAGCACGTCGAGTCTTTCTGCTGTAAAGTTCTCATGACCCAGGCTTTTACTATCCATCTTCTTACCCATCAGTTCAAAACATCTTTCAACATGATACATGAAGTTACCTGAATTTGTATTATCGTCGTGCTTGTGAGCAACGCATGCATACAACAGATGCTCTATAGTCTTCATCAGTACTCAATTATCGTATTCCCTACCGAGGATAAGTAATTGGGTGAATGGTGAACCCATTGAGTGTGATGACTTGATGGCATTTCTTAGTAAGTCAGTTCTTACAAAAGCTTCGTATATATATTGAGGGGTTTTCCCCTTGGAGATAATGTCTAGTACGTTTCTATGGAAAGCTTCTTTAAGTAATTCATAATGTTGCCTCAATCTTGCGGTTAGATCTTTGTCTTCCAGCGAACATAGAAAGTCATGTACATTTCATTCAGTTATAGCCTTATTGAATCCATCAATAACTTCCTGTTCTGTCTCAGCTGATAGTGGTAAGTTGATTCATACGTCTTCAATTGTGTGGGCGTTGATATACTGGAAATCAGTGTTGTTGTATAAGTCTCTTTCATAGGGTTTTTCACTTTTCATAATCTCTTTTTTCACAGCAAGGTATTGCGCAAAGGCGCCAGCAGCAATTGGTCTCCAAAAGGTATTATTTTTTTGTATACTTTCGTTTATTTTTTGGAAGAATTCGAATCAGTATACATCTTTGAATGTATATTGAGCTTCTATAGGAGCGTCTAGCCTATGCAATATTTCCTCAGATATGCCATCTGTTCTAAGAAGATTAACAAGTTCTAGCTTCGCTTCCTCTTTTGCTGTTTGCGCTATCTGAACACGCTCAAATTCTGCTAAAAGAGCTTTTCTAGTTTCTTCTACTGTAGAGTACTCTGCCAGAATTTCTTTTACTACTTTATGGTGTTCAAGCTCTTGTAGTAGTTTATCAGCAAGAGGGGTTAGGCTTTCATTAGGAGCAGTAGCAGAGATACCATTCAACTGGTTATCTAAATCTTGAGCTACTTTGATCGCCTCCAAGATAGCTACATACTTCTCCCTATTCTCTCTCGAAAGAGAGCTTGTATCGATGTCTTTCTTAAATGTTGGTGTGTTCATGGTAGTAGTGTATAAAATCTAAAATGATTGACAAAAATAGAATAAGATATATATTCATAGAATTCGAAAACACAAGGATACATACTGGTTTTCTGTTGTCAAACCTCTACAACAACCTTTCATTTTACAAAAAAACACCCTCGGAATTCCTAAGTGTCTCTCAAATGTGTGGTATACGTTTTCAGTTTCAAGATGACGTACCAACTTAGTCGGAGGCGAACGTTACTATACTTCAAATTGCTTTACTCGGACATTTCCGTTGGGGGTGTGGCCTACCTACAGACCATCTCTAAGTAGTCGTCGACATACATAACCATCCCGTTAACAATCATGTAAACCTTCATAGGTATAAGTTTTAAGGTTAGTGACATATATTATTTTGTATATATAATATACCTATAAATTCAAAAAAGACATGGATATATAGAGATTGTGTGTTGTTAAATGTTTACACATTGATGCCATTTATGAAATACCAAGGCTTTCAATTTTCGGATTGTAGTGTGTATCACAACTCTTCAGCTTCCCTTTTTTTCATAAGAAAATGTTCCTCTCAGTGTTGTACAGTGACATTGTGTCGAGGAGTTCATCGCACATCTTGGTTTCAAATAAGATTGAATCAAAATTTTCAATTTGAAGTAGTGTGAGGATGTATTGAAAGACGAATATGATCAGGAAATGAACTTTTTATAACACGATCAAATCATATACTCCTACGAATAACATCTTTTGCTTTCTGTTTAAGAATATTTTCCATTTTACTATTAGACATATTTATAAATTCTCATCCTATATCTTCATGGAGAAATTTCTTTAATCAACAGTATAGTATATTTGTATGAATATTATTAATTATCATTGACTGTACTTCCTCTATTGGAGGACAAAAATTTTGATCAAATGTAGTACGAATATCCGAGGATCTTTCTCATATTATAAGATCTTCTAAACCTAGAATATGTATATCGCTTTCTCATCAAAGCAAAGACACTAACTCACTTTTGTATTCATCTACATGGAGATCCGAAACTCAGACGATATCATTAAATACTCTTCCGTCAGACGCAATTGTTATTTCTGCTCATGGATTATGGGCTTCTTTAATAAGATCAGTGAAATGTTGCAAGCGACGTAAGGCTAAAAGTTCTCACTTATCGGGAAGATGTCATAAGACTTTTGTTTTATTGTTTTTTGATTTGCATGGGAATCATGCAAGCACAAATTTAATTCTTTCATTGCTTTTTACACTACATATACGAGATTCTAATATTCTTTTTCATTTTGTTTCAAACTCATCATTCTCCAAATTTTTTCTATGGAATAACTGAAATATAGATACTACTTTATCTGCTTTTTTCTGATCGATATGTCAGTGCTTTGGCATGATACTACTATCTGTATGGTTCATTTTAATTTAAAATAAATAATAAAAATCCCTATGTGTTGTAACATAGGGAAGACGTCATTTCTTGTGTAAGATGTTATTTATCTACAATACAAAAAACCTTTTCTTCCAAAGAAGAAATAATAAAATTTATGTACGAATGAAGAAATACTATTCATCATTAAAGTTTTTTTATAAATATTTTTAAAATGTTCATTGCAGTAATCGACTATTCCATCTTCCTCGTGTCAATGTAGGTAAGGGGGAGGATCTTAGATTTGAGAATAAATGCAGATTTGTCATTATCATCTAACACGATTTCTGCTACCGCTCCTGCGTAGTCATACTTACTTACGACAGGCCAAGTGATTCATAAGGTTCTTAGATATTTTTCCTTCATCTGGACATCACCTCAAGTCCAAATGATAATTTTCTTACCTTCGCTTTCATATTTTTTGAGCAACTCGACAACCTTTTGCCTTAATTGTTGGGTGCCTTCTAGGGTAGATCATATTGGGACGTAATCTATGAGCGTTCCATCGACATCGACATATACTCCCTCTATCCTTTCTCATTTCATAACCTCAGGGATATCGACGTTTACATGTAATACGAAATCGAGCATTTTCTCTACGGTATCCGATCATGGGAAATACTTTTGAGTAAGTTCAAATGCATGTTCTACATACCTTCTTTCGTTATTATTTTGAGGATTATATGGGTCTTTTACTTTATAGGGTTCTATAGAGTGACGGATAATCCTAATGTTTTGGATTGCTATTCTTTTTTCAGCTTCAAAAACTTGTGTAGCAGAATTCACCTCTCATTCTTTAACAAAGCAATTGTTAAGGTCATTACCTCTGAAAGGAAGTTGGAGGTATCTAAAATTGCTACTTCAGTTGAGCACAAGTAACTTATCATGCATTACACTAGAAATGCCTGTTTTATCTTTTTTATTTATCAGAGAATCTCGATCAAACCATCAGTACATAATTATTTTTTTTTGTGGATCGTTGTTTTGTATATCATATGCAGCCTCGATCCCTCAATATGCGTCTCTGCGGTAGCTTTCTCCCTTATATTCATTTAAATGCATATAAATCAAATTTACTCACTTCAATATAGGATTTTCAATCCAGCCTATGAAATGATCGAACCCATCTCCTGTTAACTTTATTGATTTTTGTAATGCTTCCTTGGTAATAGTGGGTTTGAAGTTATTTTCACTTTCGTTGAAACAGTTATTCAGTACTTTAGGCGCCCATTTTGCTCCAAGCGAAAATGGCCCTAAAAATTTAAAGTTTCAATTATTTTCTAGAATAGTAAGTTTTTCTACATGGTTATCAGAATTTCTTTTTTCTGATGATTTTTTTAATGTCGCTAAACTTGTTATGTAAATCAGTATGATTTTTTTTGTAGGATCTTTACGCGATATATCGTATGCTACATCAATACCTACATTTCAGAGAGATGTGTTATATCATTCATACTCAGATAAGTTCACGTGGACTATAGTCGCTCAATATAATTCGGGATTGATAATCTGACTCTTAATTTCTTCTGTATTCCATTCAGGATCAACAATCGTTACCGAATCCTGTAACTCTTTAAGTTTTTCTGGGGGAAGCGATAATCACCCACTAAGATCTTCGCTGACTTTTTCATCTAGAGAATTTACCTTACCTTCGGTTGAGGTAGTAGCAGCAGTGTCTTTTGTAACATTAGGTTTTTCTGTACGATCGTCCATTTGGTGTTGATAATCGATGAATAAAAGTTGGACGCTCTGTATACTGATAATCGCTATAAATCAAGCTTGGCGTTGGTTTTACTGTTGTTGAAGCTCAGCAACAATTACCTTCTTTTTGTTTCGTTAGACCAAATATACTCAAAAATATCATTGAACGTCTGAAAAACGACATCGCTTTGAATCAATAGAGCATGCGGAATTTCATTTTCGAAAAAGAGGAATGATACATAACCAGGTCAGAAAATATTTACATCCGCATTAAGTGAGAGCGGATGATTTTTTACCATAATTGTTTTTCTGTTGTATAGTTTGTCGTCTACCTTTTCTTTTTTGGCATTCGTTCGTATGCTTGAATCAACAATTCTTCTGGATATCAGTCATTTTTGTTTCCTCATTTTTCTATAATTTGCTGAGGGAGTGACTAAGAGTTTACTTTCTTTATCTGTTCTACGAGTTGTTAGCATGACTTTCATATCGATTGTAGTCTTTGAAAACTCATCAAATAAGGCTTTTAACCCTCCTGGACCTTCGAAAAACTGTACCTTAGTTTTATTTCCAATTTTCCCTGAAAGCGCTAATAGCTCGGGAAGTTTCTCCTGGAAGAATGCGTGCTTCTCATCGAGTTGTTTCATGAGAAATTCGGGAGAGATAGCAGAAAAATATTTTACACCGTTTCTGGTTACTGCTTGAACATATCATTTTTTGGTTAGCTCTATCAAGAGAGAATATACAGTCACTCTTTTTTCTCCAGTATGCCTAGCGATGGTACTTCCTGGAGCACTACCAAGCTGAAGACAAGCTAAGTAAACCTTAGCTTCTTTTTCTGAAAACCCATATTTTTGTAATGTTTCGATCATGTACGTTAGTTTGCCTTTAAAATACTAGCATCTAAATACCCTTAAATTATAGCATTTTTACACCAAATATGCAAATATCCAAGAATTTATAGAGCAGCAAACTGCCTTGTATTCCGCCAGTAAATATCTACTCTTATTGGCGTACTACTTTTTGTTTTGTTACATTTTTCTTACATATGGGAGTAATATTGTTGTGAATTGGTATGTTTATGTTTTTGGTCGTAATTCACGAGTTAGGACATTTTTTTGCGGCTAAAAAAACGGGGGTTAAGGTCGAAGAGTTCGGAGTGGGAATTCCGCCTAAGGCATTTAAAATATGGACTGATAAGTCAGGGACTGAATATACAGTCAATCGACTTCCTTTGGGAGGATTCGTTAGACTAAAAGGAGAAGATCCTGCTGATCCTGATACGTTCCTTGCAAAAGATAGTTTCATTACAGCCAAGCTTGGGCACAAACTTATTATCTTGTTTGCTGGCGTGACGGTCAATGCGGTATTCGCATGGCTTGCATTTAGCGCAGCATTTATACATGGGATTAAGCCTATAACAGTTATCCCAGATAATGGAATTAGAGGGCAAAGCAGAAGTTACCTCATGCCTACCTACTCATTCTTGGAAGAAAAATGATTGATCAAAGGAGACCTACAAGAGATACCTGCGATGCTTACAGAAGTACTTCCGGATAACAAAGGGGCTCAGCTTGGACTACTATCTGGAGATATTATTACAAAAATAAATGATGCGAAAGTAACTAATATGTCGTTATCGTTGTTGTTAAAAGAGCAGGCCGGAAAAGATTTTACTATAACTTATCTAAGAGATAGTAAGGAGCAGCAACTTTCAACAAGTTGTGATGAGGAGAACTGTTTCTTGGGGGTGACTATAGAAGCTGGTGGAGAACAAGAAATACTTCCTATTAAATTTTCTCCATGAGTTGCTCTCGTAAAAGGAGCTCAAGAAGTTGTTGAACAGGCACGTCTTACATTGATTGTATTAGGTAAATTGGGGAGTAATTTGATCTCTTGAAACCGCGAAAAAATATCAACCTCTCTCAAAGGTCTTTCATGACCTGTGGGTATTGTAAAGTTTGGAGGAGGGATTTTACAATATGGCGGTGCGTGGTTATTTCTAGCATTTGCAGGGATGATCTCTCTAGCTCTCGCTATCTTCAATGTGTTGCCTATCCCAGCGTTAGATGGAGGAAGAGCTTTCGGCGTACTGTTACAAGCAATAGCTAAACGAAAACCAGAAAAATATTTTGTTATAGAAAATTATTTCAACCTTACGTTCTTTATTGCATTGATGATTTTGTGAGTGTATATAATTATGCTCGACTTACATAGACGACGGTGAGTAAATATTCCTTTTATTAACTAGTTGCTATGAGAAAGTTTTTTTGGATTGCGTGATTGACTATAACCGCCTTACAATGTATCTCTTTTACGCAAGCGTATAAACTTACTGACGCAGATCATACATTTCTCCTGCCTGTTAAACACAAGATTGAAAAAATTGCAGAAGACGAAAACAAAGAAATTCTTATTTCTTTGGCGAGTAGACTTGAGGAGAATACACAGATTTTTGATGAAGATAGTAGAGGAGCTATTGTTTTGAGATATCTCAAAGCGTATGTTTTGCGACAGTTTGATATTGCAGTGAGCGGTACAGGTCATTTGGAACAGTATCGAAGCGAAGCAAGCGACCTTGCATCGCATACAGATGGAGAGATAGATTGAGAAGTTGAAGACGTTACAACTTCTGAACCAGAAGTACCTATGCCAACGCCAGATAAAATGTTCAACGAAGAAGAGTTTTATAATCAGTATCGACAGTTTGTTACTAGTGATGATGAAGAGCTCCCTGAGAATTGCGTGAATTATTATGATCAGATAGACGAGATAGCGCAACAACGCGACTTCCCTACTGCACTGATTATTGCTATGCGATATAGAGAACATACGTGTAATTTTAACAATCCTGCTAATGGCCGAGGAAACTTCCAGATAACTTCGCAGTATTATCCTCCCGGTGAAATTACGCGAGATGAGTTTGTTGACCAAGTGAATAACTTTATAGATTTTTCGGAAGCAAAGCGAGCATGGTACGATAACCTACTCTTACGAGATGACCGTGCTATCGACCTCACGCATGATGAGTTCAATCTCCAAGATATCAGAAAACATGCGATCCTTTACAACGGTATCAAACAAGGAACTACACCTGGGACCAACGATTATGCCAACCATAACTTCTGAAAGTTACCTGACGGGAGAGACGGGATAGTGGCGGCGTTCTTGAAGGTGGTGAAACGGCATTTGGAAGATCAATAATATATTTAAGAATAAAACACTAAATGAAAAAAGAGCCGGCAATTGCCGGCTCTTTTTTCATAACTCCCTTCTGAAATCTTTATCTAATCTGATCTAGAATTTCTTCTACTGAAAACCTATAAAAGACACCTCTGCGTTGTTGTGTAGCTCGACTGAAGGAGACATCTTTTGGTGGATAATTCTCTAGAATATGTTTTAAATATTGTCCTACCGTCGCAAAATTTTCTGCTTCCGGATCGTCTTTCATAAGTTCTTCTATACCTATATGATCTCATGGGTTGTAGTTCTTTCTTTTTAGGTCTACGAATGGCGGTAAAGTCTTATATGATAATCCAAATCCTTCAGGCTCATATTCTGCATAGTCTTCGAGAGACATAGCAAAGTTCTGATTCATATATTGGAGTGCGAGCTCTTCGTCTTTAGCACATCTATCTGGAATATCCAAAATTCATAAGAGATCTGCCGTGGTACGGTCCTCTCTGACCTCTTTCACTAAGCCATACTCTTTGACATAATCTATCTCGTTGTTGGGTGTATTCATATTGAGAATATACTCTCGGATTCGTAAAAGTCAATAGCTATTTTTAGCAACAAAAAACACGGGGATGTCGAGTCCACGTGTTTTTCAGTATCTATGCTAAGTAAGATAGACTATCCATTAAATGTTCCAGTCCCGAAGATCTCTTCGAGGATTCATTCTAGTTCGTCACTTCCTTGGTTTTCGATAGTAGCAGGGTCTACGAGAGCTGCTCTATATAACCAAGTTCCTACAGTTTCTCTAGTTGCAGGAGTGTCGATTCCCCAAAGTGTTTCGTTATCTAAGATACCGAGCCACTTAGCAGAATTGTAGTATTCAGTCCACCGTGGAGTTCCTGTTTCGTCTTGGAATCCTAGGAGAGATCTCACTACAACAGTAAGAGCTTCAGCTTCTGTAAGGTTCTTGTTTGGGAAGTAAGAACCATTGCTTCCTTTCACGAGTCCGTACTCACAAGCTGCTACGATATTTGGCACGAGAGTGCTGTCATAGTCTGCAACGTCGTTGAACTGACATTCGCTTTCAGACTTAGTCTTTTCCAATCCTTTCACTTCAGCGAATTTCGTGAAGAATTTAGAGATTTCACCTCTAGTCACTTGATCTGTTGGTCTGAAACCTGTCTCAGACATAGTAGTAAGTCCATTACTGAACATCCAATCATATACAGTGGTGAATGATTGTGCCCATACAATAGTACTCATACATATTGCAGCCAATCCAGCGATCGTTAGAATTCTTTTCGTCATCATTATACACACAAAATAAAGACAATAAAAGTGTAACTGGGCCAGTGTATCCATTTACTACTCTATTGCAAATTATTTATTTTTTGACATTTCTTTTGAAATAAAGATAGATATATTGATCGAAAGATAGTCTTTATTGATACGTTCAATAGATATGGAAAGATTTCTCATCACGATATATAAGATATTTTTTATTGGTCTGTTAGTGCAATTTTTCGCTCAGACGTTTGTTACATTTGGTCTAGGATTTGATATTCCATATCTTTGGTTGTGGAAGGAGGCGGTGATAGGAGTATTGATTGTGGTTGGCATAGGAGGTATCGTACGACACTGACGTCGACGCCAGATTTTTATCACACCAACCGTCGGATGGCGAAAACTAGGACTTATCGTAACTATTGCTGCAACAGCATACATACACTTACACATCTTACACCTTCCGCTTAATACATACCTCCTTGCATTTAAATACGATTTTCTTGGATTTGTAATTTTACTGGCTGGATTACATAGCAGCGCACTCATAAGCAAAAAGGGCAGGAAGCATCTTATCCAATGGTACGGGAAAGTGATCAAACGGACGTTGCTTTTGGCACTTGCTCGATACCTCGTAATTATCGTGAAACCTGGGACACTTAAACTATTCGGCTACGATAACTTTGTCTACGAATGAGCGGTAGGATCTGCACCACCAGCAGCTTATTACACACAGATCAACTATGGACTCACACGCAATCAATTCCTCTTTGAAAGACCGATTTCTCGAGGGTTCTACCTAACTGCATTCTTCCCATTATTTTTTATGTTATTCTTCCGCAAACAGAAATTAAAAAATACTCGGGCACGACGAGCGATCTACGCGATCAATATTATCTTAACGTTTTCTAGAGCAGCTCGAGGTTCATGGATTATTGAGATTATTGTCTTGAGTATCATCACACACCGAGGACAAGTCAAAAAATTCCTGTTCAAAATACTGTTGCCGATTTTGGTGTTATTATGAGTGGTGGGTTATTTCGGCTACAAAGATATTTTCGATAGAGGATATTCCAACAATGGTCACATTAATATGATCGAGCAGTGACGGACTATGTTTGCCCAAAGTCCATTATTTGGCTTAGGAGGATCAAGCGCAGGCCCTGCTTCATATCAGGAAGGAGGTGCCGCATTTAATCCAGAAAATCAATATTTGCAGATTATGATCGAGTTCGGTCTCATAGGGTTTTTGTGATGGATCTTACTCTATTTACTTCTCAATTTCCTCGGACTACAAGAACGACACAAGAAACACACTCGCGGCAAAAAAATAACGCCATCGTTGTGGCGTTTGGTAGGAATGAGTATAGGTATGATTGGACTCAGCGTTTCATGAATGGTCTTGCATAGTTTCACCGACAGAATGATCGTCTATCCGATGATGCTATTGTTTGGGATAGTGTGGATGAGTTATATCAAGAGGGAGGGGAAATAGATTTCTTACATATACCTTGTGAGTTTATCTTACTCACGTTTTTTTGATATCATCTTTTATCATCTTTACGATCTCAGGGAATTTCTCTGTTCTGAAATGGCCTTTTACATTACTGAATAACTTTAGGTCTGCATGAGGCAGCTTCTTTTTGTACTTTTCTCCATGGAGAGGAGCTACTACTTCATCGTCTGTGGAAAACAAGAGGTGAATATTTTTTGTAGATTTTTCTAGTTTTGTAAGATTTGCCCCAAGAGTAAATCATCCGACTAGTTCTTGCTCAGCTATTCAAAATTTACTATTTTTTGCTAGATGGTTATCGAAAGGAGCAGCAACAAGATAGAGCGCAATAATTTTTTTAGGAAACGCGTTTTCCGAAAGATATTTTGCCAAGAAAATTCATCCCAAAGAATTTCCTATCAGTATCACTTCTTTATCTAAGAGCGGTATAAATCTTTCAAAATATAATTTTCGGTCTTTATAGATTCCATTGTCTGGATTTGGCATTTGGGGCTTTATAACTTTGAATCCAGGTCATAAATGTTTTATAAGATACTCTCCATGCCAACGTTTCATGGTATTAAGAGAAATGCCTTTAGTAGCAATGTATTCAAGATATTGTTTCCTGGTTCTTAACGTAGGAGCGCCATGTACGAAGAAGATTTGAATCGGTTTTTTTGTCATGTGTAATAGGAATATAAAATGAGCAAGAGAGAGCTAAAGGATTTAATAAGCGAGTAAATGCATGTAGGTGCTATTGGGTGCATTTAGGAGAGGTCAAATCCTTAGCGAACGGATTGAAGGCTCATTGCTCTTACAACTGATACAACATCCCAATCAACGCAATCGCCGCCAAAACGCCTTGTACAACCCAGAATTTCATAACGATCGTATGCTCTGGGGTGCCTCTATGTTCGAGTGCGTGGTGATATGGAGCAATCGTGAATAACTTTCTTTTGAAGATTTTTTTTCGAGTGAGTTGAAGAAAACTTGATCCAATCTCTAATCGGAAGATAGAAAAAATAACTAAGAATGGAATGATGATTCCGAATTTTATATTGAGCAAATAGACGAGTGTTGCGATAAGTCATCACAATGCGAGCGCTCCAGAGTCGCCCATAAATATTTTGGCGGGGTTGATGTTGAATCGTAAAAATGCGAGCAATGTTCCTAAGACTATTCCGATTAGGGTGGTTGCTAAGAACCATTGATTGATGAACGTCACGATTCATAAGACCGTGAGTATAATCAGCATAAGCCCACCTACTAAGCCGTCTAGTCCGTCGGTAATATTGATAGCATTAACAATAGTAATTGTAAAGAAAAAAGTCAAAACCGCATACCATATACCAAGATGTATCTCGCCTGTCAGTGGCCAAAAATTAATCCAATCGACACCAAGTTTACCGTAAAACCAATAACTAATAAATGCAGAAAATCCAAACATCCAGATAAGTTTCATCTTTGCGGTCATTCCTTTGATTCATTTTTTGCCACGGATATTGAGGAAGTCATCTATCAAGCCCAATATTCCCATACTAAACAACGCGAAGAGGAGAATATACGTCTCTTCTCTCGCAAAAAGACTATTATTAATCCAACCTAGCTTTTGAATAACGATAGACAATAGCACCATAAACAACAAAACCGCTAAGATCAATCCACCACCCATAGTTGGTGTGCCTTGTTTGTGTCCATGGAGTTGGCTGAAGATAGGAGTTTGATGGCCATCCATTGTTTCTTCGCGAATCGTCTTCCCCGCCTTTAGTTTTCTCAGTAACATAATATATGCCGGATAGAGCATCAACGACAAAAAGAACGCAGTGAGTGAGTAGAGTAAGATAGTATTGAGTTTTAGTAGCATGATTATAGAAGGAATGAATGGGGAATGTATAGTGATTTGAGTAGCTGTTTGCAAACGATCAGAATTTCTTACTCTGAATATTGATAAGATATCATATTGTACTCGTCTGTAGGGTACACGCATACTCAATCTTCGTGCCATAGTACGAATTCGCTAATCCCAGCATCCAATGACATCTTACTGCAAATAGTACACCAAGGCTTACCTGCATGTTCAGGATTTCCTCTTTCGTCTGTACGAATAAAGTAGAGCCTTGATCATACTATCTTATCAGAATTGTTAGCCAAAGCGTCCATAATCGCTCTTTGCTCTGCATGCATACAGCAGGTTTTGTCTGAGACTTTAGGATGATATGAATTTTTGTTAATATTACATCTTGTTGGGTATGCATTTCCACCTGGGGGGCCATTATATCAGCTACCAATAATTTGTTCATCTTTTACTATAATAGATCAACAATGTTTATCGCATCATGAACTAAGTGCAATTTCCGCTGCTTTTTCTATGTATGCAATGGCTGTCTTTTCTTCTTTGCCAGTTAGGAACCTCATAGGTAATGTAGAGATAAAATGATTGGATACGCTACTTACAATATAATTATTGTTTTATTCTTTGATTTCTACACCTTTTTTATTGATAAGAGGATATTTGTTTTTCGCAACAGTTTCACTTTTCCAACAGGCAAACATTCATGTCAGATATTGTCTATATTGATGGAGCGAATTTACATCAATCAAGTAAGTCTTGGTGATGAATTGATTATGATAAGTTTAGCATTTGGCTACATGACAAGTATAAGTCATGCAAGATTTATATGTTTCTATGATATATAGCTCATCATACATCTTTATATAATGATCTTTCTCAGCAAGGATATAGGTTAATATTTAAGGAAACTTTGAAAATTGATGGTAAAGTAAAAGGCAATTGTGATGCTGAATTGGTCTTAAAAGCCGTTTCTGACTACTACGAATATACTGCCGAAAGGGCAATATTAGTCACCTGGGATGGTGATTTTGGATGTCTAGTTGAGTTCTATAAAAACAAGTTGTTCCCAATCGTTCTTTTAGCTCCTAGTAAGAAAAACTATTCATACCTACTGAAAAAGAAGAATGTCCCGACAATCTTTCTCGAAGAACATAAATTTAAATATAAAAAAAAGGCTCCCGATAGAGACTTGCCTCCATAAGGACCCTTTTCATCGTGTGCAATAAATGTATGGATATTGTAAAAAAATGCAATAAAACTTCAAAGAACTAGTAGAGAAAAAATAAGTGAAGTTATGGTTTCGTTTTATTAAGAAGTATCTTTCCCATGCAAACTCCATTCGACTATGCAATCAAATACCTCAGCCGCTATCCCAAGACGGCATATGAGATGCGCATACAATTAAAGAAGAAATGATATGCTCCTGAAGAGATAGATGAGACGATACCTGTATTGGAGAAGAGAGGCTTTTTGGACGATACGGCGTATGCGAAACTCTATCTTAGCTCAGAAGTGGTGAGAAGAGGGAAGTCATTGGCTGTTATGATGGGCAAGTTGCGCCAAAAAGGCGTCGATAGAGATATCCTAAAAGAACTGGCAATAGAAATGGAAACCGATCTTACTGAGGGTACAACGGCTAAGATCAATAAGGAGATAGAGAAACTCCAACGTAAAGGTCTGGAAGAGAGAGTAATCATCCAAAAACTCGCCTCTAGAGGCTACAAAATTGACCAAATTCGTGCGTGTCTACATCCCAAAGAAGAGTAAAACCCCCCTTTTTGTTGTTTGTAAAGGATAATCATATCGCTTTTTGACAAAATGTTGCAATAGTGGGTGAATTTCCTATAGTAAGGTTAATCGGTGCACATATTGTAGGTCAGTTCGTATTCTTATGGTGTATTTTCCCCCAGAACGAGCTATCCGCAATTGCTTTATATATCTGAGGTGAAAACTTTCTAATGGCGTTATATGCGCAACTACAAGAAGATTACAAAAATGCTCTAAGAGCTAAGGACGTTATCTCCAAAGAGATCCTAAATTTTGTTATTGCATCTTTGAAAAATAAACAAATAGAATTACAAAAAGAGTTAACAGACGACGACGTTATAAAAGTGATCAAAAAAGAGATTAAGACGAGAGAAGAGACAATCGGATTTTTGGAACAAGCAGGTAACACTGCTGAAGTTGCGATAGAAAAAGCGAAGATAGCAGTCATAGAAAAGTATTTACCAGCGACGATATGAGAGAACGAAGTGCGTGCACTTGTAGAAAAAACAATTGCAGAACAAAACATCACAGATATACAAAAAGATAAAGGGAAGCTTATTTGATCGATTATGAAAGAACACGGAACAAATATAGACGGTGGGATGTTACAAAGAATTATCCACGACTTTACTTCTAACAACTAAGCCGTATGACAAAAGCTGTTGGTTGAATTAGCTTGGTATGCGGGATAGTTTTTGCTTGTTTACCGATAGGAGCGTTTGCAGCAATAAGTTGCCCTCCAAAAGATTCACAAGAGGCCAAAGGATATATCTATCTCAATACAAATATCCCATTCGTAGGACAGTGTATAAAAAAAACTGCTGATCCAGATCCAAATGATTCTACAGCTTGAAACTCATTTGGGCTCTTGCTAGGAGGGATGATGAAAATTGCTATGACAGTGGTCTTGATAATTGCATTCTTAGCGGTACTGGTTGCTTGAGTAATGATGGCAGCAGGGTGAATGGATAGTGGCCTTGTAGCTAAAGGTAAAAAATTGATCATATCGGTAGTTATTGGTATATTGCTCTTGGGAGCATCGGGAATAATTTTGAACCTTGTCAATCCTAACTTCTTCAAAACTAACTCAGGAGGATTGATCTTACGGACAGTACACGCATTTTAATTTATATTCATATTATTTCATACCATGGTAAAAATTGATACATTAGACGAAGGATACCTCATCGGAGATGTGGTAGTAATAGGAGCGACATCAAAAGACAAAATAACTCTTGCAGCCACAAAAGGCCCTGTAATGAACTATGGAATTCATGATCTCAAGACAGTTAATTTCCCTGGAGAGTATGATATCAATGATGTGGCTATCACTTGCTTTGAAGCAGACGACGTACTTAGTTATATCGTCAGAATAGATGATCAGCAAGTTGCACTCTTGCAAAACAGCGCAATCTTGGAAGTAGCAAATTTTGATGGTGTGGATGAACGGGTATGTGCAAATGCATCCATCAAAGAAGAGTTGGAAAGTCTTGAATTAGAAGGCGAAATAACCGTTTTAGGAGAAGAAAAATCTACGGTGAAAGCTCCTGAGAAGAAAAAAGTTGCTAAGAATGTTCGTTAATCTCAGTGTGTCTTGGTGTCTTGGACACTCCATGATTAGATTGAGAAAGATTTATAATAAGTAACCCATCACCTTCCTCAGCTGCAACATGTTCGTAAGAAAAGGTGTGGCGAGCTAATCGATCGTATAGTCCATGGACTTTATCACCAAATGAGATGACATCATCACAGATGATCGTAGCAGTAGGTGCACAATATGGCAAGATCTTTTCTATAAACAAATGATAGTGAGCTTTGGTTGCATCGACAAAAACAAAATCAATAGGCGCTACGATTAAGCGATCCAATGGCGCATCCAGTATATCGACATTATAGATTGTCGTATTAGTCGCTTGCGCTTGCCATTGAAACCGGAGAGCAGTCATGTACGAAGGATGAGAGATCTCAAAACTTGTTAATAGACCGTTCCGCTCACCAATCAATCAAGCAATATGAATCGTACTACATCATATCGCGCTTCCAATCTCTATACACCTACTAGGCTTGTATTTTATGAGATGCTGGGTCAACACCCTTTCAGTATCTGATGAAATGCAAGGCACATTGTGTTGCTTTGCTAAGATACGTATATGCTCTATGAGTTTCGTATTTTCTTTCATTTATTATTACAAAAAACAAACATGAACGACGCTAATTTACATTCAAACATCAACTTTACAAAAAACACCAGGAAAAGAAAGCCTGGATGACAAAACAACAGAAGAACTACTCCTACTGTTGAAAAAAGATTAACCACGAGTAGATCTTCAGAGGCTACTGCAGCGACTTTCAAAATTAAGAAAGGAGAAATGCCGGTAAAAATTTGATCATTGCTCGGTCTCGAACAAGTAGGACAGTGTGTCTTCATCGAATATGAAAACGATATGATCATTGTCGATGCTGGTATGGAGTTCGCGGCAGGTGAAACGCTTGGTGCGGATTATATTGTCCCAGATATTAGATATATCAAACAGAACAAAAAGAAGTTGAGAGGTATCATCTTGAGTCACGGGCATTTGGACCATATCGGAGGGCTTAGAGATATGCTCCCAGAGTTGGACTTCCCGACACTTTATACTACGCCATTGACGCTTGGCATCGTTAAGAAATTATTCGATAACAAAGAAGACATTGCAAAAATTAAATTTAAGATTGTAGATCCTGATAGTGATATATTAAGATTAGGATGTTTCACGATAGAATTCATAAGGGTGAATCATAATATTCCTGAAACGATGGCTATGGCAATCTATACACCGAAATGAGTTATCTTCAACTCATCAGACTTTAAGATTGATCATACTCCTGCTATCGATAAACCCGCTGATCTTGCAAAGATTGCAAGAATCGGAGTGGAAGGAGTGAAATTATATATCGGAGATTCATTGGGTTCATCCAAACAAGGACGAGCGCCTTCTGAAAAATTAATTTGAGAAAACTTAGATCGCATTATCAAAGACACTGATAGCAGGATTTTGGTCGCAACGTTTGCATCAAATGTATGACGCGTGATCCAACTTATCCAATCTGCAATCAAGTATAATAGAGTAGTATTCTTGTCAGGTAGATCGATGATAAACAATGTCGAGATCTGTCAACAACTAGGATATATCAATGCTCCCAAGGGCTCTATCCGCAAGGTAACGAACGATATTGAAAATATGCCAGACGAAAGAGTCTTGATCTTATGTACGGGAGCGCAAGGGGAAGAGTTTAGTGCATTGGCACGTATGGCGAGAGGCGAACATACTCAGATTACCCTAAGACCTGGTGATACTATTTTAAGATCTGCAAGTACGATTCCTGGAAATGAATTACAAGCACAGCTGATGGTAAATCAACTTGTGGTAAAAGGAATTAATTTAGTAACCAATGACGACTTAGATATTCATACCAGTGGACACGGTGGGGCAGAAGATCACAAACTTATGCTTACGCTTGTTAATCCAGAATACTTCTTACCGTTCTATATCGAAGCGTTCTTTAGATATGAGCATAGAAAGTTAGGGCTCGCCCAAGGAATTCCTACTGAGAAAATTTTGATGCCAAATCAAAATGGATCGATCATCGAAATGTATGATGATGGATGTAGAATTGCTGACGAGAAACTTGATCTTGATACGGTATTGATCGACGGTAAAGGTAAAGGACATCTTTCTGGAGAGTACGTTATCAAAGCACGTAAGATTATGGCTCACGATTGAGTGGTCTCATTGATCTTCAAGATTGATTCACAAACGAAAGAGTTAGTTGGAAACGTTCAGATCGAATCGAGATGATTTGTCTACTCATCAGAGGTACAAGATATTCATACCAAAGTGGTAGAGTTCGTAAAAAATAGATACTATGACAGTGTCAAGAAACGTATGGACATCAAAGACATTATGAAAAATATGAAAGATGATTTGGCGGACTTCTTGATGAAAGAAGTGGGTCGTCAACCTATGGTGATTCCTATGTATGTGTATATTAGTAGAAATGGAGAACAGCCAGTAAAACCTGCTGCTCCAATGAATACCAATCGTGCGCCAAAAATGAATGTCTCTGTTGTAAGTACTCCTATGATAGTTGAGCCAATAATTGTCGGACAGCCAGAGGTGGTGATTTGAGGTGATGGGTCGCAAGATTTTGTTGCGCCGACAGCTGTACCTACGTACTCTCATGCTGATATAGGACATACGCCTGAGGAAGGAGCTACTAGCGTTCCTACTCCTGTAATTAGTACTATAACTTCTCCGCACATTTCTCCAGACGAACCGACCACCAATGAGTATAAAAAAGCCGCTATTTCTTCATAGGAAGTTTGACTTGTTTGTTTGCTCCACGTCAATATCTTTTGGA
This sequence comes from Candidatus Absconditabacterales bacterium, assembly GCA_038211735.1. Taxonomy (GTDB): domain Bacteria; phylum Patescibacteriota; class Gracilibacteria; order Absconditabacterales; family Absconditicoccaceae; genus JBBQVK01. The sequence continues at coordinate 433,589 of JBBQVK010000001.1, read as the reverse complement.
TATGAAAAAATCTAAACGTTTTCTGAAACCATGACGATTAATTGCCTATGCAATCATAGCGCGAATAATTTTATCCATGATATTTGGAGGGAAAGTTACAATAGATCAAACCATCCGTTTGGAAGAAGGAGAGACGATTAGTAAAATTTACGATGATGTTGGGCGGGTTAGCCGTCTCAAGATGAAGCATTTCTTCCGTAAACACGCGGATGAAGTAGCATCGATTCAGCCTGGAGCTTACGCTTTCTCAGGATCGTATAAATTTGATCAGATTTTAGATATTTTTCTTGCATGACCGCAAGTTATCTATGAACATATCACATTGCTAGAATGACGAAGTAGTTACGATTTCGATGCTTCGCTTGCAGAAAAAGATTTAGCGAAGGCGTGAGAGTATCGTGCACTAATTACTGATCCAGAGATTATAAATCGTTATGCACAAAGGTTTCCATTTTTGGCACAAGCGGTACAAGAGCGTGGAACGATAAATTCTTTGGAATGATACTTATATCCAGACACATACTATGTCGATCTCTCAAAAAATATTGTAGATCAATTGGTGTTCTTGCAACTACAAAACTTTCAGACAAAGATACGGGAACCCAATAGCGAAAAGCTCCTTAATCTAAGCGCTCATTTGCATGACTTATGATATGATTTCTCGCTTTCAACCTATGGAGCAATTACGCTTGCGTCGATTATCGAAAAAGAAGAACGTGTCGATGCACAGAAAATTTCGATTGCAGGAATTTTCTATAATAGGCTACAAGATGATATGAAAATAGATGCGGATATTTCATTGTGCTATGGATTGGCAAAACCATATAGCGAATGTACGCCAGAAGTTATTGTTGATAATTTGGCTGATAGCGGAAATCCTTACAATACAAGAGCAGTAGCAGGACTACCACCGACACCGATTGCGAATCCTACCGCATGATCAGTCATTGCATTACTAGAAGCGACGAAGGGTCCTTATTATTACTATCTCCATGATAGTGAAGGAGAGTTGCATGTCGGGAGTAATATATCAGAACACAATTCCAATAAAAGTAAATATCTGAAACACTAAAAACCCACTCATTGTTTGATTTTCTCTAAGAAAGGTCTATAAGTATGTATAGCCTTTTTATATGCGAAATCTGCGATGCTAGCTATTAAAAAACGACAGGAAACAACCCTTGCTGTTTTTTTGGCACTAGGGGTATCATTCCTACTCTGGATGATCGTAGAGAACGCTTCATTTTTTAGTGCAGACGTGGCTGGACCTGTGGTAGAGTTTGATGAAAGCACTGATATTGTGACCTATGTAAAGGATGGACAAGTCCATATAGTAGCAGGCAAACCTATTGACGCAGTAAGTTCGATCAGTATTTTGATCTCTTATGATCCTGAAACTGTAACGCTTGATGGGAGCAAAATTACTAGCACCAAAGATATAAGTTTTGCGGCAGGAGATGCATGATATGCAACGGTGGTGATAGATCGTATCGATAGTATGAAAAAATGAGATGAACTAGTTGTGATGAATGACGTAGGAGAAGCGCAAGACATTGCAATCTCAGATGTAGTAGTTACCTTCTCGGATGGTAGTACTGAAAAATTAGCAATTAGTAGTTTATAAATATTCTTTATCTTTGAATACAACTAGCCTGTGATGAAGAAATTACTGTATACGTTGGTGCTATGAGCAATGTTTGGTCTAACCAGTTTTGCGTTTGCGGCTCCAGTACGTTTCGATGTAACGGTGAATCCTAATCCCATCAAGGCAGGTGAGTTTGCTGATGTAACAATCAAAGCGGTGGATGAAAATGGGAACGTAGATACAAGTTATACTGATGGTGATATCTGGATCGAGATAGAATGATTTGATTATGCAAGTCCTGACATAACTCTTCCTGGTGGCGGCATTGAATTCTTTGAACCATCTGATCAAGGAATCAAGATTTTTTCTAAAGGGTTAACGATCAAAAAAGCTGGAACGTATAATCTCCTTGTAGCAGATTTATATGATGTTAAGTTGCAAGGTAGTGCAGCGATAACAGTCCTTGCTGAAGGTAGCGGTCCTGCGCAAGGATCTCTTACCGTTACAAGCCCTGTACCTAACTCTGTAGAGTCTGACGCAACAGTAACGATTGCTGGATCGACTAGTTTTCCAAATACGCCTGTCGTGATCTTTATCGATGATGCAGAGATCCAAGACGGACTTTCAGATGAAAATGGGGACTTTACTATTTTTGTTTCAGGTATCCAACCGGGCGAACATATTTTGAAAGTAAATGCATTAGACTTAGACGATAAAGTTGTTGCGACTTCTGGGCCAATACCATTTAGTTATGACAAGGGTACAAATGATTTATTCTTGGGATTGGATATTGAGCCAGGGAAGCAAGTCCCTGTTGAGACCAAAGTCACGTTTACTATTCGTACTGCTAAGTCGGTTACCTCAGCACAATTAGTGTTGGCAGATGGGACACCGCTACCTGCACAGAAAATCTCTGATGGTGTTTTCCGCAAACAAGAAACATTGATGGAAGCGAAAGCATATCCTATTGATGTTATTTTGGGTGTAGGAGGAGTTGAGACAAAATATGACAAAGTTGATACCGTCACCGCAGTAGATTCTAATAGAAGAATTATTACGTTTGATCAAACACCCAATGCAGATAGGAGCAAAGTTGATCTCGCATGGACCTACGAAGGAATCATCGACTATTTCAAAGTAAGATATGGGACAGCTAAAGATAATTTAAGGCTTTCCATTACTACATCGACACCTGAAGGGACCTTAGTGTTGGCAGACACTAATGCGACTTACTACGCACAAGTCTTTCCTGTCGACGGCAATGGACTCGTCAATGGCGAGCCATCAGGCGTAATTGAAATCCCTCCGCTGACAGCAGTCTGTGGAAATAAAAAGGTAGAAGCAGGAGAAGTCTGTGATGACGGAAACAAAAAAGATGGTGATGGATGTAATAGTACCTGTACAATTATAGATCAAGAACACGCTGCAGATGATAGTGGATTACCTACCTGTCATCCAAACAGTATTCCACTCAAGACCAAAAAAATTAACGATAAATATTACATCTACTGGCCAGCAGTTCCTCAAGCAAAAGGGTATATCGTCTACAGAGCAGATCAATCAGTAGATAGTATCTCTGCTATGACGCTCGTCGCTAAAACTAAAGAGACTATGTTCGAATATCCATTTGATCCATACTCAGAAGTAGACGTCTGGGCTCGATACGCTGTAGAAGCTGTCTGTGCAAACGATGAACAGAAACAAATCGGCGATATGACACCTGTCAAAGTAGGACCAGAAGACACCTTACTCTTAGTCGTTGTCGCATCATTCCTTATCTTTTCAATCTGGAGGTTAGTGAAGAGTGCGTAGAAAGACACTAATTGACAACATTAAGGAGACGTTGACATATACCTTATTTTATGTATAATAAAGATCACTATTTTAGTGCTTTTCTCTCTATACATGGGAATAAAAAATCGACTTAGAATTGGTAAAGATAACGACGATAACGACTTAGACAATTGAACTATATCTGCTAATAAATCTGTAAAGAATACTGCTGCAGATGTTTTTGATAATTTGAATGGGCAGAACAAAGAAAACGACAAAACACTATATAAACTAAAGGAGGAGATCTCTCTTTGAAAGTTTAGCATGTCTGAAGATATGGATGAGATCAACTCTACATTTGATAATGCAGTTGTTGGTTTTGAGAAAGATAAGGAGTTGAATACGTGATCGCTCTATAGCTCTGTATTTAATAAGTTACTTTTTCTGATAGCATTTATCGTTACGACTATATTACACAAGTATCCAAACAATGAGATAGCGAGAAAGATAAATCGTGCACTCAAAGACAAAAAATCTGAGGATCACTCAGACAACGTTGATGAGTTGATGGATCTATTAAATCAATTGTCACAAGAGGATGAGGCTTCTCAGATGAGTAAATTACAAATTAATCTAGCACAGTGACTTGCTAGCAAGCTTGATCGTATAGACCAAGATAAGGACTATTATACCAATAAACTCACGATACAACGAGGCATCATAAGTCAACTCTATAAAAGCACTAACGAGTACACAAAAAAATATATAGATAGAACACCACCTCGAAGATATGAAATAGATATCGGTCAAGTTGCTCCATCTCCTGAAACTGAATATAATGGGCAACCACAGATCACTGAGAAATGAATATATGAAATGGCACTATTAGAGCTTGAAGAATACAAAAAAACGTATGCTAGTGAGGGAGCAATGATTGAGCAAAAGAAAAATCAACTGAGCGGGTATATTCATGAGTTCATTACGCTACTTTTAGCATATGTCCAGCAAGAAGAGAAGATTTTAATCAAGAAGTTAATGCAATTAAAAAACCATCTTGAAAACTTAAATTTTACTAAAGCAACGCCATCAGATACTGAGGCTTTCATAATCAAAAGCCACTCACTTGATACATGAATCGAACTAGCAATAACTTTATCAAATGAAATATCATTTTTTAACCTCTGTACACAAGAGTTTACGTGAAAACTATCTATGCTTAGCGCTTATACTCAGACAAATGATAAACCAACTATCCAAAAAGTACTTGATCTTATTGAAAGCCTCATATCAACTAGCTGAGCAATAATTACGTACTATAAGCAAGAAAAAGAAAAACTTTTGTCTGAGAGTAATGAGTATGAGCTGAGACTAACGAGAACAACTAAGGCAAATAAGTTCATTAGAACAATTGATAGTAGATCAGACTCGGTAGAGGACCGAATTAACAAACTAAAACAAATGTCACAATTAATTGAATGATGAGAGTCGACTGAGCTATTGAGAGATGTTTTTCTTAATAACGAAGATGATTATATTCTTCAATCTCTAGATGATATCTTTGAAAGCAAAAAACAACTTGATACACTACGTACGCAATGAGTACATGCAGAAAATATGGTTGCTTTTAACAATCCTGATTTAGATTGGAAAATTACAGAACATTTTTATACATTATTGAAATCAAACTGATTTAGCACTAATACTAATATATTGAAATCACTGATATTATTATCAAAGAAAGATAGAATAAATGTCTCAAATCAAACAGGAGATGATGAGGAATACAGGCGTAGAACCATGGATGAGTTATATCGTATTCTTAAGAAAAATGGAGTTAAGGATATGAAGGAAATAAGATCTTGAAAAGCAAATAGATTAGAAATTACAAGTGGTTATACTGGAATTGGTTACAAAACAGAAGGTCTCCTGATTGGACCTCTTACGAATCGGCAAACAGAATCAATGAGTGACTTACAAAGCAGAGAAGGTGATTTGAATAATTTGCTAATAGACCTTATTTTAGATCTACTCAAGAGAAAAGTTACGGGGAATATAGACCTAGTACAGATTGGCACTGGAGAGATATTTTTTGTGGATTACTGAACTCGCACCAAAACACGATTCGACAATATGAATGATATCAAAATTTTCCATAAGAACGTGTCAGATGTAGAAATCGTCTCTCTTACAAGTAAAAAGTGACAACAACTTTTGGAGGAATATAAACTTTCGAAAGGATTAATAAGCACTAAGTTCCGAGATATGCTTGTTAAGTCACCGTATATGAAAGGCAATTTATCGCTATGAAGCAATGCCAAAGACTAGTTCAACTCCACATTCCCAAGACTCATCTGCCCGTCTCCCACACAAGGAGAGACGCAAGCACGAGCTCCCCTCACTTGACCTCCCGACAGGTCAAGAGATTTTGTACATTGAGTTAAAAAATCAAAACGAATCGAAAGATGGTTACGAATATCCAGAGATTGAAACTTTTTCAGAAAACGATCTAAAAGATTCACTCACCAAGAATGTAGGAAAAGAGATTAATGCTATGTTCGATGAAGATGCTCGTTTGGACTATCTCGCACAACAGATAGTCGATGATCGGGAAAAACATCCGTTTTCTAAGTTGCTTGATCATGTAGTAGATAAGTGTGAAGAAAATGATTGGAATATTTTTTTTGAAGATAGCAAAGAAGTAGTCACTCATACGAATGAGGAGTTATCGCTCGCTCTTATTGAACGTCTTTTGTGAGCTATAGGTAGAAAAAATAACCTTCCCAATGAGACTAGACAGCAGCTTATTGCCTACAGAGCCGAAAAGACCAAAGACCAACAAAACCCAATGGAAATCATAGAAGCCTTCTATCCCAAGCTTGAGCAAGAGCCAATCTCTCAAGCAAAAAAACTCGATATCTTAACTAAATTATCGATCCTTATGATGATATTACCTATCCCCAAAGTAGACGAGTTTATCGAGAAGAATATTTTTATGGATAAACTTCTTCAATGAGCAAGTTTTAAACAAGCTATTGATTATACGCTCAAGAGTTCAGTTCAGTTTGAAATAAAAAATCATGGGCTTAATTATAATCATAGAATAGAAGAATTTCTTTCATTTTTGACAAAGGCAAAAGAGCTTTTTGTTAAGCAAAAGAAAGCTGGACTTTCCTTTGGAATATACCCAGGGAGCGAATGATTTATGCTCAACAACTATCAGAAACGATACGAAATGCTACAACCTCAGCTTGGCGCAATGCAAGAATACGGAGCCAGCGATATGCAGTTATTTGTCGCCTATAAATACTTAACGGGCTTACATACTCACAATACAATTAATCACGATGTACTTAAAAGTGATGAATATAATTACTTTTACGACGCAAGTGTTTCGGCTTTTTCTGAAAAAAAGTTAAAAGAAACCTATCTATTTCTACTAAAAAACTATGAAAAACTTCCACTTAGAAATAACGCAAACTCCCTTTCAACTTCATTTAGTATAGTAGGAAGACTTAAGCAATTAGGAGTTTCTATAAAAGATATATACGATGCATGAGTGAGTGTGCTAACTATGGTAAAACAATGAATATCTATCGATGAAATGAGAAGTGTATGAATAACAATTAAACAGCTCTATGAGGGATGAGTTAGTTTAGATAATATTTATTCATCCTCGAAAGAGATTAGATTAGTAGATATTGAAGAGGCGATATTTTCGTGATATCCACAATCAATATTGGAGAGACTGCGAGAAGAGTGTACACAGTATGAAGACGATTGAGTTAGATATTTTCCATACCATAGATTACCATTTGGTAACCTTACTGTAAGGGAAGAAGAAAGATTAAAAAGAAAAGACAATGTAATCAAATATATCTACTCTTTAGAAAAACTTGCAAAGATTAAGATCATCGATGGTCCAGAGCGTACAGTAGAGATCTGAGGAAAAATTTTCTCTAAATTTAACCCTGAGCCGAACAATATCGATGTACTTGAATGACCCGAAGGATACGAGCAAAATAGATACCTTACGGTAAAAGCGATTGAAAGGGAGTTAAGTAGTGCTGGTAAGAAGATTTTTAGTAATAATGCAGAAGTTGAGAGCTTCATGCTCGATCACCTTCCATTTGGCTCGTATAATAAATGTATAGGAGCTTTTCTAGAACTTCTCCAAGTTAAAAATGTATGATACTTTAAAAAGCCTACATTTGAGACGGACAAAAGTTGTATTATCATAGCAAAAGAGTATAGACCTAAATTTTCTAGAGACAAAAACGCTAACTCTTTAGATAGAACTTATATTTTGGTATATCAATTCTATCAAGACAGTGCGACCTACTGGGATATGCAGGAGTCGCGGGGGCGCTGTATATTAGAAAAAAACGCTTTTCCTGTAGTATGTTTTGAGGATGCCATCAAGGAAGTTCCTACCCAAAGAAACGCACTTTCTTGACGATTGACGTGAGGCACAGCAAGCACCGGCCCAAGATAGCCTATAAACCTGGCTGTAGAAGCTGTCTGTGAAAACGATGAACAGAAACAAATCGGCGATATGACATCTGTCAAAGTAGGACCAGAAGACACCTTACTCTTAGTCGTTGTCGCATCATTCCTTATCTTTTCAATCTGGAGGTTAGTGAAGAGTGCGTAAACTAAAGAAAGAAATCTTGACAATATAGGCTTAATACATAAAATGCGTTAAGCTTTTTCATTTCTTTTTTAGGTATGAGACAATTCGCTATTAGCGGGAGAATCGGCGATACTGATTCAAGCCATTTTAATACTTATTTAAATGAATCTTGAAAAGTTAAACCATTAACTCCCCAGGAAGAATTTGAATTATTCAAAAAAATCAAAAGCGGAGATGAGACGGCAGCAGATCACTTGATAAAAGCAAACCTACGTTTTGTTGTTTCAGTTGCAAAACAATATCAAAATAAATGATTAGCATTTCCAGACTTAGTGGGTGAAGGGAATATCTGACTAATAAGAGCAATCAAAAATTTTGATGAAACGAGATGATTCAAATTCATTTCATATGCCATACGACGAATCCGTGCATCTATCCAGCAAGCGCTCGAAAAGAATGGCCGTTTGATCAAAGTACCACGCAAGAAATATCATGAAATAAATAAAACATATAATACTACGGCTGATTTAATGCAGCTTTTGGGTAGAGACCCTACAGCAGAAGAGATTGCTACATGCCTTGATCTTGAAGAAAGAATCGTACTTGAAAACATTGCTCATGACAAGTTACCTAGCTCTTTGGATAGAGAGCTCTCAGATGAAAACGAATCGACCTTATTGAATATTACGCCTGACACTACAAGCGACTCAACGGATAGCAAACTGATGAGAGAGTCAGAAAATTTTGAGATCGAAAAAAGATTGTCTTTCCTTTCAAGAAGAGAAGCTCAAATAGTAAAATTATTTTTTGGGTTGTGCAATAATGATCAACTAACCTGTAAAGAAATTGCTAATGTACTTAACCTAAACCATAACAGGGTGAGTTGCATTTTAAAAAATGCCTTGATAGTGTTAAGAAGAGATTGACGCCCCCCTATATACTAGGTTTTCCAGGCTGTATGCATCTTTACTGGATCTAAATAGCCATTTGACCTACGAAATTAGATACAGTTTCCCCTTGCATCCCGCCACCACTTTCCTATAACGTTGTCACGACTTGAAGTTCGCTTCTCTATATGGGACGCAGTAAAGTTCGTTTTTCTTTCTTTAAAAAAGGAAGATAGGCGACTAGCAAGTCATAAAATCCATTAAACAGAGACGGTTTACCTCATTTATTACTCGCATTATTCAATGCCAACAACAAACCAACTTGTTAAGAAGAGGAGAATGCCAAAGAGAAGAAAGTCTAAGGCCCCTGCTTTGGAACACATTATCAATACGATCAATGGTAACAAGCTTACTAAGATTCCTGCACCATTCAAAAGAGGTGTATGTTTGAAGGTGACGGTAACTACTCCGAAGAAACCTAACTCTGCGCAGAGAAAAATCGCAAAGGTTAGACTATCAAACGGTACAGAAGTAATCGCATATATCCCAGGTGAAAAGCATACGTTACAAGAACATAGTGTGGTCTTGGTTAGAGGAGGAAGAGTAAAAGATCTTCCGGGTGTGAAATACCACGTTATTAGAGGTGTATACGACGCAAACCAAGTAGACACAAGAAGACAAGGAAGATCACTATACGGAACCAAGAGACCTAAGGCTAAGTAATCAATCTTAAAACTATAGACCAATTTATTTATTCTAGTTGTTAGTAAGACTAATGGCAAAATTTAAGAAACCACCAGTACTTTCTCTTCCATCTACTACAGATAGAGTTGAGAAATTCATCAACTATGTGATGCTTGATGGGCAGAAGAACGTCGCAAGAAAAATCTTCAACGACGCGCTTGCTGAAATCAAGAAGAACGGCCACGTAAACCCACTAGCGGTATGGGAAGCAGCACTTGAAAATGCGGCTCCTCAGGTGATGGTAAAATCTAAGAGAATCGGATGAGCGGTATATCAAGTTCCACTTGAGCTTCCTGCTAAGAAGAGATACTTCTATTCATGCAAATGGATCATCGACTACTCTAGAGCCAAGAAAGGTAGCCCAATGCATATGAGACTAGCTGAAGAGCTTATGGCAGCGTATTCTGGTGCAGGTAATGCGGTCAAAAAGAAGGAAGATACACATAAGATGGCTGAAGCTAACAAAGCGTTTGCATATCTTGCTAAGTACATAAAATAAATTGAAAGTTGATAGTAGAAAGTGGAAAATTCACTCTCAATTCTCAACCTTCAACTCTCAACTTTATTTAAACTTTAAAGCAGCACAGCGATGCCAACAAGAAATCAATCGGGTAAACCATCTCATGCGTTCCAAAACCCGAATAAGAAAAGAAAGAAGTCTGGAAAGAAAACTGAAAATACCATCAAGTGGTACGTCACTTTGCTCAAAAGAGAGCAAAAGGAAGGACTTACTAAATGGATTATTCAAACCAAGAAACAGGCTATGGCAAGGATCAAGAAATATCGTATTACGCAAGCAATGCTTGATGTAGCAGCGAAAAAATAAGAACGAAGTGGAAAGTTAAGAGTAGATTAAATTCCTGTTTCAACTTTCCATTCTCCATTCTCAACTGTTTACGACTTTAAACTTTATAATTAATATCTTAGAAGTATGGCAAGACTCAGAACCAAATCAAGAAAGAAGCTTAGACAAGCACTTTCGAGGGTGGAGAAAGTAGTGATTATGGATATTAGAAAACAAGTCGAACAACAAAGGAAGCGGAAGGCTGAAGTAGTCAAAAGGCAGGTAAGAAAACCAGTATAGTTTTTTGTTTAATTACTTAGTGTATCATAATGAACGTACAAAGAATTAGAAAGATCACTCAATCCGAAGGGTACCATATTCTTCCTGTAAAACACGGGATGCAATTGGAGATCCACGAAGAAGTAGGAGAAGGTGACAACAAGAGAACTCGAAGATTCAAAGGGTTGGTTATCAAAGTAAAAAACCCAATGCATCCAAGCGGGACATTTACGATTAGAGGAAAGACTTCAGGTCATACGATCGAGAAAATCTATCCGTTATCTTTTCGTAAATTTCAAAAAGTTCTTTTGCTTGATAAATTCAAAACTGCTAGAGCGAAATTGTACTATGTGAGAGATAAAGTAGGTAAAGATGCGAAAATGAAGAGTTTGCTTACACAAGAAGAAAAAGGTATAGACCTCCTTGAAATGGCTATATCTCTTGCTACTAAGGCACAAGATGCTCACGCAAAAGCAAACCTTGTGAAAGAAGGAGTGAAACAAGAAGAGGTGAAACAAGGAGAGGTGACGCAACAAGAGCAAGCTCCAGAGACTCCAGAAGCTCAAGAAAATAACGAACAGCAAGAAGAAGCACAAAAATAATACGTTTATATTTTACATTTGTTTTTCGATACGAGATGAAGTTGGCAACACAAACACGTACAGTAATTGGTAAAAAAGGTAAGCTCCTTAGAAAAGCAGGTCTTGTGCCTGGTATTATCTATGGAAGACATCTTGCTACTCCTTTGATTGTTTCGTTTGATAAGGTACAATTGGTTAAAGCTATCCATGCAGCTGGTAGAAGTACGCCAGTTGAACTTGATGGAGACGGAGTAGATCAATTGATTCTTTTCCATGATATCCAATTGGATCCAGTAACTGATCACGTAATCCATGTCGACTGCCTCGCAGTTAAGAAAGACGAGAAAGTACGCGCTCTAGTCCCTGTAATTATGTTCGGTATTTCTCCGTTTGAGAAGAATAATTTGGGAAGGGTACAGTTGATCAAGGCTCAGTTGGAAGTAGAAGCATTTCCATTGGACTTACCACATGATATCCAGATCGATATCTCAGTACTCGAAAATGCTGGAGACGTATTCCATGTGAGCGATATCAAAATAAGTGATAAGATTGTAATCATAGACAATCTAGATGATGCAGTATTAAGCGCAGTAGAATTCAAGGAGGAAGTTGAAGAAGTTGCGGTGGTCGCAGAAGTTGCTGTAGAAGGCGCAGCAGGTGCTGAAGGAGCGAAACCTGGTGAAGCTCCGAAACCTGGCGAGGCAGCAAAATCTGGAGAAGCAGCGAAGGGAGGTGATGCAAAATGAGGAGGAAAAGACAAGAAATAATATCTGTATGCTTTAAATTGTATGATGTAGAAAGATGCCAAGAGTTTGTATGTTCACAGGCAAGAAGACAGTCTCAGGTAACAATAGATCTCACAGTATGAGGGCTACCAAGAGAACTTTCAAGCCAAATCTTATCAAAAAGAAAGTAATGATCGATGGGATACCTATGACGATCAAGATTTCTTCGAAGATGTACAAAAAATACAGAAAAATGTTCTAAACCATTACCTACCAGCGGCTTAATTTGGAGCGCTAGACCGCTTGGAATGGACAGTATATAACCACTACAGCGTTCCTTAGTGGGTTCGTAGCTCAGTTGGTAGAGCAATGGCCTTTTAAGCCACTGGTCCCGGGTTCGAATCCCGGCGAGCCTAAGTTACTTTGATGAGAGATGAGACTATATACCACGAAACACTCCCTTAGGGGGGTGTTTTTGGTATTTGACAAATAAATAAATATATATATAATATATTCACTTTATATTTTTCTATATACACCATGGCATTATCTACTAATCCTAAAGATGTTGACGTTGAAAAAATTTTGGCCAGCGGGGAAACTATATGACAGCGTGTCAAAGCAAAACTAAGTCAGAAAAATTTTGATAAAGAAACTCTAAAACAAGAAGCAGTAGAAAATGCGTATAAAGAATGTCTAATGAAAATTTATGAAAAAGCATTAATGACAAATGAAAAATCTGATCATCTTTGAGAGAAAGTGTGATTATATGCTGGTTGATATACGGAATGACATCACAAAGCACTACTTGAAATAGGAAATAGTATCAAAAAGATATTTGATAATTGACAACAAGAAAGACTCGCAGAAGATTTACATAAACAAGGCCTTCAACTTCGATTCAGCTATGCTAAATGAGATATAAATGAACATGCAACTAAGCTAACAATAGACGATTTAAAAGAATTTCCCAAACATAAACATGGCAATCCATTAAGAATTTTTGTTAAAATAAAGTAGAAATTGATCTAATATATCTTCGATCTAAGTCTGGTATTACGCCGGGCTTTTTTCTAGCAAAACTACTAATTTAGTTTATATTAAAAGAAGATTTTACTTACTTAATAGCACATCTTTGAGTTTTTTAATATTCAAAAATATATATGCCGGCTCAAGTCAAAATAAAAATACTAGACAACATTGAATTAAGGTTCAAGATAGACGAATTGTATGAAAAATCTAATCCAATAGTTTTAGCTCAATGGTCTTTAAAAATAGCAAAGAGAGCTTTGCTTGTTGCGGATATAGATTATAATAATATCGGTGCTTTAGAAGAAGGATTTAAAGTTAATGAATTATGGCAAAAAGGAGAGGCAAAGATAATGGAAGTTAGAAAAGTAAGTTTTAAAATTCATAAATTAGCGCGTGATTCAGATTCTAAAATACAAAAATATGCTTTTAGAGTAGTAGGACAAGCCGTGGCAAGTGGTCATATGAAAGAACATGCTATTGTAGCGTCTGACTATGCAATAAAATTAATTGAATTGATATATAAAAATGATATGGATGTAATTACGAAAGAAAGAGAATGGCAACTAAGTGAATTAATTGAACAACTAAAATAGTATTATATTATGAATATTTTTAATCCTCCAATATGATTGTTTTTTTATAAGGATAATAAAAACATATGATGGATAATAAGTCAGTTTAAAAATTATGGAAATAGATCAACCCTGATCTTTTTTGTTTTCAAAGAAAATGTCTTGTTTTAACTCTTATGATAGCTATCCGAGATAATAAACTATCTATCGAATTGATACACACCTATGAAATAATACAAGTTTTACTAACCTGCTAATTATTTACAAACCATATAAGTCTATATTTAAGTTTTCTCTATTGCGTATTTTATTTATTATAAGCGGAGTGGAGTGAGTGTTTGGTGGCAAAATCTCTTGAATTTAACAAGGCTTTCTCTATACGATCTAGTAATGCAGTTAATGAATAGTTTTCATCATTATCTGTTGGGCTTGGTACAGTAATAGTCCTGTTGACCCAAAAAATTCCTCGGTTGTAATGGTTGAGGATTTTTTTATAACTTTTATTGTAACTCTCATATATTTTACTCCTTTTGATAGTCATATGAACGAAGATAAGTTTTGGCAAATTATAAAAACCTCAAAAGACAAATCACAAAATGACTTTGAAGAACAAAAAGAACAATTAGCAAATGAACTTCGTTTATTAATAACGGAAGAAATTATTTTATTTGGAAATTGGTTTGCGCTCTTTTGCGAAAAAGCAGATACTTTGGAACTGAACTGAGCTTTCTTTATTATTTCAGGCGATTGTGAAGTGGATAGTTTTAATGACTTTAGAGAATGGATAATCGGTCTAGGTCAAGAACTTTACTACAAGATAATTAAAGACCCTCAAATGCTCTTGGAAGTTGAAACAGACTTAATCGAAGAAGCAAATTGGGAAGGCTTAAGATATACTATTTCGATAGTTTTTAACGAAAAAACTGGAAAAGAAATGATTTATCCATTTCAAAAAAGTGATGATATAAAAAGGAAAGACCGAGAAGGGGAAAGTGATGCTTTGAGAAACATGTTCCCAAAACTCTGTGCCAATTATCCTGATAATATATAACTATTACGTAAGGGCAAACGGAACTGATTTGAAATTAGGAAATATAAAGTGTATGCATTATTTTAAACTAGCCCTAAACAACAAGATCTTGATGAAGTCTTGGAAAGTGGGAAAACTATCTCACAAGTTGTTCAAGAGAGAATATCAAACGCGAAACATGACAAAAAAAGTAAAGAAGAAGAAAAGTTAGAATCAGAATATGCTGATTGCTTAAAGGGTATTTATCTTAAGGCATTAGAGATAAATGAAAATTCTGATACTACTTATTGAGAAGATGTGTGAATCTATCAGGGATGAACTAAATCAAAAAACCCAGACGAACTAGAGATGTATAAAATTGGTGATAGTATCAAACAAATATTTAAGAACTGACAACAGGGAAGGTTATTAGAAGACTTGGAAAAACAAGGGCTTGTACTTCGCTTCAGTTACGATAATAATGCGAAAATAAATTGATATGCTAATCAAACCTTAGATAAATCAACAGAATTTCCTTCTACAATAGGATTACAAAAGTTGCTTATTTGGGTTTCTCTGAAGTAATAAAATCTTAACTACTATATTTTCTATGATCTAAACCTGGCAATACGCCGGACTTTTCTTTATAGTCTGATTAATGGACCAACAATCCTTAATCACTAGCTGTCAAAAACTTATGGCTGCATACAAGCAGTGAGATTTGTGATATATGAAAATGCCAGAGGATGAGAATCCATGATTTTGACCGAATGAAAATGAGTTTCGTCTAGCGTATTTTACGCTACCTATGGCGCTGAACTATCAAAGAAATAGTTATGCATTGCGGGAAGCTGCACTGAAGACCTATAATGACGCATCAACAAAAGATGTTTTTGAGGTACAAAAGGTGAATAGCATGGACGATGAAGAACTGAGAGAAAAACTTTTAAAACATAAAGTCGCACTACAACCAAATAAACATATTCAGACTCGAAAGAAGATTTCACATACCATTGCTGAGCAACGAGGCAGTATAGAAAATATGTTTACTACATTAGATAATGACTTTTTAAAAGTACAACAAACGATACAACATGATAAAAAGCCCTGATTTCCTTACCTTTCATGACCTAAGATTTTCCATTACCGATCGTTTATTATACAAGAATATGGCGATATTAAACTCAAAAATGTTGAATACATTGAGATAGCTCCTTATACACATATTACTAAATGTTCTGTGAAACTATGAATAATTACCCAAGAAGAAGTTGAAAAGATCTCCAAAGATGAACTGTCAAAAAGACGACGTGAAGCTTTACAGTGAAGCTGAATAAACCCAATAGAAATGCACCCGCCTCTGTGGTTTTGGAGCAGGAATAATTTTGAGTGGGTCTTGTAGTGTTTTATATGATGAAATTTTATGAACACCAAATCAGCATCCCTCATCTTACGAGACTATTTGCAGATGCATCAAGCATTGAAGAAATGTGATGCCATTATAGTATTGGGTAATTCTGATAAGAGAACGGCTGAGAGAGCTGCGGAGTTGTTTAATGGATGATATGCGAGTGTAGTTATTGCAGCATGAGGTAGATCTATAGTGAGAACAGATGTAGTTACGTTAGATAAGGCGGAAGCAGATGTGTTTGCAGATATAATGATGGTACATTGAGTACCTAAAGAGAATATATTTATTGAAAATCAATCAACTAATACGGGAGAGAATATTCAACTTGCTTATAAAATTACTCAGGAAATTGGAAATATTCATTCTGTTTTGCTTGTCCATAAGCCATATATGGAAAGAAGGACTATTGCGACGTTCGAAAAACAATGGCCTGATAAACACACAGATTTCTTGGTAACGTCGTTGCAATTACCTTATGATCAGTATTATGGAGACTATTGTGATGAAGCATACGTCATACATATGATGGTCGGTGAAGTGCAGAGAATTATTGAATATCCAGCGTTGTGATTTCAGTCCTATCAAGAAGTTCCAGAAGACGTCTTAGAGGCTTATGAATTTCTGTTGGGAGGAGGATATACGAAACAACTGATTAAGACGTAGGGTGATCTTAGTAAGCTTATTTATTGTAGGGATCCAGCTGCTTATACTTTTCTCTCATTTCTTTTCCTGTAAGAACTTTTCCTCATTCTTTTCGATCTTGGATTGTAGTTAGTTGTGAAGAGATAGTTGTTGTTTCTCATTTACCTGTGAGCATAAATCTTGCTATATCTTTGCGAGATATAGGTGATTTGTGGTGTATGTGATTGACGAGGACTGGTAGATTATCTTGAGATCATTGAATAATCCTGCGAGAAATGCCTTTGAATGGAACGTCTTCTCCTACCGTTTCTCAAGACGGTATAATAAAGATATATCCGTCATCGGAATTGATTTTCTCGATATCTATTGCTAATTGCTGCTTAAGATTCATGGCGTCTTCTTTCACAATCAATGTCGCTGCCCTAAAAGTATATTCTGGAAATTCTCTTTTGTTCATCGATAGATTATATGCTCCCGTATAGAAAATTGCTTTTTTCAAAATTTGATCCCCCAGCGTTGCAAATAACGGAAGATAGTCAGAAAAATATCACGTCGGATGACTCGACATGATTATTCCTCTTCATCATTGTTTAAACTGTCCAATCGCGTTTAACGACTCTTCACTTATTACGAGATTGATATGAGCTTTTTGTAAATACTTTTTGGAAGTGTTTTCAAGACTTGTATCTCCTCAAGAAAATAGCACATGAAACACTTTTCATGCGACTGAATAAATTCCCGACTTAAGATTATGTGGTAACTCTTGCTTCCATCTTTCTATGTTTTTTGAAATTTCCATCTGTTTTGCTAAGAACTGAGTATTTAAAAGTTGAAACACGTCATATCTCTATATATATTAATAAACAGAAGTCAATATTATTTACTTAAGCCTTATTTAAGATCCATTTACTACTATCAACCATTTGATTTGGTGCATTGATAGCAATCGTTGCAATTGGCTTAAAATGAACGCGATACTATCGCTCTCAATCACTTATATCCTGATACGTCCTATTTTGGAGCTTCTACTTGTATTCTTTATTGTAATTATAGGGCTGGTTATCTATTTAACTTCGAAAAAAAGCTCTTGTTTTATAAAGAACTATAAATAGTTTCTTATCTCAGATAAAATATCTTTTTTATAAACTTACAAAATATAACCATGGCAGTTATCAATCCATCTATTAACTTCAACGGAAATACTGAAGAAGCATTTAATTTTTACAAATCAGTATTTTGAGGAGAGTTCGTAAACATCACACGTTTTAAAGATATAGCAAGCCCTGAATTCCCCGTAGCAGAAAATGATGCAAATAAAATCATGCACATTGCTTTACCTATTGGCAAAAATATTTTGATGGGCAATGACGTTCCAGAAAGTATGGGCCCAGTGAATGAAAACGAAAACAGATCTAAAATAGCTATTACCGCAGAAAATCGTGAAGAGGCAGACAAGTTATTTAACGGCCTTTCAGCAGGAGGTGCTGTTGAATTTCCTATGGGAGACAGCCCTTGGGGTTCGTATTTTGGGATGTTTAGAGACAAATACGGCATTGAATGGATGGTGAACTTTGATCCAAAGAATAACGTACAAATGTAAAAAAAATAATTACCAGCTAACAAAAATTATTTAGTCAGATCCGCAATAATTATCTTTTTCATCTTCAACATCGCTTGCATGGCATAGTCGGTTTTTTCCTTGTCTGCTTGAAATAATAACTCGGGGAGTTGGACTGGGACGATCTGTCGTGAGACACCATACTTGTCTTTCCCCCATCCACATTGGACTTCTTGGCCTCCGCCTAAGATGAGTTTCTCTCGATAAAAATCCACTTCTTCTTGATCTTTGCATGACACCATCAAAGAGACGCCATCATCGAAGATAAATTTGTGTGGTCCTGAGCTATCTGCAGCTATGAAAAGTTCGTTAACAAGTTTGAACTCTGCGTGTGCGATATCTCCTTCTTTATCTCCGTCATTTGGTCCATATCTGTGCAAGTTACCCATTTCACTTGCTGGAAAGAGTGAAGTATATAATTTCATTGCTTCTTCTGCTTTGCCTGCCATGCCTTGTGTAAACAAAAGACTTGGAATAAGTTGGTCTTCTGTGATTTCTTCTTCACTATAATACATTACTTGTCGACTTACTCCAAAACGATCGTTACATCGACCATATCATTTGCTCCGAGGATAGGCGGCATATTCCATCATTACCGTTCCTCCTTCAGAAAGTTTATCCCATATCTCCTTGGTGCGTGTCTCATCTTTAATCCAAAGACTAAAGGAGATACTTGGGTTTGGTACTGCATGCGGTCAACCGTTGATAGTTGATAGATTACGTCAGAAAATTTCAAAACCTACGACTACTGGATTTTCCTTGGTGATCTTTGCATCAGGGAAAACAGAAACATAATATTCTGCAATCTCCTTAGCGTTGTCGACGCATCGAATAAACGGTGTGATTTTTTGCATGATGTAGATATTGTTAATACAAGTAAAATATTACTCTTGGTTTATTTGTGACAATATTTAAGTAAGACAATTATTCTGCCTTATCAAACATATACAACCACTCACCATATCATTTCTTTTGCATATCAGCTACGGGAATAAATTTGAGTGCGGCAGAGTTGATACAGTATCTTTTGCCACCCGATTCTGCTGGACCATCATTGAAGATATGTCATAGGTGCGCATCTGAGGCACTGCTTTTAAGTTCGTCTCTCACTAGTCACGCAGAGAGATCTTTTTCTTTGTCTATATTTGCGTCTCCAATTGGCTTTGAAAAGCTTGGCCATCAGGTACCTGAGTCGAACTTGTCGATAGAGGAGAATAGAGGCGTGCC
Organism: Candidatus Absconditabacterales bacterium; assembly: GCA_038211735.1. Taxonomy (GTDB): domain Bacteria; phylum Patescibacteriota; class Gracilibacteria; order Absconditabacterales; family Absconditicoccaceae; genus JBBQVK01. The sequence continues at coordinate 414,090 of JBBQVK010000001.1, read as the reverse complement.
ATCCAATACATCTACATAGATCCCAGGTTCTTCATTATCTCGGTACTCGTTATCAAATGGCGTTTCTGTGGCTCCCTCGAAGATTACTTTGCGCTGAAAATCAGTTAATTGAACGCCTGTTTCGCCATTTTCTATGGCAGCTTTTTCTCGTGGCTTTAGTACTCATGACTTTGCGTCGTTAACATGCTGTAGGATATCTTTTATAGTGACGCCTCCAATTCGTCTTTTGATAAGATTTCCTTGTAGGTCGATATACACATAACTACTTTGTGAGAGGATAGTATATTTCTCTTTTAACTCTGTCGCAGTATCAAAGTCTATTTCCAATAAATTTAATCCAGAGGGAATTCCATATTTCTCATAATTTTTTCTAGCAGCAATACAGGTCGGACATCGATCTGCATGAAAAAAGAGTACGGTGTCTCACGACTGCGGAATGGTTCAGTCAAAAACCCCATATACTCATCCGCTATACATATTTTCTTCACCAGATGTTCATACAGTTCATGCATTTTTTAGTGTAGCACTATAGAGAAACCATAAAAGTACTGCTCACATACCAAGGGCTATAGCTACTTTTAACGTTTTCATGTGGATAACAACTACCTAAAAACTAAAAATCTCTATGAAATTTATGTACAAAAGTTATAGTCGAAAAAGGGCGAATGGCAATCCTAAAACGAGGCCCGGAAGGTACGAAACTATCCACGTTCAGATGGAAAAGGGTATAGAGAAGCCTTTGATCATGGCTTTATGTATGGCCGCGCATTCGAAGACCTTGATGGACATATCTGGGAGATCTTCTGGATGGATCCAGCACATGTGCAGCAACAGTAATTTTTTCTATTAGATATAATATAATTTAATTTTATGTTGCGTATGCTTTCAGCCCGTCTTGTTTCACAACTACTTCAATGAAATAACATAAAAACACCCGCAGAGGTAGTTCGTCATTTTGGATGTATGCAGGCACAAGATAGCAATCGATGAAAACGAGCTATAGGCATGCGTTCATGAACAACTTTAGAAGAGGTCCACAAAGCGATTGCTGATAAGAAGATCGTTCGTACGCGACCTATGCGTGGGACGTTGCACTATATGGCGCCAGAGTACGTGCATATGATGCTGGATCTGTGCGCTTCGAGGACATTGTCGTGATTTGCTAAACGTAGAGAGTACTTGTGAATTAGTGATGCGCATGCAGAGAAAGCATTAAAAATTATGGAAAAATCTTTGAGAGGAGGAAAAATATTGTCGCGTTCACAGCTAGGAGAAACACTACAGCAAGGATGAATTCCAATGCAGACACAACGAACGTATCATCTTGCATGTTATGCAGCTACGAGAAAGTTAATCTGCTTCTGACCAAAAGATGAAAAAGAAGATAGTTTTGTGTTGCTGGATGAGCGGCTCCCAAAACCTCGCAACATGACCCAAGATGAGCAACTCGCAGAGGTTGCACGTATGTACATTCGTAGTCACGGGCCAGCAACGGTCGACGACCTTGCGCGATGGACAGGATTACCAAAAGGTCTATGTAAACAAGCCGTATCTTTGATCGAAAAGGAGTTTGAACCGCTTGCCCACGAAGGGAAGAACTATTGGTTTTCTCCTTTGAAAGGTAAAGAAAAAGAGAGTTCATCCGTACATTTACTATGATGATTTGATGAGTACTTTTTAGGCTACAAAGATAGATCAATGGTTGCTGACCGCGAACATCACAAAAAACTATTTACGATCAATGGTATTTTCTTTCCGCTCGTGATGATCGATGGACGTATTGTGTGATCTTGGAAGCGTGTGATCAAAAAAGGGGTAGTTTCTATAAATTGTACTATCTTAGGAAAAATACATAATGAACATAAAAAACAATTAGAAAAATCTGCGCAGGAGTATGCACTGTTTTTGTGAGAGCAGAAGTTGATTATAAGCTACTTGTAGGGCAATCTCTATTTCTTTGCTATTTGCCCTTTTAGATGCTTGCTTTATAACCTAACCTTGCATTGAAATAAAAATCCTTACTATGCCAGACCCACGATATAGAATTTATTATTATAATCCTTTGTACTACCTATGCAAAAAGCAATAATCTTCTCAACCCTTCTTATGGAAGTTTTGGGATTTTCAATAATCATACCTGCGTTTCCGGAATTAATTGCGTATTATCATATTGGCGAGTTCCAAGTGGTTCTTGGATTGACTGTCTATTCGCTGTTCGCATTTTTGGCGGCGCCTATTTTGTGACAGCGATCAGATAAGATTGGAAGGAAGAAATCGCTAGCTCGATGTATTGTCGGGACATCACTTTCTTATTTCATGCTGACTATCAGTCCAACGTATATTATTTTCTTGATAGCGAGAGCGATCAACTGAGTAACCGGATGAAATATCTCTATTTTACAGGCGATTCTTACGGACATCTCGCCCGATCCCGCTACTAAAGCAAAGAACTTTTGATTGATGTGAGCAGTTTTTGGACTTGGATTTATTATTGGACCATTTTTGGGAAGCCTTATTTTGTGATGGGGAGGAGTGGATACAATTTTCATCTTCGGAGGATGTCTAGCTGCGCTACAACTTATCTTGGTGTTGGTATGATTCCGTAACACAAACGAACTTGATCATCACAAAGTACTTATCCGTAACCCTTTCACGGTCATCACGAAGTTTCTCAGAAAACCAACTTTGCAACCGTGGTTAATATCTTTGATTTTTTTAGGTGTAGGGATGTTTATTATGAACTCTTCTCAATCTCTATATATGCATGCTAAGTTTGGCACATCCGGAGAAAGATATGGCTATCTGCTTGCTGTTTCTTGAGTTATTCTAGCAGTCAATATGGCTGTTTTGGTACCTAAGTTTTGGAGAAAGGTCTTTACTACACGCGGACTTCTTATACGAATATTTGGAGCGATGCTGCTTGGATTTATGCTTTTAAGTCTGATGCAGACAGAAATATCATATATTCTTACGTTGTATGTGATGATGTTATGCTCAGGAGCATATGGCGTTGTTTATAACATCTACATTATGTCTCACGCGCAGAAAAATGAGATTGGAGAAATTTCTGGTATGATGTGAAGCCTGCAAAGTTTGTTTATGGTAATCTGACCAGTTATTTGATGAGTAATGTTGGAAACAGATCTAAATATCCATCGAGGATCTTTTATGTTTGTACTTATTGCACTTATTATAATGTTGAAACCACTACGTACAATGTCTGACGTTGAGCATCTCGCTGCAGAAGCAATACCTAGTCATTAACATTAACGCACTCGATTATCGGATCAGTTTCATTTCTATCCAACAAGAATTACTAACCACAAAAGTAAAATACCCGCTTGCAAAAGATGGCTTGTTTCCTATATATAAAATTATTTATATTTTACTTCTGAGGATGAGGAGAAATCTAACATCGTTTAGTTTACATCTACTTCTGTTCCTAGTAGTAGAGCTGCTTTTTGTGTTTGTAATTTTCCACGAACTACCAGAAACGAATCTTCTTACAGGGATTTGAATAGGACATGCATCGTATTGGTTGATTTTATTGATCGCTTGAGGGATAAGAGAGAAACTTCACAAAGTACGGCAAAGATTTTTAGCGACCTTCCTGCCTATCGTATATCATGTATGTATTCATATCCGAATTGGGGCTGAGACCATTCACGAGGGAGAACTTCATCATCAGGGAGAACATATTTGGATTATTATTGGGACTATAGCTGCAGGAGGAATGATTTTGTGGGGAGAGATGCTCTTGCACAAGAAATACCATTGTGATACACACCATATGCATGATCATGAACACTGCCAGGAAAAGGGACATGAAGAGTGTGAGAATCCGCATAGGATAGAAAACAACTAATTTATTAGTGGGTAACAACCAATATGTCAGATGTTTGCCTATACTGTGAATCAGAAGATATCACGAGAAATGGCGTACTTTCTTCTGGAGGACAAAGACGGAAATGTAAAAAGTGCCATGGAAATTTTTCGCTTTGATGAATAAGAGATACGTATAGTCCTTACTTCAAACATGATGTTACTATGCATTATATTCATGAAGGATTTACCGCAAAACAGATTGTAGAAAAATATCATATTTCTACCAAAACATTAATTGAACGATCAAAAAAACACAAGCAAGACTGTCCTGCCTGTGATGAAGCATAGATTTTCTGATGTATTTAGAGGGAACTTAGTAGATTATATTGAATACTAATCCTATCAAACCCAGTAGTAACGCCATAATACCAAAGGGTACTTGGACTAAGATAAGGCTGTTATAGATTTTTTGCGTTGTATCATTCGGATCTTTTTTTGACGTTAAGAGGTACTTGGTGACTAGACCAGAACTTAATACCAATCACAAGACAAGTTTGGTAACAAGATTAAGTATTTGCAATACTCCAAAGATAACGCTCGATTGGAAGAGCGATATAGTCCTCCTAAAGTAAAACAGATCGATCAATCCTAAGATAAGGAGTACAATACCGAAAAATCCTTGGTAGGGAATTACCTTGTCGAATTCATCTTTGAGATGAGGGGCTCTACTGATTATCAATCCATAACAGGCAAATAATCATCCGATGATAAGCATAAAGGACGCGAACATTTGAAAAGAAGATTAGAGAAATAAAGTTCTTGGGATGAGTTCAGAGTCGCTCATTGGTGATATATATACTCTTTCCAGGTAACAAATGCAATACAGTAGTATTACCCTATACTATTATACAGTGGGAAGAAACTATAAGCTATATCGTAATACGCGGTAACGGTCTTATCTAATCCTTGTGGTTTCTTCATCATATTTTGCGTCAGAATATTTTCAAATTTGAAAAGTTGTTCTTCCACTATTTTACCTGTTGATTGAAACTCATTTGAATCGGTCTGCGAGACGTCTGCATTGAGCTCTCTAAATTTTCGGAATGTGTCCTGATTGATCACATAAAACCTTCTGAAGAGTTCTCATCATTTTGTTTTGAGTCCTTCAATTTTTTCTTTGATATACATATTGATGAGTTGTTTTATTTCTGCAACGTCTTCACTTTGCATATCGCGGAAAAATTGCCCATACACTGGATGGGCTCTGAGGTCATGGAAATACGGTACTTTCTTGTTCGCTCTATCGAGGTTTCCGATGATAGCTTTTACTTGACTGAGATCTTCTGGACGCATAATTTATTTACAAATGACTAAATCTACTTCTTTATAAATACATATATTGCCTTGGATTTCAATACAACCCATTGTATTTTCTTAGGTAGTGTATATATTGTAAACAATCAATAACTTTTTTATCTAGGAGAGAGAAATAATGAATAAGACAGCTCGTATAATCGGTATAGTCGCACTTATAGTAGTCGTTTGATTTGGTATTAGTCGATGAGTTAAGAAGCGATGAAAATGATGAACTATGATTGACTCTGCAAAATCACTAGTGCAATGAGCTCGAGATGATCTTACGCCACTCATTCCCGCTAAGATATGATGAGATGCATCACCAAATAGTAAGCCAGTTACTCTATCGTCGGCCTCATCTACAATTGCTTTTCAAGATGTCTATACGATTGGATGGGGTGGATCGACACACTATTTGAACGATCAAAGATATAGCTATCAAGAACGTTTGGAACAACTCTCCCGCTACTTTCAAAAAAATGCAGACAAGTTACGGACCGATGATTCGCTTACTGCAGATCGTAGTTTTTTAGTTGACCAAAGATATAATGATGATAAGCTCGGTGATGAGCGATATCTTACACGTAGAGTAATTTCTACTAAGTATGAAGATTTCCGTATTTTGAACTGAGCGCAACTTGCAGATCAAGTGATAGCTTCATCTGATGTGGATGTGATCCCAGATGGCGGAGATTTACTGTTTCATCCCACAGGAGACAATCCCAGATTTATCTTTGCGTATGATAAAAAGTGAACATTATCTATAGAAAATAATGAATTAGGTGGCGAAGGACTTTGGTTGTATAGTGAAGGGAAGCCTGAAGTAGTCTTGTTTTCAATGGTCCCTGGAAATCATATCAAAGAGACGTCCATAACTATTCCTGCTACACATACCAAACTATATGCAACAAATCAGTACGGTTACTATCAAGAACATATGGCAAACTGAACTCTTCCTGTTTTGAGAGGTGATAAGAAACATCAAGTTGTGTTAGATCATAGTAAGTCACTTTCTGCTCCGATAAAAAACGTCTATGTAGTGTATCATAGTCACCAAGGTACCGACAGTGCAAATGTAAGTTGGGAAAAATTACAAAAAGAGTTTGGATGGGATCGATCATTTTCAGATATGTTCATACAAATAAATTACGATGACCCCACTCGGGCAAAAATCTCAAACACCTCTTGGACGCATCGTCTTATCGATAAACCGATCACAAAAACTGCAAATGGTGAAACAACATTTGATGTTACTATCCCTGAGGCTCTTACTTCCAAAGACGACTATTTTTCAATTATATTTCAAGACACGCACGACTACCGATATACCTTACCATTCCGTGCATTGCCTGATGATGCAACGACCGACTGGGTAGATGAGCAGACCACGCCAACATGGCAATATCAGATAGGAGAAAAAACTACCACCTATCCTCGCATGATGTGAACACTCACGTTCCCTCGTGGAGTCATTGAAAAAGATCTACAAAAAGAGTTGGATGATGTATATGGAGAAGGTGTAGTCACAGCGCATAACCAAGAGAATCAGCGATCTATGACTGATGAAACTAAAGCTGACACTGAGTACTCATTAGAATATCATCTACCACCAGATCAATCTCGCACCGATACAATAAAAATCAAGGACGCATATGGTGATACCTATTCTCGAGACCAATCACTTGCTGTAAAATCAATTCCAAAGTATCATCTCAAAGCAAGTTTACAGTGATCTGACATAAATCTTCTACCAAAAGATGGGTACCGATGATCTCATATCCAACTGATTGAGACGAATATGCCTTCGATACAACTTAAGTTTACTCCTTGTACAATGGGTACTGATGCAGCAAAAGTAGGTATAGATGAAACCTTGGAACAACGTTTATTGTCGTGCGATAACGGAGGGGATATCGTTACTACACATGATTTCTCCAAAGAGTCTCAACGACGACAAGAGACTGAACATACAATTGCCTTACCTACGCAACTTGCGAATATTGATGCGTTCAAAGTGACTATCATCAGTGATATGTTTCCAGGACGAGAACGATGACGTTATCATGAAAGTTATTTCTTCAAAACAAACGTGTGATTATATTCAAAAATCGATGATCAAAACATACGTCTACGATGATGGAATCTTATGAGTGGTGACCCAGTAGGCGATGGCTCAATTGAACTGACTGACTCTGCATGAAAACATACCACTTACCAAGTGACTCCAGACGGTGCAACTATTGCACTAACTCCTGCGCTTCTTGCGTCTGAACGACTCGTAGCGAAATATATACCATCCACGGGTAGCAATTCAAATTCCACAAGTACGCTTATTATTTCTCCGACAAAAGCTAACTCTGTTTATAGTAATGATGGCATGTATGGATCTATTCATAGTCGAGTAGACCCCATGCAACTGTATCAATCTCAGCCGCGTTACCGAGGTGGTGATGATTCGCTACAAAAATTATATGGGTATACAGACAGAGCGTTATACAGTCCTTGAGACACGGTAGATTTTGCTGGATTCACAAGAGATATGAGTAAGTTATGACGAGATAGCCAACAAACATCTGAGTTTTCTATTACAGCTACTATAAAACAGATTACGGCAGAAGAGCCATTACAAACAGTAGAAGATTTGAAACTTGATGGATTCGGTGGATTCCAATGATCATTTAGACTACCAGTGGAAGCTCCTTTGTGAACCTATATTGTTGATTATTATATCTCTGCTGGGCCACGAGCTGGCACGTATGAGCAAACTATCCAGGTAAAAGAGTTTACCAAACCCACGTATGAGATACGTGGAGCGCTTAGTACAGATGATCCTATAAGTATTGGAGTTGATCCATGGTACTATTTCTGATCTCCTGTTGATAGATATGATATGACTGTTTCCGCTACCTTGATCCCTCAAGAAGGATGTCGAGACTGTCGACGATATGCAGATACACAAGGAGGTGAATATTCAAACTTCCAATTTGGTGGTGCAGAGTCGACGCGTGTTGATCGCTCGTTAACCGATCTACAAGAACCGGTTAAGGTACCATTATTTACACGCGCGGAAATACCTGACCCTTCGGCTACTTATAATTTAGTCGCAGATCTTATTGTTATAGACAAAAGGACATGAGAACGTTTGAGTAAGCAGTTCACCGATACGATTACATCTCTCGTACAAATAACCTTGCCAGGGCAACCGATTGAGTGGTCATATGGTGATGATAAACTACCTACACTCTCGTTAAAAATAGCTGATGAGAAATGACTGGTCGATCATACGATCCAAACTTGGTACTTCAAACCATACGGATATGCTACGCAGAAAGGAGTAGATGGTGAAATGTATACTATCCACGGGCAAGAGATGAGTTTCCTTTCAAGCGGATTGGTGCGTAACGAAATAAAATATCCAAAAGTTGATAATGAGTGAACGTATCTCCTGACTGTGCAAGCTTTCGATAACAAAAACATTCTTCTTGCAACAAATGAGAAGCGTATAGAGTATTATGGATCGACAGATTTTGCTAGCTATTTCGGAGAGATACAAAATAATTCAATACGACATGTACAATGACCTTCAAAAACAGTTGAGGTTTGAGACGACATTGTCCTTGATGTAAATCCGTATGTTCCTGGTACCACTGCAATCATAACTGTCGAAAGATGAAATCGTGTACTGGATGTGTACAAGCGTAAACTGGATGGGAGCGCGTTGATGATTCCTGTCAAAGAGTTATACTATCCCAATGTCCATATAGGATTACACACGGTGATCGGTGAGCAAAAATCCCTCGTAGCAGAGAGAAAAGAACCAAGATTATTACAAGGATACACAGAACTTTCTGTAAATCGTAATGATACACAGATGAAAATAGCGCTTTCAACCGATCAAGAAACATATGAACCATGAAATAAAGCACAACTCAAGATAACTACTACAGACGTAGCATGAAAACCTTTAGATGCAAGAGTGTCAGTTGCAGTAATTGATAAATCATTGGTAGATTTATATAATATTATCAAAGAGCCGATCCCATACTTCTTCAACAAGATGTGAACGACGGTCGGTACCTATACCAACTTAAGATTCCTCTATCAGATGTTGCGTGTGTATGTAACACCTGGTGATAAGTGATGAGGAGGAAGTGACGTAGCAGGAAGATTCGGACAAAATAGAGATAAGTTCTTAGATGTGGCTTACTGGAAGGCAGATATCTACACTCAAAACGGTGAAGCGACAGTCAGTATCGATATTCCTGACAATCTCACCACGCGAGTGATAGATGCAATTGGGATTTCTAAGTGAACTAATCTTTGAACTACTACTAAAACTATCGTGGTCGATAAAAAAGTAAAACTCTCATCTTATCTTCCACAATATATTACTATTGGAGATCAGATTACTTTCCCTGTCACTGCACAAGGTCGAGCAGGCGATGCACATAATGATTTAATTGCATCAGGAACATTGAGTTTTGAATGACAAACACACGCTGTTAGTTTCGTTCCTTCAAGTCATGAAAAAGATCAACGATATGGAGTGCTGTCACTTCCTGCAGGTATGCAGACAGGAGAAGTCTTGACTGTGGACCTGAGCATATCAGACAAGAAATCAGGCGTTATCCATGATTCGATGACCCAACAAATCCCAGTCAGAACAAAGTGATTTATCCAACGCGCAACTACGCTTGGGCTTGATATGCAAGGATCAGTGACTACTCCATTGAGCGGAAAGATAATCGGAGGACAGACGCGTATCTATCTTTCGACATTCCCTATTGAAAGTCGACGTAGAGCAAATGAATATCTTATTAGCTATCCATACGGATGTGCTGAACAGAAAATGAGTAGTCTGTTACCGATATTGCTGCTACCTGATCTAGAGAAAATTGGAGCTGTGGATGAAGCGACCTACAAAAACGATATGGTAAAGATTGAACAATGAACTACTACAACGCGAACAAAACGCGACCAACTTATTACTGATACCTTACGTAGTCTCTTATCATTCCAAACAGACGATGGATGATTTGCTTATTGGAATAGTGAACCAAAAATTTCTGATTATGGGTTAAGTCTATCGATCTATGCAGGGCTACTACAAGCTTCAAAATATGGTTATATTGCTGATGGTAGCGCAGTAAGTAAGGCGTTAGATAAAGTAGAAATCTACCTTTCCACCACACCTCCAGATCGAGAGCAAGAAGAAGTTGATACGGCTTACCTTATGATGGCATGGAATGCGGCTAGTGCTGGACGTGCCGTTGCTCCAGATCAACAAGCAGTTGTGGATGCAGTACGAGCGTCTTTAAGTGCATCAGAAACAATCTCTTCAAAAGATCATCTAAATGCAGTGTTATTGTTTAGCACGCTCGTTGCACAAGGAGAAAGTTCTCGTGCTCAACAACTTATGAATAAGATCTCATGGAATCAATTAAGTTATCCATACACAAAAAATGAAATTTATCGAAATAACGTATCATTACATGCGATCGCATTGCAGTGATTAGCTGCACTAGAAAAGGATATTCCTCAGACGAAGACGCATACTGATGAAGTACTACTTTCGTTGCTAAAATTACAAGATAAAGACGGCCTACGATGACGATCTACGCAAGCCAATCTCCAAGCATTTATGTGACTAAGCGCCTTTATGCAATCTCGTGGTATTACCAAACCAGATAAAACAATAAGCTGTACGGTGACGGTCGACTGAATACCGCATGAGATGAGCATTACAAAAGATGCTGTAGACGTGCAGATGACTATTCCTTTCGATGCTACAACGACTGCCGTTTCGAGTTCATGGACGTGCGACAGTCCGGTGATTATTGATCAAACAGTGCAATGGTTACCCGCAGATATTTCATCAATCGTAGCAGAAAGCAAGGATGTCGATCTGTTAGAAACTGAACGAGATGTAGAAAATACAACACCAATAGGCATGTTAGACACACTCAAGACAACCTTCTCGATTGATAATGATGCAGAGCAACTCGCGGTGGAGATGTATCTCCCTGCGACACATCGCTTTGTCGCTACTACCAGTGCTGATTTTATCGCTGGAGGCAGCATACCGTTCGAAGTCGAGGGAAGCTATGCGTGTCAGCCAAACCATTTCGAAGTAAGATATGATAGGTTATTCTTATACTACGATACTATGCCAGCTTGAACGCGTTGTGGAATAAGTATACAGGCTATCAAATCACTTACAGGGAAAGCTGGAGTTATGCCGACACGTGTCTATGAAATGTATCGCGCAAGAGTCTTTGGGAATACTACGCCGTTGGAAACTATCAATAAGTAATTTGTATCTGCATATACAATGAAAAAAATCATACTATGGATATGTTTTTTGGGGATTGCAGCAATTGGTGCTGCATATATTTTTTTAACACATTTTGGGAAAAAATATACACTTTCTGCTGAAAATGGATATTTTCCAATTGTGTATAACGCGAGTTCTACATCGTGAAAAGCCTTATCAGATCTGCTCTTTTCTAGCAATACGAGACAATTAACCCATTGGAATCAAGCAGATGACCAACTGGTCAGTATGATCCTTACGTTTGAAGATAAGCGTTTCCGAATACATCCTGGCGTCGATCCGCTTGCGTGGATAAGAGCAGTATGGCAATATTTCGATACCTGAAAAGTTTCTGGTGGCTCGACAATAGATCAGCAAGTGATTAAACTAATTGAACAAGCATACAAAAGATGACGGCCACAAAAGTTTCATGAGGTTGCGAGCGCATTACTTCTTCAGTCAAATGGTAAAGATGCAATCCTAACTGCGTATCTAAATCTTTTGCCATTCCCTTATGAAAGAAGAGGTATTCAGCAGTGATGCAATCTTCTGTTTGGTCTGCCATGTAGTGCCCTTACGTCGTATCAGCGTTTATTCCTTATAGCTACCTACCAAACAGGCAATAATCCATACTCCGAAAAATGATTTGTTTCTATAAAGAACAGAGCTGATATACTTTGTGCAGTGCGAAAGAAAAAAAATAAGTTTATGATCTGTGATGGAGAAAAAATACTTCCACAAACAAAAGACGATTTATCGGATGTTGCTTCTAGTAATACGTATGACCCATTATTAGTGGATCTAGTGACTAAAGAAGCGCAAGAATGAAAAACCGTTTTTAATATTCCATTGACCGAAGAGATAAATCGTGTGGTGGACGGTACAGAAAGCTGGAGAGATTCGTTACATGGCAATGATTGTTGTATTCTCGTAGTCGATAATGCAGGCCAATTAATTAGCCAAACTACGTGTAGATCTCCCGAAGATGATGAAGGTAGTTATGTAAATGGCTGCTTCCAGAAAAGACAAGTTGGATCGCTAATGAAACCATTAGTCTATCTATATGCGTTGGGGAAATTATGAATCACGATGCAAGATCGCATTGTCGATGAAGAAGTAAGTTATGATCTTCCTCACGGAGGAGTATATCATCCACAAAATTTTGATCTGCGCTATCATGGAGACGTTTCATTGGCAGAAGCGTTGGCAAGTAGTTTAAATATTCCTGCAGTTAAATTATTTAACGAAGCGTGAGTTGATGACTACTTCCCATTTTTCAATCGCTTGAGAATATTGGCATGAGATGATGAAGAGACAATTTCTAACGATAGCGAACAGTTTAATGCAGATCAGCTCTGACTTTCAGCAGCATTAGGAACTTATGAACTCTCGCCGTATCAAGCAATTCGTATCCGGCGTTTAATCTATCCTCATGCCATTCCAACCACAACTACTAATGAAAATCTTCAACGATTTTCATCACTACAATCTAGGCGTGAAGAAATTACAAACGTGTTAGCAGATGGATCATATCGTATTCATGGGTTTGCTCACCCGGAACGTTTTACGTTTCCATGACGAGCTATCAAAACATGAACATCAAGACATTATGTAGACGGACGAATGTGTGGAGTAAAACTTACGACTACTACATATAAGGCACGATCATATGCTCCATGACTTACGATGTGTGTGTGGATGTGAAATTACGAGTGAGCTCCAATGGATGCTGCATGAGCAGACTCTGCAGGAATCTTATGGGGTCTTGTGGAGGAGCTCTTTAAGTAAAATTCTATTACATATAGACAGATATAGACATTTGATTTTCCCTTTATGGAACTTATTTTTGACGTTCTTTTAACTGAAGAGCAAACCAAGTTTGCATCTTTCAGCAGGTTTGTTATAGTGGGAGAAACTTATGGCGATTCTGCCAAAAGATTTACTGATTTGTACGCCTATGATTTGAACACTAGTTTGAATGTTCGCCGTTGCTTCGCTATTCAGTCTCTTGGGATTGTGGATTTTTAGAAAACTTCATATCATGGATAAACCATGACGTGATGTTCCAAAGAGAAAACCTGTCCCAACACTTCAATGAGTTATTCTGCTCATTACTTTTTTTGTTTTGGTTGCACTTTATGCTCCAGAGTTTTTGGTATTTACAAAAACTAACCCTTTTTTCTGACTTTTGCTTGGGGCACTAATACTATGAGGAGTTGCTTTGACAGATGAGTTATGACGTTTGATACATAAGAAATACCGTATCTCTCCTGCGATTAGAATGGCTATACAAGTAGTAGTAGCGCTGATTGCTCGAGCGGTGAGTGGTGTTGGAATTACCGATTTTTCACTACCATGAGGAGAGATTATTCATTTTGCATTTATCAATCAGGTCGTACTTACTTTGGCGCGATATCTTTTGTTTACCAATGCGATCAACCGATTTGATGGAATTTATGGACTTGCGTCATGAATGTCGAGTATAGGATTTCTTACAATATTTTTGTTGATTAATTTGGTGGTCTTTGTTGCGTATCCAGATATGACTGACGCCAAAGCGTTATTGTTGTGAGGAGTAAGTACGTATGCGATGATTTTGTTTGTCGTTGCTCTGTTGGCAGTAATTGTCGAATTCAAGCCGAGTGGGTTGCTAAGAGATGTATGAACGATGTTTCTAGGCTTTGCGCTGGCATATCTTTCGTTGCTTGGATGAGCAAAAATTGGGACGATGATTGTGGTCTTAGCATTGCCTCTCTTCGATGCAGTCTGGGTGTTGATAGATAGATTACATAAACAGAAGAAAAATCCATTCAAAGGTGACTATTCACACTTACATTATAGGTTGCTAGCATTAGGACGAAATAGAAATGAAGTAAGAGTATTCATCCGATGATTTTCTTTGTTCTTTATGATCTTGATGCTGTTGCAGTGAGATCAAAGAGTAGATAAAGTTATTATCTTTGTATTGATGGCAGCAATCTTCTTCTGAGTGAATCGATATCTGTTCCGAATAAAAAAATTACCAAGTAGATATGAACCGCCGAAAGAGTAGGAAAGAGTGGAAAGTGGAAAGTGGAAAATGGGAAGTGGAAAATGGGAAGTGGAAAATGGGAAGTGGGAGATGGGAAGTGGGAGATGGGAAATGAAGTTTTTTAATTTTGCGAGAGAGGTCAAATTATGGAAACGTTTCAATCAGCCATGAAACAAAGACTTTCTTCTCATGGCTTGACGCAGATAAGTATGTGAGCGCTTGCGATTGAGGTCGCGAAAGATTTTGCTACGTCTCCAAGCCAATTAAAGTGATATATCAGAGCAAATAAGCTTTTTCTCCAAGGCTGAGCTAAAGAAGACCCTACAAGCCGATTTCTCAACAAAAAAACGATCATCAAGGCGATCAATGACCGCTTAAAGAAACATAACTTTGAGTATGAACTGATGGATGTGAGGCTGACTATATAAGAGATTACCAGCTACCTACATATGTGCCGATGAAAGTAACTATACTGGAAGCATATTCTAGCATTTCTTCTCAAATTGACATTTTCGACTTGTATTATATTGACACAAACGTATTAGTTTTTATGACAAGTTATTCGATCATTAAAATCTATGATTATGAAAGCCGAACATGTTGTATGCAACGATGTAAACACTTTTGTTCGAGAGAGTGATCAAGTAAAGCTTTTGGTCCTTCATTTCGAAGAAGTATCTATAACAATTGCAGCTCACGAAGAGAACTTTAAATTTATTGATCATTGTATCACTAAGGGAGAAGAAGAAGATTTCCATTTTCTTCCCCACAAAGTATTGTGGTTTATTATAAATCTAGTGGATAAAATGAAATGGAAAGTAAACCATTGCATGATTACCTATTTGGATGAAGAAAAATACTACTATGGGGAAATAGTATTTGATACCCCCCAGGGGAAGGTGCGAATTCCTATGTCTCCTTGTGACTTGTTGCCGTGTTCACTCTACTTTCAAGTAGAAACGCGCATGCCAATAGAATTATACCAAGATCGTATGATTGCTTCTATTGGATACAAAAACGACTCAATAGACTTACAAGTAAATAGTATTAATCTTCAGCACCTTCTTGAAGATGCTATTGAAGATCAAGACTTCGAGCTCGCAGCAGAAATTCGTGATCAAATAAACCTGAAAATAACAAACCAATGAAAGAAATACTGTATTTGGACTATTTGGTATATGATCTTCTTGTATTTACAGACCATGAAGAGGCGCCCTACATTTTTTTGTCCGATAAACCTGGATTAAAAAAATTTCTTGCGTTTGCTATTAGTGAGGAAACGTGTGAAGTGATAGGATTGCCTCTGTCTGAAATGAGCGATCATCCATTTGTACTTCAAATGAATGCGCTTTTGGAAGAGTACAAAGCACCGTTACATTGTTGCATAATGCATTCTGATGAAGAAGATAACTTTATCTGTTTGTTACGATTTGGAACTGATAATGACATACGCTATGAACAAAGACTAAGCAGCGATGAAATAGCGTTGTGTTATATGTGGTTTCAAGATATTGATATTGTGACTGAGAAACAGTTCTACGATGAGTATTGTTTAGTTGATGATCAGGATTTTGGGGCAATGAACGTCAGGCAACTAACTTACGAACTTAAAGAAGCAACCGTTCTCGG
This sequence comes from Candidatus Absconditabacterales bacterium, assembly GCA_038211735.1. GTDB lineage: Bacteria > Patescibacteriota > Gracilibacteria > Absconditabacterales > Absconditicoccaceae > JBBQVK01. The sequence continues at coordinate 397,936 of JBBQVK010000001.1, read as the reverse complement.
TAACCAAAAACGTGTTGATATACTTCAAAATGAAATTCAATACCGTGTTCAACAGAAGGAACATACTAGCAAATTACTGGAGAAACTTTCGCCAAAATTCATCAAAGTAAAAGATGTTAACGGTGTTGAATCTGGTATTGATGGTGGCAACCTGTTGTTTTGGGTAGATGACAGTAGGTATTTTTCTATACAAACTGATCAGGCGTTTGTGCAAGAGACATATTATTGGGCAGATGAAAACATGCTTCTTGAAGAAGAATCATTTACTGAAGCGCCAATAATTCTCAGCATAATCAAGTCCCTCAACTTTGAGTTACAATACATTAGAATTGAAAGCAAGAATGAACTTGCGATCACTGGGGTAGCGCTTAATAAAGAATCTCTAAAACAATATGAGATTCCTTTGTTAAGGACTCAGGCGGTTGAACTATTCTACTTAGCAAGAGTTCCGATTTATTTGCATAAATCGCTGATAAAAAGAAACTCTAAAAGAGATAATTCAAAACTGCCTGGTAAAACTTCCGTTGATACAGACTCACAAGTTGACTTCGAGTTAGAAGACAAGAGTGTTGGAGCCGAATTTGTTTCAGATTTTGATGGGCAAAACTCCACTTCCTCTCGACCTAAGAGAAAGAAAAAACTTACAGCTAAAGAGCGTTTCAATAATCGGAAAATCAGAAAGAAAATGAAACCCGATGAGTTGAAAGAACTGCTGGAAGAGTTTCTGAGTGAGGAGAACTATGAAGGTGCTGCTCAAGTCAGAGACCAACTTGGTGAGAACCCAGAAGATTAAATATTTCCTAAAAGAAAAGGCACCTGTACCAGGTGCCTTTTTCTGTTCTAAGAATTTTTCTCTGTACGAAAATAATATTTGAAAATATTAGTTTACAGCTCCCGCACCAATTTTTTCACTTCAACCCAGAATGCTTCAGGAGGCAAAACTCATGTTTTTATAGAAACGTCCAGTTTAAGCAATGAGTGATAAAGCTTGATTATAGCAGGGAAGTTCTTGCCGAGCGTTTTGATATTTCCGTACTGTTTTGCTACTGCAAATGGATGCATTTTGAGATTGCTGGCGATTTGTTTTGCGCTAGTGACGCCGCTACGATATTGATCGACGAGTTGGATCACAAGTTTTAGTCATCGATAGAGCATTCATAAAAATTGAAACATATCTTGGTTTTGTGACTGTGCTTTGGTGATTAGTTCAAGAGTTTTTTGTTTGTTGGTGAAGAAGTTATCCAAAATAGAAAAACTATTTATTTCTGATTGTGCATAGACGATTGACTCGATATCTTTTGCAGAAAGTTTTTTGATTTTATGATAGTCTGCGTAGAGTTGTAGTTTATCGCACTCGTTGGCAATATGAAAGAGACTTGTGCCGACGGTTGCTACAAGAAGCGTCGCCGTATCGCTTGTTACAAGCTCGCCTAAACGCTGTTTCACAAAATTAATTAACTCAATCTCTTTGAGTGGTTTGAACTCTTTGATATCAGAATTGTTAGCGAAAAATTTGTATCATTTCGTTCTTTTATCTGGTTTGTAACTTAATAAGATCACTATTGAATCTTCTGGAATTGTCTCTCGTTTTTTCATAAGTGCAGCTTCCAAACGTTCAGAAGATTTTGCGCTCGCTTTGTTGGATGGAGTATTATCTTTTGGAATTCAGCTGATAATTATCAGTTTCTTGGTCGTAAACATACCGCCACTAAGGATGGCTTGCATGATCGGCCCTTGATCAAGCTCATCGCATGAAAAGGTAAATAATCCTTGTTCACCATACTTTTCCAAAAATGCTGTCTTCCGTTTGTGAAGCTCTTGATGAAGCATATATGGCTCTTCGCCAGTGAAGAGGAATTTATTTGACATGTTGGATTTGCAATATGAAATAGTTTTTGTATGGTCTATATATAACGAAGAAGTTAGCAAAAAGAAGTTCTTTTATATCTCTTTTACGGCCAATGCACATATCTAATCAACCGACTGAAAAAACAAATAAAAAGGAAAAACCGTCCGCTAAAAATATCACATCGCAAACTACGAGATCTCTTTTATGAGCAATTAGCTCTTTGTCACACGTGAAAGTACCCTACAGTCTCAGAGCGAAGGTAAAAGTCACAGTTGATGAAAATACAGGACAAGTTACACTTTCCAGACGTACACACGAGGACAGAAAGCTTGAAGAAGAGCTTTTCAATTAATACCTACTGAGGAAAATAATTATATGCAGAGTATTTGCAAAACGTGATGGACAGCCTAATGGTTCCTTTATGGTCACTATATACCGAAGAAGTGCTCAAATAGAAGATGTTTTATATAGGTAATTTAGGAACGATGGTAGAAAATACTCAGAATTTGAACAAAAATGAAACGTCCGGACAAGAAACGGGGGTGTCAAAAGAAATTAGTCAGACTAAAACTGAATTAGTGAATGTAACAAGCTCTTTTGTGGATTCGTATAATAAACTTCCTTGGGAAAAGCAATTTCAGGCCAGAGTGTATGCAAAGAACAGTATACAACCCAGAGTTTGAGCGTGATTTAGAGCATATTACAATCTAACTTCTTGATCGATTGTTCTCAAAGATGAAGCAAGCCCCGTTGATGAGGAAGAAAAATTTGAAAATGGAAAAATGGAAGCACTTAAGAGGCGACTGAAGCGTCCTGAAAATGTGTGGCTATTTTCTGGGGATTAATATTAATTTGACTCTTGAGGGGAGTTATCAACTATTTCATCCGAAGAAAATCCGCCATTTGTTTTTCATATTACTTGGATCTCATCTCTTGCTGTTGAGGAAGTATTTGGTTCTCAAGGATTTTTTTGGTCTCATGTATCTGAAAGTTTATTAGTTCCTTCAGACTTAGTCTCCTTCGCTCCTGCGATTTTTTTGCCTCTTCAGTTTGCTCTTTTATCTTTTTCAGTTTGATTATCTCTCTCAGTAAGTATTTGTTTAATCTTATTTCTCACTTTATCTGACTCTAATGTTAGCACTAGGCACTCTTTAGAAACACTTGAATTACTTTGACTTACCGCCTCAATAGCGGCCTCAATAGCTGCTCTAATTTTCTCCTGGGGCTTAGTAGTGATTTTTCATCAATGCCTTTTTGGGTTAGTAATATTTCAAATCGCTTGAGGTCTTCATGCTCCAATTGCTTCAAATCAATTGACATTTTCCAATACTGAGAAATCGTCTTGAATCATAAAAAGTTTATTCCCGTATCCTATAAGTAAGTCACTCAAGAGTTTAGGGGTTCAGTCTTTATGCTTAGCTATTACTTCTTCTTCTTTCAAAACCTTTTTGATAGCAGGTATTAAAAACTCAACTATATAAGATTTGCAATCGAGATATTTTCTTAATAGTTCAGTATCTTGGGATTCGAGATCCTCTGAAATTTCAGGATTTTCATACGCTTTTTCTTCTTTTGGCACGTCTTTCAAAACATACTGCAAGACATCTGCTACACGAAAAGATCCTGCGAAGCCAAAAAGGACATCTCATTTTTTGAAAACTTTAGGAGTAGTGTATTGAGCAATATCTTCATCCGCACTTCCACGTAGATCTCCTCACATGTGAATTCTTCAGTTCTTTTCTACAACTCATACAACGACAGTCATTATAATAGAAAGAAATAATAAATATATATTCTTAATAGTGAATATCTTATAAAGATTAGAAACGGACTGTCAATGACTGAAAAGACGAATACTCACTATATTGACAAAAGTACATTTTACTGTATTGCGTTTGCAATTACCTTTAAAATCAGTATATCCCTAGTCTTATCTAGAGGTCATTAACATTCCTAACTAACAAATCCATACGTATGAAAAAACACAGTAATTTTCGATTTAAAGTCCTTGCAACAATAGGTGCAATGAGCATTCTTATCCTTATTGTTATCTCTTTTCTTGGATATGCTATAGCAATATTTACTTCACCGTTGGTGATTGTATTTCTGTTATGCGCTATAGCCTTGGGTATTCTTGTTGTTTACCGAAAAAGTGAACACAAGTTTACACCTAGGCCGAAATACGAAGCAATCGGTCTGCCTGGAAGGATCGTAAACGGAGAGCAGTTTGCTTCTCCGCCTTATATTCCTACAGTTGAAGTAGTACGCCAACGACCTGGATGGCATCTACGGATGACGTCAACGAAAAGCCCTCTGAAAGCGGGCTACCGAATAAAAAACAAACCAATGGCAAAAATCTAAACCACACATGCATCCCATGGAAAATGAGAAAATGAATCAAGAAAAGAATACAATCAAAATACCAGCTGACGAAGCTAATACCGGGCGAATATTTCTAGGATTCCTAGGAATTATTGCTGGCATAAGCATTGTTCTCTTTGTGATTGGCGCTATCATTTACTGGCTGTGGTTCTGGCCACTAGTAATACTGATTTTACTTACGATTGCAGCAGCCACCACGTGGTTGAACTTTGGTTAGAAACTCACGAATTTAAAGAAAGACCTCTTTTGGTGGTTTGAACGAGCTGGCTATCAATGGGATCAACTCAACGCTGCTCTCAAAAGCAAGGATCCTTATTATGACAAAGAGTCCTATTACCAAGACGCATTGGGGAACAGTCCCAGAATCGTCAGAGCGGCTCATAAAGGAAAGCGTAGAAAAGACGCATTTCTTGAGAGTCGGAGGCTGAAAAAACTTACAAAAGAATATCTGAAATCTCAACCTAAGGAATAACCTTACTGAGAGACATGAAGATGTTCAGGAAAATCTAGACATTCATTGTCCGGGGCGCATCGCCTCGGATTTTTTTGTATTTATTTTTATGTTGCGCGCGGTTTTCATTGTTTAAAAAGTAGGGTAGTAAAACCTGTCTATATCAGTACATCTAGATTCATCTTTTGTTATTTTTTGAACCAATGAAAATCGGAATTGTAGGACTGCCAAACGTAGGTAAGTCCACCTTATTCAATGCCCTTACGAAGAACTATTCCGCAGATGCGGCTAATTTTCCCTTTTGTACCATAGAACCAAATGTGGGAATCGTAGACGTGAAAGATCCTAGGGTGGATGTGTTGGCAGAGCTTTCCAAGTCTGTAAATGTGATCCATGCAGCGATCAAATTCGTAGATATTGCTGGGCTCGTAAAAGGAGCATCACAAGGTGAAGGATTGTGAAATCAATTTCTTGCTACGATTAGAGAAGTAGATGCGATCGTACAAGTCGTGCGCCATTTCGAAGATGATGACGTGGTGCATGTGGAATGAAAACCAGATCCGCTTCGTGATGTAGAAATTATCAACACTGAACTTATGCTTGCTGATCTGCAATCTATAGAAAAAATACTTCCAGATCTTGAAAGAAAACTGAAATGACATGATGCAGAAACACAGAAACTTGTACTTGTTTTGCAAAAGATGCGCGATTATCTTGCTGCGTGAAAACTAGCTTGGGATATAGCTTCTGAACTCACTACTGAAGAGAAGAACTTATTAAAACCATATAATTTCTTAACGTACAAACCATTTATCTATGCGCTCAACGTAGCAGAATCAGAGCTGAAAAATGCTATAGCGTTACAACAAGAGTACACTCAAAAACTCTGAAAACCCGTTTCAGTGGTCTGCGCAAAATTTGAGTCCGATATCATGGACCTCGATGCGGATGAGAAAGAAATGTTTATGCAAGAAATACAATGAGATAGTACAGCAAAAATTCCAACGCTCGACGATCTGATCAAGCTGGCATTTGATACTGTATGACTGATGTACTATTTCACTACAGGAGAAAAAGAGACCAGAGCGCGAACAGTTGAAAAATGATCGACTGCACCTCAAGCTGCTGGAGCAATTCATACTGACTTTCAACGCGGGTTTATCAAAGCAGAAGTAGTGAGTTATACGCACTTTGCTGAAGCTGGAACATGGTGAAAAGCGAGAGAAAAGGGCTACTTAAGACTAGAAGGTAAGGAGTATATTGTCCAAGATGGTGATGTTATGGTTTTCAAATTTAACGTCTAGAACTCCTTTAGAATAAAGGATTTCTGATTTATTGACCTGTCAGTTTGACTTTCAAAAAGAACACAAAGACTTGACTCTTGATGTATTTTATATATACAGACTTTCCTGTTTTTAAAACATGTATTTTAAAGCGATGGAATCGGATAATCTCAATAAAAAGTATGGAGAAGAGTTGAAGAAGAACTCAGCAATCACGAGCATAATCAGAAAGACTTCTGACAGATTAATTCACTCAATAGGCTGAACGAAAGAATATCGCGAAAAATTGTCGAAATTAGAATTACTAGATATCCAAGCCTTAAATTATCCAGAAAAACTTGATGAAAAAAAACTAGTTTCAGAACTTCACATACAAGGAGAAATTGATGAGATAAAAAAATCCTTAGCAGACTGATCTATCAATCAACGGGAAAGAGAACAAGAAGAAAAAATCTCTGAAGAGGATATTAGCTACCAATGAAATACCTGGCAAAATGCCTCCATTACAAATAAGTGAGGTGTGCATGCTGCACTTTGTTGAATGGAAGAGAACAACCAACTCTATAGATTATTGGTCATGCAGAGGCAGAGCTTAGATTGAAAGGATTTGAGTCCACTTCAAAGCATTCAGAAATTCACGGCAGAATTTGCCCTAATGGTTATAAGAATACAGTATGTATTCAGACATATTGACGATACAGACATCAAAAACGTTATTCTAGAACAAGAACTTGCTACATCAAAAGATCGATTTTTACCACTATTGGAAGATATATATAGCCTACCAGATCGTAAAGGTCCAATGTTTTGAATGTTAAAAGAGACGCTTTGAAAACTAGAAGATTATCTTATACGTATTGAGTTGGGTGAGATTACTAAGTTGTGAAAAAAGAACTTTGACATAATATTAGGGAATATTGAAGAAATTGAATTAGCATTACAGTAACAATAATACCTTGCAGACAACCAGAATCTCTATACAATAAAAATGCGTAGGGATTTTTATACTTGCAAAGAAGATGAAAATACTATCCAATTTCGATACACATTTCTCCAAACAATTACTAGAACAGTATACGCAAACGTTTGGTGAAGGGAATGTTTTGTCAGTGCATAGATCGAAGATGTACTACTATCGGTATGTGGTGCGTCCATTATTACTATGGCTGATCCTGTTTTCAGCCGCTTGTTACTACGTGTATACAAATTCTTCTAATCTTAGTTGGTTTCCTAGTTGGTTGCCGATTGTATTCTGGAGCATATTTGGACTCTATCTGCTTTTAATCGTGAGGAAATTCATGAAATTTTTGATCGAGTACAAGATGGATTTCTTAATAGTGACTCCAAGAGAAGTCATGAAATACAACCAATCAGGATTATTTAATAGGGAAGTTGAAAAACTACAAACCAATCATATAAAATCAATCTCGACATCCAAGAAGTGAATGTTAAAAAGTTTCTTCGATGTATGATCATTGAAATTTTTGGCAGAGTGACAAAGCGATAACGGTGACATAGATATGGAAGATATCGATGCTGTGGAAGACACTGAACGTAAGATTATAGCAATTTTGTGATTGGATAAAGCGTAATGAAAACATTGTGGACTGTTGTTTTTCGTATTTTCTTGGGCGTACTTGCTGTAGTACTAGCCATAAATGTTGCAATCCAAATATTTGCAGACTCTTTTTTGACTACTGCAGAAAAACTTCCTAAGACCACGTATTGAATGGTGTTGTGAGCGTCAGTCTATCGCGATGGAAGTTTGTCTGACGTGTTACGTGATAGAGTAGATACTGCATTGGAGGTGTATAACAAGTGAGGGTTCGAACGTTTCTTCGTAAGTGGGGATGATAGTGAGTGACATGGAGAGATAAGAGCAATCGTTGCATATCTGAAGGAACATTGAATTACTGAATGATCGATAACAACAGATGGAGCGGGATACGACACCTATGACAGCATGCGGAGAGCTAAAAAAATCTATAACATAGATTCAATGGTCATTTTCACTCAGGCATTCCACCTGTCTAGATCTGTCTATATAGCAAATAGAATTGGAATAAGTGCATATGGTATAATAACAGATAAACATGAGTATGTGAGAGAGCCTTGGTTTATAATTAGAGAAACATGAGCTCGTATAAAAGCATTCTTAGATGTTGAGGTGCTCAAATCTTTGCCAAGAGAAAGCACATAAAAATAACTATACGAAAATTATTTTACTAGTAGGTAGAAAAATTACATGACCGACAACGATAATAACAATAACGAACCTATAAAAATATTCCTAGCGGAAGTTATAAATCACAATACAAGCAAAGAGCTTGTAGCTCAGCGCATGGAAGAGTTGCAACAACTTGTGGAGACCTATGGAGGTATGACGATCGTACAGATGATCCAACAAAGAGTGAGGCCTGACTATAGGACATATATAGGAAGCGGAAAAGTAGAAGAAATCATAGAACAGATGAAAGAGACATGAGCGAAATTATTGATCGTAGGAAATATTTTGAAGCCACAACAAATTTATAATTTAAGTGAGAAACTTCGTGAAGAAAAACTACAAGCACGGGACAGGGTGGATCTTATACTCAAAATCTTCGAACGTCATGCGACGAGTTCAGAAGCAAGACTACAGATTGAACTTGCTGCGATAAAGCATATGGGACCTCGCATCTTCGGTATGGGTATGGAGTTAAGTAGACAGTGAGGAGGTAAGGGAAATGTGCGTGGTATCGGTGAAACAAATACGGAAATTATGCGCAGACATTTATTCACTAGAAAGACGCAACTCGCTAAAGAACTTGCAAAATATGAACAAGTAAGGCAGGTACATAGGGATGCAAGAAAAAGAAATGACTTTTCTACAGTTTGACTCGTGGGGTATACGAATGCTGGCAAATCTAGCGTAATGAATGCGCTCACAAAAAAATGAGTACTAGTAGAAGATAGATTGTTCGCTACACTGTGAACAGATGTAGGGGAACTGTATTTACCTTCTGCTAAAGAATGATCTAGAGGTCGTACCGTATTGGTTAATGATACGATTTGATTTATGAGAGATCTTCCACCTGACCTTATTTCAGCATTTAGATCAACGCTAGAAGATAGCGTTCATGCAGATCTCTTGTTGCATGTTGTCGATATAAATGATCCGTTGATTGATGACAAAATACAGGTTGTAGATAAAATCTTGGACACTATAGGAGCGAGTCAGGAAAGAGTGTTAGTATTCAATAAGATAGATTTGCTCACTACAAATCCTACTCCTCCGGATCTAGAGCGGATCAAAGAACTCGCAGGGGAAAGAAAGTGTATCTTTATTTCAGCTGTTACTGGAGAAGGTCTACAGGAGCTCAAAGTGTTGTTGGATGAACTCTTGTAAAAATCTTATGTTCTTGATTTATCTAGAATGAGCGATACAGTCTTTCTTATAACGAGGTTTTATATTTTATATACCAAGAAATGGAAACAATCAAAGCTAAGTGGTCATGGGGCGGGGCAATGTTTCACGTACTGTATCTCGCGTTAACAAGAAAGTATGTACGAGCAGTATTGGTAGTGATTGGGCTATTTATCCCATTTGCTAATTTCGTAGTCATGGTCGCGATATTCATCTTGTGAGGTCTTAATGGGAATCATTGGATAGATAACGATAGTTCATTAACTGTTGAGCAAAGGAAAACATACACCACCTTGTTTGATAGGATTGGATATTTTATGTTTCTTACTGCAGTAGTAGTTATTGCCGTAAGTATTGTTATCGCTCTTATGGGTGGTGGGTTTATGATGTTCAATATGATGAGCCATCGAAATGGAGTTGATGGTTTGGGAGGACCAAATCGGATGAATTGATTTGAGAAACATATGGAAGAGCGAGCTACAGGTAGCGTACAATAATTCTATTTTTTGTTCGCTTACCTTGTAATACAACCTCCTTCAAGTATACTGGGATATTTCCTAGTACATTTTAAGTTTTTTCAGATTTCTTATTATGGTAAAGAAAAATATTCCTCAGAAGATTAAGAAAGCTGCGGAGGTCCAAGGGCCGCAGAAGGCAAAGAAACCTTCTCAAACCCAGAAAGCTCAGAAAAATATGAGCTCCCAAAAGGTGACGAAAGTTTCTCAAACTCAGAAAAATATGAACCCCCAAAAGGTAACGAAACTTTCTCAATCTCCCCAAGGAACTTCGTCAAGAACAATGCCTTCAAGGATTCTACCTCCGCGCGCGTTTACGGGATTTGATCAGATTGTTCTTGAGTGAGTAAGGACGCACAATCTCAAAAATATCGACATCACCTTGCCCAAAAATAAAATCATCACGGTGACAGGAGTTTCAGGTTCTGGGAAGTCTTCACTTGCTTTTAGTACGATCTACAAAGAAGGACAGTTCCGTTATATTGAATCATTGAGTTCATATCTTAGACAGTTCTTCGACCTAGGAACGAGACCAGAATTAGACTTTTCTTCAGGACTCAGTCCAGCTATAGCGATCGAGCAAAACAAGCGTGTAGGAAATGTTAGATCGACAGTGTGAACGCTTACAGAAATAGACGACTATTTGAGATTGCTCCTAGCTAAAGTAGGTGATGTTTTCTGTCACAAATGTGGAACTCCTCTGAGACCGAAAACTACGGAAGAGATCGTCCAAGATATCAAAGCAAAGTTTGAATGAGATAAAGTATATATGATTCAAGAGTTTGGTACCTTCACTGATCCAAATTTACTTTCGAGACGAGTAAGAAAAAATAGAAAACAAGTCGATGCAGGCGCAGGGGTTACTAGATACTTAGTCGCCCTTGAATACAACCAAGAGACAGGAGATTACGCTGATCTTGTCGAGTACTTCTACCTAGAAGAGCCGAATATCCCAGATAACTTCTTGCCTGCCAAGGTGTTTGGAATCTTTGATCGTGTAACGATCGATCAGTCTGCATTGAGAAGATTGAAAGACGATGCAATAAAAATGTTAAGCAGAGCAGAAAAATTTGGTGTCTTTGTATTGGATGGTACCACGGCTGATGATGTAAAAAAATGAAAGAAAAAAGTAAAAGAAGTTCTTCAGCGTCTGCAGGCAAGAGATAAAATAGTACGATATACAGACAAATATTATTGCCCAAAAGATAATATCAGTTATCCAGAGTTTACCACGCAACATTTTAGTGCAAACAGACAAGAAGGAGCATGTCCTGGATGCCAATGATTAGGAGAACAACTACAGGTAGATTTCGATAAGGTGTTAGACCCCTTTTCTCCCTATCTAAAAGCCGTTCTACCACGACGCGACTCCAACTATGGGCAAGGAATCTTACAAAAGTTAGCACAAAAATACGATGTACAAGCCAATATTGCGTGGAAAGATCTACCAGATCGATTTAGACAGGTAGTAATGAATGGTGATGACGAACTGTTGCGTATCGCTACTGGATGAGGGAAATTTGTTTCGATCTACTACAAAGGTATCCAAGATGTTCTTACTGCACAATATAACAAAGGAATTCTTACGGTCGATTTTCAAGCTATGTTGGATGTGCAACCATGCCAGCTGTGTCATGGAGCAAGATTAAGGCCAGAGAGTTTGCATGTGTACTTAATTCCTGGGGATACCAGATCGTCATCGCAAGTACAGTACAAAAAGAACTCTAAACTAAAAGATGATACAGTACCTATGGCGAAAGAATTGCTTCACGAAGATCAAATTCCTATCAAGTATAATATTTTTGATCTACAGTCGATGCATATCGATAAACTGAACGAAGTAATGATCCAGTACCAACAGCTTACCAATGCGCCGCAAGAGTTAGTCCAAAGGATCACCTATCCACTATTAGATAGAGCAGAGACTATTGCCTCATTGGGTATGGGATATCTCAATACCGCAAGACCTATCGACTCACTTTCAGGTGGAGAGATACAACGTCTGAGATTAGCTAAACAGTTGGGAAATAAATTAACCTGAATCATCTATGTATTAGATGAACCTACGATTGGATTGGATGAAGGAGAGATCATAAAAGTGATAGCGTCGATCAAACAACTCCAAGCAATGTGAAATACAATTGTTGTGGTGGAGCATAATGATAATTTTATCAAAGCGAGTGATTGGATCGTAGAAATTGGTCCAGGCGCAGGAGATTTCGGAGGAGAAGTTATTTACAATGGACCTTTTGAAACATTCTTGGAACAAAATACGATGACAGCTGATTATATTACTGGCAAAAGAAAAGTAACAGCTATATTTGATCATACGCAGAGCAATATCAATTTGCATATAAAGAAAGCTTCAAAGCACAATCTACAAGGTATCGATGTAGACATCAGATTGGGTAGTTTCACCATTATTACTGGGCCTTCCGGAGCAGGTAAGACGACGCTGATGTATCATACACTCTTCAAATTCTTAAACGAAAAGCATCAATGGATTCAAAGTTACATCAGACTGCAACTCCTCAAAGAGTGAATGAGCTGGGCTGACATTATCCAAGCATCGATTGTCCAAAGAGATAAGTATGAACACTTACAAAAGACCGCTATTCAAGAGTTCTACAAACATATTGGTGTAGAGACTATTACCGGCTATGAAGAGATTGAAAATGTGATGTACGTCGATCAGACAAGTATTGGTAAGACACCAAGAAGTTGCCCCGCAACGTTCATCGGCGTCTTCGATGATATTCGTAAACTATATGCATGAGTTACCGAAGCAAAAATGCTGGCATTTAATTCATGACATTTTAGTTTCAATTCGAACAAAGGAGCATGTCCAGAGTGTGATGGATATGGCCACAAAAAAATTGAACTACAGTTCTTGCCAGATACCTACGTCCCTTGTTCTCTCTGCAAATGAGCTAGATATAAGCCAGAAATCTTGGATATCAAACGACATGGAAAATCGATCAGCGAAGTGTTGAGTATGTATGTTAGCGATGCGTTGGAATTTTTCGAAGATATGTGATTTATTAGTGAAAAATTACAACTGATGTGTGACATCGGTCTAGGCTATCTTAAAATGTGACAACCAGCACACACGCTTTCAGGATGAGAATCACAAAGACTCAAACTCGTAAAACATTTGTTGAAACAATATAGAGGACACACGGTGTATTTCTTAGATGAGCCTACCGTCGGTCTCCACCCAAACGATATCGAAAGATTGCTCAAAGTACTTAAAAGATTCCTAGACAACGGTGACACCGTCCTTATGATTGAACATGAAAAACATCTGCTCAAGTTTGCAGATAAGGTGATAAGGTTGGAAGATGGGAAGGTGGTGAAGGGAGGTAAATAACCTCTGTTTTACTTAGCTGCTTAATATTTTATGAGCACAATAAAAAGATTTCTAGAGCCGGCGAGGATAGCTTGGAAGCCTATTCTAAGCATAACGTTGCTTGATATCTTTTCTAATTTGTGTGCAGTTGGATTGATTTATTGAACAAAGTATATCGTAGACGCGATAGAGTCATGAGATCATAGTAAATTTATCACTCGAATAATCATACTAGCAAGTATAGCTGTAATTTATCTAACACTAAAAATATTACGAAAACCATATATATACTTAGCATACAAAGATTTAGCAAATATTATTGATGTCATATACTTACCAAAAGTTATCAGTGGAGACAATAATAAGTATGAGCTCTTGGGTACATGAAGAATGATCGCAATATACGGCAAAGGCACTGGCACTTGGTGTGATTTGATAATAAACGTATTTTGTTGATTCTCATGATCTATAATATTGTTTTTAGCATTTATTATCACAATTTTTCAAAAAAATGTAAGTATGTTTTTTTGAGCAGTAGCGATGATGGTAATTATTTGAGTTCGATTTTATTTATTTTGAGATAATCCATATAAACGGAGAAAGATAGCTAAGGATAGATATGTTGATATCCAAAGAATGCAAGTCAAATGGTTCATGAGTAAGTATGAAATAATGCAACAAGATAAGCTACAAGAAGAACTTTCCAAAAGAATTCAAATAAATGAAGAATGGTACAAAGCCAAATGGTATGAAAAGAGCTATCAATGAATAGCTTTTGATGTACCAATATTTATTGCAACTATGTTATTTATATTCCTTATTTATTTTATATGAAATCAGATTTTTCAACAGACTCTGCAATTGAGCGATATTGTTGTCATTATATGATTATGATTGGCCTTTATAAGAGACCTTGAAGGACTCATGAGAGATACGAGAGTAATGATTGACAGACGAATTGACGTTACAAGACTGCGAGAGCTGGTAGATAGTTTAAAGACAGATTATGAGATTGAAATGTGAGCAAAGTTTTCTTTGTGAGCATGAAATATAAAATTCAAAAATGTGTCTTATGGATATGGAGAAGGGAAGAATATAATAACAGACTTCTCATTAGACATACAGGCGGGGAAAAAGACCGCTCTGGTAGGAGTCAGCGGAGCAGGGAAAACTACTCTCGCGAAATTAATCGCAGGCTATATTAGAACTGATAAATGAAGTATAATCGTAGACTGACAAGCGTTGAATGCTGTTTCTTTGAAGTCTTACTATAAGCATATTGGGTATCTCACTCAAGATCCGTCTGTTTTTGATGGCACAATCCTAGAGAATTTAACATACGTTCTTAAAGAAAAGATGGAAATAGTGCAATTAGAGAAAATTATAAAACTAGCAAAATGTGAATTTATTTATACTTTACCCCAAGGACTTAATACTGAGATTGGAGAGAGATGAATTAGACTCTCTGGATGACAACGTCAACGTCTTGCGATTGCAAAAATATTTTTGAAAAACCCTGAGATTATTATTTTAGACGAGCCGACCTCTGCGCTAGATAGTTTTTCTGAAGAGTGAATTACTGAAGCAATGCACAATCTCTTTAAAGATCGTACAGTAATTATTATTGCACATAGATTGCAGACCGTGAAAGAAGCGGATGATATTATTGTCTTGGATGAAGGGCAAGTGATAGAACGCTGAAAGCATAATGAGCTTGTCCAGTTATGATGATCATATGCGAAGATGTTAGAGTTGCAGTCTGGGTTTTAGGTTTCAAATAAGTCATAGCTACGGATTAAAAAGAAACGCCACGGGAAGCCCGGGCGTTTTCTTACAATGAGATCTCAGGTTAGTTAAGCAGTTGCATTATGACCAGAACAGGTGCCAATGATGTTGAAACAGGTTTTTATACCGTTTCTGTACACAGGGTGTGCCGTTTTTAATAATGATATTAAATACAGCGCTGTTCTTAAAAGCTCTAAAGAGAGCCATTTGGTTCCAGGTAGGTTCAAGACCTGAAACACGCAATTGCAATGCTACTAACTCCATAATAATGAATTTGGTTGAGCTTCTATTTACTGTTTTTTAACAAAAAGTCAATACTTGTTCTTGCTATTTGAATTTTAATATTTATATACCAATTAATAGGTATTTACTCCCTTACTAGCTCGTCTATGTTAGGAACTCCCAAACTCGTAAATCAAAGACCAAGCGATCAAGTCTATGAATTTGTAAAAAATAGATTACGAGGATATGAGTTTACGTGATTAGACAAAAGAGACGTAGCTAAAAAAATGGATGATATCAGTGTGGCCTATAGAATGGCAAAGAAAGGACATTGGGACCAAGTGAGAGATCAATGAGAAGATTATTTCAAAGAACATATACTCTGAGTACTAAAAATTTACCTCGATGAACTAAGAGGTAATAGCTTAGAGTGAGCTCTAACATGTTTACTACATGATTCAGTCGAAGATACTGAAGAGATAGATTTCTATATTATAGAAAAATTTTTCTGAAAACAGGTAGCTGAAAATGTAAAATTTCTTACAAAACCTTCTTATGCGAGTTACTTGCCACCAGCAAATAAAAAATATATGATTTATTAACTGGGCAAGCAAAAAAGGACTATTTGAAGCCATGGAAAGCTACTATTTGACCTATTTTAGTCAGAGAGTACTTCGAAAGAATGAGGCAATGAGCAAATGATGAAACCATCAGCTGTAAGGTAGCAGATAGGCTTCATAATCTTAGAACCCTACCTGATGATTACGCAAGGATTAAGGGCCAAGTAGATGAAACTGAAGAATTTATTCTCCCTATCTTGGAGGAAAGAGGAATGAAATTAGAAATTGAGTTACTCAACCGCGAACTTATTTCTCTGAAACTTCGCCTACAAGCTCTGTGAACAAAAAATTCTTTGGAGAAAAACTTATCTGATGTATAGTATTGCGTAGATAATAAATGATGAAGTATTTAATCATTTGTAAAAAGATATGGCGGAAAACTTTACAGAAATGCTCAGAGGTGATGGATATGGAAAGTCGTTGGAAATTATCGAAGGGTTAATTTTCCCAAGAGTAGAAGAGCTTCCTGCAGCACGTTATGTTATTCAAGAAGAGTATAAAGACTATACGTCTCACTATTCGGTTAACCCTATATTGTATGAGGTGCTCCAAGAAGGCGATCCAGCAAGCCTAATCGAAGATGAAAGATGGGCTGCCCATAAAGAATTTCTTTTTGACTTGTTGTATTTACGCGAAGTACGTGGAATAAATCCTTTGCCTCGCACGCATGCACACTACTCCTATGTGAAGAAAAAGTGATATATGGAATATGATGATCTTACTGAATTAATTACTAAGTATTTTGGTATTTTATCCGTTACTGAAGAGTCATGCAAAAGCGCAGCTCAACAGTTCCATCAATACTGTGTGGCAAAGGAACAGGATAATGAGGTAGATGAGACAGCTCCTGATCCGTATTATGCAGAGATCTATGATATTTATTTGACGTTGATGAATGATGCGTATGAAATAGGAGGCGCTGAACTACCTATGCTAAAAAGATACGTTTCTTTTTTGCGTTGTCAGGAAGAATGCCTACCTACGTTTCTTAAGACCTATTTGTATCATGACTATCCATGGGATAAAGAACCGCTCTTTGTGAGAGGACAGCTATATTATCAAAGAGCAGTTGGAGAGCTGATTAATATTTTGCACCAAGCTGAAGGTATAGATGGCGTCAAAATAAACTACGACCGTCATGAAACTAAACTCCTCAAGAGTCTTTGATACCCTAGACGTAGCGCAAGCGATGCGATTGTATTTTTAGCCGTACGTGAGCATGCAATACTAGACTGTTTTGATAAAGTTATGTCAGCGATTAGCGAAGGAAGAAAAAGAGATATAGGTAGGTGTCTAGAAATGGCAAATATTTTCCAACAATACAAAGAGATCTTTTCTCCATTCATTCCTGCATTAGAAAAACTTATGCGCGAGCATCATCACTTTCTACGATCAATTTACTGTGCACCTGCAAAAGATAACTAATTAGAATGATCTTCTTTTTTGCTTCGATTTGTGTATAGATTAAACACTTTGTTTTTTCTCATATTTCGTATGCTTCTTTATGGTAAACCAGTAGTTACCCACCTCAAATCCGAGACTAAACAATGGGTAAGTGATAATAACCTTCAAGGTAAATACATTGCCTTCTTTTTGCTTTCTGAGAACGAAGCATCGCATGTCTATGTCGATAAAAAGTGCTTATATGCAAGCGATTTGGGGTTACATGGACAAGTATTTGGAAGACCAGACTGGAAGGTAGAGGAAGCGTTGGAGATGATCGCAAAGTGTAATCGTGACGCGAACTGTATTGGAATCGTGGTACAGATTCCACTTGCTCCACACTTAGAGTCATATAGAGCGACTATTCTAAGCGCTGTAGCTCCTTCTAAAGATCTTGATGGACTGGGTGGGATATTATTTTGACTTTCTTCTATAGGGAAAATAAACTTTGTCCCAGCTACACCCAAAGCGGTGTTAGAAATTTTGCGTTTTTATCATATCGATGACTTTATAGGTAAGACGATAAGTGTGCTTGGACAGAGCGATCTAATAGGTAGACCACTATCAGTGGAACTGATGAAACGTGGGGCTACTGTATTATGTTTTAACGCACAAAGCGATCAGGCCCTTATGCGCGAAGTCTGCCGTAGATCACACTATATCATTTCAGCGACAGGCGTAACTCACTTGGTGGATGAAACATTTATTTGACCAAACCGCGATCAGTATATTATTGATGTTGGTCGAGGGATAGAGGGTGGCAAAGCGATAGGAGATACTGATTGGAGCGAGCTGGAAGATTCAGTGGCAGGTATTACACCAGTTCCAGGCGGTGTTGGGCCAGTGACAGTCGCATGCTTATTCCACAACTTAATAGCCCTTCAACAGTTTAGTAAGGATATTTAAGAGCTAATAAGAAATCTCACAGGTATATAGCGAATCGGAGTGGTTGAAAGGCGAGTAAATGCATGTAGGTGCTATTGGGTGCATTTAGGAGACTTCGACCACTCTGATGAGAAAAAGCACGTTCATTAGTCTAAGAAAGTTGTAACCGTCCTATTGAATTCTTTTTATCTGTGAGTATAGTATCTCTACTCTAAGGAGTAGGTGAGTCTTCTCTATAATTCCTTCAAATCAACCTTGTACCTGGGAGCCGGTATGCTCCGACCTAGTCGGAGTCGAGCTTACCACCTTGATCTTGTTTGGGGGTGCAGGAATGGAGACTCCACGGCTTCTTGGTTTTTTTTTGCAAAAAATTCCAAAAAACAAAGATGAAAAAAATTAATGAGTGATTCATTTGTAAATGATGTGGGCATGTTATCGAGCCTGCTAATCGTACGTCTAGGAATCATTGTCCTGACTGTTTTTTGTCATTGCATGTAGATGACAAACTGCCGGGAGATAGAGAGAGTAGTTGTAACGGAGAGATGGTTCCTGTGGAATATAAAGTGGCAAATGGTCAGATTAAGATTCGTTTTGTTTGTATTGTATGTGGTAAAGAGCACCGAAATAGAACAGCAAGTGATGACAAGATTAGTGATCTAGACAATTCTATAAATCGTTGGAAAATAAAGCTAGAAACTAGTTCTGTAAGGCCACCTAGGTAACACTGCTTTTGATTTGAAACTATCTGTTTTTTGAGTACAGTCTTTTTTGTTATCTAAACGTTGTCTTTGATCCGCTGCAATTATCTTAGGTTACTTTTATTCTTCATTACACTTTCATGAGAAGACAGACGCGGATTTGGTTACTTTTACTGCTCGCTGTAATAGCGGTAGCGCGAGTATATAAGGAAAATTGAATACCTTCGAGTGTTGTTAACACGGTAAATAATAATCCTCCAGTGCCAGCAGAAGAAACTAACGAAGAAATTATTGAAAACGAAGCTAAGGTAAATATCCCAGAACGCCCAGTAGCTGAGATTATGGATGCGTGAGGACAAATTCTACCAGTTATTACTAACTCCACCATCTTTAAACTTAAAGAAGGGAGCACGATCGATTGGACAATAAGGAAGTCAGAAGGACAGTATGAAGGAACGATACCATTATCTAATGGCGATCTATCAGTCAAAGGAAACGTTGTTGCATGAGGGAAATGGACACTGGATATGAGCAATATGCATTCAGACGATTGAACTGGGACGGCAAAAGGCACTGATCTGAAAGGAGCAAGCTTTTTTGATGTTAATGCTTACCCAACCGCAACTTTTGATCTTATCGAGGTGAAAGAATGAACGGTAAAGGGCATATTGACGATGAAAGGAGTGAGTAAATTAATTACTTTCCCTGCTACTGTAGTAGTAGAAAATGATCTTGTTGTTATCAATGCAGAGTTTGCTATTGATAGAACACAATGGGGAATTAATGGTGATGATGAACTCATAAGTGATTATCTAGAGATTACCTTAAGATTGACATGGACCTCATAGCAGCCAGCTATAATAATATCTGACCGTTTAAAGATAAAACAATAACGGTAAATTTTCTTCCTGGAAAATATTTGATTAAAGCGCCAATCTGATCAGGGAAAAGCTTCCTGTTTTTTGACGGACCTTTCTATGCGTTGTATAAGTACTCTGCGAGACAGATGTTGCATCGTACGTCGGATAATGGATTCATTCATTTGTTGTTTGAGCAAGATGATCAATATCGACTGATTGAGCGCACCCTAAAACCTACCAAAGCAGGATGAGAAAGTACCCAATCAAGACTGTATAAGTATACACCAAAAAATTTAGATGAAACATCTGTTGATCCACTCACTGAAGCTGGATATCCCGATATCATTTTGAGATGAGTGGATATCAAACAAATCGTCCAAGGACAGCTTGAAGAGATACAGTTTACCAACCAAAAAGAGTTAGACAACCATTTAGCAGATCTTTTACCGCCTCAAGAAGTCGCACTTAGCATACATTTTCTCATGCAAGATGCAGAAAACGTCTTCGAGCTTCAACCAGCTCAAAGAGTCCAAGTATTCAAACATCTTTTTGGGCTTGTTGGTATAGATCATGCCAAAGAGATACTCAGCGCCAAAAGAAAAGAACTCCAAACAACTATCAAAGTGAAAGGCGATACCGAACAGTCATCTATAAAACTTCGTAACGCTATAAGTTCGATAGTTACGTTATTGGAAACGTTGCAGTCTATAGATCAACTTCCACAAGAGATAACGGAAATTATCAAACAGATCGCACACCAATCTTTCTTCATGGATATTTGATTGATCCAAGAGAACGTGCAGATCGACCAGTTCAATATCGATGATATAGATATGACTCTTTTTGAGCATCTACAAGAACACATAGAAGCATATAAAACCAAAGCAGCTGGACTCCAAGGTAAATTAGACCAACTTGAACAGACGCTTGCTTCAGGAGAGAGTGATGTTGCTGCGCTGCGTACACAGATTGTAGCTCACAAACGTGAGTTGGACCAACTCTCGTCTTTACTCGAAAAAATAGACACGACTAAGATTCAAGCTTTGAAAAAGCAGATACAAGAGCTAAAAGAGCAACAAAAGGGGATAGAGAGCACTTTTGATCCTAAAATATTTAATAAGTACTGATATGAAATAAGCTGACTAGAGCCTGCAGGTCGTCTTATACAAAAACTAAAGATAGATTGAGAATGATATAACAATAATTTAAAAATATTGGAGAGGGAAGTTTTTGATCTCAAAAATAGAAATACAGAGGACAATGAAAATATTACGCAGTATGAAGATAATATTAAAAAGTTACTTAAAAATCAGGAGGAGAGTAAATTTCACTGTGATTTAGAGCATGAACATTGTCATTATGTACAAGCGATAATAGACAAGGAGTCCGATAATTCCGAGCAAGAAAATTTTGAAAAAAAGATTTCAAATATTAGATCAAAAATAATCGAAAGGGAGAAAAAGATATTGGAAATCAAAAGCGAAGAAGAAGTTTTTAAGCTAAAGAAAAACGATTTAGTTGCGTTTTTTGAAGCGATAAATCGGAAACAGCTAGAGAAAGATATTGGCGTATCTAGTGCGATTCAGCAGCAAATTTCATTGTTAAACAATGAACTTACCACCTTCGAACATGAAATCGAACAACAAGCATCTGCAAAAGAAAAACAAGCAAAACTCCAAGCAACCATTGAAGCCAAACAAGAACAACTTGATCAACTTGAAGCAAGAAAAGGATCTTCACAAGAGCTTCGCGATCAATATCGCGACCAAGTAAAAGATCTTCGCCTTGATCAAATCATCCGTGTAGAAAAAGGTGCGGGATTATTACAAAACTCACTTGCACAAATTGGAAATCTAATTGTTGTTCATAAAGAGAATCAACTGCTTATTAAAAAACTGCAAGAACAAGAACAGCTTGCGAAAGATCTCTATACGATCTTTTCAAAAGAGTTAATGGTTGTTGTGTTACAAGACTTCCTGCCAGTTCTCGAACAAGTTATAAATGAGAACCTAGCTAAAATGGTGGATTATGAGATTCGTTTCACTGTCCCAGATACCACGAGCGATGACAAGATGGAGCTTGATATAACTGTCATAGATCATCACTGAGAGAGAGAAGTGAAGTCACTCAGTGGAGGACAAAAAGCTATTATAAAAATTGCACGGATTCTTGCTGTTTCTGTATTGATGAAAAGCAAATTTCTTCTCTTAGACGAAACTATCACGAGCATGGATATTTTCACTATTGCAAAAGTTGCAGACGTTCTCGAAGAGTTTGTAAAATCCAAACAGATGAAATTCTATGTCGTTACGCATTCTCCACAGATTCAAGAGATGACAATCTGGGATAAGACGGTGGAGGTGGGTGTACAGTAACATGTGTCACCCATTTATATAACGTTTTTCCAGACTCTCGCCAAGGTTGATCTCTATTTTCCCTCATTATTTCTACAACTCAATCTCCTCCCACCCAAAAACCCTTTGAATACTAGGGTAGAGGCTCACATCAAAGTCTTGATTCCAAGGTCTATCAAACAGGAATGTTTTAATGCCCTTACCTGCTGTATCGGCTGCGTAGTATTTATCGTCATCAATCATGATGTGTGCATCGATACGTTTGCAAATTTCTCCTTTTGTAGTAACCGGCCCTTCAACTGGCTGGCCGAAAAAATGATTACACAAAAATATATCTTTAAATACTCACGGGAAATATTTTTCTATTCGTGCGCTTGTTAACTCTTTAAATATTAATGGTCTCCCGCTGACAACATAGAGATGATGGCCTTCTTCATACCGTTGTTGAATACGCTCTCTGCTTCACTCTCTTGGTATAACAAGTTCTGGATGTTCCAAAAACATTTTATTGGTCATAGCGCTCTGTTCTGCATCAGTGAGGAGCACTCATTGAATCTGACTAATATGATACGCTGTTATATCTTCCCATTTGAAATGTTTTCCACCTACATGTCGATTATATAAACCAAAAAATGCTTGCATCGTATTGCTCAATGTTTCGTCTAGATCTACTGCTATCGTATAGACCATATTTTCTCAATCACATTAAAGTCATATATCCAAGTATATGAAAATATGTTTTTTTAACCAAAAATTCTCTGGAAATTCTTTTTGATCGACAATTGACATATTGTGTTTTATATTTGCAGATTAAGTATCTATTTTATAAACGACTTATATAAGCCGTTTTCTCTTGCTAACCAACGTATGTCAACATATGCAATATTGCCTTTGACCACCTAGGTGACTTTCCTATAAGTAGGTCACAACGAAACGCGGTCTCACAAAGAGGAAGCGGTAGAGAGAAAGTTAAAATATTTTGTAAGTCTGTTAAGAGTTCAATTCCGCAAGGAAAAGAAATCTTAACCTTAAAACAGTCTAAACTGTTTGTGTCGGATTAGTTATGCTGAGGAAAACAAATCGATGTGATTTGCGTGTTGATGAAACAAGCAGATAACAATATCGATCTTGAAAGAACTCAAGACATCTCAGGGTCAGCCTTACGGCCAGATCTACCCGGTGCAAATCTAGTAAAAACTGAATTAAGTAGGAAGTATGTCTAAAGAGATTAAGCAAAAATTGTTTGATTGAAATGATAGCGATATCAATTCATCAGCTGACTTATATCTTCTCTTAATGCTTACGTATTGCCTTCGGGTGAACACAAACATGAAGACGCTATCTACCTGATAGTGACCATACTAGCTAATAGAAGAAGGAAACCAAGAAGCCTAGGATTCGTCCAAAGCCTATTACATCTTTCAACTAGAAGCATCTTGAGGTGTGTAAACACCAAAAGATATCCAGGACTTACAAAGTATAATAGTGTCAGAGATGATTCAAAACTCACGAGAGTAATGATCATCAATGATGCGATAGGGGGTTCCAGATTTCTGGAACCTTTTTCTTTATAAAAAAAATGAGCCCACATCGGACCCACTTTTTATAACTCTCCACCTGAGAGTGTTAATATTATAAATATTTATATATATATGTCAATAATACCATTGACATTATAGAATCTACGTTTGTGGTTGTATTTTAGGCTTGTCATCTAGTATTTTTTCTATTTTTAAGTATACGATGTGCAACTCTCTATCGCAATTTTGTGAGACTGCTGGCATCTTCCGGCAGTCTCTTCATCTAAGCAAGTAATTTCCTAGCGAAGAGTACCTACACTATAACAAAAATAGCCTCCAGAGAGGTTTTTTTGAGATACATGAAATATGCTTAAATTTCTATATCTGTGAAGATATGCTATTTCCCTTTGTTTCCTGCTTTTTTTGCTTTCTTCTTGCCTTTTCCTCCAGTAGCTTTCCCTTTTTTAGATGGAGATTTCTTAGTAGCGATCTTTTTTGGTGCTTTCTTAGTAGTCTTTGAGGTAGTTATTTTCTTAGGAACGATCTTTTTGACTACTTTCTTAGGCTGACTCTTTTTAGTTGCCTTCGGGCTAGATTTCTTCAGTGGAGCAGCCTTTTTAGCAATCTTTGAGCTATATTTTTTCTTTGCAGTTATCTTTGGGGTAGCCGTTTTTTTTGCAGTTACCTTTGGGGTAGACGCTTTCTTTGGAGCAACCTTTTTGACAGCCTTCTTGACGGTTTTCTTTACTGCTTTAACTGGTTTGGTAGAGGTAGCAATCTTTTTATTGAGGGATTCCTTAGCAGATGCTCATGCTTTTTTGGTAGCGGATGATGCCTTTTCAAGACCTTTTGTAGCTAAGCTCTTCCCACTCTTTTCTAGTGAGCCAGCTTTTTTTACTGCAGCCTTGGCTATTTCCTCTCCTTTCGCTTTTCATTTTTCTTTTGCCTCAGCTAATACTTGCTTTCAAGAAGTTTTCGCTTTATCTGCAAGTTTTTCTACTCCAGCTTTTCCTTTAGATGTTCCTTTATCGATAAGGTCGCTAAATCGGTTCTTTAGTTCGTGTAATCCATCAGTTCCTTTGTCTTTAAGATTAGAAATTATTTTACGTAGATACTCTTTGCGTTCTGCAGGGATATTATCATATTTTTGAGAAACATACAAAACTACAGGAGCCATCACAAGACGTGGTATACGTCCGAGATCTTGTAGAGTAGTTTTTAGCTCATTGAGTAACTGTTCTTTTTCAAGTTGCTGAATGATTTTCTCTGCTTGCTTGTCTGTCTTTTCACCCATAATTTGTAGGAAATATACAAATAAAGTACAATTCACGTACTTGTAAGAGTAATCTGTATTAGATATATAGCAAAATTAGTGGTTTTTGCACGAAGAAAATACTTGACTTTATTAACTTTGGAGTATTTCCTGTTTTATCTGCTCGACTGTCGCATGCAGGTAAGCGATATTGTGTAGAGAAAGAAGACTAGCAGCCATCATTTCGCCTTCTTTGTGAAGATGATGCAGATACGCTTTTGTGAAGTGGATACATGTATGACATTTGCACGTAGGTTCTAACGGACTGAAGTCATCGTAGTAGATAGCATTACTAATTTTAATTGTTCCTTGAGCTGTAAAAGCGCTTCCGTGTCTTCCAATTCTGGTAGGCATCACACAGTCAAACATGTCGATTCCATGTTCTATCGCTGCGCGTAGATCTTCTGGCGTTCCAACTCCCATAAGATATCTAGGTAAATGATCGGGGAGATTTTTATTGAGGTCTCCTAACACTTGATACATCTCTTCTTTGGTCTCTCCTACACTGAGTCCGCCTATTGCTATTCAATCTGTCGCAAACTGGCTTAGATAGGTCGCCGACTGTTCTCTAAGGTCAGGATATAGTCATCACTGGACAATAGGAAATAAGACTCAGCGATGCTTATCATACGCTGCTTGATGATGATCGTACTGTTGTTTAGCTCGTTGATGGGTAAGGGCCATATGTTCCGCTACTTGCTCTTTGCTAATTTCTACTACTGGAGAACAAACGTCTAACATCATCATAATATCGGATCATAACATGCGTTGAATATCTACGACTCAGGTTGGAGTAAATATATGTGTGCTTCCATCGTAAGGAGATTTAAATTCTACTCATTCGTTTCCTAATTTTACGAGTGATTTTCCAGACTTACTTAATCATAAACTAAAGACCTGAAATCATCCACTGTCAGTCAAAATTAAACGATCTCGATTTTGAAATCTATGAAGCCCTCATGCTTTCTGGATAAGTTCAGCTCCAGGATGTAAGTAGAGATGAAAGGTATTATTGAGAATAATATTTATAGGATTTTGCGATCACAAAAATACGCTACTCATTCGTTCATAGGGAATTCCTTTGAGTGTAGCCTTCGTTCATACTGGCATAAACACAGGAGTTGTGACGGTTACGCCATTGAGCGTAAGTTCTCCAACTCTTGCGTTTCCACGTCTTTTGCGTATAGTGAAATCTAATTTTGACATTGATAATTGTCATGAGCAAAATTTTTACTATCTGTTTGTAGCATATGTATTTTCAGAATAGGAACAAGCGTAAGTGATGAGTTGCAGTAGGTATTTTTTCTTTTTTGGTACTACTTTTTGCTGCTAATTTCACGCAAGCGCAAACGGGTGACGAGCCTGTCGAGCCTTTCTGCCCTGCTCACTGATTTACTATTGCATGAATTGGAAGTGCGAAAAAGGCCGTGCCTACTACTTATAGAGTGATGAGCGATGAGTCTCGGAGCGAAGTAAAAGTAAAATATGTATTGACGCGTAATGATAATGAGGTAGTTGCAACTAGTAATGATGCTGTACGACCGATAACTTTTGATAAACTTGGAGAGTATCAGTTAAAAGCAACTGTTACTGCAGATAAAACCTGCACCTATGAGCTCCTTTTCTCTATAACTGCCTACGATACTATCTACACCTACATCTGACCCAAATCAGACGAGATAGCATTTGCTCATGAAGCGATAACAAATACAGGAGTAGTGATGAAAGAGTTGGTAGTTGGAGATGATACATTGGGGGGAGTAGACCAGCAGATAGGTAAAATATTTAGTGACAACATCTACTATATACAAAATGCAAATAGTTTATTGATTGATAATTCTGCCCTAAGTTCATTTTTGGAACAAAGTTCTAAGTTACAACAATATTTAGATATTGATTTAAGCAACAAAGATGTCTATGTTTTTGCGAATATTAGCCAGAGTGCTTTCAGGAGAATGACTGCGGTCTATCGTGATCTCGTTGGCATAGAAACCATGTATGTGGTGGAGAAGAAATTTATGGGGTCGTTCTTGACACCGTTACTCTTGGGGAGACCAGTAGATAAGCTAGATTTTGTAAAAGTATTTTCTACCTCATTGGAGAATTCAAACAAGCTTCTCCCTGTTTCATATCTTGTTGATTATCTCTTGCAGAAGTGATTTCCGATTGATACATTGGTGATGATACTGTTACTAAGTTTCCTCGCATTGGTTATTTCATTCGCTGCCCAAGTTGTTGGATTGAATGTGTTTGGAGTTTTCAATCCACTTCTCTTTGGATTATCGTTATATATTTTGTGACCTGCATTGACGATCTTACTTATGCTCGCTGCGTTTGTGACGATGCTGCTTATAAAACGATTCACTGATAAAGTCTATCTGTTGTATACCGCCAAGGTAGCCTTGATTGTTGTAGTATACTGCGTAACCTGTTTGTTATGCTTTGCCGTGGAAAGACTTATTGGATACAATTTAGTCGAGTATAGCATGTTCTCTGCGCCACTCATTTTGTTCCCAATACTGTTCCTCATTATGGTTGGTAAAACTGTATTCTCTGAAAAATTTTATCTTTTCGGTGAATGACGACGGCAAGGACTGGTAGAATTTATAATAATGAGTTTAGTAATTTATCGACTGGTCCAATGGACTGCGTTGCAAAACTTCCTCTTGGGCTATCCAGAAGTATTGATTGTTATTTTCGTGCTGACTATCATCATAGGTAGGTTTACCTGACTGCAAATCTTCGAATATATCCGCTTCTTCCCTTTGATCAAAGAGTATTTCGAGGAAGATGAAGAGTAGTACTGTTTTGACTTATGTGTATGTCTTCAGTATACTTAATAGAGTATATTCTTTAGTAATAAGCCTCGGTAATCCTTATGATTAAGCAAGTCAAAGAAGCGGTATTCAAGCTTTATAATGCTGAGGAACTCAAAGGAGCTTTTTTAAGCGGTTTTGATACGAACCATGCACTTGTTGTTTCAGAAGGCGTTCTAAATACAGACAAACCATTGCGTGAAGTATTAGACAATGTCTACAATGCTCATATAGCCGAAAGATTAAAAGATATTAGTTATATTGTGGTAGATATAGTTGCAGAGATTATTGCAATAAAAAATCCTGAAGAGATATTTGCTATGAACCCACAAGAATTTGGATTTGCTATCATCGATACAGAAGACGATATGTCATGAGTTTTGCTCCCAAATACCTCTTGAGTTGCTGACAGTAAATCTGCACTCTATAGTCTAAAACAAAAGTATGGGATCCATGGGCAAGTGGAAATGTATGTGTTTAGAACTGAGAGAGTAGTAGTAGCAAAATAGTAATTTATTTTATAGATGTAGTAGATGAGTGAATCTCGCGAAGAACTCCAAGTAAGTAGTAGTAATGCGATTTTCGCGTCAGTAAAAGACACTTTATCTTTGGGTGTCGGAGAGATGAAGAGAGCTCTTATCGAAACATTTTCTGGCACAAAAACACAAACTTCTTCTGATCCAAATACTCCCAAAAATAAATATAAAAAAGGACAATTTACGGCAGATCTGGCTAAACGAGAAGATGCGGTCAGCCACTCACGTGAATAATATCAAAAGATTTTAATTTTTGCTGAACGGGTTTGTATGACTCATAGTTTGAAATATCGTTTAAGAAGAACAATACTCCTTACCTTACGAGGAGTAGTGTATGTTTTGCTCTTAGTTGCTTTGTCACAAACGATTACTGAAACATGAAATCTTTTTCAACAATTCTTACTGATTAGTATACTCTTAGTATTGTCATCCTATCTATCAATAGATTTACAATATGTGAAAGCAAAGCGAATATGGTTTTCTGGGCTCGGGCTCATGTGTATTACAACTTATCGAGGATTTTTAAAAGGAGTAGAATTGGGGGCGTCTCAACAGCTTGGATTTTTGGGTACAATCGCTCCAGCATGAGTAATGGTGCTACTACACATAGGTTTGTTGGTCCTAATTACACAAAAGATTGATATTTTACGCAATAGACGCAAAGTAGATTCGCTATCTTTCTTAACACCATGAATATCTGTTTTCGCAATTAGCATAGCTGGAATGTTCGCCTTACTAACGAGCTTAAAAATGACCGTCCAGAAAGTAGATTGTAATGAATTTTATGATGCGGTAACTGATGTGGTAAGATTTTTTGGGTCTCCTTTGTTTCTGGGAGTTGATGCTAAGAATAAAGCTGAACAAATAATTGAAAATATACGCACAAGTAGTGTAGCTGAATTAGTTGGTATAGATAAATTAAATATAGATGATTTTACTTCACTACCTTCTAGTTTTCAAGGAGACAATGGGCATTCGATAAAATGAATACTTAATACAATAGGGAATGAGAAACGCTCTGATATTGAGGATAGTAACAATAGCGATGATGCAGAAGCGAATGCATGATGATTATTTGATCTACTCCAGACATTTAGGGAACGCTTTGTAACAGAGATAATTAGCGACAAAGATATGATAAACAAATGATTATGTACGATAATTATCGATGAGGTAGATAATAAACTACAAAAACCAGGTTTTAGATTTTCTGTCGCTATCCTATTGTTCTTTATTTTTTCTCCGATCATCAACTTTATCTTCCTAGTAGTTATAGGAATTGGATTTGTTGTCTTCCAAATACTTAAGTTTTTCGGAGTGCGACATACAGAAAAAGTCCTCACTGAAATTGAAGTCATGAAATAACGAGGAGCCAGTAATGATTCTTTAAAATTATGAGCTTTCTTTCGTTTCAATAAAAAGATAAAATTACTTTGAGGTCTGTTCACTAGCATCAATCATGCTTTTCATGAAAATTCATTTGCTGTATTCGCCTCTCAACATAGGGATTAATGCTGTTTTTTGTAAAAGCTTTTGACTATCGGTTATAGATCATACAACCAGTTTATACTGGTTTGAAAACTGTGCGAGTGGAAGGTAACGATCTTCAATTATTTGTCTTTGGTGGACTGCATTTGTTGCTGAAAGAACATCATCATACAAAAATGGTTCTTCATCTACAAGTATTTCCAGATATCATTTCATCCATGTGAGTGATGCAGGTAGATTCTGTGAATCTTTACTAATTATCCATCCTCGACCCGTTACTGGATAACTGCTACCAAGCGTAGGAATATTACTAAATTCAATTTGTGCGCGTGCATTTGGGAAAGCGCTTTTTAGGTACCCTATCTCATGCAGTCGTCAGAACCCAACATCACTGATATCATATGCGAGAAGGCACAGCTGAGGTAGATATTGACAGGAGTTGACATGCTCACCTAAGGTTGTTGTGAGCGCATGAAAACGAGCCGTGTCTCGATAGCTTGTCTGGCTGAAGAAATCGAGTAATGAAATCTTTTGGATAGATATATCCATTTGTAAGAATAGTTGGAGCAGTTCAATATATCCTGGATATGGGACTCCTCACTGTTCTAATACTGCTAAATCTCCTGCATCGATTCCAAAGAGGAGTGGTAAGTATCCGGTCGTAGTTTTTCTCGGTGTAAGTAGAGCACTTTGAATATTGCTAAATGTTGTTTTGCCTTTGGGTGTATAACTTGCAGGATTATAAAATGTAACATAAGGATCAATTGCGTACGGCAAATAAGTAAACTCTGGATGATCTACCCAACTACGGAAGAGTGGATGGAACAGTGGGGCTATAGATGTTTTGAATGGGATGTGATATCATCGTGTGGTAAATGAATCAATCCAGTTGGTGGGGACTAAAACTATATCTGCTTTCTCTGGATGCTGTAAGTAAGCACGCAATATTGTTTGATATTCAGTGATAGTATTGATACCATGAACAGTGGTTTTGACATTGTATTTAGCTTCTATTTGTAATCTTACTTGTTTGAACTCATTGTTATCTACCCATGCTGGGACTATGAGAGTTATATTTCATGATGGCATAAGTGAGAAATCAACTTCGTCATTTTTTATTATTCAATCGCTACTTCCTCAACTTAGATTTGATGCTCAAGCATCTTTATTATCCTTGGAAGGTTGGGTAACTTCTACTTTATCTGGCTGAGCCGCATCGAGGTGATTAACATTAGCTCCAAAATCTCATGGCGTATAAAGGCGGATAGCTTTGAATACTAAAAACCCCCCCGCTACCGCTATAGCGATCATTCAAATTCAGATGAGTAGCTGCTTTTTCCTTTGATCCATTGTTCAGTCAAAGATTTTTCTTAAAACACAGTTGATCTGTACTGGAAATTGAGATACAGATGATTCATAAAACCAACAGTTTCCAGCTAATGGATTAGAAACTTAACAGTTTTCAATCCATTAGTATTATACATACTTTTACTATATATGTCAAAATTGTAAAGGAGCCAAAATCCTTATTGGAAAGGGTTTTCCTTTATTTTACATAAATTTCGATAAGAAAAAGTCCGCTGGGAGGCGGACTTTTGAGTAAGAGCTATGTAGTGAGTGCAATACCTATTCAGCTTTTTTAACGACTTTTACAGGAATTTGAGAGATGATACTTTCATAGGTGAATGTACTAGTAAATTCACCGAGCTCTTCAATTTTATCATTTTGGAAATGATCGGAAGAGATTTTGATCTTATGGTCCATATGAATTTTGTTGGCTATATCTTTTATAGAAATGCTATCATAAAGTTTCCCATTTTCAGTTGCCTGTTTTTCGAAGATCAACCCACCATTTTTTTCGATAGCAGATAACATCTCTTGCAATGATGCAAGGTACTCTGTTTTGTTTTTCTCAATCTTTTTCATCTGTGATTCGCGTTGGTTCTTAGCCTGTTGGTCATGCCAAACTGCAATCCCTTGTGGAATCAATACCATATTTGCATAATGGATTTTAACATCTATCACGTCACCTGCGTTTCCTCTAGGTGGTAATGGTTTGAGAAGTAATACTTCTACCTTCTTTCTCATCAGAACAATATTTACTAAATTAAACAAAGTGGACTATTGGTAGTGGTTTCAGGCCTAAATTCAAGCTATTTTCTTCGCTATTTCTTCGGCTTCTCCAGGCTGATAGGTCGTAGTGGTGAAGGTTCGAGCTTTGTTCTGGCTATTGTTCGGTATCAGGTGGATGTGAAAATGTGGTATTTCGAGTCATTCTACAGCCAAATAGACATATTCTATGTTTAAATTACTCTTCATTTGCTTCATAAGCACTTTTGACTGTACAAAAAGATGCTCGAGTAGCGCATCTGGAACATCGCTCATCCAAGGATACACTTCTTTCGGAACGAGTAATGTGTGTCCTTTGGTAACAGGATTAATGTCTAGAAAGGCAAAACATTTGTCATCTTCGTAGACTTTGTGGCAAGGTATTTCTCCGGAAATAATCTTAGTGAAGATAGTTGACATATACTATTGACTTATTTAGATGGATAAATATGAAGTTTATATCTAGGTTATTTATTCTCTATAGTATTACCATGATAATTTGATGAGATTCTATCGGTTCCAGTACAAACGATCAAGTGTATGGTCCTGGCGATGACAACTATGGGAGAGATAGAGTAGGATATATGGATGAACGCGAAAAAGCTTTCTGTATGAGTGTTTTGACGGTTATTGTACGTAACGAAATTCCATATCTAACACAAAAACAAACAGAGCTGTCTCCTACTCAATTCGAAGATGAGATACAAAATGTTTGAAGTAGCTATATCAGATTGATTGTAGGTAGTAAGAAAAATATTCCCAAAGAAATTAGAGAAGAGTTTATTGAATTATTGCTCAAAGATGTAGAGGGTAATATCAACTGAAGAGATATTCCTGAAGAATCAGAGGATGTTGCAAAGAAATTATTAACTATTATGCAAGCTACCTATGAGATTTATAAAATTGAAAGCAATGAATGAGTAAAATGGAAGAAAGGAAAAGAAATGGAACTTCACGCACTCTTATATAGATTTGATAGTAAGTAGTTTTGAGATATTAATTTACTACATTCAACGACTTCAAATGTACCAAGATCTTTTCTTGGGTATTTCTGGTTTGGGTATCAGTGAGAACTCGTTCAAAAGCTACATGTAGCAGCTCTCCAAGCTTTGGGCCAGGAGGTATAGAAAGTTCTTTCATGAGGATATTTCAATCGACAGCAAGTTGTTTCATCGTAAATCTTCCTTCATCTTTGTGCATCTGTTTAACGATTTTTTTCATCTCTTTGAGCTCTTCGATTGCGGGTGGTTGCATAGGATTGAATTGACCAAGTCTATCTGCAATAGCTAAGTCTATCAAATTTAATACTCGCTTTTCTCCGACTTCGCTGATCAGAGATCTAATTTTCTTAGCGCGCTGATCAGGATTGCTGGCAAGGATTTCTCACGGTCTATGATGTCGTCTGATATATCGACAGATTTCTTCAATCTCTTTATTGGAAAACCCAAGATTCTGTAAATCTTGTTGAGCGAGTGGAACGCTACTTTCTGTATGATGTATGTATCCAGACATGTCCATCTCTTCTGGATTTTTTTCTAATTGCTCGCGAAGGTATGCATACTGCGAAGGTTTGCCTACGTCATGATATAACATAGCTAATTTTACTAAGTAGTTTTTATTTATCTCCTGACATGCATGGAGTGTAAGCAGTGTATGATCAAATGTATCGAACGGATGATATCTAATAGGCTGCACATCTCCTTTGCATGCAGCGAGTGCAGGCAAGAGAACTTCGACGAGTCAAAGTTCATTAAGCAAACTTACATATCCGAACGGATTGTTCGCTTTGAACACTTTTACAAACTCTTGATTGATACGTTCTTTGGCGAGATTCTTTACGAGGTGCGCATTGTGTTGCATTGATATTCGCGTTGCTTTTTCATAGTCGAAACTAATCGATGGTGAGATTTGATTTAATGTATTTGGAAATCTAAGTGCTCTAATTATTCTCAACGCGTCTTCAGTAAATCTATCATCTGGATTTCAGACCGTGCGTAATTTACCTGACAAAAGATCTACGAGTCCTCCATGTGGGTCGATCACCACGCACAGTTTTTTTGTCGAAGATTGTGCTCAAGAAGTCGTATGTAGGAGAGATGCTTTAGCAATTACAGATGGGAGTATATCTTTGTGGATCTCACCTTTCGCGCATACTTTAGCTATAGTTTCTGCGTCTTGTATGAGTAGCGTATGTGAATCTGAAAGAAAGATTAGAGGATGTTTTTGAATAATTTGCATAAGTTCCTGACTGCTTTGTCCTGGAGAAAGTAGAATGGGTTGCGTAGTAGGCTCAACAATATTTCCTTCCATAGTGAGCGCACACAGATAGAGACAGTTGATAGTAAAATCTCTTCTGCGACTATCTAGTAGTAGGTCGTCACTCCGATTTATTTCTCCTGGATGACGAAAATCTTCATATCCACCTTCAGTACGAAATGGAGTGATCTCGTAACTGATTTTTTGCTTTCAAAGATCTTGAGAAGGTTTTTTTGGAATAAGTGTCATCGTTCCAAATTTATCTGTTTTGAAACGGCTCATCTGTTCTGTATCGAAGTTCATACTATCTCGTATCTCATCTGGCTTTCCAGCCATCGTAAGGTCAATATCAGCAGGTTTTTCCGTAATACCAAGAAGAACATCTCTAACACACCCACCAACAAAAAATACGCTCTCACGACCAAGGATTTCGTGTAAGTACTGCTGGTGGATATGGAATATAGATATGCGATCAAATGCAAACATATTTTCGTGAACAATCTTTAAATCTTATAGGATTATAGAAGGGTTATACGAATAATCCCCCTGAATGCAAAACTGCTTTTTCCTTGCTTTAACCGATGGAATCTCTACATTCGATGAGACGAATTTTTTTGTTACTCGTAAAATAAATGACAGAAACAGATAAAAATGCTAAAAAATGAGTGGATCAATTTCTCGGCGATGATGCTGGTTTTTTGTCATGATTGGGCATTGATATTGCTCCTACAAAAAAGTGAGGAAAGAAAAACGCTAAAGAAGATAAGGTCGAAGAGGAGAAAGCAGAACAAGTAGTTAAAATGGATGCAGAAGAGGAAGAAAGAGATTTTGTCCCTTCTATGAAAGAGGCGAAAGTTATTTCTAGAAACACACAACCACCTACAGTTACTCCAAAGAAGAAAGAAAAAGTGCGCAACGAAGTAGATGAACTTATCAAGAAAAAAAGCTGAGTAGATGAATTAGGTGGTTCCACACCATCTTTTGGAAGATGACCTAGAAGCGCAGCAGGATGAAAAGGACGTGGTAATGCTGGAGCCTGAAGAGGAGCAGCTAGGGGGTGAACTGGAAGAGGGTATCAAGGACAACAGAGCTCTGCAACTGTCCAAATTGGCGCTACAAAGCGCACATGAGGAGCAGTTAGCCAACAAGAGAAAAGACAAAAAACATATAAAGTTTCTGATAGTTTGAAGAAAAAAGGAACAGTTACTGTTTGAGGAAGTGTTACAGTAAAAGAGTTTTCCGAAAAGATGTGAATACCACTTCCTGAAGTGATGAAAGTTCTTTTGGCAAACAAGATCGTGAAAGGAGCACAAGCTTCAATCGATTTTGATACTGCAACATTGATTGCTTCAGAGTTTGAAGTGACAGTGGAAAAAGAAGCAACAGTGACTAGCGTGAGCGATGTCTTGGAAGTAAATCTACAAGCGATTTTGGAGCAAGATAAAAATGCAGCAGATCTAACTGCTAGACCGCCTATAGTTACTATTATGGGACACGTCGACCATGGTAAGACGAAACTATTAGATCGTTTGAGAAAAACTGATGTTGTTGCGGGAGAAGCGTGAGGGATTACGCAATCTATTTGAGCATCGCAGATTACACATAATGGACAAAAAATAACCTTTATAGACACACCTTGACATGAGTTATTTACGGCTATCAGAGCTCGCGGATCTAAACTCACCAATATTGTTGTTATTGTAATTTCTGCCGACGATGGTGTCAAACCACAAACGGTAGAAGCAATCAATCATGCTAAAGATGCAGGCGTCCCGATTATAGTTGCAATAACTAAAATTGATTTGGGGATTTCTAGATTTGAAGAAATAAAAGGACAACTTTCTGAGTATGGACTCCAACCAGAAGAACGAGGAGGAGAGACTATGATTATCCCATGTTCCTCAGTAACGGGGCAAGGAATAGACGACTTGCTAGATGCGATATTACTCCAATATGAAATGCTAGAGTTAAAATATAGTCCTTCAAGAAATGCGGTAGGAGTTGTAGTAGAAGCACATAAAGATGCAAAACAAGGAGTTACAACGACCTTGCTCGTGATGACAGGGACGCTACAAGTAGGAGATATTATCGTGGTGCATAATACGTATGGTAAAGTGAGAAGGATGTTGGATCGGACTTGAAAGCCAATCAAAAAAGTTACGGGAGGAGATCCAGTTATGATTTTGGGTATTCAGGAATTACCGGAACCAGGTAGAGTGGTAGAGGTAGTAGATTCTGAAAAATTAGCAACCAAGAAAATTGAAGCAATTGCTGCGCATGAACATATGTTTTCAAAAGACGCAATGCTCCAAGACATTATGGATAAGATCTGAAAAGGAGATAGCACGCAGCTGAAGTTGATTATCAAAGCTGATAGTTTTGGTAGCCTAGAGGCCGCAAAACAAGCTGCTATGAGTATTACTCTCCCAGAAAATGTAGAATTAAAAATTATACATAGTGATGTAGGTTCTATTAACGATAGTGATCTAGTCTTTGCGCAAGCTTCGCAAGCGCTTATAATTTGATATAATGTTTCTGTAAGTGCACCACTCAAAAAGAAGGCAGAACATATGGGTGTTGAGGTAAAAGAGTATGATATCATCTATGAGTTTATCGACTATATCGAAAAACTTGCGATTGGAATGATCAAAGTAGAACTCAAAGAAGTTATAATTGGGAAACTAGAAATTCTAGGAATCTTCTACAAAAAATGAAAGGAGATGGTCTTTGGTGGTAAAGTGAAAGAAGGGTTTGTTTCGAACTGAGCTAGATTTAGAGTCTTTAGACCAAGCGAACCTACGCTTGATGAGGCTGGAAATGAGATTGCGTTTACAACTGGTAATATCACCTCTCTACAGAAAGAACAACAATCCGTCAAAGAAGTGAAAGAAGGACATGAGTGTGGGATGAAAGTGAAGGTGTGAAAGAAAGTAGAAGTTGGAGACATTATTGAATTCTTCGTAATCGAGTAGTCATATATAGTTTATCACACCCCAATTAAGCGCCTAAGGGCGCTTTTCTTTATGTCGTTTTATGTGCGAGCGTTTTTGACAACTGTCACCTACATTACTATACTTAGACATTAGGTATTTATTGTTATTTCTATTGGATGGCGGTATATTCAGGCACAGGTATAGGAGCGGTTTCGGATATTGGAGTATTTATTGGACACCTTATAAATATTGTTGGTCTTTTTATAATTGCGATCTGAGTAGGTAAAGCGATATGCGACACTGTTCGCAATGAGTTTAATATTATTTTAAATGGTAGACCAGTGAGCTCACTGATGCATGTCAGACGCAATCTTGCGATATATTTGTTGCTAGGCTTGGAGTTTATTATCGCTGCAGATATCATCAATACCATGATCCATTTTGATCTTGAGAATTTATTGTTGCTTGGACTATTAGTAATTATTAGAATAGTAATTGGATACGTTTTAGAAAAAGAAATTCAAGCATACCAAAAAGAACATCCCGAGGAGATTCTGGATGAGGAGTGAAATCCTAAAACTAAGAGGCGCCGTACAGTAAGGAAAATAGCAGCACATACTAAATAATTTCTATGTGTTTACCCCGTATTCTTTAAGTATTCTTCTACCTTTTCACGAACTGCATGTGTCTGATCACGTCGGTATTTTTTCTCGGTGGAGCTCATGCCCCCAAGTACATGATCACTGACATCATGTCCAGGATGCGCTGGTCTCCCAACTCAAAATTTTAATCTTCGAAATTTATCAGTTCCTATTTTTGCAACAATATCTTTGATGCCGTTGTGACCTCCAGATGCTCAGTTAAATTTTAATCTTATCTTTCCTGCGTCAAGATCGATATCATCTTGAAAGACTAAAATATCTTTAGGTTCTATTTTGTAATAGTGCAGTAGTTCTTGTACGCTCGTACCAGATCTATTCATGAATGTCTGTGGCTTCGCAGCGATCACTTGTCGCTTTCCGACAATCCCATTTGCAACCTCTGCTTGGAATTTTTTCTGTAAAAGAAAATTAGTAAACCCTTCTTGTTCACACAGTTGATGCAGAACCAACCATCCGACATTGTGTCTTGTATGTTCATACTCTTTGCCAGGGTTGCCAAGTCAAATGAAAAGTTTCATATGTGATGTATGAGTAAAGCTCATTATATTATAGGATTTATAAGCTTTTTGAGGCAGAAAGAAAGAACTTTTATCGGTTGGAGATATCAAGCACTACAATTGACATAGTTTAAGTAATCTTTATAATTGTTTTATTGTTTTATGGCGGTAAACACGACCGATTAATGGATTCAGAACCAAATCTCCAAAAATACCTTGAGCATCAAAAGAAACTTGAGACGTTGAGAAGCATTTGATTATTACTTGAATGGGATCAAGATGTGAATTTGCCTGCAGGAGCTGGTGATGATAGAGCAGAACAGTCTGCATTAATTTCTGGGCTTCTGCATGAACAGGTTATTGATGAAACATATATGCAATTAGTAACAACATTATCAATAGACAGAAATTCGCTAGATAGTGATTATCAACGCAGTATCGCTGTAGCAACGAGAGAAATTGATAAAGAAACTAAACTTTCAAAGGAGTTTGTAGAAGAGTTTGCAAAAGCAAAATCAGCTGCCTGGTGTGTGTGGGTGGAAGCAAAGAAAGAGAATGATTTCAATCTTTTTGCCCCGCATCTGGAGAAGGTGTTTGCGATGGCTAGGTCATATGCTGCCCAAGTCGCGCCAGAAAAAGAGCCTTATGATGTACGATTGGACGAGTATGAAGAAGGTATGAATCAAGAGTTCTATGATAAACTCTTATTGCCTTTGCAGGAACCTATTACCACGCTGATTCAAAAACAACCTGGTTGAGAGAAAGACCTCGCATATACGATCAATGATTATGATCATGTAGTTTGTAAGAAGATGCTTGAAGAACTTGTAGCTACAGTTGGATTTGATTTGAATCGTGGAATGATAGGTGAAGCACATCATCCTTTTGCAAATTTAATTTCGCCAAATGATGAACGTATCAACACTGCCTATCATGATCTCATTGATTGCACTTACAGTCTCATCCATGAAATGTGACATGGACTATATGACCAAAATGGGAGGAATGATTTGCATCGGACCAATGTCGCATACAATATGTCGCTAGGAATGCACGAGTCTCAATCTCGTTTGATTGAGAATATTATCGGTAAGAGCGAAGGTTTTTTGACGTACTTACTAACGTTATTCCAAAAGTATTTCCCTGAACAAACCAAAGAGTTCACCGTTGAAGGATTGCACGATTATCTTACAAAAGTTAATCCATCCTATATCAGGATTCAGGCTGATGAAGTTACTTATAATATGCACGTCCTCCTGAGATATCAGATAGAAAAATGATTGATGAATGGATCTATTGCTGTAAAAGACCTACCACAGACACGAGATAATTTGATGCAAACATATTTGTGAATTACGCCTTCTAATGATGCGCAAGGATGTTTACAAGATGTGCACTGGTCTTGCTGATTGATCGGATATTTCCCTACGTACATGTTAGGTAACATTATATGAGCACAACTATTTAACACGTTTAAGATAACTCATCCTGATCGAGAAAAAGAAATTGCAGTAGGAAACTTTAATTCATACAAGAACCGATTCTTGGAAAATGTTCGGCAGCATGGACGTTTGTATCCTGTCCTTGACCATGTAAAACGTATCACGTGAGAGGACCTTGATTCTACCTATTTCTTGGACTACCTAAAAAAGAAGTATTCTTAAAGTTATTTTCCGTTTAAAGGCACTCTGAAAGCCAATTTATAACAATAAGGGTAAGGCGATATGATGTAAGGCAGTATGTCTTATTTTTTGCATATTATACACAATGTCAATATAATAATTGTGTCAAACTATTTAGTGTATTCAGCCCTATATGATTACTCGCGTCCTCCATAAAAAAATCTTCTATGCATTGCTATGCGTTTTTCTTATAGGACGGAATATGCTCTCTTCACAAAGTGTTATTTCTTTTGATTTTTTCAATATTTGGACTGTAAAACAAAATCTTAAGCTAGGTGAGTTGTATGTAAAAGATAGTTTAGTTGATAACACAATAATTGGTACTACGTTGGCAAATATAGCAGTGGGAAATGGACAAGTGTTTTCTCGTGATGACGTGGTACGTGATGCATTACGTTTGTTTAGTACTTCTAGCGCATTAGTGTCAATTGATATTTTGGAATTAGTTACGAATTCAAAGAATCCAAAAGACGCATTACAATCGCACATAGATCTTACAAATAAGACATTAGAACAGATTGACGTAACTGGGAAAGGGTTATATCAACTCGCACAAGAATATTGGGCTACCTCTCAAGGATGTTATGCGGACAAGATTGCTGGAGATCAGTTGTTCTATCAAGCTGCAGGAGCAGGCGATGTAGCGTTAACCCAGGCATGACTTGACCAAGCTGTGGATGCTGCTCCATGCTATATTACCAATAGAATCAAAGCAAACGCATACGCATTTCTCGCAGACAAAGTCGTTACACATCAGGCATTGCTGCAACAAAGAAGAGATATTCTCGTGAATAATACTGATCTCTTACTCAACAATACTGCATACTTGAACGATGATACTTTGGCGCAATTGGTAAATCTCAAGACAAAGCTTCATCAAGTTAATTCTACAACGTACGAACAGGTAAACAGTGCATTTAGTTTTAACTTTTTAAATCCTAATGCTCCATTCCCTTCCTTCAAGAAGATACGACGGGATCCAGGAGAAGAGCCAACGTTTGCAGATCCATGATTGGATCGGAACCAAAACTTTGGATTTAACGTATGATAAGCAAAACATAAGGGCTAGAAGTATTTATCAACAAAAACAAAAAATGAAACGAAAGCTATTGACGACTATTATAGCATGAGTAATAACCTGTACAATCGCGGGGACAACATTTGCGGCTGATTTTGATACAACTCAATGCGAACATAAGCAGTTGAAAGTCACCGCCTATTACTCACCCTTGAAATGACAGGATTTTTACTATAGAGGAAATTATAGTGATGAGGTTACATTGAATGGGAATGGGACGCATGGAGCATCGTGAAGAGCAGTTTTCAATTGAATGATAGCAGCTCCAAGTTCTTATGCATTTGGTACTGAGTTATACTTCCCGGGACGAGGGATTGGGAAAGTTGAAGATAGAGGTGGAGCAATTGTCGAACAATGAGAAAGAACTGAAGCGTCGTTAGATAGGATAGATATATGGGCTGGGAAAGGTGAAGATGGACTAGAAAGAGCTCTTTCCTTCGGCGTTCAATACTTAGATGCCTACATCTGTCCTGATGGAGTTATTTGATCTGACGTTGGGTTTGATTATGATAAATTCCCAATTTTTGAAGATTTCTTCCATAAAAGTTTATGGGTGATGCAGTTGCGACCACAAAGAGAAGATCCGTGGGTTGGTGCGCTGCAGGACTATCTTATTGCAATGTGATATATGAAAGAGTGAAGATCCACTATGTTTTATGGAGATGAAACTACTGATGCGGTGTGTGACTTCCAACATGATCAGCTTTGAATTGCTAAGAGCAGCGAACGATGTGGTCTTTTTGGCCCTCAGACTAGATATGCATTGGAAATGTATGCTAAGAAAAAAGGCTTGGTAGATGAAAACCGAAATCCACTTTTGAAACATGATGGAGGAGTCGCAACGATCAATCAAGAATCTAATGGAGAGGTAAAGGTTGAAGTACCTACAACATTGGACGAACGCATTATCGATCATTTGTTCACAAACGGGGAGTTTAAGTACTATGAGTTTATGCACCCATTTGTTAAATGAGAATCTAGCAAAGAGATCAGGATCTTGCAAAGGAAACTTCAACGATTAGGATTTATAGACAAATCAGCAAAAATTAGTTGAATCTATGATAGAAAAACTATAGAAGCAGTCTTTGCTTTCCAACTAGATAAGGGGATACTTAGTGACAGAACAGATATATCAATACAAGGATATTTTGGAGAGAAAACAAGAGAGATGATGAATAACTTGTAAAGTTTTATTTGCTAATAGGCAGATGGAATGGGTAAATTAAGCCATAGTGAGAAAAAAGAAATTAATACTTCGCAAGATAAGATACTTTTTCCTATTCAGATAAATCAACCTACGACAGCAAAGTTGAAAAATCTCATAGCAGAAAATGTAAAGAAAAGTATAGAGTTACTAGCTATTGAATATAAAACAGTAAAACGAGAAGACTATAGTCCTATTGTTAGATATTTTGATTCAGAAGATATAAAGAAAAGATTGGTGTTGGCATCTACTTACGCAAGTGAATTATTAAATAACCTTCCAAAGATTAAGGATGCAAACACTGGAGGGAAGAGTAATAGTTCTGAAAAATCATCTGAATTGTATAAGTATCACAACAAGGCACATACATTTGAACAAGTAGTTCCATGGGCAATGACGTTAGCTTCACAACATGCAAAAATGGTTGGAATGAAACAGATGAAAGGGAACGTGCTCCTAGAACAAGATAAAGAACTCCTGTTTCTTGCAGCAGCATTCCATGATATCTGATTTTTGGATTCTCCAGTTAACAATGAAAGCCAATGAGCTTTTTACGCAGAACTTATTATGAAAAAACTAAAGTATGATTCAAAATTAATCAGCCGCGTAAAGCATTTGATTATGGCGACTGCGCATCAACATAAGCCAAAGGATGTCTTAGAGAAAATCTTAT
Source organism: Candidatus Absconditabacterales bacterium (assembly GCA_038211735.1). GTDB lineage: Bacteria > Patescibacteriota > Gracilibacteria > Absconditabacterales > Absconditicoccaceae > JBBQVK01. The sequence continues at coordinate 355,068 of JBBQVK010000001.1, read as the reverse complement.
GTGATGCGGATTTAGCACACCTCGCTGATCCATATGAAGAGTTCAAAGATAAGGCACATCGTTTATATTTAGAACAACGTTCATGCAAAATTATTCCTCTATCCGAGAAGTATAATGAATGGCTTCAGAAAGAACCAGTTTTTTTGAATCGCACAGGTATCATTCTGAAGTTGGTGAACATTTATTAACGTGAAGAAAAAATAATAATCTCGAAAAATTACTGGTAGAACTTGAAAAACTTAAGAAACTTAAGAAATAATTATCGCCCTCTAATTTTCATAGCACCCAATATCCTTTCCAACGCAACAACATAAGCAGCATCTCTAAGAGTAATTGTATGCTTGTTTGCAGTGTCTATCACGCCGTCAGTTGCGCGCGCCATCACTTTGAAGAGCTTGTCGTTCACTTCATCTTCTTCTCGGTAGTAGTTGCTATTGTTTTGCACTTGTTCGAAGTAGCTTACAGTTACACCTCCTGCATTTGTGAGTATATCAGGAAGAAGGGGGATATTTCTCGTTTGTAAGATTGCATCCGCTTCTGGAGTAGTTGGGCCGTTTGCAAGCTCTAGGATTAACTTAGTATCGATTTGTTCTGCGTTGTCTTTTGTAATTTGATTTTCGAGCGCGGCAGGCGCCAAGATATCGCACTTCGTAATCAATAACTCTTCATTGGTGATATGTTTTGCATTTGTATACTCTAGTACTGATTTCCCATCGTTCTTTATGTTTGCAATTAGAGCGATATCTAATCCTTTCTCATCATAGAGCGCTCCTGTAGAATCTGAAAGTGCGATTATTTTTGCTCCTTTTCTTTCTGCTAGTATTGCGAAATTTAATCCTACATTTCCTGCTCATTGTATCACCACAGTTTTGCCATTTATAGAATCTTTATTATGTTCGAGATATCTTTCCACAACGATAAGACCTCCCAGTGAAGTTGCTAGCTCTCTCCCTTTCGATCCACCTATCAAGAGAGGCTTCCCAGTAATCGCACCAGGCTGCCATGATCCAGTCATCTTAGCATATTCATCTGTCATTCGCCCCATTATTTGCCCGTTTGTATTTACATCTGGAGCTGGAACGTCTTTGGTAGGTCAGATATGGGTGTATATTGCATCAATATATCCTCTAGAAAGTCTTTCAATCTCTCCTATAGAAAGCTCTTTTGGGTTTAGTACTATTCATCACTTCGCTCATCCTAGTGGGAGATCGACGACTGCAGTCTTAAATGACATCCAGGCTGACAGTGATTTTACTTCATCCAAAGAGACATTTTGATGATATCTTATTCCTCCTTTGTACGCTCATCTAACATTGGTATGTTGAGCTCTATAGGCTTGGAAACTTTTTTTGGTCCCGTCATCCATTGTTATTTCAACTTGTACATCCACAATATTTTGAGGTTCAAGCAGTTGTTCCATCAGACGACTTTCAAACTGATCTGCAATAGGAAGATACGACTTTTTGATCTGTGCTTGTACGCCGGAGAATAGTGACATGTGAGTAGATTTTATAATAAAAGACCTTGATGAACTTACTGGTAGGAGTGTAGGAATCTTGAAAACTGAGTCAATGGAGAAAGGGTTTCGCTTAAGAATTACTTAACATTGGAGACACACGAGAGAAGACTTAAGACTAGAAGAGTAGATAGTGATAGAATGAACAAATTGAATTGTTCGAGTAGTGTGTAAGTGTATATAGGTGCTATTGGGTACATTTATGGACGGTCGAATCTTCAGGGTGCGTGAGGAAATTAAAAAACGAAAATTAAACGGGATGGTGATTGATTCGAACCTGTGCGTCCAGGAGGGCGCAATCAGTTCTTCATCAACCTCCTTCCCGTTTTCACAATTTTCATTAAAATAAACTTACTCTACATTCCCCAGAAACTCTTCCATATGCCTATCAAGAATCATGATAAATTCTTTAAAAAGTTCTTGCAAATAGACGCACTTTCTGTACTATGTAGCACGAAGCTTATTTAGGTGATATTTATGTCTAATGGGAAAGACCGAAAGTCGTTTGAACAAATGGATTATGTGAGCAGTTATCTGATCAGCAGTGATTGGTATGACTGGTTTTTCAATGTCACCAAAAGGAAAGTCATTTCGAAAACGCGCAAAGAGAAAAATCTTCCGTGGCGTAGGCTTTTTACAACGCGGGTATGCAATGATGAAAGAGGAGTTTATCCATGACAAGAAAAAGCGTTCAAAAAACCAAGACTAAGTAGCGATACTTTTATATTATTGTAAACAAGAACTACGATAAAATTACGCAACTACTTGAATAATTCGTGCCTTCTACGTACAATAGTTACATTGGTTTTATATGTTTAGTTATCTGTGTATCGTATGAAAAAATATACCTTTAGTTTTACCAAAGATTATCTAGATTGTGTCGCGCAGGCGGGATTATTTAGTTATCAACGCGGTGAAAAACTGATCGTCGCAGATGATATTTTGCTAGGAGTATATAAGTACACGAAAAAGCATCCATTTGCTTACTTGTTTTGGAAGTTATTTGGATTCAAAGACGATAAGGCGCTCCAGCGATATATCGAAGAGACCTATCAAACGCTCAAGAAGATTCCTGGACAAAGCCGTATTAAATTTCAATTAGATGCTTCAATCCAGGAGCAGTTCTTAATGCTCAAGAAGCAAGGTATAGAGAAGTTGAATCTTCTAGCATTGTTCTATATTGCTCTTCATAGTTTGTCTCCAGAGATGGAAGGATATTTGATAGAGCAAGGAGTAGATTTATCTGCTAGCAAGAAAACATTACTCAAAGTGATGACCATTACCGCAAAAGTAGATCTATCGCCAGTAGAGTTTTTTGCAATGATGAACAATATGGTTAACAATTTGGGATTAGATGTCCAACAGATGGAGATGTTTATCGATATGGGAAAGATGTCTGGAGCAACTCGTGAAGAGATAGAACAGATGATGCAATGAGACTTTAATATCGATGAAAATTTCTTGATGCAAGCGAACCCTGATACAATTGACGGGTCTGACGATACAAGTATCGACACCCAAGTCAAAAATGATGAAGAGAAAAAACTTACTATAGAGTACTTTGCTAGTGATCTTACGCACGAAGCAGAGCAAGGTTTTCTGGATCCAGTGATTGGAAGGGAGAAAGAGATTGATCAGATTATCTATACGCTTTTGAGAAAGACGAAAAACAATCCCCTCCTTATCTGAGAAGCTGGAGTTGGTAAAACTGCTATTGTTGAGTGACTTGCACAAAGAATTTTCAACAAACAAGTTCCTGAAAAACTCCAAGGCAAAAGAATTATGATGCTTGATATGGGATCGCTCGTAGCAGGCACAAAATATAGAGGTGAGTTTGAAGCAAGATTGAAAGCAATTATTGAAGAGTCAATTGACCCTATGAATAATATCATTCTGTTTATCGATGAAATTCATACGATTATCGGAGCGGGAAATGCAGAAGGTTCTGCAGATGCTGCTAATATGCTCAAACCTATGCTCGCAAGAGGGAAGCTTCAATTGATTGGAGCTACAACTTTTGACGAATATCAAAAACATATCGAAAAAGATGCTGCACTTAAGAGAAGATTCCAAGAACTTTCAATCGACGAACCTTCACAAGAAGTTGCTATAGCAATCTTACAAGGACTCAAAGAAAGGTTTGAAGATTATCATGGAGTAAATATTAGTGATGAAGCTATTTCAAAAGCGGTGATCTACAGTGTAAGATATATGATGAATAAGCACTTACCTGACAAAGCTATTGATATCATCGATGAAGCTTGCGCAAGACTTTCGACTCTTCAATCTAAATTACAATCCAACAATGAGCGGTCACAACTTGAACAGAAGATTTTAAAAATCCAAAAAGATATTGAGCAGTCAATTGAAAAACAAGATTACTTCAAAGCGGCTGAACTTAAAGAGGAAGAAGAAGAACTAAAGAAGAAAATGAAAGGTATGAGACAACAACATGCGTTGCCTAAACATCTCAGACCAACCGTAGGTGTAGACAATATTGGACAGGTGTTAGCAGATAAAATGGGCATTCCCGTCGATCAGGTCACTGAATCCGAGATGCATAGGCTTGCAAGATTAGATACAGATCTTAAACAGTTTATTCATGGACAGGACGAAGCGGTAGATGCGGTCGTAAAAGCAATCAGAAGAAACAGACTCTCTGCTGTACAACAACATAAACCTATTGGATCGTTCTTATTCTTGGGAGCATCTGGGGTTGGTAAAACGTATTTAGCAAAACTTCTCGCAAAAGAGTTTTTCGGTAGTGATAAGTCATTGATTAGAGTAGATATGTCTGAATTTATGGAAAGACATTCGTCTTCTAAATTGATTGGAGCCGCTCCTGGATATGTTGGATACGAAGAAGGTGGAGTCCTTACTGAACAAGTAAGAAGAAAACCTTATAGCGTTGTATTGTTTGACGAAATAGAAAAGGCTGCTCCTGATGTGTTGAATATGATGCTCCAGATTATGGATGAAGGACATCTAAAAGACAACAAAGGTAGATGGATCGACTTCAAAAACACAATCGTAATTATGACTTCAAACATAGGTTCAGAAGAGTTTGGTAAGAAACAATCTACTATAGGATTCAGCGCTGGAGATAGTACTATTTCTGTAGCTACTGCTGACTTCAAACGCGTTAAGGATAGAGTCCTCACTGAAGTTAAACAACTCCTCGCTCCAGAGCTTATAAATAGACTGACCGCAATGATAGTCTTCCAACCATTAGACAAAGATATTATGATCTCTATCTTCAAAAATAAGTACGAAGAGTTTACTACCTTATGGAAACAAAAGGAAGGTGTCAAAATGCCTACCTTTACCAAAGATAAGATATCAAAGATTGTCGATGAAGTGTACGACCCTGCATATGGCGCACGTCCTCTCGAGAGGTATATCTATGAGAAGATCGAACCAGGATTAATCGATCAGATCATGAAAATGGAAAGCAAGAGTACCAAAAACGATAAGAGTAAGTAACCTAACGAATTAAGGTGTTCGAGTAGTGAGTAAATGTAAATAGTAAAAAGGGACCGACGAAGTCGGTCCCTTTTTTGTGCCTTCATTATTCCCCCTCCCAATACGCTTTTCCTAAATTCATTCTCAATGGTAAGTTTTCAATTTAATCATGGATACTCACGCTACCTATAAATGTTGGTTGCATAGACTCGGTAGTGAGAGTGGGTGCACTGTTATCAGTAGTCGTGTATGCAAGTACAGCTGCATTGGCATTATCTAACTCGATTTTTACTGTCTCCCTTTTGCTAGCATCAAGTGAAGGTGTTCACCTAATCATCAAGACAATGTAATTTCATGCGCTTATTATATTTCTGTCGTTAGTGAATGAGGTAAGATCGAATGAAATAAGGTCTCCATTCACATCTGCCATCACAGCATTTGATGTGCTATTGATGCGCTTGATCTCTAACGTGTTGGCAATATTTGCTGCTTGTGTACCGTCATATAACTTAACGGTAAGTGTTTGTAAGATTGCTTTTAGGTCGCTAGAATTAGTAGTATTAAAACTAGAGCTTTCAGCGATATTTATTTTTACAATTGCTAGATCCGCTTTAACGTTGTTGTAAAGAGCGCTGTCTACATGGTATCACTGATATGAATCGACAAGCTCAATCGATGAAATAATGATAGGAGCAATGGTAATAGTATCTAACGTATCGCTTGTTGTTTTACTCGCGATAGTTTTATTACTTGTTTTTCATACTGCCTCATCGGTACGTAGTTTTAACGTAAATGAAGACGTTTGCGGTGCTTCTACTCAACCACCAATTGCATAGGGTTCCAACGTAATATAGAAAAAGTTAGAGCCGATATCCAATGTAATATTTGAATTGCTAATAGTAGCGGTAGTCCCATTCGGACGCTGTGTTGCCAATAATTTTCAATCTTTATCATAGATACGTACATATTTTATTGCATCTCCAAATGTATCAGATGACGCAATAATCGAGAATTCTCTCAATTCTACTTTTTCAAGAGTTGCATTTAATTCAAACTTAGCAACTGGTATCGATTCTATCCCAGCTGAAATAGTTTTAATCCCTGCATCATACTTACTTATATCAATCGTTTTGGATTGATCGTTACTGCTTCAAGTATCATTTCCAGTATTTACACTGTTGTCACTCAATCGATTATTGCCTCGATACTGAATGTATTCAAGTATAAAGATTGTAGTGTCTGATAATCAAGTTTTTTTTAACATCGTTGTAATTTTGCTGTCTATTGAATTGAACGTATCTTCTAGAAATACATCAGTTTTGTTACTTACAAATTTTTCTATAAAAGTGTCTATTGCGTGTGTGTAATTCTGAGCTTTGGTCGTGTCTAAGGTGACTGAGGGCACAAATAGTGCGGCCTGCGTTAGGGATACTCCTAAGACAGCCACTACAAGCCCGATTATGAGATTTTTCATGGTAATAAGGAGGATATAAAGCGTACTAGGTATACGATTTTTGGACTTTTGCGTGACAGGGCGTAATTTGACTTTTTTGGCTATTACCGATAAAATATAGTATTTAGAAAGCCGTCTTTCTATGAAGAGAACATCGAATCTACACAATAATAACGAACTTTCTTCTACCAATCACCCAGGTAGTAGTTTCTCGGGTAATAATACAACCTCCTCAGCAGAAATCGTTGATCTATTTAGCGAGGATAATCTCTATGTAACCTCTCCGCGAGAACTCTTGTGAATTTCCAAAGAGCAGTTCACACAGACATTAGATCAAATTGTAAACGTAGGAAAACAACGAGACCAACAGCAAGTGAATAAATATACACCCCAATATGATAAGTTAGTTGCTTTACGTAGACAGAAGTGAAGAGAGATTCCACAACTTGCTATCATTTTAGATAATATGAAACTGTGAGACAGCGCAAGAATGGAAGATGCATCAACCCTTATTCTACAAGAGTTTGGTGGAACAGCAGGAGTGATGGAAGTGTACGCAGATAAGAGTCGTGTAGAACAATGGAAACAAACCATCCTCGAACTCCATAATATCTCTGTTGAGAAAAACCTAGGACCATTCGAACTTGGTGAACAAGAAAATAGTCCACTCATCTCACAAGGAATGAAAAAAGTGAGAGATTTCTATAACTGTAACCCCACAGAAGCGAGAGCTATCTATGAAAGACTAGCGGATTATGGGTACTTGGGGACGACAGAGGAGATTGCTAGGATAAAAAATGTACTAGACGATTTAGAGGATGCTATAGAAGGAAATGATAATAGTACTGTTCACATTTTAGGGTGATTTATTGCATCGGTTGTAGCCATTTTGGCTGTAGCAATGATTTCAGTCGATAAGGCATTAGAAAACATTAACCTGGTTAAACTTGGAATACGAATTTCAGCTGTCATGATTTTTTTATTAACTCATTTTTTAGTTAGTTGATTTGCAGATGGTTTTGAAGGAGAAGCAAAATGGCCATATGTGTATCCTTATAGAAAAACTAGACAACTACTTCTTAGAAGTAAGCTTAAAAAATTAGAAAATCGTGATGAGTTGATCCGTAGTGCAGTTTCACTCTTACAACAAACTTCCGGAGTAAAAGAAGAGTACAACGATATCGATAGTATCAAAGATACTAAAGAGATTAAGAAATTAGTAGATCGTTTGTGAATGATTGCGCGTTTGATGCAGTGCGAATTTGATGGAGGAAAGAAGTTTGATTTCGCTTATTTAAATCAGTTCGATGAAGATGATTTGAGCTTTATGAATGACCAAATTAAACCCTTAGAAAAGGCTATGGTTGAAGAGAAGGTGAAGAAAATATTAGATACCTTGCTGCAGGGAGAGTTCGATAAAGAGCATATAGCGCAGATTGAAATAGAGGTGCGCCAGAAGATCAAAGAAAGCCAGCTTATCCATATTCCAGAAGATGCTATAGTGATAGAACATCCTATCAATGAGTTCCAATATATCCAAGGTTTGGACGAGCTTGTAAGCACTTACGACATTACAGAGCCTCAGAAAGTAGAATATGAAGCTATTAAAGATGAAGTAGTTATGAGAAAACAACCTGTCGAACAACTACGCAAATATGTAGAACAACTGCATGATGAAAAATCTAACTATATTGATCACTATGAGGTAGAAGAAAAAGTTGAGCAAGAGTTCGATGCTCTAGATCTTGATGAGTCTAAGAAAAAGTATTTAATGAAACAAATTCGTATCTACTCTCCTACTCGATGAAAAGATAAATGACTTCCTTTAACAGAAGGGAATGGAAAAGATAATATTCCGTTGGATCTTAATGCCTTAAAAGCTGTGGTAGAGAAAAGAAAACAGGAGAGAGTATCAATTTCGCTCAAAGCCAATAATTATCAAAATAAAGCGTAATAATTATCTTGCAATCGTACTATCAAATCCATATCTTGATGGAGGTTTCGAAAGAGAACAAAGCAAATGAAATTCCTCAAAGGTTTTTATTTGCTATACTATATACATGCACTACTCAGACTTTCACGTGGCTACTCAGGTAATGAGGAGTTTTTTTTTATCTAAATGATTTATCGAAGTACATCCGCAATCGAGATTGAGTATTCTGGCGGCGTGTGAAGACCCTACGACAATTGCCACGTACATGTACGGCGAGCAGAAGCGACCGTTACCTCAGACGGGGCAGATGCGATTGGAGTATGAGTTGTTAGAAAATCCGGATGTCCCTGGATTTTTTTGTGTAACGACGAGTTATAGATTGGAACCCAATCCCGTCGCTGGGAGGCACGATTTGATCTTCCCAATGTTTGAGTTTGAAATGCCCGGTGGGATGGAGACGTTAATCCAATTTGAAATAGAACTACTCGAATGGATGGGATTTGCCGAAGTGACTGATTTTCAACGTAAGAGTTATGATGAGATGGCTGATAAATATGAAGTCAAAGAACTAACTCATGCGCACGAAGGGGCAATTGCTGACGAGGTCGGAGAAGTGGTCTTTTTGACTGATTTCCCTCAGTACACAAGCCCATTCTGGAACATGAAAAAGGATGGTGATCATGCCAAGAAAGTAGATGTGCTTATGCGAGGTATGGAAACGATAGGATCTGCTGAAAGAGCGTGTGATCCAGATGAGATGAGAAGACAATTTAAAACAATTAGCGGCGGGTTGTATGCCAAGACGCTGTATAATCAGTTCGGAACACAGCGCGTAGACGATGAACTTGAAGCCTTTCTGAAGCATACTTTCTTCCCAAGATGTGGATGAGGTATTGGCATGACTAGGATGATCAGAGCTATGAGAGCTGCTGGCATCATGGAATGACTCCAAACGAGCCATTCAGGCCTTAAAATGCCAATGATTGTGCAATCTAAAACCCACTAAAAAGTCACTCAAAAGTTGCGTAGTTTGGACAAACAAGCTATAATTAACACAATCAATAATCTTTTATTGTGTTATGTAGTGTGATGGAAATTTGTGTACGTGCATTTATTTTCGACGAAGAAGATAATCTTTTGTTGGTTAGAAATGCGAATGATCAATTGTGGGTACTTCCTGGTGGTCATCTAGAAGAAGGAGAAACGATTTATGAAACTCTCGAAAGAGAAGTGCATGAAGAGTTAGGATTGGATATAAATGTTATATGATCTGATACGGTTTTTTCAGATCGTAATGTAGTTTCCTTTCCACTTCCTGTAAGTATTCGTAAAGTAAAATATGAACACAGAATAAAATGAACGGTGCAAATTCTAGAATTTGATTTCTTCGCTCGCGCACAAGGAATCGTAGATATGCCAGAAAGCTCTGAAATCTATGATTATCAATGGATCCCACAAGATGACTTCCTTTCAATGAGTCCCAATACCGAAACTTGGAAGTCTATGCAGGAGATATTGGAACAGAATCAGGAGTTGTTGGAGCTGCTATAATTAAGTATTTAAATAAAAACATATATCCCAAAAGAAGAGCTTAACCGCTCTTTTTTTGTATTTGAAAGCACTTGCTACTTTGCTATAGTGAAGTTTACTTTATGATTAATGACACCTATGTTCCCACTTGATACGATTGTTGCGCGAGCAAAAAGAAGAGGATTCGTCTATCCAAATTCTGAGATTTATGGAGGACTTGCAAACATGCGGGATTACGGCCCATATGGTTCTCAATTGAAAAAAAATATCTATGATCTGCGATGGAACTATTTCGTGAGGAGTAGAGAAGATATTTTGTGATTGGATACAACTATATTAGCTCATCCAACCACATGGATCGCAAGTGGACACGTGGGATGATTTGCTGATGCATTGGTCGATGACAAAAAAACAGGACAAAGATTTCGTGCTGATAAGATTATAGAAACAAGTATTGCTGAAAAAGTAGCAAGATTTTGAGGGGAAGAAAGTGTGCTTGGATACATGAGCAAAACATATGGTTTCGAGAATTTATCTCCTGAAGCTTGGGGAAATGAAGGAATGCATCGCTATATCATAGGTGAAAAATTAAGAAATCCTGCCACAGGAAAAGATGCAGAGTGGACAGAAGTTAGACACTTTAACTTGATGCTTGATACGCATTTATGACCAGTTGCAGACGATGCGAACAAGATATATATGAGACCAGAAACATGTCAGTCGTTGTTTACTAATTTTAGAAATATTTGTGACACGACAAGAGCAAGAATTCCGTTTGGACTTGCTCAAATAGGAAAAGCCTTTCGTAATGAGATCACACCATGACAGTTTTTGTATAGAACAAGAGAGTTTGAACAGATGGAAATAGAATATTTTGTACCAGCAGATCCAGTGAAGGCACAGGAGATCTATGAACAATGGAAGGAGGATAGCATGCAGTATTGGACTGAAATTATTGGCATTGATCCAACTCATCTGAGATATAGAGATCATGAAAAATTAGCTCACTATGCAGCAGCAGCGACTGATATCGAATATGAGTTTCCTTGGTGATTTGGTGAAGTACAAGGCATCCACAATAGAACAAACTTTGATCTTACCCAACATCAAGAGTACTCTAAAGTAAGCATGCAATATACTGATCCGAGTACCTGAGAAAGATATATCCCACGATGTATCGAAGCGTCAACTGGCTTGGGAAGACAAGTGATGGTGACTATGTTAGAATTTTACGACGAAGAAGAATATACAGCCGGAAGTGGTGAAAAAGAAACAAGAGTTGTTCTGAGATTTCCCAAAGCGATCGCACCTGTGAAATTTGCTATCTTACCGCTTATCAAAAAAGATGAAAAACAGATGGCCTTTGCCGAAGAACTTTTCAGAAAACTTAGTAAACTATATGCGTGTGAGTTTGATGATGGTGGCGCAATCGGAAAACGTTATCGCAGACAAGATGAGATCGGAACTCCGTACTGTCTGACTATCGATCATCAGGCTATTGAAGATGGAACAGTTACGATCAGAGAGAGAGATTCGATGGAGCAGAAGAGGGTGAAGGTCGAGGAGATTGTGTTGTAGGAAATATGGCGATAGAAACCCAAACAATCGAGAAATCTTGAAATTTTCTTATGTGATAAAGCCTGCTCGATGCGAACAGGCTTTATTTTCAAGTAGTTTTTATTCTCCGGCCTCTTACTTCTTCTTCACCGCTTTCGGTGCTACGGCCTTCTTCTCTGTTTTTTTCAGGGCGGTGTTTTTCTCTTTTTTGCCCCTTACCACCAGGGTCTTTGGTAAGCTAGCCTTTTTGGGCTTCTTTACTACAGGTTCCTTTGCCACAACCTTCTTTTTTGCGGCCTTCTTTTTTGCAGCCTTCTTCGCAACAGGCTTTTTTTTCAAAGCCTTCATTTTGGCGGCTTTGGCCTTCTTTTCTTTTTTGTCTTTTTTTGATTTTTTGCTCATAACTTTAAATGTTTAGTGAATTCACTTTATACATATTAAATAGATTGAGTCAATAGCAAATAATGGTACTTCAGAGCATACAACGCGTGGCATTTGTGTTATATAGAACGGCCAATATACTTACTTTAGTGATATTTTACGTGTACTAATATTCGACTTATGAGTTCGTTTGGCAAGAGATACGAAGAGTTTAGTGATTATGTTTATGAGCATTGTAATCGGGAACATCTCGCTCATGTGCATTTTATCGTTATTGGACTTGCAGGGATGAAAATATTTTTTGCTCAAGTAGTGATTTCTGGATTATTATTCGCTCCGGTTGCATGATTTGCGTCATCTGTGAAGACGGCATTGGGAGATCTCGAAATAAAATCAGGCGTCGAGAGTACGGATATGTATACGTTTATAAATGCACGAGAACTTTCACAAACACTTAACAAAGAGTGTTCAAGAGATGATATCGGAAGAGCACAAAACTATATAGACAACATAAAAAAGAATGTATGAAAGCAATATAAAATATTGAATAACGCAGCAATGCTGAAGAATTCATGGAGACTGTATAACGCCATTGATGCAGCTCAAACTAGAGCTGATAAGCTCAATGACGCTGATTACTGTACACTAAAATACACGTTTTACTCTATACAAGATCGATTGAGAAACGAACATATTGCAAAGCTGGAAGAGACAGATCTCATAAAAGATTTCGGCGGTTTTGGTAGTTCTGATAATATTTATGGAGTTCAAACAAAATTAGATTTGTTGGATATCATGATAGAAGAAAATAAAAAATATAAAGATAAAGTAGGGGTAGATATTGCATTCAAAAGATTAAATAACTCTTTCAAAGACTCTCTCTCAGACGATGCGAAATCAATTCTCAATAAGACAGAAGTTCTTATGGCATTGACTGTGTATAAATCACTATATAAACTTACGCAAGCATGACTTTTCGATAAGTCGGATATCGAGATACTAAAAGATAAAGTAGATTTTGAATTTGTGGATAGCTGCCAGGCATTCCATGGAAAGTATGAGCTAAAAGAAACTATAGACGGAAACTGACATCACGTAAGTTACGATACAAATTGACTGCATCTCAAAGTGAATATGTGCGGTAATTATTTTGTACTCAGGGATATTGACACTATTTTTGAAAAGATCGTTACTCATGAATTGGGGCACCATTTCTACTATTACAAAGACACAAAAGCAGGAGAGTTTGGAGATATTTGTCGGAAAAGTAGTACGGTACGTAATAGCGCATGCAAGGATAGTGATTTTGTAACTGACTACGCACAAACACTTTCTACAGAAGATTATGCAGAGCATTTTATGTATTTGTTCTTAAATCTAATCAAAAATAACAATAAGATACTTCAGAAAAAAACAGACCATTTCGCACAATTCTACAAGTAGTATTTATCACTATCTTACCTGTCGATAATGAAAAAGTTTTTACATCATCTCCATGAAATTGTCGCCTATGCAAGGCAGTGGATAACGCTACATAGTATTGCGCGGACTCACCTAGTGGTTCTAGGACTTTCATGACTGAAAATCGGTATGGGAAGCTGGGTAGTTGGGCAATGGCTGATTGCACACCTATTGATTCTAAAGGCAGGAGTAGTAGCTATTTTGATCGGGATACTTTCTTTTTCGCCAATTAATACATTCGCTACCGCAGAATGTGGAGATAGTAATTTGGACACCCCTGAAGATTGTGATGATGCTGGGATGTCTAATGGTAATGGGTGTAGTGCGACCTGTGATTTTGAATTTGGAGATGGGTTAGCATGTGATTTCGATGAAATATGTGATCCTGGAGAAAATATTTACTCATGCGGGCAGGATTGTGGTTCACAATCAGTGTGTGGTAATAATGTCTGCGAACCAGAAGAACGAGATAATACTTGCCCCCAAGATTGTGGAACGCAAGATACGGAAAGTTGTGGGAATTTATATTGTGATGAATGGGAAGATGATGTAAATTGTCCGATGGATTGTTGTACTGTTTTGGTAGGTCCTTTCGGTACGGTTACTGATCGGATAGGGGGATGTACCGATGAAATCCCTGGTTCAGTACCGTTTTGTCATCCTTGTTTTGGAGGTAGCTGCCCGATCTCTTGATCTGTAGTGACAATTACCTGTGGATACGATTATGCTCCTGATAGTTTTGAAACGTGCACCAACGGCGGCATTGATGATGATGGAGATGGACTAGCAGATTGTCTAGATAGTGATTGCGATAATGATCCTGCATGTGGAGGATGTAGCGTAAATGCAGATTGTGATGATGGACTATTTTGTAATGGCGATGAAGTGTGTAACGCTTGAGCATGTGAGGCATGAACCGATCCATGCCAACCAGAAGAGACTTGTAATGAAACTACAAATATATGTGAGGCCCCATGATGTGTTACAAATGGCGATTGTAATGACGGTAACGTTTGTAATGGAACAGAAATTTGTAATGCAGGAGAATGTGATGCAGGGGTAACACTTGATTGTGATGACAGTGTCGATTGTACGATTGATTCATGTGACACACAGGACGGTTGCGCACATACTACTGATGATAGTGAATGTGATGATGGACTCTTTTGTAATGGCTCAGAGACATGTGATATCTCCAATGGATGTGAAGCAGGAAGTGATCCTTGTAGTGTTAATGAAACATGCGATGAGTGAAACAATGTATGTGAGGGAGGCTTATGTTCGGTCAATAGTGACTGTGATGATGGAAATGTGTGTAATGGTGATGAAGTGTGCAATGCTGGTATGTGTGAAGCTGGAAGCATGCTTGATTGTGATGATAGCGTAGGTTGTACTATCGATACCTGCGATACACAGGATGGATGCCAGCATACCACGGATGATGACGCGTGCGATAATTGACTATTTTGTGATGGTGTTGAAACGTGCGATATGGTAAATGATTGTGAAGCAGGGAGCAATCCTTGCTCTGGAAATCAAACGTGCAACGAGTGAACTAATATGTGTGAAGATCCAGTAGACTGTGATGATAATAGTGACTGCGATAATGGTGATGTCTGTGACGGAGAAGAGGTTTGTAATGCTGGGACGTGTGATGGAGGAGTAATATTAGATTGCGATGATGGCGTTGATTGTACTGATGATAGCTGCGATCCTAGTGATGGGTGTCAGCATACAGTAGACGATGATATATGTGATAATGGACTCTATTGTGATGGAACAGAAACATGCGACCTAAACAATTGATGTATTGATGGAAGTACTCCATGTGAATGAGGACAGTCATGTAATGAGAGCAACGATACATGCGGAGAAGAGGGAGATAGTGATGGAGATGGCGTTTCGGACAGTGATGAACAATCTGGACCAAATAGCGGAGATGCAAATATGGATACTATACCAGATTACCTGCAATCTACTGTAGCGACAGTACCGACATTAAACATAGATGTGCAAGCCACATTGGATGTCCTGTCTGGAGGATGAAGCTGTTCCGGTATTGTTTCTTATGCTATACAATCAGAATCAACAATGTCGATGCAAGATGTTAGGTATGCATTTCCATATGGATTACAAGCGTTCACCTTGAGCTGTTCGTCTGCAACAGTGAGGATATACTTCTACTGATTGGATGATATTGATTCATATCTTTATCGTAAATATATCCCATCATACTGACGAAAATCTTTTCCAATTATTAAAAGTTCATTAAATGATATTCCATATGTGCAATTTATGTTAACCGACTGATGATACGGAGATATCGATGGGATCGCGAATGGAGTGATCGTTGATCCAGGATGACTTGGGGCGTACCTATGAACTAATATCTGATGATGATCATATCGAAGTAGTATCAGCCCAGAAGATTTAGCGCGTGCATACTGAAGAACTGATCCTACCGTTACGTATATTTCTGGGACTACTCTCACTTGATCTACAAATAGCTGAACCACTACAGATGTTTTAGCAAATAATTCTTGGGAAGATAGTACAACACATTGAAGTGCAGGATGTGGAATGCATGGAGATCGATATGTGAATGGTTACGGTGCATGTTGTGAAGGGATGGGCGATTATGTAGGTCCAGATATTGTAAGTGCAGGAATCCCAACGATGTTCTGTTTTGATCCTTTAATATGAGAACCTGAATGGAAGCCAGAAGAGGCAGTACCAGGGCGGTATGTACCGACTGAGAATAGCATACATACCGATCGACAATTAGTGTTGAAAGATGATGGGGGAGCTGCTGTGTACAAGGATTACTATTCTCTACTTCAACAACAACTTTCGAAAAAACAGGACTACTGCGAATCTATCGACAATAATAATAGTTATATTAACTTCCAAGATATTGAAAACTCACGTGAAAAATCTTCAATCTTGGCACTGAGATATTTCTGTATTATAAAATGAAGAGGTAAATCGTTGTTGTCATTTGAACCAGAGAGTAGAGTAAGTAGAGCAGAGTTTATCAAGATGTTAGTTAGAACACTCTCTATGTGAACGTCACGTACATTCCTGGAAGAATGAATACCTTATAAAGGCGAAACTCATTACGTCGATATTTTTGCTAAAAGCCGATCAGCTCAATATGTTGCAACCGCACATGAGTTGGGATTGCTCGAACCATTGAAGTGATCTCTCCTGGGAATGGATATGCTCTACCCGAATAGATCAATCACGTTAGGAGAGGTGACGCAGATTCTTATGCTCGTGAGTGATGGACAATCCCTATCTCCAGCACTTATCGATGATATGGTGAGTAATGATCTCTATCCAACTAGAGGAGAAATTGCAACGATCTTAGCAAGAAAGTTCTTGTCTAAGTTTGTCGACTACTTCTATCTCCAAGGGAATAACTACCGATACTACCTACGTCTTTTGGAAGAGCTTAGAGGGATGTCACCACAACAGCAGTATAAGCTTATACTTAGACAGATAGAAAAACTACAACTCAAAGACGCAACAGAACTTGAGCAAGACTATGATATTCATACGTTTTGGGCAATAAGGTACCTCAAAAACCTTATGATGTATGAAGAAAAAGATTAGTCAATATTGCTATTTCTCAATTATCCTCTTTTTTTGTAGTATCTTCGCCAAACGAGTATACTAAACTATCAAAGGATTTTATGTTGATAGGCCATAATGTGACGCTTTTATGAACATCTCCACAAGACCTACCTACACATTCGTGAGCGTTTTTCGTTACGTCGCATTTTTCATATACATGGAATTGTGTTGGGTCTTGCATGATGGAAAATTCTACTGAGTCATGTTGGAATAACTTTCTTGATTGGTAAATACACATTGATACAAATTGCACTTATCAAAACAGTTATATGAGTATCGCTCTTTTCGCTTTTCCCTCTAGCGCATGATGTTACGTTGGCTGCAAATGAGCTACAACCTATAGGATATGAACAAGCATTATGAGATGACAACAATGTAGAAAATATTGTAAATGAAATAGATACTAAAGGAGCAACAACCAATCCTAATGAGGAAAATACAGAAGATGGAAATGCAGTAAAAAATAATAAATCTTCAGGAGCAAATGTAGAAACTCCTTCCAAGTCTCCGATAATAGATCTTTATCCAGCGCTCTTAGATGCATTCAATACCTCGCTGAAATCTTTTCAAGAAGCTTGCTCCTCCCAAGAAAATAAAACTGAATTTCTATCAGACTTAGCTGACACTTCAGCAAAGGATGGGGGTATTGACCCGCTCCATGTCCTCGCTTCGTATTGTATTACTGACCATTATGATGCTACCCGTTACGGGATACTTCACAGCAATACCGTAACATCGAAAGCTGACGCTATAAAGATGCTCGCGAAGACTCTTTCACTAGGAAGCGATACAACGTTTGATGAAGGAGGGATATATCTTGGGAAAATGCCATATGATGACATCTTTCATGATGGCCGATATATCGATTATGTTGTATATCTTGAAAAGATAGGAGTATTAGGGTGAGTTGGCACCAAAAATATCCAAGGGGAGAAAAAACTTGATGTGCTCATGCCTATCAGTAAGCATGAAGTTAAGACCATGCTCAAGAATTTAGGCATTACAAACAACTTCTCAATACTCTCTGAACCTGGGAGTTATGTCTATAGGGATGAATTCGCGCAGATCATGATCGACGCATTTCCTGAGAAGTTTGTTGACTATAAATATATGCGTGGAGGGAATGCAGAGTTTTACAAAAAATTCTTGGGACAGTTAGAAGGGAAAAAACCAGCGACTCAATGAATGTTGCTTCAACTCTTATCAGAAAAGCTTCATAAAACAGATAGCTCAGCACTAATTGCACAACAGAACCTTTATGTAGATGGGGTAAATGAATTTCTAAAACTTGCAGTAAAAAAAGCATTACAGTAATCTTATGTAGAGTAATTACCTAATTGGATGGATCTACCTCCATCTTTTTCTTTGGTAATTTCTAATTTCATTCGACTATCATCTGCATAGAGATCTTCTCGCCTGGGCCGTTCGATGAGCATATATTCATACTGATTGATTTGCTCAACTATCCCTGTCTCGTGCAGTTTCTCACTACTTTCAATCCTAAACATATCGACATGTAACAATTTTTTTTCATAGATATTGAGATAGGTGTAGGTCGGGCTCGTAATAATCGTAGAAGACAATCATAGACCTTCAGCAAATCCTTTTGCAAAGGTGGTTTTCCCAGCTCCTAGTTCACCATAGAGCAATATTTTCGAATGAATTTTAGCTAATCCACGGGCAAACTCCTGCAACTCTTCTGGTGTATCAATGCGCATCTATTTTTCTTTTGTAAAATAAATTGACTTATTATCCACAGACTATTTTACGACTATACATTCTCCCGTCAAGACAAAGCTATAGTTGCAATAGATACTGAAACCTCTATAAATTTGCTAGTTAGTTTTACCTATGGGAATCGATTATATGAAGCAATTATATCTCTTGGATGGTTCGTGATATGTATTTAGAGCGTATTATGGTCTGCCAGAACTACATGACCCAGATGGTCATAACGTAAATGCTATTTTTGGTTTCTTTCGTATGTTGTTTAGACTCTGGCAAGATAGACCAGATCGGTTTATGGTTGCACGAGACGCGCCTACTAGAACCGCGAGAAAAGAGATAAATGAAGACTATAAAGCTACTAGAGTTTCTATGCCCGACGAGTTCAAATGGCAGATGCGTATGATAAAAGAATTAGTTGCACAACTCCAAATTCCAGCCTTGGAAATACCTGGATTTGAAGCGGATGATATTATCGCAACGGTTTCTAAGACCTATCAGAAAAGACACGATATGGGTGTAAAAATTGTCAGTTCAGACAAAGATTTGAAGCAGTTACTCACTGATGGTGTTGTGATGTATGATGCCATGAAAAATATTACCACAGACCAGAAATCGTTCCAACAAGAGTATGGATTTCCTCCTGCATCGATGCTCGACTACCTTACCTTGGTAGGAGACAGTTCTGACAACATAAAAGGTGTTACATGAATCGGAGCAAAATGAGCAGCAAAACTTGTTCAGGAATATCACACAATAGATAACATCTACGCAAATATCGATAAGATCAATGGAAGCATAAAAGACAAACTCCTTGCTTGAAAAGAGCAGGCATATGCGAGCAAAACGCTTGTTACGTTGATGGATACACCAGGCTGTGATACACCTTTGGAGAGACGGCATTGTGCATATGATTTCGATATGATGAAACGCATTCTCGTGGAAGAGTACGCTTTCCACTCACTGGAAAAAATTATTGATGAGTTGAAGAAACAACGACAAGGAGGAGAACAGTTGAGTTTGTTTGGATAAGATATTTTAAACATATTTTTTTGAGATGAGCACGCTACCAGAGAATGCAAAAATAGTTTTTGAATGAGAATTTGTTGATATCTATAACCGAGATCAAATATTATTTGATGGCACAACAAAATTATTCCAAAGAGTGCAAAGAGTACCTTGAGGACTATGTATTCCTGTAGTTTGAGATAAGATATTATTAGCATATCAGAGACAACCTATGAAAGAAGATCGATACTTTAGCCATATCGGCGGGAATTTTAATAGATGAGAAGATCCAGAAGCAGGTATCAAAAGAGAATTCCTTGAAGAAACTTGAATGACTGCAAAGGTATGCGAATTACGAAAACACTTTGTCAAAGGTAGAATAATCGTTACCGATACTTATTATTATATTATGAGGGATTGTACAAAGATCCAAGAACAAATGCTTGATCCTGGTGCGGAAGAACTTTTAGTCAAAGAAGTTTCTTTTGATGAGTACATTGATCTACTTATACGCGGCAAATGCGCATGATTTGGACGAAGAGAAGAAGTAATGCTTATGAAAATCGATAATAAACTTGAAGATTTTAAACGTCATTTATTTGTTCCTCATGTTGAAAATTAAAAAACATTTTCTTTTGGTAATTTTATGTATAAGTGCGTTCGGTCTTTCGATTGTGCATGCTTTTACAGTGCCGGCTCATGATGAACGAGTAACTGATCTTGCGAATATTTTTACGGATAGTGAAGAGGCTTCATTGGAGGCGCAACTACAAGCTATTGAAACTGCGTATCAAGCTGAGATCGCCGTGGTAACACTTCCATCGCTAGAATGAAATGCGATCGAAGAACTATCAGTACAGATTGCTCAAGAGCGAGGGATCGGGAAAGCGCAGGCAGATAATGGGATTTTGATTGTGATAGCTCCTGTAGAAAAAGCTTGGAGAATCGAGGTGGGCTATGGCCTTGAATGAGACCTACCGGATATCACAGCTGGGCGTTTAGGAAAAAACATCCTCGTGCCTGCATTTCAAGCAGGAGAGTATTATGCAGGTGTTAGCTCGTTGGTCGAAGCGTTGTCAGGAGTTGTTGCAGGAACCTATGATCCATCACTCCTCGAAGAAGAAAGTTTTGCAGATACTCCGTTGAAGGATCAACTTCTGATAGGATTTATGATGATTGTTTTCCTTTCATTTTTCCTCAGTATGTTCGCTAAATGAATCAGTGAATCAAATAATAAAAAACCTACACCAAAACAAAAACAAACTATTTCCTGACGAGGAAGTGCTGCTACTACTCTTTTGTGAATCCTTATCGTGGGCGGACGAGGATTGCTGTACCTACTCCCAGCATATTTGATCTGGAGGATGATTATGTCTTCGACTATGAAAGGTGGATGATTCAATACTAGGGGCTGGTCTTCAGGTGGACGATCAAGCGGTGGTGGCGGATGATCTTCATTTGGATGATTTGGCGGAGGAAGTTTTGGCGGCGGTGGAGCTGGGTGATCTTGGTAGTGTGTTTAAGATTTTTATTCTTTTGATTATTTTTCTCATGAAAGAACTTGTTGGACTTCCAGGCGTAATGGCTGTGTACGAATATAAACTACCACAGGGAGAGATCCCATTGGTTATCGTGGACCATACAGCGATCAATCGAGATATTCTCAAGAAAGAGTTTAGCCGATCCAAGTGATGTATCGTTCTAACACACGATGATGTGAAACATGGTACTGATGTTTTCGCTTTGAGATTTTTACATATGCAACAACGTACTGTCTTTGTAGGAGGTGAAGAACTACTAAAAGATATAAAAATAAAAAAAGATAATCTGAGGGAAGAGTTTGAATATGTATTACGTTCATTGCTCATAGATCTAAGAGAGATGATTTTATTGCCAAATATTCACAAAACTACGCACTCCATGCTGGAGCTCGCTTTGGATCGCATCTTGGTAGCAGCTGAGGAATTGGGCGAAAAGCACCATAAAGGACATGAGTGAGAACTCAAAGACGCTATAGACGCGTGCCATGCTCACAAGGTCGACCATGAATTTCTAGTGATGCTCTATAAGAAAATTGAGCATCTAACGAAGATTGTCGACGAAGAATAAGATATTGTAAGTGGTCAAAGATTATGTACTGTTTGCCTAAAGCTGTTTTACCTACTAGTATAAAGACATGAATAACTTTTTGAAAAAAGGTGGACGATTATTGATCGCTATCATCGTAATAGGATGATGGGTGATGGGTAAATATAATGGACTTGTAGCGGTCGATGAAGAGGTTAAGAGAAGTCGATCAGATGTAGAGACCCAATACCAAAGAAGAGCTGACTTGATTCCAAATTTGGTCAACACGGTCAAAGGCTATGCTGATCAGGAACTCAATGTCTTCACACAAGTAACTGAAGCGAGAGCAAAAGCGTCTAGTACAACCGTAAATATCGATGATCCAGCTTCACTCGCTCAATTCCAAGCTGTTCAAGGAGAGGTTAGCAGTGCGCTTTCAAAATTGCTTGTAACAGTAGAAGCATACCCAGAACTTAAATCAAACGAAAACTTCCTCAGTCTTCAGACCCAACTTGAAGGCACAGAAAACCGTATAAATGTGGCTAGAAATAGATACAATGAAGTGATTCAGAAGTACAGTACACTTATCCGCTCGTTCCCAACCAATATCGCTGCAATGATATTTGGCTTTAAACAAAGAGTAGGATTTGAAGCAGATGAGGGTGCAGCAGTAGCTCCAACTGTAGATTTTGGAAGCAGTAAGTAGCCCCATAGACTGATCTACATAAGCATTTTCCACAACGCAAAGAAAGTCCCAAAATATGGGACTTTTTTTGTCACAAGGATTCACTATTGTCGTATTACCTATAATTTACTTAATCGATCAGAATGAGGACTAAACCTAGGTCTGTCTGACAGATCTTAAAAATGCTTTTCGCGCCAGCGATTCAAGATAAATGGAACTATCTGTTTGCTTGTTTGGCAAATTCGTGAATTTTTGTGTTCGACATTTATTCAATCATCACTTTACAACATATAACCAAGGCAGTAGTTAGTGAGGATTTAGAAAAAATACGATCTATACTTATAACTTATTCGATTATTTTTGTCATATACTATATTTATAAGCGAATTGTAAGACATCAAACCCGGGTTAAAATTCGCTTTTCTCTTTGAAAAATTATTTGGGAAGAGTACATAGAAAAATATCTTGCAACAGAATATACTGCTGTAGAAAAAATTGGCGTAGGAAGACTGATTAATATTATCCCTAAATGAATTGATAGTCGACGTGATGCGCTGGATGCGGTTTCTTTTGGCGTTCCTGAATTGGTAATAAAAATTGGATTTGCATTATATATTGTACGACAGATGTGATGGGAGTTTGCCCTTTTCTTTACCGTATTCTTCTTCATAGCAAGTTTCTTAATGATATATGTTAATAACTATACCTTGCAGGCGAGAATGGAAAGGAAAAATGTAGAAATCTCGTTTTCTAGAAACTTTGTTCGTTTACTTATTGCCAAGCAAGAAATACTACAATCCGATAAACAAGAAAGAGAAAAGAACTTGGCAAATGACTCTCTAAATACACAATGGAAAATGACGTTTAAGGTCAATAATTACTTGCGAGTCATGTACAATTGACCGTTATTCGCTGTACAAGGATTATTAATTATTATTATCTATTATACTTATACGAACATTATTGCGTGAACATTTTCATATGAATTGTTTACAGCATTAGTAATTATGATTTGATATCTTACACAGTTGATGGTAGGAGTTACATCGAAATACAAAGATCTTACGAACAATTTCACTCATACTGAAAAGTTACGAGATATCTTTGAAGAAATGCCAATCATGGAAGGCTATTATGAGTGAGACCTTTTTAAATTTGAAAAAGGTACCATACAACTACAAAATGTAACTTATGCATATGATGAAGATAAAGTATTTGAGAATTTTGATGTGCAAATTGAATGATGAAAAAAGATAGCATTAGTTGGTATTAGTGGAGGTGGGAAATCTACTCTAGCAAAGCTGGTTGCTTGATATCTTAGGCCAGATCAATGAAAGATAATTATTGACTGACAAGATTTAAGGGCCATATCATTGAAGAGTTATTACAAACATATTTGATTTTTAACGCAAGAGCCAAGCGTATTTGATGGTACGTTGCGAGACAACCTTACATATGCTCTAGTTGAAGAAGAACAAGGCACACAAAACTTGAAAGAGCAGGTTGATAGAATAATTAAACTTGCAAAATGCGAATTCGTGTACGAGTTTAAAAATTGATTAGAGACAGAAATTGGCGAAAGGGGTATTCGTTTGTCATGAGGACAAAAACAAAGATTAGCAATCGCGAAAATTTTCTTGAAGAACCCTGAAATAATTATTTTGGATGAGCCTACTAGCGCTTTAGATTCATTCTCTGAAGATGCTATTACTGAAGCAATGCATAATCTTTTCAACGGAAGAACTGTTGTAATTATTGCGCATAGATTACAAACCGTCAAAGAAGCGGATGACATTATACTGATTGAAAAAGGGAAAATAGTAGAAAGAGGCACGCATAAGGACCTAGTTCAGCTAAATGGCCAGTATGCAAAGATGTTAGAACTACAAACAGGGTTTTAATTCACATATGACTTTTTTTGTCACATGGTTTGACTATGTTCGTATTATAAAGTAAGTTATCCTTATAGTAAACCAATGTTTAAGCAAAACCCCTATATTTTCCTATTTCGCCGCATGCGGAAGTATGCTCCTTCGAAAAAATTACTTTTCCGAATGTTGTTTTTCAGTACTCTTTCAAAACTGGTACGACTATTACAGCCGTGGATTTTCGGAAAGATTATAAACACGATTCAACTAAAATGATTTGCTGGGCGGGGAGAGATAGAGATGTATTTGCTCGCTTGAGTGTGAATAACGATAGTCGGAGGGATATTTCTTCGACGTTCTCGTGTATGGGAAGAGAAAATCAGATTTGATGTTGGACAGGAATTTGCAACTGATATGTTCCGCAAAGTTACATCACTACCTATGCAATGGCATAATGATCATCATTCTGGAGAAACTATAGATAAGATAAATAAGGGAATGTACGCAATCAAAGAATTTTCTGGCAATAATCATATGTATCTTAACACCGTTGTTTATTCGGTAGGATCGTTAATTTCTATCGCATTACTTTGGCGAAAAGCAGCAGTAATACTAGTAGTATTTGGCGGCATAATGTTTTTTATTGTGCGGAAATTCGATAAGTATCTTGTACCACTGATAAAAATTCAAAACAAAAAAGAACATATAGTTATGAGTACCTTATTTGACTTGCTCTCAAATATTAAGACAGTAATTACGCTTAGATTTGAATCAAGAGCGCTAATAGCTGTAAAAGATAAGATAAAAGGAATATTCCCTTTCTTGTGGAAGTACACTGTTAGTAATGAATGGAAACGATTCATTATGGACTCATTGTTGGCAATAATAACCGTTGTCATCATATGATTATATACTTATGAACAATTTACACTGACATGAACGATCTTAATAGGCACATTCACGATGTTATATCAATATGCAATGAAAATGAATGACGCGTTAATAAACTTTACTTGGCAATACAGCGGAATTGTTGTTTACAAAGCAGATATGGAGGCAGTAGCAAATATCGAGGAGGCATATGACTCAATAATCAAGGTTTCAACAGGAGATATTGAACATCGAAGGAATATTGAAGTAGATAAGCTACACTTCAAGTATGAAGATATGAAGCACAAACAGCATACACTTGAAGATATTAGAATCTTGCTAGCTCCAGGTAAAAGAATCGCGTTGGTAGGGGAAAGTGGAAGTGGAAAGAGTACGTTACTTTCGCTCCTTAGAGGGTTATTTGATGTAGATAGTGTAATGCTTTCTATCGATGCTAAAAGATTCGATACATTACATCCATTGGCAAGTATTACTTCCCTCATCCCACAAGAACCAGAAATCTTCGACCAAACAATCAAAAATAATTTAACTATGTGATTAGATATCTCAGAAGAGAAATTGCGGGAAGTATTGAAAGTCGCATGTGCAGACGATGTAGTTAGTGCACTACCAAACAAACTTGATACTGATCTCAAAGAGAAAGGAGTGAATTTATCGTGAGGACAAAAACAAAGAATTGCCTTGGCGCGCGGATTACTGATGGCAGAACAAAGCAGTATCTTATTGCTAGATGAGCCTACTAGCTCGGTAGATGGAGTAAACGAAATGAAGATCTATCAACGTTTATTCAAATACTACCCTGAGAAGTGCCTTATTTGTTCTATTCATAAGTTGCACCTTGTGGACCAGTTCGATGAAGTGTATGTCTTAGATGATGGGAAGCTTGTTGAGAGATGATCGCCTGCAGAACTCCTCGCATTAAACGGTAGATATGCGGCTATGTATAAGCAGATGGCCCACTAGACAGAACGAATCCTGAGGTCGCAAAGAAAGTCCCAAAATACGGGACTTTCTTTGTCACACATCTTGACTTCTTGCGTATTATATAGTATAACAAAAATCTAAAAACAATAAAAATCAACGACTATGTTCATTAAAATCTACAAATTCATCTGGGAGCAGAAGAAGCTGCTCAAGGGGGAGGTCAGACTTATCCTTTTCTTACTACTAATTTCTGCTGTACTAGCAGACGTATTAGCTCCTTACATAGTGGGGCATACTATCGACAAATTTAGTATCGCCAAACCTGGTATGGGATGGCAATCATTGTGGGAAGTGTTCGGAGTCCTCTGGATTGGATACGTGCTTTGTAGATATCTTTCTACAGTCTCATGGTCAATTATGCGGGGAACATTTTCATATGTTGAAGCAAAGACATTGGAAAATACTGAAAATAAAATCAGAAGCATTATGTTTGAGAAGTCGATGGATTTCTTTAACAAGAGGTTTGCTGGCGCGATAACCAATAAAGAAAGCAGATTCACGAGGTCTTATGAGAGACTTTTTGACGAGTTTGTGTTCAATATCTGGCCTACTGTATGGCGATTTACTGGTGTGATTGTGATGTTGCTTTTTGTAGCGCCATTGTTCGCTTGGATGTTTATTGGTTATGCAGTTGTATACCTTTCATTTACCACGTTCTATTCTCGCTATAAGTTCCAATTCGATGTACGCGCTAGCAAAATAAACTCTAAGATGACAGGTATTGTAGCAGATATCTACACTAATATCTTGGCAATTAAACTCTTTGCTAGTGAAAAATATGAGCAAGGGAAATTCAATCATGAAAATCATCAACGTTTCTTAGCTAGAATGAAATCATGGGAACTTGGTAATCTCCGAGACAACATAATGTCATTCTTCAATGATACGGTACTGATAGTTATTTTGACTTTTGCATTGTTCGGTTGGAATAAAGGCACAATTACTGCAGGAAGCGTTGTCTTACTGTTCACATATTCAAATCAAATACGAATGTATATGTTCTCTTTGGGTAGTGCAATAAAAAACTCAATGAGTAACTATTCGGAAATGGTTGAAATGATGACGTATATTGAGAGTGAACCTGATATTAAAGATCCACAATCAGCTGCAATATGTGAAATAAATAAAGGAGAGATTATTTTTGACTCTGTATCATTTCACTATCCTGGCACTGAAAAGAAGGTCTTTGAAAACTTCTCATTACATATTCCTTCCGGACAGAAATTAGGGCTTGTGGGTCATTCGGGATCAGGGAAAACTTCTTTTGTAAGTCTTATCCCAAGATTGTATGATATCATTTCTGGAACCATCCTAATCGACGGACAAAAAATCGATACAATTACACAAACTGATCTGAGAAGAAAAGTCAGTATGATCTCTCAAGAGCCGGTCTTATTTCATAGATCTGTCAGGGAGATTATACAAAATGACAATGGTACGGTAGGTATTGTAGATATTGAGAATGCAGCTAAACTAGCCTATGCTCACGACTTTATTAGCAACGACCTAGAAAACGGTTACGATACTATTGTTGGTGAACGTGGTGTAATGTTGAGTGGCGGGCAAAAGCAAAGAGTTGCAATTGCGCGTGCATTACTTGAGAAAACGCCGATATTAATTTTGGATGAAGCTACTAGCGCAATGGATGGAGATTCTGAAAAGAAAATCCAACTCGCGCTAGAACAACTCCTTCAAGATCAGGGGAGGACGATGATTGTCATTGCTCATAGATTATCTACAGTGATGGAGTTAGATCGTGTTATTGTCTTTGATGATGGGAAGATTATCGAAGACGGGACTCCGCTTGATTTACTAGAGAAGAAAGGACAATTCTATAAACTTTGGCGCTCACAGCAGAACAAGAAGACGTTAAAATATCAACTTCAATTGCTTACCGAAGAAGAGAAGAAAGAATTGTTTGCCGCTGACTTCAGTCGGCAAAAGATTACTGAGAATGAAGGCCTTGTTGTATGACAACAAGGCCTTTGCGTATTTGGGAATATTTTTACTTAGTTCGTCTATCTATGAAAAGACTTTTTTTGTTCTCTGGAATAGATATAGTCTTTTGTAGATTTATTTTTCATCGATAATGCTAAGAGTCTGAACACACACGAGCATTGCGAAGTGACCACAACTTGCGTTCGAAAGATCTGCTGAGGTTGGAGGGAATACACTTCAGGTTTTTGCTAAATCTCCGAGAGGATGGCAAATTCCGCATTATACGAAAGAACAGTTAGATGAGGGGATGGTATTGAGAAAAAAGTTTGGGCAGGTGGGAGGTATTATCCATAGCAACTATTTAGCTAATCTTTCTAAGCCGGCGAGTGAGATACGTTATGAGGTTGATTCTATCGTCCATGACTTTATGTTGGCTCATATCCATGGGTACGACGGGGTAAATGTGCATATCGGCAAGAGTTTAGGCAGAACTTCGATAGATGAAGCTATGAAAAACATGGTAATAAATATTGAAAAAATTCTTACGCAAGTAAAAGATAAAGGATATGATGATGTGCAATTTCTGTTTGAAAATACTGCAGGACAAGGCAGTGAGATTGGTAGTAATCTAGATGAAGTAGCATATTTTCGGAATACGTATCTGAAAGATCTTCCCGTGAAATTTTGTTATGATACAGCGCATTGTCAGTGATGAGGGATTGATGTAAATAAGCGAGATGAGTTCGTAAAAGAGTTTGATAAAAAAGTATGAATAGATAAGTTGTATGCAATCCACCTCAACGATGCCAAAGTGCCTTTGGGAGCAAAACGTGATCGTCATGCAAGCCTCTGACATGGCTTTATAGGCTGGCCAGCATTAGCAAAGGTCATTACACGAGCTGCCAAAAATGAGAGAGCAATGTATATCGAAACGCCAGATCCAGAGAAATGGGCAGACGAGATTATCAAAGTTAGAAAAATAGTTGCATGAGATACTGATCGAATAGAAAAAGAACATAAAAAAGTATTTAAATCTCAAGGATTGAAAAAGTTTATGGAACCTGTAGATGGTCCAGTTTGATTGTTTTAGTATTTTATTTTTTATTATATCATGAAGCTGTATAAAATTACCAAAAAGAAACGATGGAGAAAAAAACTTAGAGGACTTTCAATTCGTTGGAATGACATCTTTGTTCGTAACATGGTATTAGTGCTTTGAGCGGTCTTTATCCGAAGAGGATCTTGGAATTTGATTGACCACTACTTTATGAAGGATAATCGACTTGCCTCAAATATTGCTTCAATCTGAATCGGTATCTTCTTGGTCTTTCTGTTGGATGGAGATATAAAAGATATGACAGATGACGATGATAATGATAAGAAAAAATAAACGCATGGACTAGCGCATGATTTTTTTTCTGATTTTATGTTGAACTTATACATGTTCTTGTGAATCGATCCTGGTATTAGGAAACTTGGCTATGCATTGATCAATGCAGATCGCACAATTGTCGATGCCTGAGCTTTGATCTTAGATGTAAAATCGCCCACAAGAATGGATCAGTTTGCTAGGATGCACGAGATCTATGAATTTTTTGATAAGATGGTAAAGAAACATCCAATCAGAGGAGTCGCCATTGAAAAACTCTACTTCACTCATTCCAACCAGTCCAATGCTGAGTTTGTCTATGGAATCAGAGGCGCTTTAGCGATGCTTTTCCGTAAACATACTATTCCCATTCATGAGCGGACGCCACAAGAACTCAAAAAATATATAACCGGCAATGGACAAGCATCGAAAGAAGCAATGCAACGCATGGTTGATAAGCTCTATCAACTAGAAGAGACGCCAAAACGACATGATACGTCGGATGCGCTAGGGCTTGCATGGTTGTTGAGTAAGAAATAAACTTACTTGCATTTTTATAAATTTAGATTATGGTTTTATCATTAAACAAGAATAAAAGAGATTCTAGACAAGTTCTAGATTCTCTAAAGATTGGTTTTTTGGTAGATGCATGCTCCCGCGTTCATTTACCTATTTAAGAGAAGGTTGGTTTTTCGTTTTGATTGCCTCTCGCATGTCTTATGGGGTGAGATATCAGCGAGAGGAAAGCCTGTTCGGTATATTATCGACAGGCTTTTTTTGTTATTCAATTTGCTATTTGGGGTAGGATGGTTATAGAAGAGGGACTTTACCGCAATTGCGACGCGATGCTTGGAAAAATGTGACTATTAGACACAACCAACTACTCACCAGACTTAGAAGCAACTCCTGCTGAGAAGATTTTCTATACGTTGACGATGTTTCCTTATCCATCAGGAGTAGGACTTCATTGTGGACACGCCTCAATTTTTACGATCAATGATATAGTAGCTAGATATAAACGTATGCAGGGATATGTCGTTTTAAATCCTTTTGGATTCGATGCTTTTGGCCTTCCCACAGAAAACTATGCTATGGAGTTAGGGAAACCTGCTTATGAAGTTACAGAAATAAACGAAGCAAAGTTTATTGACCAAGTAAAGGCCCTTAATCTAAGTTTTGATCGAGAACGCGTCATAGACACTTCAAAGCCAGATTACTATAAATGGACACAGCGAATTTTTTCTAAACTCTATCAAGCGTGACTGGTGTATCGCGCAAATTTACGAGTTAATCGATGTCCGCTCGACCAAACCGTTCTGGCAAACGATCAAGTAGAAGATGGTAGATGTGAAAGATGTAAAACTGAAATCGTTCAGAAAAAAATGCCTCAGCGATTTATAAAAATCACTGCATATGCAGATAGACTTATTCAAGATCTTGATACCATTGATCGACCAGAAGAAACCAAAATAGCCCAGAGAAATTGGATCGGTCGTTCTGAAGGAGCAGAGATAGATTTCCAAGTCGCTTGAGCCAACACCCCTAAGATAACGGTATTTACTACACGCCCAGATACGATCTATTGAGTAACAGCAGTCGTTTTAGCTCCAGAAAATACGTTTGTAGATTCCCTTCTAGAAGGGGAATACAAGAAAGAACTAGACGGATATAGACAAGCAACGTTCGCAAAAACGCCTGTACAAAGACAGCAGGAGTTGAAAGAAAAGACGTGAGTCTTTAGCGGTCTGTATACAAAGCATCCGTTAACTTGAAAAGATATTCCTATCCGATTTGCAGACTATGTTGTGGCTGATTATGGAAGTGGTGCGGTGATGATGGTACCTGCACATGACGAAAGAGATTTTGAATTTGCGAAAAAGTTTGGTATTGAAATTATACCAGTTATTGCGAAAAAGTTTATATTAGAGTGAGAATGAGCCCTGAGAGAAAATGTTGAAATACTTAATAGGAGAGTCGTTGATGCAATACTAGAAAATGATAAGGGAGAGATATTGGTTATGAAAGAATCTAACTCAGGAGATATTCATTTTATAGGATGAGGAATAGAACAAGGAGAAACAGAAATTGAAACATTGGGTAGAGAGATAATAGAAGAGAGTGGGTATACTGATTTTGAGATATTAAATCCTATTCACGGAGGTACTGCTCATGTTGTTTGATTTAGACACACAAAACAGAAGAACCAAGTATCGATTGGTTGATTTTTCCACGCAAAACTTACGTCAGAAAATAAAATCAAGTCAGAAGCAGATGAGGGGAAACACAATCTTCAGCGACTTCCAAAAGAAAATGTCCTTGAATCACTCACTCGACCTGCTCACAAATTTGCATATGAATCATTCCTCTTATGATGAAAACCTCATACAGAAGACGGGACATTAATTAATTCATGAGAACTTGATGGACTAGATACTAGTGATGGGAAAGTAAGTATTATCAAAACGCTTGAGAGTCTTGGTAAATGAAGATCCAAAATAACCTACAAACTTCGTGATCGATCAGTCAGCCGTCAACGCTATCGAGGAAGCCCAATCCCTGTGTACTACAAAGAACCTACGACCACGGTTCCGTTGTACGAGTATCAAGATGAAGCGAGAAAGTATAGACCAGGACTCGAAACTTTGACAAGAAATATTGTCCAGATTATCGTCAAAGATGAAGATTCAGATGAGTACTTATTTATCAAGCGAAAGCATGATGGAGATATTAGTGGGTTCTTTGGATGAATTGAAGAGGGCGAGAGCGTGGAAGATGCATGTAGACGTGAATTAAAAGAAGAGGCGTGAATTGAGTCTATTGAAATTAAAAAACATATTCTAGAGTATCATTGTAAATTCCGACATCCAACGAAAAAGAGAAATCAATATAGTATTGGACAATGCCTGTATGTTGAAGTGGATAGAAACTCTCAAAAAGAGATATCATCAGAGGAAAAACTAATTCATGACACGGTACGAATGAGCGCTGATGAGTTTCTTAAAATAAGCAAAAATGATACGACGATCTATTGCCTACAGCATTTGTTGTGAATAAAGCAAACTGCTCGGCCAATGATAAACGAGTACAACGAGTATAACCCATGCCCAGAAGACAAGAAAATACCTTGTTTGGTGCCAGAAAATGAGCTCCCTGTAGTGCTCCCTTTGGATGTAGGAAATTATAAGCCGAAAGGGAAGTCGCCACTAGAAGAGCATCCTACATTTGCTGTTTATGAAAAAGATTGAGTAAAATATCATCGCGAATGCGACACGCTCGATACGTTTATGTGTAGCTCATTCTATTTCTTAAGATTTCCTGATGCGCACAATGATAATGCATTAATTTCGAAAGAGTTGGCAGAGAAAATGTTTCCTATTAATTTTTATTCTGGAGGGAAAGAAAATACGGTATGACATCTTTTGTATAGTCGTTTCATACATAAATTTTTATACGATCAAGGATACGTACCAAGCGCCGAACCATTTGAGAAACTTATTCATCAAGGGATGGTCTTGGGGAAAGATGGACGCAAAATGGGAAAGAGATATAACAATGGTGTAGATCCTATGGAAATGATAGATTTGTATTGATCAGATGCATTAAGAGTGTACTTAATGTTTATGGGTCCTGTAGAAGCTGATAAACCTTGGATTGATAACGCTTTGCAAGGAGTGAAAAAGTTTTTGGAGAGGATTGAGAGACTAACAGAGATAGAGTGGTTTGGTATATTCAATGAAGAAGTAGAGTCTAAGACGCATCAAACTATCCGTGATATCACACAAGATCTAGAAGAGATAAAGTTCAATACTGCAGTTAGTAAATTGATGATACTTACAAATGCGATGTATGATAACAAAGCGGTTACCAAAGATCAGCTATCAAATCTTGCATTATTAATTGCTCCGTTTGCGCCAATGCTGAGTATGCGATTACGAAAAAAACTATGACACACAGATGAAGTACATTATCATGCTTGGCCTGTAGAAGATCGCGCAAAAATCCTTCAATGAAATATTTCTCTTCCAATCCAAATAAATGGAAAGATGAGAGGAAATGTAGAAATTCACCCATGACTAGATGAAGCGAATGTGATCAAACTTGTGCATTTGGATGAACAACTTAGTAAACATCTAGCAGGACAGACAATCAAAAAAATCATCTATGTCCAGGATAAGATTTTGAATATAGTCGTGGGGTAAGTTATTTGTTATAGATATCTCATCTTGTTCACAGTTTCTCTATTTGATATTGCCCATTGGGCTGGGTTTTGTAAACGATTCTATACTTTCAAATTCTACATCTATATTTTCACGATCCTATATCTTTTATATCTAGTCAAATGAGATTCCCTCTTAAAATTTGTTCCATAGCTTGAATAATTAATTTTTTATATCATGGCGAAAGTTTGTGATAAACTTTTAGCCGTTCTTTCATGAACTTTTTTTCATTTGATTTAAAACTTCTTGCATAGGTTCGTTTACTTCCAGATCAACAAATCACTCATTATCTAATCCTACATCAATTCTTTTTGTGCGTAGAAAGTCGCTAATTCGTATGTTGATAAGAGTACTTAAAGGTACACCAAACCTATCTGCAAGCTCCATCGCTTGCTTTTTCTTCTTGTCGTCAATTCTTGCCGTTACTATTGCCATAAGATATACAAAAGCATATAAATGTAGTACTATTGTATATCTTTTGTATACCTATTGCAAGAATTAATACGATAAACCTATTGTTGACTTAACGATACTTATATGTATAGAAAAGCACACAAAACACAAAGAAAATGAAAAGAATTACGCCCTTTCTTATTTGTTCATTAGCAGTTTTTGTCCAACTACATGGGCAACACAAAATAATACCTGCGCAACGATTGTTATCAGGTAATACAGAGCAGAGAATGGAACGTGATACTACTGGTTTGTTAAGCTTTTCCCTTTGGACTCATCCAGAAGGGCAGGCTCAACTACTAGACGCTGGGAGTGTAAAGCATAGTATGCAAACGTTTACTATTGCTTTCATAGCCGATAGATTCGACTGCAGTGTCTCGGCACAGACACATTTACCTGATTTTTATGCAGTCCAGACAGTTGCTGCGTATACCTTTCCTCTTACTTACGATGTTTCTTTGAGAGGAGGAGTAGCCTCTGTACTAGGAGATAACGGACCTATCCTGTACTATCCTACATCGGGGAGCTCAATCTTTATGGAAGGGTTTCTTCAATTGAGATATGAATACAGAAAAAAAATTACGGTATACATCATCTATGATTGTGGATGGTACCACATCAATACCCTAACAATCCTAGACCCAAAAAGGTTTAGATACGAAACAGGTGAACAGGAAGGTATACTACGCGGTATTGGATTCGGGTGGGAAACACCTGAGAATTTAAACTGGTACCATAGTAACAAACTTTACATCTATGGAGGGACTATTCACCCTGTACATGCAGAGTGGAAAGTGATGCGTGGATTATTTAATCATCATTGTTACATTGGCTTATCCGTGGACTATACAAAAACCATCCAAGGCAATGATCAGTTTGGGTATGCTATGGGGGTTAAATGGAGGATATGAAATCAAGGCTACTATATAGCACGAGAGAAAAGGAGGGAGCATGCTCCCCCCTTTTTCATTACTTTAAATATCACCCTAAAACGACGTAATCCCCCTTAGAAAAGCCCTAGTTACTCCATACTCTTTTCCTAGAAAACCCCTTAAATATTAGTACAACTGTCTTATGAAAAAAGCACTCTATAGTTTTCTGAGATGGACTTCACGTATGTATATACGCAGACACAATCCATATATTATCTGAATCACAGGAAGTGTAGGCAAGACAACATGCAGAATGGTGTTGTTCCAAACATTACGTCAGTTACTTCCACAAGTACGTTTTTCTACATCACCTAAAAATTTTAACTCTGAGATTGGATTGGCGCTTGCAATTTTGTGAATTGAAGACTATCAGCCACATATTTTGGGTACGATCTGGGTGTCTTTTAAAGCCCTTATAGTAGGCCTTTTCGGCGCTAAGTTATACGATGTTGTGTTGTTGGAGTATGGTATTGATACCAAAGGAGATATGGATTGGTTACTTTCAATTGCTCAGCCACACATGAGTGTGTTTACCGTGCTGGATCTTGTCCATGCGCATCAGTTGCATGATGGTGATACGATCCTCGCAGAAAAAATGAAACTATTACAACATACCAAAGAAATAATTTTTACAGCGACTCAAGCATCATACGTGAAACCATATTTACAAAATATTTCAATAGACCGACTTACCTACGATTTAGAGTGAATAGGTGCGTGAGACATAAGCTTCTGAACTCACTATTTGCAAGCTGACACGCAACATCAGGTTGTAGCTCACTTTGCTGTAAATCAAGAAACTGATAAAGTCGCTGAGATTACGACCAACTTACTTGGGAAGGAACATGCTGCATACATCAGTCTAGCGATGGAGATGACAATGATATTGGAAAAAAGACTTGCGCTAGAGAAATGAATAAGCGATATAGATGAAGATAGGGAAGAATTTTTCTTCGAACTACAACCTGGAAGATTTACGATCCTACAAGGCCAATATGGGTCGGTCCTTATAGATTCCAGCTACAATGCGGCTCCACAAAGCATGAAGCTTACTATTGAAAATGTTATAAGTTTACGTAATCAAGTATTCCCTGATAAAGATCTAATTTACTGCTTAGGAGATATGAGAGAGCTCGGTGAGTTCTCAGAAACTGAGCATAGGGCACTTGCTGCTCAAGCTGCACAGTCTGCAGACACGTTGTATCTTGTAGGAGAGTGGATGAAAACAGTTTTTGTAGATGAGCTAGAAAAATTGGGGTATAATATGCAACGTGTCTTTGTGTTTGAAAACAGTAAAGAGCTTGGGGAGGCATTATTACTTGCTTTACCTACGAGGCAAAAGACTGTAGCGATATTATTCAAAGGAAGCCAAAATACGATCTTCTTGGAGGAAGCGATCAAACCAATCTTAAGGAATCAAGAAGATACAAAAAGATTGTGTAGGCAATCTACTTGGCGGTTAAAAAGAAAAATTACATAATCTTTTATATTATATCTCCCGTTATAACATGAAAAAAATTCTTTTCTTACTCATGGTAGTTGTAGTAAGTTGATGTACGCTCAAGAAAGTCTCAGTCAAGAACCCAACGGCTTGTTTCGGAGAAACCTGTTTTGCTGTTGAACTTGCGGATACTCCTGAAGAAAGGAGAGAAGGATTAATGCATAGAGAGTCTCTGGCAGAGGACGCTGGGATGTTGTTTGTGTTCGATCAGCTCAAACCTCGTATAAACTTCCGGATGAAGAACACCCTTATCCCATTGGATATGCTTCGGTTAGACACAGATGGACAGGTCGTCTTCCTTCAGCAAAACGTCCAGCCTTGCCTCGCTGACCCCTGTCCTATTTATGGGCCAAAAGATGCTGATGTTCTGACGAAATATATTTTGGAGATCAATGCCTGAAAAGCAGCGAAAGAAAATATTGGGACTTGAACCAAAGCGATTCTTACCTATTAAAAAAATTATAATTGTATACTAAACTCTTTACTTGCTTCTAAGTAATGCCAAAAATTATTTTCATAATGTGAGCTTCGGGGAGCGGGAAGACAACAATATTAAAAGAATCATGACTATTAGAACGCCCTGATATTGTGTACGTCCCTTCTCGGACCACAAGACCTTTGAGACCTGGGGAGATTGATGGAATAAAATATCACCATGTTAATGAAGAGACTTTTAAAGACGCCATTGCACGCGATCAATTTTTAGAATATGCTTTTGTTCATGAGCACTATCGATATGGAAGCCCTCACAAGCAAATTATGGATGTTCTTTCGCAAAATAAAAATCCGATCAAAGAACTTGATATGCATGGATTACTCAAAATTGAACAACAAGAAAAAATCAAAGATCAATTCTTCTCTATATTCCTCGATATTCCATCCTCTCTCGTTAGCCATAGAATAAATCAAAGAGGGATGTTGTCTACACACGAACTTAAAAAAAGGGTCCAGAGTGCGGAATTCGAATCTATGCAGGCTGAATTGCACTGTGCTTATATAGTAGACGCTGCACAACCGCTGGAATTAGTTATTGAAAACGTTATAGATATTGTTAAACGTGAGATACGTTAATTTTGTTTTTTCTTTCGATACAATGAAAAAATATATCATCACATGAGTAGTTGGACTAGCAGCAGTAGCAGTAGCTGGATGGTTTATGCTCCAAGGAAAGTTTTTGACTAATAACTGAACTTTGACACAGAGCGATAATGTATTTGAATTTCTCCCTACCACATTTGATCAACTACTGTATTTCTCTTTTGATGAAGAGTTGCGTGCTGCGATGGAGAAAATTGATACCACAACATGAAATGCTTCGTTTCAATCTCTTGCTGAGGCTGTCGACAAACTAGTAGTAATACAATCTACTGATCCTGAGAACCCTCTTAGCCTGATGTTTTTGGTCAACGAGAAACCTGTCGATATAGCTTCGCTCCAACAAGCAGGCTTGATTGCTTCTGATCCTTCCTATATTACTGAACAATTAGCAAGTAATGTGTGGGTATATGGAGATACTGGAGCAGTACATTCGTATGATGCTACATTCAAAAAAGGAGCATTACTAAGCTCTGAAAAAGCCCTATCAACTCGGGCGGCAGATGTCATAGCAGATAAATATAATGTAGGAATGTTTTCGTATGCAGCATCTGCACCTAGCGTTTCTCCACTTGCAAGTAAATTCATAAATGCATTACGTTGGACGGCAGTCTCATCGCATTTAGGGCAAGAAAATGCATTTGGAAATGTAACGATGCAGTTTAGTGGTGATATTATTCCAGAGGCTAAAGAGGATTTTGTACCAGAACTTTCTGATTATCCACCTGATACAAAAGTAGCGTATGTTGAAATTGCGAATTTGATAAATCTGTTCGGGATTGACCAAGAACAATTTACTACGGTAGCTTCGCTTTTCTTCAATCAATTTGGTGGAGGTTCCTATAGCGCATTACTTAGTAACGATGATTATGCAAAACTTTACAAAGGATTCAGCAGCCACTTAGCTATAACAATTGCGCCAAGTACCTGAAGTTTGCTAGGATTGTGAGCTCAAATCATAGTGGGAAATCCAGATATCTTTTCTGTCCTAAAAACGCTCTGACCTATCTGGAAAGGGATGGTTGGGGGACTTTCATGAGCAGCAAATGTAAAGGTGTATTCCGATGATAATCTCATCCGTTATACTTCTCCTGAAATACCTTATTCATTGCTTGGGCAAAAAATTGAAATAATTAAAGATAGTGATGTAACGAGGTTTGTTGTTGGAGATATACCAACAACAAGATGACCTGCAGACGATATTGTCTCTTTTGGTGGTGCTAAATACACATATGATGCGCATACTATTGCTACATTTATTGTTGATACGAAACAATTACAGCAAGTGATGGCTGCTACCGAAGGTATCGCTCCAGGACTACCTCAGCTTGGTGTTGGAAGCTATCTAAAAGGCGGAACTGTTATAGGAAATCTTAGTGCGAATTCTGCAGACAATCAACTTAGCTTATCCTTTACTGTAAAATAAATTAACCATAGATGATCATTCATGTTCATCTTACGCCTCACGCAAGTCGTAACTACTGCGAGACACAACAAGATTTGTTGCAAGGGGAGACAATATATAAAGTTCGACTAACTGCCAAGCCGGTAGATGGTGAAGCAAACAAAGCGTTGATAGAGTTCTTAGCAGATTATTTCAACCTTCCAAAAAGAAAAATAACTTTTCTTCAGGGAGAAAAATCTAGACATAAGACATTACAGATAGATAACGAATAGTATTTAACTTAAGTTGAACGTAATGGGAATGGTATGGATTATAGCTGGAGTTGCACTTATCGGAGCTATTTTTTTCATGTTATGGAAAAGGGATACAATCGAAAAAACTGATCACCATCATGAAAAATTATTTGAAGGACTTCCGATATGAACACAAGAGGCGAGCAGTCGTGTTTTAGTCGAATCAACCTTTGTAACCCAATGATGTGAACATATACATATCAGTAGTGAACCTTTGCTTGAATTAAAAAAACAATTAGCAAAAAAGATAGTGTGACTAGATGGTTTGATAAACGCATTACTTATTACTTTGTTAGTAAACTGACATGCGCTTATTGAATGAGTACCTGGGTTGGCAAAGACCAAAACGATCGCAACATTGGCAGACGCACTTGCTCTTACCTTCCGTAGAATACAATTTACCGCTGATATGCTTCCTTCTGATATTACATGAGTAGAGATCTACAATAGTCAGACCAAGCAGTTTGAAGTACAGAAATGACCGGTGTTTGCACATATTATTCTGGCTGATGAGATCAATAGAGCAACGCCGAAAGTTCAGTCAGCACTACTTGAAGCGATGCAAGAACAACAGGTGACAATCGGGAACGAAACCCTAAAGTTACCGCATCCTTTCTTCGTCTTAGCAACACAAAATCCTATCGAACAAGAGGGAACCTATAATCTCCCAGAAGCGCAGATTGATAGATTTTTGATGAAGATATTGGTGAGTTATCCATCAGTGGAACAAGAGCAACAGATGCTTTCGTTGCTGGAAGATACGCACATAACTGTAGAGCGTGTGTTAAACGAGGCATCGTTGTTACAAATGCAGGAAGAAGTCGGAGCAGTAACGTTGTCTGAAGAGTTGAAAAATTATATAGTACGCGTCGTGGATGCAACCAGAAAATCTGGACGATTCCATTATGGTGCATCACCAAGAGCTTCATTCTGACTTATGACCGCGTCCAAGGCTGTTGCTTGGCTT
The DNA here is from genome assembly GCA_038211735.1 of Candidatus Absconditabacterales bacterium. Taxonomy (GTDB): domain Bacteria; phylum Patescibacteriota; class Gracilibacteria; order Absconditabacterales; family Absconditicoccaceae; genus JBBQVK01. The sequence continues at coordinate 314,741 of JBBQVK010000001.1, read as the reverse complement.
GCAGGCAGAGCGTATGTAACCCATGAAGATATCCAACGCGTCTTGTTACTCGTACTAAGACATAGAGTGATTCCAACGTATGAAGCGCAAGTTTCTAAGAGAAGTGTGGATGAGTTGTTGGTGGAAATTGTGCAGGCTGTTCCGTTAACTTAATAAACTATAACAAGAAAAATTAAAATGTTTAAAAATAGATTATTCATATGAACATCAGAAACTTTTGCATCATAGCGCATATTGATCACGGGAAGTCGACCCTTGCTGATCGTTTTTTGGTGGTGACGAAAACGGTGGATAAGCTACGTAATGCACAGATGTTGGATACGATGGAGTTGGAACAAGAACGCGGAATTACGATTAAGCTGACTCCTGCGAGAATGCAGCGAAAAGGCTACGAGTTAAACCTTATAGACACACCTGGACACGTGGATTTTCAGTATGAAGTATCGAGGTCGTTGGCGGCAGTTGAGGGAGCGGTGTTGCTTGTCGATGCGAGTCAGGGAATCCAAGCTCAGACGTTAAGCGTACTCTATATGGCTATGGAAAACAATCTTACTATTATACCTGTACTTAACAAAATCGACCTACCTGCTGCAGATGTACCAAGAGTTACGAGAGAGCTGGAACAAACAATTGGGATCGATCCAAGTGAAATAATTTCTATCTCTGCGAAGACAGGAGAAAATATTGAATCAGTTCTTGATGCAGTGATAGATAGAATTCAAGATCCAGTTTCATTTAAGAAAAATAATCCACAAAGATATCGAAATATCAATAATAACGCATTTCAAAAAGATGCATGATCAATTTCTAGAGCATTAATTTTTGATAGCGTATTTGATCAGTACAAAGGGGTAGTAGCGTTTGTAAAAGTGATCGACGGGGCGTTTCATCCTGATGAAGATGTACAGTTGATCCATTCGCATAAGACACTTGCACCCAATGAAGTAGGCCATTTCTCACCGCAATACGTGAAAGATAACGCAATCAAAGAAGGCCAAATCGGCTATATAGTGACTGGGCAGAAAAGCGTAAGAGATGCAAAGATCGGAGATACGATTCTCAAAATTGATGACGAACAACTTAAGTATAAGATTCAAAAATCTGAAAACCCCAATCAACAGATGCGTGGATATATTATTCCCGGATTTAAGACGGTACAACCTTTCGTCTTTGCTGGGGTCTATCCGATTGAATCAGATCTCTATGAAAAACTTAAATCTTCTTTTGAAAAATTAACGCTCAACGATAGCGCAGTAAGTCGAGAGTATGAACAGTCACTTGCAATGGGACATGGCTTCAGATGTGGGTTCTTAGGGATGTTGCATATGGATATTATTAGAGAACGCCTTTCGAGGGAGTTCGGTATGGATACTATTTTCACTACACCTACCGTTACCTATTTGATCAAAAGTAAATCACTCAAAGATGAACGTATCATGAGCGGAACGAATATAAAAGAGTTGATTAGATCATGATTGTATATCTATCTTGTGGATGATAAAACTCGTGAAGTTCTCAAAAATGAAGAAGAAGATAAAAGATCTGAAGAAGAGTTGGAATTGTTGTTGGCAGAACAACTGAGAGCATGGTTGGTAGTTAAATCAGGTGCAGAAATGCTTGAACAGGGCATGATGGAAGAGATTTGGGAGCCGATAGTAGAAGTAGAAATAGTGTGACCAGAACTTTATAGTGGTAATATTATGTGACTTGCGCAAGAAAGCAGAGGTGAACTGACAGGGATGGAATATCTAGATAAAGAGAGAGTCGTGCGAAAATATCTAATACCAATGGGTGAGATAGTTATCGATTTTTATGATAGATTAAAATCACTCACCAAAGGATATGCAACAATGAACTACGAATTCAAAACATATAAACCAGCAGATCTCGTGAGACTTGACCTGTGGATCAATGCAGAAAAAGTAGAGGCGTTCAGTCTCGTTGTCCATGAAACAAATGCCTATACTGCAGGGAAACGCCTAGTAGAAAAACTTAAGACACTTATCCCAAAACATCTGTTCAGTATCCCTATCCAAGCAGGAGTTGGCACTAAAATCATAGCGCGTGAAACCATTTCAGCTATGAAAAAAGATGTTATCGCAAAATGTTACGGAGGAGACGTTTCTAGAAAGAAGAAGCTGTTGCAGAAACAGAAAGAAGGAAAAAAGAAAATGAAAATGATGGGGAAAGTGAGCGTGCCTGGGGACGTCTTTGTGAAAATGGTGAGTAGATAAGGACAATTTCAATGTATTGACAATAAGTATATTATATTTATATTAATTCTTGGATTTACCTTCTATTTTTCCTTCCCATGAGCAAATTTACTAATACTGTTGAGATACATGCTGGCGATGGAGCCTGTTCAGCTGAATGTTCGCATTGCGCATTTACGCATAATTTGGAGACGCAGGTTAATAAGTTAGATGAGAATATTATTGAAACTCAACAGATGCTGCAAGTACTATTTCTAAAAAACAGTGCTGATCGACAACTTTCCTACGCATTTTCACTGAAGGGGAATGTCATATATCCATTACCTGAGATGTTAGATATTTGATCTGTGCGTGTGATGCAAATCGGAATTGGTAAAATTCCAAACGATCATGAAAGTCACATGGAAGTCCATATCAATACTATTATGACTAAACTATCTTTTTTGATGAAAGAGTTCTCTGAAAACAATAAAAAAAATGAGAAGAAAATGTGATTACAATTTGTGATAGTCCCAAACTGAACATTGATCAATGAGAAGGAGTATAAGTTTATTAAACTATTTTCCGAGACATTTAGGCCGTTTATACAGGAAAATAAGTATGAGTTCGGCCAGATTTCCTTTGACAGTAATATGCTTCCAATAGACCAATTAAAAAAACAGTATCCATTGATAATGAAAGAGAAGAACTATTTTGAGGAGTACTGTCGTGATACAATACGTAGTGACTACGATTACTCTGACTATGGCATCTATACGCAAGAACAAAAGGACCCAGAGTCTAACTGGAAAACCATAATGGGATATGTCGTTGGAATGAGATCTCAAGAAAACGAGTTCTCAGTAAGCAGAAGATTGATGTGAAGGACAAAAAAACCAACAATAGAAGCATATTATGAAGATGCAAAGAAGATCTTTATGAAAGATAATATGGCTTACGCTAGCCTATACCCGCATGGAGCCTTACTCCATCACTCAAGTTTCAATGTGGCAAATCCCTATTTGCGAGTAACTCACGAAAAAATACGCGAAGAAATTGCCAAGGCTTTATCTTCACCACAAGAGTGTGACGAATCAAAGTCATTTCTCGATGTAGTAAATGATCTACTTATGGAAAATATTCTTGAGTATGACATATGAAATAAATTTAGCGACGCGCATATGCAATTAGTTTGAAAATCATATCTCAAACATGCTTAATTTATATTATCATTGTATTTAATGAATATCTCTTATAGGACTTTTGAACTCAAAGACAGTTCGCTCTTAGAAAAAATGATTCTAGATTTCTATGTAGAAGACGCTTCTATGAAAGTTATGTCTCAAGAAAAAATACAAAAGACATTGTATTCTTTGTTGCAACATCCTGATAGAGGAACGACGATGCTCATGGAAATAAATAATGAGATAATATGATACGCATTGTTGATAAACTTCCGAAGTAATGAATTCGGATGAAACTTACTAAATATTGATGAGCTTTATATTAAGCCTGCGCACAGAAGTAAAGGCATTGGCACAGAGTTTATCAAACATCTTATAGACACCAAATATGCTGATCTTGTGGGTATTCAATTGGAAGTTACGCCTTCCAATGAAAGAGCTAAAAATCTCTATACTAGAATTGGATTTGAAACACACAAATATGAACAGCTAACTTATGAACATACCTCATAATTTTCACCAAAAGAAAAACCCCTGCCACAACATGGACCAGAAACTGGAATAGTGTGGAGGGGTTTATTTTAAGCTTTCGTTACATGTATTTATGTTGATACAACCTCAGTCGTTTCAATTTTTGGATATAATGTCCGACATGCATCGACATAGTCGTCTCTGTCCGCTCCATTACATATTCCAACGACCTCAATTCCGAGTTGATTCTCGAATACATCGAATACGTAATGCCGAAGTGCGTCCGGGAGCATTGCTAACTCCTTTATCCCTGTAGTAGGTTGTTGCCACCCTCTGTACTCCTGGTATATCGGAATGACCTTACTTAGGGGAATTGCTGGATCCCAGATGTCTATCTCTCTGTCTTCGTACTCATAGTGGGTACAAACGTAGATTGTCTCAAGCGAATCAAGCACGTCAACCTTTGTAACTATAATCTTATCGACTCCATTGAGCCGAATAGCGTAACGCAGCAGAGGAAGGTCAATCCATCCGCAATCACGTTTTCTTCCAGTAGTCGCACCAATTTCTTGGCCAATCGTTTGGAGTTGTTCTCCTGTCTTATCGGTAAGTTTAGTAGGGAAAGGTCCATAACCTACACGTGAAGCGTAAGCTTTGACAACTCCGATGACTTTACCAATCTGTTTTGGGCTTACACCTAGTCCGGTACAAACACCGGCAGTACATGTATTCGAAGAAGTAACGTATGGGTATGTCCCCCAGTCGATATCGAGCAATGTACCTTGTGCACCTTCCGCCAGAATTTTTTTACCGGCAGCAAGTTGTTCATGCACCCAATTGGATGTCTCTACAATTTCCAGATCTAACAGATACTGAATTGCACGGAAGAACTTTTCTTCTTCAGTTACGATGTCAAAATCTACAATAGGGAAGTTTTTCAGATCACCCATATTCTTCGCTTTTAACGCTTTGTATCGAGCATGAAATTCATCCAGATCATTTACCAGACCAATCTTGACTCCATTGCGACTTACTTTGTCAGTATAAGCTGGTCCAATGCCTTTTAAAGTCGAACCGATTTTGCTTTCTCCCATCGACTTCTCGATTGCTTTATCGAGCCAGCGATGGGTTGGAAGAACGAAATTGGCTCCATCGGATATTTTTAGCCTGTCTTTGATGGGAATTCCTTCTGCTTCTAATGCTTTCATCTCTTCTACCAAAACGATAGGGTCGACGACAACATTCATCCCAATTAGTACAATTTTACCTCTTAACACTCCCGAAGGAATTAGATGCAAAATATATTTCTTCCCATCGATGATGATGGTGTGTCCAGCATTAGCTCCACCTTGGAAACGTGCTATGATGTCATACTGATCCGCAAACCAGTCGACAAGTTTGCCTTTTCCTTCGTCACCCCACTGCAGTCCGAGAAGAACGTCTACTTTTTTTGCGTAATTCATAAGTTTTTTTATTTTTTTGGTTAGTGATTATTTTTCGTTTCGCAAAATCGTCAAAATTTGGCACATTTGCTTGTTAATGACGACAAGACATTAAATTAATAATTCTTAGATATAAGTCAATGGTAGAAAATCGCTTGGAAATTAGGTTTATATAAGATTTACCTCAGGTTCAAGGTCGACTCAGAAGGTAGCATGGACACGAGATTGGATGTGTTGGGCGAGGTGAAGGAGCTGTTCGCCCGTACCTCAACCATGATTAACAAGGACAAGCGCATGATTTTTGTAGGTACCTACCGCTCATTGTGTTATTCACTTGAGTTCACTTATTTCGATAAGTTGGCCTGCGTTTAGTTTGTATGATTGTGTTTTGTGATCGTGCATGTGAGCATTTAGCGTAGGATGCTTTTCTAATAAGAACTCATACTTTTCTTTATCAACTATAGGATTTTTGAAAAAACTTCCTGCAGTTCCTATAGTTTTTCGATCTGGAAGTTTGGATGCGCGAATTGCAGAAATAGTATCTGCTACTAAGCGAGGAGTTATTTTTTTAGCCGAAACAATTTCCAACTCTTTTTGAATCGCTCCATAGGAGACAAGAGGTGAGTAGTCAGTGGGATCATATTTTTGCAAAAGAAACGTTACGTGGGTTATAAACACTTTTCATGCTAATATCTGCTTGAAGATTGAATCGCGATAGCCAAAAGCGCAGTCAGCATTTGCTCGCGTTTTTAGTACTGGCTTATCGAGATTGCTATAGTCTATGCCGTCTACTGATTCTATAATTGCTTTCGCTTCGATGCCATACGCCCCGATATTTTGCATGGGAGCAGCACCAACACTTCATGGTATACTTACCAAATTTTCCAATCCGCAATATCCTTCATCGATCGCTCGTTGCACAAACTCATTTCGATTTTCACCTGCGCCGACTTTGATCACTACAAATCCTTCTTCACTTTCTATAATCTCTTTTCCTACTATTTCGTTTTTGATAACGATTCACTCATACCTCGCTTTGGTCAACAAAATATTTGATCCACCGCCTAAGATGAAACGTTCGTTTTCCTGGAACTGTGGTGTTTTCATAATTTCAAGAAACTCGGATGGATTTTGAACTACTACAAAAAACTTCGCCACACAGTCGAGATGGAAGGTATTATATGGTTGTAGGTTTATGTCGCTCTGGATATTCATCCTATGAGCATAAAGATTTCCTTTGGAATTACAGCCGTAAATGAGTACAACTTTGTTATGCCTAAGAACACCAACCGTATCGAATATATCCTCGACCACATGCACGAACTGTTTAAGGACTATCCTATGACAGAACTTCGCTATGAAACGCCATTTCAGTGTTTGGTTGCCGTGATGTTGAGTGCACAGACGACAGATGTACAAGTAAACAAAGTAACGACCACGCTTTTTCAGAAAATCAAATCGCCGACCGATATAGTAAAGATGTGACAAGAAAAATTTGGACAGTCGATTAAGTCGATCGGACTTCGGACAGGTAAAGCAAAAAATATTTTTGCAACATCGCAACAACTTCTGATCTTAACAGAAACTTTTTTGCAGGAGCATGCCATCAAAGCAAGTTATAAAATGAAAGAACATCTTGGTTCACAAGGACATATGAACTACGAATCGCCTGCGGCAATATACAAATCTTTTGGATACATCATTCCCGACAGTATAGAAGAGATAATCAAATTACCCGGAGTCGGTATCAAAACAGCTAAAGTAGTCTTATATGTACTCTATGGACAGCGCTATGTGGCAGTGGATACGCATGTACATCGCGTTATGAACAGGTTAGGAGTAGTAGACACCAAGAGTCCAGACCAAACCTCAAAGCAACTTGAAACTATCATCCCAGATACGTATAAAGACATCGCACATAAGACGATTATCTATTTTGGGAGATATCTATGTACAGCAAAGAATCCTAAATGTCTTACCTGTCCCTTACAAAAAATCTGTCCTTATTTCAAAGAAGTTATGCGTTTTAAGCTCTTAGGTAAGAAATAAGTATGATAAAAAATAGTATTCCAATTTTAGAACCTCTCTGGGGGAAAAATTTGATGATTACCCTCAACGAATGGACCAATCAACATTATATTTTGACTAAACTTGTTCCATTTACAGCTGATATTTTTGTGTTTACCTATCCAGTTTATCTCTTAGGCCTTTATCTTCGAGGAATAAATAAGCGCTCGACCTACTATAAAGAGGCTGCTTTGTATATCTTTTTCTCAACAGCTAGTGCAGTTGCGATCAATTTAGTAATTCAGTTCTTTATCGATAAAGAGAGGCCAGATAGTGTGATAATGGATAAAAGCCACTTGCTCATCAAACATATCCCTACAGCATCTTTCCCTTCTGACCATGCTGCTGTTACCGCGGCGATAGCCATGTCTACTATGTTGCGAGGTATAAGGAAAAAAGACCCATTCTTTGTATGAATTTCAATTTTCTTTTGGATTGCTTGTGGATTGACTTCGTTTTCTAGAGTAGCTGTTGCTGTTCATCGACCGACAGATATTATAGTAGGTATTATAGTTGGCTCTCTCGCAGCACGGATTCTTCTATCGAAAAAAACACGAAGACGACTTAATAAGAATATTATCTCGCCGATTATCTGAATCGAGAAATGGCTATTTAAGACGGTGTTTAAAATAGATCAGGACTTATAGAAAATTCCTAGTAGAAGGAGTGACGTTCTATATTTAGGATAGATTAAGATTAACATTGTTTTTATAGACACGATGTCCTCATAGTTCAAGCGGATAGAACTACTCACTCCTAACGAGTAAATCCAGGTTCGACTCCTGGTGGGGATAGGTTAGAACGATATTTAATACTATATTACTTGCTACATAATAGCCACTTTTGTGGCTATTTTTTGTTGTGGAAGAATTCCTTAAAAATCGCTTATGTTAGCCATTCTAGAATATCTCAATAATAGTATCACAACTATGTCAATATGTATCACAAACCATTTCCGTATCTTCCCTCTCGCTGAAGAGCAAAGAGATGATGCTTGGAATATCCTCCCTGCGACAGACTGCATAGGATACCTGAGCTTCAATGTCTCCCTAACTATCAAGCAATTACTAAGCACAGAAGTTCATTACCAGTTATAGATCATCAGGTCACTACTAAGATGTGGAAGTGTCAGGGCATTCCCGACTGAAACTCAGTCCACTCTCGCGTCTAGTAATGACCTGATGGTTAGCAATTATTATACAATTACAATTGTGTAAGATTTACTTTATATATTATTTAATAAAGCATGAATGATAAAAAGCTATTCTCTCTCGATGCAGAACGTAATGGTTTGCGTGGAGGAGAACATTTCGCTATAGCAGCAGTCGTTACAGATACTACATGAAATATTCTAGATAGCTTTGAGTGACGTTCTGCTATTGCAGCAGAAGTAAATGGATGGGTTGCAGAAAATGTAATACCAAAACTAACTTCTATGCAAGAGGCCTACGCTTCAGAAAAAGAGTTAATCGAAGCATTTCGAAAGTTCTGGATGCTACACAAAAATGATTCAGTAGTAGTAGCGCATATGCCATATCCAGTTGAAACACAACTATTTGATAAGGCAATTGAGCAGTATTGATTTGGAGGCATGTTCGACGGCCCATATGGAATCGATACACTTGAATCAATCTTACCGGTTAGAGATAGCGTAGATACATATATCAAAGAGAACAATCTTACAGTCCCTTTCGATGGTGAAACGCATCATCCTATGTACGATTGTCTAGCAGCGTTAGTTGCATATGTGCATATCAAAGAAAATAAATCTAAATAACCGATATTGACCATCAGGTCACTACTAGAGATAAGGGAACGTCAAGGTATTCCTGACTGCATTTCAGTATATACTCATGTCTAGTCATGACCCGATGGTCAACCGGTATCTCAGCGGATCTGGGAGAAAATTTCCCCGAGAGGGGATACAAAGACTTTCAATAGTATGAAAATATCTTTGCATGATCCCTTCATCGCAGTATCTGCTATGGGGGGAGCAACCTTTGAACCTGCGACTGGTTGGTGGTCTCAGGCTTCTGAAAATAACCATCAAGTGTTGGGAAGTCCATTCCGCAGTCAGCGGGATGCGATCTATATCCCAACCTTACAAAAAAATGGCCACCCTGTTGCAGAACAGGTGGTCAATTCACTGAAAATCCAAGCCGTAGCGCTTGGACTCACATCCATTACGCAAGCTGCTGGGATGTGGGTGCTGTCTGACACGGGAGAAGTGCAGACAGAGACGATTTGGATAGCCTATTCGGCGATCCCAATCGAGGCTAGCAAGCGTCCTGCACTACGGATGCTTGCTGAGACTACCAAAATCTTGGCGAACCAGGACGAAGTAGCTCGCGAAGAAAGTGGGAGATTGTTTTTCACAGCATTTGAACTTGATGCTGTGGAATTTGTAATTCCTGCTACTAAAACCTCAAGCTCAAGCTTGTGGGTCGTTCCAGTTTCTGACCTCGAGACAGCTGAGGTTAGGGACCTGTTGAAAGATGCAGGTGAAAATGTCATTTCTTTCCCAGCGTGGTGGGGGATGAAATGGGAACAAGTTCCCATCACTTTTCAGGAAGAGATCATCCGATTTCTTACTGAAAACTCTGAGACGAAAGTTTTCGGAGTTAAACTTGCAGGTGACTGTGAGTGGACGGTGGAAATTATTGAACCGTACCGTCCAGGTTCACTTTCTCCTTTGCAAAATGTTGCAGAGAAGTTGGGTATATCACTTACTGGCTATCAAACGTCGGTGATGACAAACACCACCACTTGGATTCCAGGATTAAAATCCTTGGGATTGGCACAAGGCGTCATCGACGCTATCCGTTTGTCGGATCGTGCTAGCCAGGGTATCAACCCTGACCAAGAGGCGCAAGCAGTTCGCGCTTGGGGAGAAAGAACTGAAATCGGACAGCTGACTATGGTCCGTATGGTACACAGCAAGTGTGCTACCATCACTGATCGATACTTCGGTCAGTACGCCAACCTCCTGATTTTATCAGAGGATGGGGAAGTGAATTTTTATGGAGACGGTGCATTGTGTACTGAGCTTCAGAAAAAATTCGAAGGCTGGGCAGGTGGTGCTGGCCTTGGTCAAAGAGGAGAGTCTGCTTTTTGGGGTGGCTATCCGAATCATCAAGAGGTTGCTAATTTTATCCAGCACTATTTTGGGTAAAAGCAGTAATCACTTTGTCTCTACTCGACAATAAATGGTAGCGCGATAAAGTAATTTCAGCGAGAAAGAGATTGCAATTATTCCTCAACCCCTCTGCACAGGAAATAAAAGTCCCTGGTACAGTGGGGCGAGATAGTGAAATTAAACTTACCAATTGATAGTTTCAGGGAGCAAATCCTTGCGACTATCAACCAAAATCCTATGACAGTCATTGTGGCTGAAACGGGTGCGGGAAAGTCCACCCGCGTGCCCCAGTTTCTGCTGGAGACAACAGACTATGAGGTAGTGGTAACACAACCTCGTCGTGTTGCTGCTAAGTCCGTCGCAAGACGGGTGGCACACGAGATGAACTGCCGTTTCGGAGGGCTTGTAGCTTTTCGTACTGCAGTGGATCGCAACGACAGCGCGGAAACACGTTGTTTGTTTGCTACAGATGGGTTGCAACTCGTGAGGGAACTCACAAGCCAAAAGCAAACCATCGGGAATGGTGTTGTGCTTCTGGTCGATGAGGTGCACGAGTGGAACCAGAACATCGAAACCCTCGTCGCTTGGGCGAAGAAAGCGATACTAAAAGGCGCTGATATTAAGGTTGTCCTTATGTCAGCAACACTTGATCACGAACGCTTGTCGAACTTTTTTGATAACGCACCCGTGATTGAGGTGCCAGGAAGGTGTTTCCCAGTCGTTGGATCACCAAGCACAGGACTTGCACAAAAAGGTGCGCACCTGATGCTTGAGGAGATCAAGCGATTGGTTACTGCTGGGATGAACACCTTGGTGTTTCTTCCTGGCAAGAAAGAAATCGCTGACATGCAAGGAGCTTTACAAAAAGCGAACATGCATGCAGTGATTTTGCCGCTCCACGGAGAACTCGAACCTGACGAGCAGGATGCGGTATTCGATTCGTATCACTTACCGAAGATTATCTTGAGCACAAATATTGCTCAGACCTCGGTGACGATCCAAGACATCGACGCTGTCGTAGACAGTGGTCTTGAGAGGCGAATCGAATTGATCAATAACGTGGAGACACTCAAACTTGCGAACATATCCCAAGCTGACTGTCTTCAGCGTGCAGGTCGTGCAGGCCGGGTGCGTGAAGGTGAATATGTTTTGTGTAACGATACAAAATACGCTTCATTTTCGCAATATCCTGTTCCTGAGATCTTGCGGACGTTATTAGATCAGATGGTCTTACGTCTTGCAGGTGCCGGACTCGATGCCACGCAACTTCCTTTCTATCACCAGCCTGATTCATCAGTGTTGGCCGAGGCGAAAGAGACATTGATGGCTATTGAAGCCTTGGATGCACAAGGGAAAATCACTAAGTTGGGGCATAAAATAAATAAGTTCCCAACTGATGTGAAAGCTGCACGGATGATACTGGAAGCGATAGACAGAAAGTGTCTTGCGCCAGTACTGACGATTGCTGCAATCCTTGGCGTTCAGGGAAGCACGCTGAAGCGTCGCAAGCGTGATGATGACCCGGAATATTTCTTGGGCTGGGAGAACCTGATCGATGCAAATAAAAAGTATCAGTCAGACCTTTTGGTAGAGCTGGAGTTGTTCTGGCATGCCAAAGAACTCGGCCAGTCGTATCTTACGCAACATGGTATCATGCCTAAGGCGTATGGTAAGGCATCAGAAATTCGGGGTCAGCTTCGCGAAGCGTTGCAAGACCTAGGATATAGAATGGATGCGAACAACCAGAATGCACAGAGTGAAGAAGAAATTCTGAAATCTGTAGCTGCTGGAATGGTTGTGCATCTATTCCGTCATACAGGCGGAGGAACGTATGAAAATGGCGGAACCCGCCAGTTAGCGAAAGAGTCGATCATTAATCGACTTGATCGTTATCCTGAGTGGGTAGTTGGTGAACCATTCAATATATCCTTTGTCAATCGTCGTGGACGTCGACAGACCATCGAACTGGTTAGTAGCGTCACATCGGTTGATCCATCCTGGATGATTGAAATCGCTCCACACCTGGTTACTAAGAAAGTCGAAAGACTTTCATGGAATAGCGATCAACGGACTGTTACAGAAGATCATGTAACGATCTTCAATGGTCAGGAAATTGCTCGTGAGAAAAAGCCAGCGCTGTGGGGCAGTGAGGCGTTCAAATTTTTTGTAGATGCATTGATGCGTTCATACAGTGGCAGTGATGTTGCTGATGAGCTGTATCGTGCAAATACAGAAATATTGAATCAATATCAGACACATTATATTCGTAGTGGTGGAACAATCCAGAAAATGGAAAGTTCACTCATTCGTGACTTGTATGCGAAGGTATTGGAGCCTCACCATGTACAGAGTCTTTCTCATTTTGAAAACCTCATAGGAAAAGAGGTAAGTAAAGATGAGTTACGGATATATTTGTCTCAATTAATTTCATCAGAAGAGATTGCTCGCATTGAACGCGAGAATCCGTTGGTGATTATGGTTGAAGGCAAAGAGTTTTCTGTCACGTATTCACAATCTTGGAATGAGTTTATCGCCAAGATTGAGGTGACAGAGGAGTTTATTCGTGAGACTAAATTGGAGAGCGTGACGCTCCCAACTGGACGAGAACTCATGATTTCTTGCAACGGCAACACGCAAGCATTGCGTGGACAGCGCGAGAGAATACAAAAAAATCTGGTCAATAACTTTACCAACCAGATTTTAAATTTTCTCTCCGTACCAAGGGAGGAGCCATTCACTACTGGATGGTACAATACCAAAACTCCTTTGGGCGAGTTGTTGAAAGCACAGTTCAATGCGTTGCAAACTGAGATGATCGATGGTCTGACTATCGAGAACTCAGCACAGCAAACTGAACTTGTGAAGACGAAAGCCGAAGAGATCAAAACAACTCTTCGTAGCAGCTATGAAAGTGCAAAAGCATTGATTACTGTCACAGAAGAGAAGTTACAATCTTCTTTGGAATTAGTCGGCCAAGAGTTTATCTCAGATGAAATCTCACAGATTTCGAACCATCTCTCGCAAGCCAAAACATCTTTGCAAAAAGGTGGGTTTGCTGAGGTCGAGAAGATCTGTGAAGATATTACTAAGATAATTCTTTCCTTTGCGACCCTTACAACGGAGAGACGACAACTGGAAGAGCAGCGTGAGAAAGACGCATATCTTCCAGAAGGGCTGTTGGAGAGGCTTGGAGGCAATCTCGATCGTGCTATTGAGTTTTGGAAGAACGTTCAAAAAATTGATACGTTCCGACTCGATGAACACGAGATTACCTGTGGCAGATCACGCGCTCGAACAAATATCGAGCAAGCATGGCAGGCTATGGGTGAGCCATCAGACTTCTTCTGCGGAGCGGATCCAAATGATGTGAAGTACTTTGTGTACAACTATCATTTTGGATTCGATCAAGAGAGAAATGATGAGCAATTTGAAGACCACAATGAAGTGGATTCAAACTCATCTGACCCACTCGCTGATAGCGACCTCCATGAGGCGCTCCGCAGAGCTGGATTAATTAATTAATTACGTCGATGTGTCCACGTTCGTGAAGTTGGATACAAATTTATTCTAGGAGGCATTCCTTCTAGAAAAAAGCTCCCGAAGTATTCGAGGGGGCTTTTTTTATGTTACAAAAAACGTCCCTTTAAGGAGATATAATAGGTGTCTATTGTATGTCTACAATACCCTTAAAACCTTATCTATAAAGCGTTTTCTTAATATTCTAATATATCAGATAATAGTTTCACAACTATGTCAATATGTATCACAGATAGTTTCAATATACATCACTCGTCATTAGCTCACTACAGCGTCTAGAGGACAAGGTATCCCTGAGTGTATCAACTCCCTTTGGACACCGTAATGAGCTAATGCAAATAGAGACGAAGCTTGGAATACCCTCCCTGCGACAGACTGCATAGGATACCTGAGCTATCGTTCTCTTTGTTAGAATTATTTATTTATATTTATACTTTAGAAAATGTACACAACGACAACTTCATTACCATGAAACTTTACTGTTAATTCATCAATCGAAAAGAAGGGAGATCACCAGAGAGAAATGATTGAGGTTACTTGGGGAGCAGATGTTATTTCAGTGAAAGCGAATTCAAAAATCGATTCTGCTGATCTTGTAACAGAAGCACTACAGGCAACACCAACAAATGGACTAGTGCGTGTAAATCAAGAAAAATTTAGTAATGAGCAAGAGTTCTTACCTGCGTGATACAAGATTACAGGTTTGGGACGTACTATGTTGAAGCAGTATGGATTTCTTTCATGGACGTCTGCTCAATGAGATATAATCGGGATTACTCTACATGAAGACAGTAGTTTGGCTCCTTATTTCGGTAAAAAGGTAAACTTGAAACCCTTATATATTCTTTGACCTAATGGAAAAGATATTTTGGATATTAAATCAGAGGTATCTAAGAAAGCGATGATGATCGATACGAAGAAGTGAGAAAAAGAGTGAAATCAACAATCAATAGCTGAGCAAAATATTTCTTCTCAGGAGTTATCTTACAACCAGTTAATACAAAGACTCAAACAGTCTTGAGCTAATCTTGAAATACTTACAAAACTTCAACAAATCAAAACAGACAAATGATGGAGAGGGACAATGGAAGTCTTGTCGTTTGCATTAGATATGCAGGAACAGAAGAAAGTTCGTGGAAGTAATCTGCTTTTGAAAATCGAAAATCTATTAAGTGAGTATTCAATCAAAAAAATGTCGTTACATGTTGCTTACAATGTTGAGTTATTGGAATGAGAAGATCTACCATATGAGCGCTTAAGTAAAATAAGACGTTCTTATAGCCAAGATTACCTAAATAGACAACTTCCAAGCAACCTCAAAGGTAAGCTTATATGAGATATCAAAGCTATCTCATATGCTGCAAAGGTGTATATGGATAGAACCTATCACGGAAATGCAGTGATTAAGGATGGGGTGATTATGTTTGGAACAGATTAATGATTAAGAGTGTATTTTTTAGTATTTCTATTACTTATATTAAACATTATGAATATACGAAGTAATAAACATGAAGCAAAAGACATGAAAGACCTCATATACCTATGAGAGAGATTGCTCAAGAGAGATAAAGGATTCAAATGCAAGCAAGAACTTATTTCAAACTTGCTAAAAGAATTCGACGGAGCTCGCTTAGTCGGGGGGTCAAATATAGAACGTGAGCTCAATGTTAATATGGATTCTGAGGATATAGACATCCTCTTTGAAGATCCTAAAAAACATATAATTTTTGCAAGAGAACTTGCAAAGCTGTGAAAAAGAGTCAATTCATCTACCATCGTTCCAACTTGAAGAAAAGTAGAAACTCATGAAGGGTATTACTGAGTAGTTTGGGAAGATGAGTATATTGAAGAGTTTGTTTACCTTGATAAGATTAAATATAAAGGATGGGTAATTGATTTTCACTTGGCAGAAAAAATTCTCGATCTGCAGGAGCAGATTGAGATGCATATTAAAAAGCACCCTCACAGGGCTGCAATACAATATTGCAAAGGTGATACCTTTGTCCCGTTTTGTTTATCGTAGACGTGCAGAGAAGGAAGCACTTAGTTCATTTATTGTTAGATGACACATTTAATTTAATGATAAAGTTAAGATTTGTTTTATAAATTTATAATATTAATAAATGAATAACTTACACACAGTAATTATCTTTGGTGGAGAAGATTATGAATCTACCGAAGCACGCAAAGTAGCCCATGATGCATGACTTATTACGGCAACAGCAGTTCTTGCAGATGGCAAAAAAGTACATGCTGGTAATGCGTATCAAGCGACCTGACACCTGCTTGATGATGAAGTAAATCAAGAATCACAAGCAACTGAAGCGATAATCTTCGAATGTAGCAAAGTAGCTGCAGGAGAGTTGGCTATTGTACTCAATGCTGATCACCATAACCCTGGAGACGCTGGATATTGACTTGGAGCAGATCAGTTTTGGAATGCATCTAGTTTGGGTCAATTGATGAACTACCTTGGGATGGAACCATCTGAAGAACAGTTATATATTGCAGCTAGCGATCATTGCCCTGCAGATGCATATCAAGGGAAATGTCCAGGTATTGATCCAGTAAAGTTTAAAGCAATGCGTATTTCCCAAAAAGTAGAGTTCTTCAAAAAGGACCCACGTAATGCATACAAAGCATCACCTGAAGCTTTGGAGAGTATCACTGAAATTGCTAAACAAAAATTACTTTCTTCCCAAGAAGTTGATTGAGTATGCGATCTTCGTGATCAATGATTAATTGATGAGCTTCCAGAAGCAGCACTTATGCTGGGAATGGCTTATATTACTCAAATACCTGACACTGATAGAGATCGTAATCCTACAGGGAACTTAAAAATTATTCTATGAGGACACACCAATCCTGAAACAGTAGTAAAATTTATGAAGTGGGCAAACACTTTGCCAAATAAAGTTGGAGATGCATATGGAAATCCTACTAGGGGATTTGCTGGTGTGGTAGTGACTCCATAATTAACTTTTTAATAATTTAATATCTTAAAATTACACAATGGAAAAAAATAACTCTATCGATATCGACTACTGACAGTTTACAAATCGATATATGTATCACAAAGCGCAAAAGTATAATCTACTTGAAGAGAACAGAGAATTTGAAGGTAGTGGATTTAATTATGATAACGATCTACAAAATAATAGATGTTATATAAAATATAAGAGTCTTAGCCAATGCGAGTCAGCAAAAAAAAGTATTGCAAAACTGTTTACAGAGAAATTATTTAATCAAACTAGAGATAAGATTCTTGATACAAAACTCACTGACGAGCTAATTGAATATATTGAAAATCATTCGTATCTATCGTATGGTTCTGACACAATTGAAAAAATAAAAACGAAGATTAAACTTCGCACACTTACCCAGCAAGAATATGACAAAATAAATGAACAAATTGAAAAGTACGGAAGCATATTACCAACAAGTTCACACAGAAAGTACTCTTTCGAAGGGGGGAATGGCGATGTGATACTCTCAGAGACATTTAATAAAATGTATAGTATTGAGGATCCTGAAGAAAGAAGAGAGCTACATAAAGATTTTTGATGAAAGTGATACTATACGTCTATGTCATGACTTTCATGAGCGTGATATATTCATAGTTGAAAGAAGTCTTTAGTATTTCTACCTGCTGTACGTTTTCCTATTGAAGATGAGAGCATGCGACCAACTGTAAACTGAGTAAGGATTTGTGCCATTTCAAAAAGATGAGTGGTTGAAAGAGAGTACCCAATTATTATCTTCCCTCAAGATAAGTCTGTAGTGGATTATGCTTTCATTGATCCACAAGATACACAGAAAGTGATTGAAACGATAAAAAGTAAGTGAGAAGTTATAAGGGATATGCCTATCCATGAATATATCTTAGATGGATTTTATGATAGAAATGGCGAGCCAGTAGAAATAGCTATTAAATACGCAAGTGAAAATATTATTGATAATAATAAGTTGAAGTATATATTACATTATACTGGGAAACTAAATGAATATAGAAATTTCTATAATGAAACTGGATCTGAGTTTGATAGAGTATTGGGAATATATAAGGTTTGTAACCAGTATGTTGGTAAATGAAAGTATGGACTTATTACCAGATGGTTTTGAAGCGAACATCCACGTGCAGTGCATAGCAAAGATAAGAAATTTATGATCAATGGATGGACTCTAGAAGAAAGATGAAACCTAGCTTATAGAAAAGGAAATGGTGTGCTATATACCAAACCTCTTGAAGAGTATAATCCTGCATATATCAACAGCATCCGTGTCAATGGTTGATATCTTATGAGTTCGAACAATGAAATTATTAATTCTACTGAATATGGGGAGATTAGATCCGCAATATGAGATACAGATATTGTTATATATGCAGGTGATGTATCGTATGCGTCATGCATTGACGATCTCGAAAATCTTTGCAAGGGAATGGAAGTGTGATCTGCTGAGTATCTTGAAAAGAAATATATAGAATCACTTCCTTACTTGATAGAATGAATCGTGAGTGATCTTAATAGAAATCAACTATTACAAGAAAAATTCTTTTCTAGCGATCAATCCTTTGAAAACTGGAGTAAAAGTTGAAATTTAATATATAGGATTGTTAACAATAGGGTATATATATGTTATATTACAAAAAATGAACAGTTACATCCAAAGTTCGACGCATTAAATAACCCCTTACAAGAGTACGAAATGATTGTTCCTCTAAATGAACGAGAGGAAAAATGACTAGAATATTATAAGAGTAGAATGAAACATTCCGCGTTTATAAAGTCAAAGAATGAATACAGAAATATTCAAAAATGGTCTACAGAGAAACAAGTTCAGCTTGTGAAGCAATATCTTGGTTCAAACTTACAAACTACATATACATTGCAAGACAGTCTTGATGTAGGTAACTGTGAGCCATCTTCGATTTCATTCATGAGCAAGTATGATATTCCAACTACGGGCATACTTTCAAGGGAGCTACTTGATCACAAACAGTTGGATCAGATGCTACAAGACTCAAGATTTAGAAGTATCTTCTTGGATAAGATCGATATTGATAAGATATAGAACGTAGTATACTTGAGTCAATTCGTTCAAAGTAAGGATAAAGTAATTGTATTTCCATAGACTCTCCAATTCAATTTGAAAACACCGTTTCATCGAGCTCGTAAAGGGGACTGGTGAAGTCATATATTTATCATTAAAGAGGGTGTAAAATGTCAAACAACGCAAAAATTCATGCACAGATAGTAACTATGATTGAAGAAATTCGTCTTAATATTGCGCAAGACATTTCTAAAGGAAGCACTATCAATGACCGATATAATGAAATTAAAATCTTGCTAAATACTGCAGAGGAGTTATTAAATGCATGAGACACAGGACGCGCACTAGATATTATCTGAGATATAAATGTAGATCTGTTGGAACAGGTCGATAGATTTGATGATACCATGTGAGAAGTAATACGCCATCTCAAACGCATACATGAAAGGCATACGCTACTGTGAAAAGCAATCCCTAATGATATAATACAGGAATTAAATATTCTAAAAGAGATACTTCGTAAATACCAAGATATCGACTAAAAATAATCTGGAAGGAGTATTTAGTATAGACTTCTCTCTGCAAGCGATTTTTAGAGTGATATTTGGATGAAAAACGGCATTGATAAAGGGATTGTCTCTTTTATCGACATGCCGTTTTTTTGACAAATTGGCACAAATTATCTATACTTATAGTAGCTGTTTTATGCGATACTGCTTACCGAATGTCACTATTTGCCCATAATTCAAAGAACTTACAACAAACACATGCCGATGTGTACAAAGATTTTTTTTCACGTCATGATGTAGTGATGAGCGCCTCTTTCAGTATAAGGCGAGCCTTAGGCTGAATTGGAGATCAAAACAAATTTCCTTCATTGATTTCAAAAATACCTCTTTACCAGCGGATTTGAGTAAGTAAGAAGGATAATTGAATCTCATTCAAACAAGCGACCTATTTCGATATAAATGCGCAAAGTTTTTTGACAGATTCTTGTGAAGTGTTCTTTTCCTATAAGCCTGAGTTAGAAAAAATCCTTACTATACTTTTCAAGGAATATGAGATAGAATGATGATGCGAAATATCATTACTATCTGAAGCATGAAGATGACGTGGATTAGGATTTACGTGAACGTTGTGTGCGTTATTGGCAGCATTCATATCTTCACAAACCGAAAAGAAACTGGCACGCTCTGATCAGATAGAATTAGCGTTCCGTATTGAGAAGGACTTAAGAGAAACACACGCAAACGGCGATAGAATTATCGCAGCGTTTGAAGATAAAGGATCAACTTGCTTATATATGCGTGAATGGACTGAAGGATCTAAAGATCCAAAACGATGATCAATTTCACTTGGTTGAAGCGACGATATCCCTTTTGATCGATGCATATTGTTTTCAGGAACTTCCGCAAATGTAGAAAAAACTCAAAAAGAATCTAAGAAAGATATAAAAAAACGAGAGCAGTATGAGAATGATATTGCGTCTCTTACAGACACTATACATTGATGAGCACGGAACTGATATCCTGACATCTTAGTAAAAAATGCATGATTTTTTGATTCAATATCTGATACATTGATAATTATCACCTGTCTTTGTATTCATGCAATCCAAGATTTAATGGTAATATGAGAAATCCATAACCGTGAAGTTGCATGAGTACTCCATTACCTCAATGAAATGAAGCAAATTGGTGAAGTAGTACAAGGTGAAAATATTTTTTTGACTTACGTGAATGAGATTTTTGATCAAAAAAAAACTCGCGATGATCAAATATTATGATCTATTCCTTTATACTCAGGGAAATATGGTTGATCCTATCTTTTGGTCGCTCCCTATGGTGAGAGTAGAAATACGTTGGAACAACTAATTATTACTATACAAGAAAAATACCCGAATGTGAACTACGAATATTGTTCATGGCGTGATGGACATACAATCCAATGAGTTACTGTTCACCAAGATATTTCTCTATGACAATACTCTGAACATGTGCAGAAAGATTATTTCAAATATTCTAATAATCAATGAGTCACAGAAATTTGATCTTATAGTGAACTTTTTGAAAAACGCAAAGCATGAATTTTACTGGATGTTATTTTAGATAGAGTCTATATTAACGGAAATAAATTGACAAAAGATGATATAAAATCCCAAACGACAACGGTTGAAGTCTTATGATATCTGATTGATCATATTGGAGAAGAGATTCGTAATGACACTTTTGCTCCCTCTACATTTACTAGACAAGAAAACCAGATGTTAGGTAAAATCATATGACCGATTTGTAAACTCTCACTTACTTATTTCAAAGAAGCGCTTCCCTTGAGTTGTTCGTGAACACTGAGAGAGTTCTACCTGAAGTTAGATAAGACACGTGTGGTAATTGGGAAGATTGAGAAGATTATTTAATCTTGTTGTAAATATGCTTCTAAATGCTCCAAAACCTAGTAATTGAAAACATAATGAGAGCAATCTTAATAACTTTCCTATTATTAATACGCTCTCTAGTAGCACTAAGGTTGAGAACGCACTAAAAACAACTTTATTAAATTCAAAGATCTCAGATGCGATGAAGCCTGATGTTTTTTTATCAGTCATCCGTCACGGGAAAACAACATCAAGAACATCTGATAATGAGTGAATAATAAACCTTCCAAGTTTGATTGGAAAGGATCCTCCAAAATGAGAGAAAGTTCCTCTACATCCTGATGAATATGACATTGAAAAGTCTACACTATATGCAGAAGCGAGGAAGATAAAGAAAATGTGATTCACTAAAGTCAATATTTATGCCGCTTATGATACAGTTCGCAATATTGAATCTATAGAGCTACTTAAAAAGTATTTGGCATTTATGGGCGTTGAATTAGTCGAAATACTGCAGCATTTTGAGTTGTTATCTGCTAGGAAAAAATGGGAACTATCGGAGGTAAACGGGCTACTCGCTTCATGAAAAGTTACTGAACAACAATTGCAACAACGAGGGTTTGGTAGTAAGCATATCTTATGAAAAGAAAAGGTTATTGAGATCCCTGGATTGCAAGAAAAAATAGTCGAAGAATCATACATGCAAACGATGCAAAACGCATCAGATGGGATTGAGCAAGTAATAAAGACTATATTGAAAGAGTGAGATCAAGACCTACATGTACTTCATTTAGTGGTGGCCTATAGAACTACAGTTCAAGCTGTAGAAGTGAAGAACTCGCTTGAGCGTGAGAATGAAGGAATTGACGTGCATTATGACTCTGGGCATTCTCAATTACACACGTATCCTATCTCAAAAAATTGACAATTTATAGAACGCTTACGAGAGGAAAGTGCAATGAAGTTTGTCCGTATTCCAATGGGAGAATACGAAAACATACTATCTTCACTAGGACCTATTATTAATTGATTGTCATCCCAAAATACAATTGCTGAAAATGAACTTGTTTTGAATGAGTTCCTTGTACAACTTGAATCGTTTTTGAAGATATCTTTGGATCAGTGAAATACCGATGTTGTTTATTTCTATCTGCAGCAACATAAGATTATACAAAGTATGATACTGTCTCGTATCCTTTTGAGTACATTGCCTTGAGTTTGATCTGGTGTAGCAATCCAGAAAGAAGGAATATTGAGAAAGTTTATTGATTCTGAGGTCTTAAAACTTTGACCTGAATGACTTGAAAGATTGACTAAATTGATACTGGGAGCTAAGCCATGACGTTCAACTCTTAGATATTTCATTTACGTAGTTTCGCAGTCAAAGCACGGAGAAGAAGTATTGAGTAGGATTGAATACAATAAAGAGATAACAGATATTGTTGAGGATATTAAGAGCATTAAAGACAAAGAACGTATTAGTAAAATCACTACTCTCCATGGAGTATTTGATATTAACGACGTATATGTCGGGACCAATATATCGTATGTATTGCCATGAACTATTGTCCCTATTGATATTAAAGATGAAGTGTTGCTGGATGAGTTTTTACAAGATACATTGGAATCTAAGAATAGAGAAGTATTCCAAAGAGAATTAATAATCAGATGATGAGCTGGGTCAGGCAAAACGACTTTATTTAAAAAGTATTATCATGATTTACTTTTGAGATGGGAAAATTTGTATTTGGATGGTACAGAGTGAGATAATTACTTCCCTATTTTCCTAGATTGGAGTAAGCTTAAAAACACAAGCACTAGAAATACATATCTAGAACATACATTATCACTCATGAAGATGAGATCTTCTGATATAAAAAAGGTTATATGCTTTATACCAAATTCACCTATTGAATACTATGTTAAGGAACGCGATACCCTTATCCTAAATGATATTTCAGCAAGTTTTTGATCTCAGACTAAGATATGCATTGGAACCGACATGGTGTACAACTCTGTAGACGGGACTATAGCATGATATGAAAATAACTTTCACGAAAAATTATTAAAGGATTATTTATGAGAAAAGTATTCAGGTGTCTATAAGGAAAGGTTTGATCTCTTACTAAAAAACCAAGATATTATCCAAAGGCCATCCGATCTTGAACAGTTTTGTAGTTTTTGTTTGAGTAGAGACTGATACCTAATAAACGAAAAAAATCTAACAAGAGAAAAATTAGCTCAATACGTAATTTCATGACATTATAAAAATTCATCTGAGACTATCGACGAGAATGAAAACAAATACTTGAGCGCTAAGTATGATGGCTTGAGGGATATTGCACTCAATACTTTAGCGATTAGTAGCAGTTCTAGTTATGAAGAACACATCGGTTTAATAAAATATATCTGAGAAATAGTATTAAATAATCCATCATATTGGGCAGATTTTTGAATCAATAATGAGATTGTCAAAGAAATAAATGTGCAACACTTATCAGATCAGAAGAGACGAGGTAAATCGTTTAATCGTGGTAAACTAGACTTTCTAGAGGTAGGACGTCATGCCTTTATTGATAATGTAATTGACGAGCTGATTTTTTTCGTAAAAAGTATGGTTAAGTACTGACTGATTGAAATATGAGAATCTATTGACTGGTGGGGAGATGCCCCACTCTGGATTAGTAATAATCTACTTCAAAAATATTATATGCATAAGTACTTAGTCAATAACCCTGATACTTTTTTTACTGACTATCCAACCTTTAATGAAAGCTTTAGGAAGTATACAGTAAATATTGTAAGCGCATCGTGTTTTGAATTGCAGAAAGAAGATCTACTCAACGTAATTGATAAGATAAAAGAATATGAAGAAGAGACGTCAAACAATAAGACTCTTATTAATTACTTCTACTATGCGGTCGGTGTCGTAATTAAACAGGATTACCGTACTTCTGTAGAAAATATGCTTAGTGACGAGCTTTCCATAAAAAAGATACATAGCGCTACACTATTTGTACAAGACAATGAAATGCTTTATAGTAGAATAGAAGAACGAAGTACAGTTGAAGACGCATGACGATCTCTCTTAAAAGAAGATCGTTTTCCTAATGAGAAAAACAGCAATCCGAAAATAAATAACGCGTATGGAACTAGCAAGAAAGCTCCTTATTCCATGAAATTCAACTGAGAGAATAATTGAGATGAGATGACGAGAAAGGGTGATACTGCTTGGTTTGAAGAGGATGATTTGGATTTGACGCTTTCTGAGGTTATTACCAACAACTTTGAAGACGCAAAAAAAATTAGGTTCTGACTGAGCGATGGAAGCGTCATTGACTGTAGATATTCATTAGATGAACATAAGAATAGATTTTGTAGTATTTCTGGAGAGTATGGCAAGAAAAAGGTTAACTTTTACTTTCAGATACTTCCGAGTGAGTTCTGAAATGATTATCGATCTATAGAAGGACCTCACGAAAACGAGTATAAACTTGAGATGATTCTGAATTAAGATGATTCTTAATTAATGGGTGTGGCAATATATAAGCCAAACACTATTTCGCATCTTACAATCACTTATTACTGTTGTTCTTCCTCCGCCTCGTGTATCTCCTCAAAGGAGCTTTCTTCCTGGTCAGTCAGATACGTGTTTTGCAACGCTTTAACCATAGTCTTAGCACTTTGATAGATGTAGTGATCTATATTTATTAGACTTGGAATATCTATCTCTTCGAAGTCTTTTGACTTAGTTATAAATTTAGTGACCATCTCAATAAAGCCGTGATGGTAAGTTTCTATCCTTTTGAGAGCTATTCCGAGTTCATGAAAGTTTTCTTTTTTGTACTCACTGTCCGTAATATGTGCTACATGGATGTAAAATTCTTTAGACTCATTACTGTAGGTATGGTATATATCTTTTAAGACATTACTTTCTGATTCTTTAAGATCTTGAATATCGCGGTAGATATTTTTTGTGGATTTTGCTGATTTCACCGCACTGTAGATTGTTTTTTCTACGTGTTCGGAAATTTCTCCAACATCCTTTGGTAATCTTTCATTCTTAAGCGGTAGTAAGTTTTCGAACATTATATCACTTATTTTCTTACTTTCGAAATACATTTCTTTATGTTTTGTTTTGTCTCGATCAACTGCTTTTATAACCTTCTTTGAACCTTTAATTGTTTTTAACTCTTTCATATCTCGTCCAAACAGATAAGCGTTGTAAACAGCAACATAATTAATTAGAGCTTTGCAGTCTTCATGTAACGCATATAGTTTCGCACTTGCAAATGTTGCACCACTTTTCTGACCTTTTACGGTAGCATCCAGCACTTTGAGACGTAAATCAGTATCTTTTTTGCTAGGAATTAACCATACTATAAACTTGGTAAATGGAGTAAGTAAAAATCATAATAGTAGAGCGGTGCTTGCATCAAAAATAATATTTAGGACAGCATTTCCCATCACAGGTTTATCGTCGAATCACAATACATCGTTTATTAACCAAATATATTGCCAGAAGAAGATAAGAGAGATCACCACAGAAATTGCATTGAATAGGACATGAGAAGCGGCAAGTTGGCTTTTGATACGTCAGCCTCCTAGGGATCATAGCACAGCTGGGAATGTTGTCCCAATGGTAGCACCTCTTCAGATCGCAATCGCTGCAGGGAAACTAATAATGCCGCCATCCAATGCTGCTAGAGTCAAAATACTTACAGCTCAACTAGAACTTATCATAATAGTTAAGATGAATCATAATATTCCGAACTCTCGCAGATTTAAATTTTTAAAATGCTCCAAACCGAATTGGCCCTGCATTGCGTCTACACTCGCTTTCATGAAATCCAATCCCAAGAACAATAATCCGAATCCTACCATCATTTTTGCGACTTGCTGCCGTTTTTCTGATTTTACAAAAATAAGGCTTATTCATCCCACCGCAATAATAGGGAGAGCAAAAGCTGATATTTTGAACGTACCAAATCATATCAAAGCGGCCAATAATGGTAAGATAGGTGATCCAACATTTGCTCATAGAAGCAGGCCTATACCACTTTTCAATGTCAAGACACCGGCTCCCGCAAAAGCCAATATAAGAAGCGAGAGAAGCGTACTGCTTTGTAAAAGACTGGTAGTCCAAAATCAGGTAAAGATTGATTTCCAGCCTGTGTTAGTATATTTCTTTATGATACTTTTCAGTTTACTACCACCGAGTGTTTTGATAGCGCCTTCAAAAATACGCATACCAAACGTTAGTATGCCTATCCCTGCAAGAAGTTGTCGATAATCGAAATGCATCGTAATTGTTATATATTGCTAAATTATTTTTTGATAGGTTTTTCTTTGGTGTAGTGCTTGTCGTATGCGCCCTTTTTTCCTATGATGTTTATAAGAAACATGGTGATTGCCACTACGATTATGAAAACGATGATAACGATACTTGCTATCTTGAGTGTCGGTCGAAAGTTATCTCTTATTGCATTAACTTTATAGTTCATCCTCATCATCAACCAGAATGCAACGAACATGCCGATAATGACGCCTGCACCAATCAGTGCATAGGTTGCTATCTTGCTCTTCGTCCCTTCTTCGTCTTCCTGTTCTGCTTCAGGATCGACATCGTATAAATTATCAGACATGGAATAGATGCGATAAAACAGCTATTTTACTATGGTATAAGTATATGCAAGCCACCTTAATCTGTCAATTTTGACGTGATATTTCGGTCAGTATAATTCTGTACTTATTCTTGGGAATAGATGTAATTCTGTCTATAAATAGCAATTCTTTAGTGTTTATATACCTCATGAAAAGCAAGAAATACTGGCTGTATCTTACTTTTGGCGTGGCAATAGTAGGGTGTTTTGTCTGGCTTGTGGTTGGCGGGAAGATAGTATTTCAGCAGTGAGTTGCTTGATCTACTTGATCTTTGGGCGAGACTACCATGAATTCATTGGGGCCTGTCGTTACATGAACCCTACTCATTAGTCCGTATGATACCGAAGGTGATATTTTTGATCTGTTAGCTTCTACTAAATATACTTTAAAGATGCGATTTTATCAGATTACTGATAAGAAGACGCAGCAACTGCTACGTAATCTTTCACAGCTTGGTGTAGATATTGATCTTATTGTAGAAAATAATATCTATGGAGAGGGAGGAACTAAAGATTTTATTGCGCTACAAAAAGCCTTGAAAGGGAAGGATATCGAAATCCGTACTGATGAAAAACTTTGAACCAACTACGTCCATGCAAAAGCGATGGTTATCGATGATAGTCGTTTTATGATTAGCACCGCAAACTTAAGCTATCCTAGTTTTCGACAAAATAGAGAGTACCGATTTATCTCTTCGTATTCTGGCGTAACACAAAGTTTGGTGACAATCTTTGCAAAAGATCGAACGTGAGATGCTATTATGTCAGGAGATATAGACGATCACCTACTTGTTTGCCCGATAAATTGTAGGAAAATCATAGAGGAGGCGATCTCTGGCGCGCAAAGCTCTATCATGATCGAAACGCAATATATCGAAGATCAAGCTCTCGTAAGCTTATTACAAAAGAAAAATCAGGAGGTAGATATGCGTTTGATTGTGTGAGAGTATCAATGAAAAAAGCGATTGGATAACCTATCTACTTGAACCAAAATATTTGATGATCTCTACCTCCACGCAAAAAATATCTTGATCGATGAAAAAACACTTATCATGTGAAGCATGAACCTCTCCTCAAATGCATTAGACCACAATAGAGAGTTTGGTATCGTGATTGATGATCCGCGCGTTATAAAACAGTTTAAGGGGCAGTTTGAGAGAGATTGGAAACAGGCCAAGAGTTTGAAATTATAGAAGATTTAGTAGTTTGCTGATTGTTCATCGTATACAACATCATGTTCTATCTCAGAAAGGAGTATGTCTGCATCAACTGGCGAAAAGGTAACACCAGGTTCAGCCAAAATAATATGTACTACGTCCACAAATTCTTCATATTTATAGGAGACTTCCTCTGACATCACTGTTTCTTGTGCAGATAGGATATCAAAGACTTTTTTTTGATATTTTTTATGAATTTCTAATTTATAGATCTGATCTCCACCTACATCGCCATGTTCATTAAGTTCAATCTTTTCGAGTAGATAAGGAGAAGTGTGTGTTGTTGCCATTTGTCTGTCATAATTAAAAGTATATTATACCTATTTTTCTATAATAATCAATACTTATAAAACTACTATTTTGGTTGAAAAAACAGTCAAACCTAGCATAACTCATTATAAGTTTTATTTTTGGCAAACACATGTCTAGAAATTATGAGTTATATAGCCGAGGAGTTGCGGGCTTTGTTGTGGCGAATCTGCTTTGTAGAGTAGTCGCTGGAAAGTATGAAGGACATCTCATTGGAAGAAGTATATTTATCTCCAACTTTCATGTACATCACTGGATCGTCGGGCTTGTGTGATTAGTGATTGTATTGTTGGTTGAACAAAAGCTATCTATTACGCCAGTTACATCATTTTTGAAATGATTTATGATTGGTCTCCTCTTTGAAGGATTAATTTTTTACAATGACTATTTCACTTTTACGAAATAAAGTAGCGTATGATATCGACTGCAAAAATAGAAAAGTTCCAGCATAAGATTCTTGATCGATATGCCATACACAAAAGAGTATTGCCACGGAGAGATAGCAAAAATCCCTATGAAGTTTTTGTGAGCGAAATAATGTTACAACAAACGCAGGTCGATCGTGTGATTCCTAAGTTTTTGGCATGGGTTCATATACTATCTGGGATGAAGTCGTTGGCAGAGGTTGAAAAGACTGTATTACTGCGTCTTCGATCTGGATTAGGTTTTAACTCTAGAGCAATCCGTTTACAGCAAGCAGCTCAGGAGATAGTACATAGGTTCTGAGGTAAAGTACCACAAACACGTGAAGAACTTCTAACTCTTCCAGGAATCTGACCGTATACGTCATCTTCGATCTTGGCCTTTGCATATAACCTTCCTTCGCCAGTGGTGGATACCAATATTAGAAGAGTACTGATGCGAGAGTTATGAATCAAAGAGGAGTTAAGTAAGAATGACCTTGAAGAGCTCGCACTGCGTTGTGTCCCTGCAGGACGTTCTAATGATTGGAACAACGCGCTGATGGATTATGGATCGCTAGTTGCGACTGTTGCAGCAACAGGTATCAAATCACTATCCAAACAGTCTAAATTTGAATGATCTCCGAGACAAGTAAGAGGAAAAATATTAAAACATTTACTAACGCATGGATCTACATCTTCGAAAGATCTTCAAACGCTTTTCCCGCATGAGAAATTTGAACAGGTTGTTGAGGGGATGGTTAAGGATGGGATAATACGCCAGTATCAAGAAAAACTTTCACTTGAATAAGTCTATTAGAGAACTATTTTTTTAATAGTTTCTTCTATTTTTTTTGCTGTTTCGTCCTGTTGTTCGGGCGTGGCTTCTTTTTTTTGCCCTCTCTCTGGATTGGATATTTTCTTGTCTGAAGACTGTGCTGAATGAGGAGCATTTTTTTTAGAGTTTACCATTATCTATCTATAAGGTCTAAAATAGCATTTTTTACGCGGTCATTACTTTTATCTATTTCTGTCCCAGAATCGAGAGACTCTTTATATAACTCTGGATGGCTTTGTTGAATTTCATAATAGATATCTATTAGTTTACTATTTGCAACATCTTCACCAGCTGCGATCTTTCATAAATACCAATCGAAAAGAAGAAAAGATATTCATGGATTTGAATTCCGGACAACTCTTGGAATAGCAGAGAATCTACCATTACGTACTGATGAATTATATTCCATACAGTGTGACTTGTCTGACTTATTTTCTTTTCCCTCAATAGCGCTTATACTATTTCCACAGATATGATCTATACCCACATTAGCTCGATATCATTCTTTGTTTTGTAGAGCGACAATAATATCAACTCAGCTCATCAGATCATCGTAACTAGTTGTTTTATAGACTTTTACTTTGTAATCTGAAAAGTCATCTTCCACATAGGCTTGAATCATTTTTGTCATCATCATTTCATAGAGCCTATTAAACAAAAATGATTCTGCATTACATTGGCTAATTTTTTTTTCAAAGATATTTTCTCGTTTTTGGTCATTTTGAAACTTTTCAGTTCTTGTGTATGAGTTATAATATGAAAAGTTTTTAAATCGGTTTTGCATATTTTCTATCATAGCTTCTTGCTTCTCGCTTTCCTCTCGGTATTCGTCTGTGGCTTCATCGCTTTCATCGCGTAAGTGGTCTAGATGCTTAGATTGGTACTGTTTATTAAACTTTCCTTTGGTGTATTTAACCTCTTCAGTTGGTAGCTTTAAATCGTTTATAATTTCTCTGTCGGTTAGTAATGCAAGATATGCACTTCGTAAATGTTTCTGAAATTCTGATAAAGATGACACTCATCAAGCAGTTATTTTATTGTCTCTAATAACTTCTTGAGCCCTTTGATACAGTTTTTCTTTTCATCGATTAGCATCTAGCTTTTCAGATAGGTAGTCTTCGAATGACATTTTTGAGTTTTATTTTTGTAAAATAATAGTATATATTATATACTAATATTGCATATTGTCAAATAATAACGCAATTATTGTATATAGAAATACGCCTTAAAAATTGCATAAAACCTACAATCTCTATATACTTAGATGTTATTTATTTTGAGCAAAGTGATGGCGGTAGTCCATGCGTTAGATTTTGAAGGGATAAATATTAGTAGCGATTGTCTTGCGAAGGGTACATGTTCGCTCAGTATTTATAATACCTTAAAAATTAGAGAAGAGGTGACTGACAATTCTGCAAAAGTTTTTGTACAGGATATATTTTT
Source organism: Candidatus Absconditabacterales bacterium (assembly GCA_038211735.1). Lineage (GTDB taxonomy): Bacteria > Patescibacteriota > Gracilibacteria > Absconditabacterales > Absconditicoccaceae > JBBQVK01. The sequence goes on along the minus strand of JBBQVK010000001.1, from coordinate 283,415 downwards.
GTCTGCGACATTCTTTATCGGTTCTATGGCTGTTATTTGATTAATTGTTTCAGGTATGCTAATGGTCTTCGGTGGAGGCAGCGAAAGTATGTATGAGAAAGGGAAAAAATGATTTAAATATTCTATTATTGGTTTACTTTTGGTGATTTTCAGTTACACTATGATCAGAGTTGTTGAGTATATTGCGCAAGGAAGAGCATAATATATTATTCGGTTTTAAACTCCTTGGAGCAATTGCGATTGCGTTTTTTAAATCACCACTCATATGTTATTTTTTAATATTTCTAGTGACCAGATTGCTATACAAGGTAAGGATCTTAACCTTCTTGTGCCTTACGATGACTTAGAAAGGACTCTCCCTCAGATCGTAGGAGATCTCTATGATAAACATCCTTTCAAAGAAGTATGGGTTCTCAATGGACCATGAGGATTTAGCCTGCTTAGAATAGGGTGTCTTGTACTCAATACGATGCAGATGGCTACAGAAGGTAAGCTGCGTTTATTGAGTTGTACCAAACTTGATCTCTACGGGGCATTAATAAAAAAATGATTGGTACCTTCTACAGGTATTATATTTATCGGACAGAGAAAAAATGTTCGATGGGCGACGTTTGATGTACAAACATGAACACGAGATACACAAACATTACCTGCGAATTCTATAGACCATATGACAAAATCAGGTGAGTACTTTGTGGATGTGATGTATGATCATCCATTGAAAGAATTGGTCGATCAGGAAAGGATGATCTCATTTTTATTTGATTGAGATTTCTTGCAAGTGGCGCGGAAAGATAAAGTTATGCAAATCGATACAAAAGAGCTCGAACTGAAACCTAACTCGTATCTTCAACCTGACTATATGATGCAGCCAGAGGTTAATATGTAATTTCCGATATGATTTATGAAATTTCCTTTCAAAACTCAGCGATCCCGTCAGCTAGAAGGACGGCTCTTTGTCCTTTTTCAGTAAGCGAATAAGTAGTTTTCAATTCTTTCCCGAGAGTACGTTGCGCATAAATCAGTTGTGAATTCTCAAGAGAATGAAGTGTCGTGATTAACATTTTTTCACTTATATCTGGAATAGCTCTTTTAAGCTCTCCAAATCTATGTGGTTTTTCCAAGACTAACAAAACTATCATTGATCGTTTTCCACCAAGAATATGCAGGAATTTGTTGATGGGGCAGTCTTTAATTGATTGCCCTTCTTTAAGCCCGCAGTTTTTTACACGACAAACCATACACTGTTTTTTCATAATTGCACGACAGACAAAAAAGTAGGTACTTGAATGTTATATCCAAATGAGTACTTAAAAATAGTACTATTTTAAGTAGGTGGTTTCGCTTTATAGTGCTTTATTTTTTTAATACTTTATACGTTTTGTAAAGATGTCGATCTTCAAGATTAGGAAAAGAAATGGTTCTATAGATACCTTTGACACGTCGAAGATCTATAATGCAATCAAGAAAGCGGTTATAGCAGCAGGGGGAGAGGACTTTTCTATGATTGATAGGATGGTCGCTACAGTAGTCTTTTCTCTCGAAGAACGTGGAATCCCCCTACCAGATGTCGAAATGGTGCAAGATACCGTAGAAGAGGTCCTGATTAAAGAGTGACACGATATAGTTGCAAAAAAATATATTACCTATAGGCAGCAGAGAAACTTAGTTAGAGGTGATCAGCAAGTAGTAATCGATGTAGGCAAAACCATGGATGAATACCTTGGTAAGATGGATTGGAGAATTAATGCAAATGCCAACTCTGGATATTCGCTATGATGATTAATTTTAAATACTGCTTGAAAAGTTACGGCTAATTATCGACTTTCACATATCTATCCCCAAGAAATATGAAATCTTCATAGAAGTGGAGACTATCATATCCATGACCTAGATATGTTTGCAGGATATTGCGCGGGACGAAGCCTAAGGCAATTACTCGAAGAATGATTTAATGGCGTCACTAACAGACTCTCTTCTTCTCCTCCGAGGAATTTGCAGGCAGCTATCAATCAGATGATAAACTTTTTTGGAACCTTGCAGAACGAACGAGCAGGTGCACAAGCATTTTCCAGCTTTGATACGTATCTTGCTCCATTTGTCCATAAATTTAAGAAAACATTGTCGGATGAATTAGATGAAGTTCATGCCTCTTTCCCGACCGATGTTGCAAGGAAGGAGTATGTTGAAAATAAAGCGTATAAGTATGTCGTTCAGCAGATGCAGAATTTTATCTTTGGATTAAATGTCCCAAGTAGACGATGAACTCAAACGCCATTTACAAATATAACATTAGATATTGTCTGCCCTGATGACCTTCGTGATAAAGCCCTAATGTTGGGAGGCATGGAAGAATGATACTATGAGAAAAAATTTGGTGAGTTACAGGAGGAGATGAATGTAATAAATATGGCTTTGGTAGAGGTTTATACGACGTGAGACGCTCAGGGCAATGTATTTACCTTCCCTATCCCTACGTATAATATCACGCCAGACTTTGATTGGAATACACAGCTAGTAGACAACATATTCGCAATGACAGCGAAGTATGGAATCCCTTATTTTCAGAATTTCGTGGGAAGTCAATTCAAAAAAGAAATACAAGCTGATGGTTCAATGAAAAAAGTTCCCAACCCAGACGCTTATACTCCTGGAGCCGTGAGAAGTATGTGTTGTAGATTACAACTAGATCTTACAGAACTCACGAAAAGAGGTAACGGTCTATTTGGCTCTGCAGAGATGACTGGAAGTTTGTGAGTGGTGACATTGAATTTAGCAAGAATCGGTTATCAACACAAAGGTGACATGGACTGATTCAAGAAGAGAGTGTTATACTTGATGGATCAAGCCCAAAATTCGCTTGAGATTAAAAGAAAAGAGCTTACGAAGCGGCTTAATGCCTGATTATTCCCCTATACCAAAAGATATCTTGCAAGCTACAGAAATCACTTTTCTACTATATGACTTAATGGAATGAATGAAGCAATATTGAACTTTACTGATTGCGAAGAGGATGTTACTACAAAGCGATGAATCTCTTTTGCTGTAGAAATTCTAGAGATGATGAGACAAAGGTTAAAAGAGTATCAAACAGAAACTTGAAACCTTTACAATCTGGAAGCGACGCCTGCGGAGTGAGCAACGTATAGGTTTGCAAAAGAAGACAAGAAACAACTCACATGAATTATCCAGGCAGGAACAGATAATGCTCCGTACTATACCAACTCATCACAACTCCCAGTTTGATTTACAGATGACTGTTTCGAGGCATTAGACTATCAAAACGAACTCCAGTGCAAATATACCTGATGAACAGTGTTGCATTTATATATGGGAGAAAGGATTAGTGATGCGCAAGCATGTAAACGCTTGGTAAAAAAAGTATTGGATAATTATCAGCTTCCTTACATTACTATCACACCCACATTCTCTATTTGCCCAGTACATGGATATCTCACTTGAGAGCATGACTACTGCCCAAAATGTGATGAAGCAGTCTGATATCAATGAGAGGAAAAACAAGATATTGCAAACAGAATTCTCTACACTCAAAAAGAGTATCCAAATGTTTTACAAACAAAAGCCTTATAGACATTTTTATCCTTATATATCATCACTATGACTACATCAACACTTCAACCTCAGAGAACAAGATGTGAAATTTACACTAGAGTAATGGGTTATTTTAGACCAGTTAGTCACTTCAACATCGGGAAAAAGGCAGAACACTATTCTCGTAAACACTTCTCAGAAGGGACAAGCGCAAATTCAGCATTCATTAAGAAGTATGAAAAAATAAATTCTACTAAAGAGTAATATTTTGTCTTACTAATCCTGTTGTATGCTTATTGCATGAATCCAACAAACGACACTTTTGGACTATCCAGGCAAAGTCGCTACGATTATTTTCACCGCATGATGTAATCTCAGATGTCGTTTTTGTCACAACCCAGAAATGGTCTTGCCAGAAAAGATAAAACTCAATAAGGATTTCATTCCACAGGATGTTTTCTTTAACTTCCTAGAAGGGAAAAAAGGACTTCTCGACGGAGTAGTGATTTGCGGCTGAGAGCCAACAATACAACCAGATCTAGAAGCGTTTTGTATTAAGGTTAAAGAGTTTTGATTTTTGGTCAAGCTAGACACTAACGGTAGGGATCCGTTATTGGTAGAAAGATTGATTGATACTGGAATGATTGATTATGTTGCGATGGATATAAAAGAAGATATGCACAATTGGAACAAATTAGTTGATTCTAAAGAAGTGCTTACCCCGTATCACCATACGATAAGATTATTATTGCGCGGGAAAGTAGATTATGAATTTAGGACTACATTGATCAAGCGTTATCATACATTAGAAAGGTTTCCTTCTCTTTTAAAAGATATCACATGAGCAAAAAAATATATACTCCAATCCTATAGATCATGAAATACTTTAGACAAAAATTTTGATGGAGAGACATTCAATGATGATGAAATGGAAGAATTTCGTCACATTGCTTTACAGTACGTAGATTCGTGTGAGATTAGGAAGTAGTTGTTTTTTTATAATGTATCGCTAACTGTATTACTGTTTTGCACCTTTTCCAAAAATCTTTGCTTAATCTGCAAACGATCGAAATGCATATCTTCGAACTTTTTAAACAACTCGACAAGAGTAGACAGCTCCTTAGAGCTAGTCATTAAGCCAGATTTCTCATCTACAAGCTCTGCAGTTCCTCCTTGGTTATACCCAAAGACGGGTACACCGACGGCTAATGCTTCCATGGTCGCCATTCCACAACTTTCTTTAGTGAGATTAATTAGTCCGCGGGCATGTTTCATAATTTTTACTTTGTCTTCCACTGTATCGCTTTGCCCTATAAACGTGACCGTGTCTCCTGCGATAGATTTTAGATAAAACTCATCTGGTCATGATCACATGATGAGTAGTGGGAGTTCTAATTTATTAAATAGTTGTATGATAAGATCTACCTCTCTAATAAATTTTACTAATCTTCCAACATACAAATAATAACTGTGTGGTTGGGTAGTTGGTGCTGATAATACAAATTCTTTTTCAATACGTGGATACCGGACTTTTGCATCTATGTTGTAATAACGTTTAACACACTCTGCAGTGTAGTTGCTGTTTGCATAGACCTCATCATACGTTCTTGGGATAAGATCCCGTGCGCGTAACTTTTTTGCGGTAGGCTTGAAGATGCGGAGCTGAAAAGGAGATAATTTAGAAAGATATTCTTGATAGTTCTCATGGATATACTGCATGGGACTGTGTATGTAGAGTATGGTCTTGGGGGTTTTTGACTCTCAATTTTCCGAAGTACTCTTATCGTTTTGAGATAGATGCTCGCTCAGGCGATAAGGCGAAACGATATTTTTTACTGCTGCAAACGATGAAATAACTATAAGATCAGCATTGAATCCGCGGATTTTAACTGCCAAGAGGCGCGTCAGCAGTGGATATATCACGATCAAATTACGATAATCCAAGAATTTTCTACGAATTTTACACAACTTGGTCGTCTCTGGACGGGATCATCGAACAAATAGTTGATTAATCCGTCTAGGAAGGGCTACTGTAAGAGGGATTTCGTAGCCATCTACTGGAAGTGATTTTCTATTTGAAAATAGGGTAAAAATTCTCATACTCTGAGCAGTTACAAGTGGAGTAGAATCTCGTGACGGATAGCCAGTTCCTTTCAAATCAGAGGCATAGACGCGAATTAGGTCGATAAAGACCTTTTCTGCACCGCCCAAATGGACTATTCGGTCATGTACAAACGCTTTTTTATTCATAGAATTACAAAGAGATAAGTGGCTTCTACGGTAGTGATCCTACTAGTTTTCTCAAGGGAAGGATATTTGACTTTTATGTGGGATATCCTTATAATATGTGATACAAGTGGAGCTTTTACTTATCGCCTATTCTATGGGGAAAAACGAAGCACACGATATCCAAATGGAGTCGTTGGAACAACAAATTAAGAGTAAGAAAAAGATTGGTGTAAACGATCACCTCGTTTCGCTTTTTGTAGATCGCGACTCTATACAAGATCTCTACCACAACCATCCTAATGATCGTAAATTTATAGCACAGACGTTATGAGGATATTTTGAGCATCCAGAAAAAGGTGAATTATACAAAAGAGTTAAGTTTCTTTTGAAATCCGAAGAAAAACCATACGAAGAGAAAAAACTTATTGCTTCTCTTTTCAGCTCAAAACTTACATTGCGTGAGATGTTCAGCTGCCCATCGCTTTTCACCTCACAAATGGACGGGTACAAAGCGTTGTGGAGTATCGTACTTCCTTTGCTGCAAGAAAGAATATCACAAGAAATACTTTCACAAAATATCGATAAGGCAAGTGCGCAAAGCTTTAAAACTATTACTAACAAAGCGCCGTTAAACAAAAGTAAAAACTTCAACGATCTGAAACTTAATTTAGAGTGCTTGGCTAATGCTTTTGTAGGAGATATAGATCTAGATAAAATATTGGACACTGTAGAGCTTCCATTCAATAGAGTAATCACGGAATTGGCAAATGGTAAGCGCAAGACACGCGGCATCTTGGCTCAGATGGAACCCTTGTTTGCAGCGCATATAGAGACGAAAGTTGTCGATAAGATAAATGCGTTTGGTAAACAAGTGGAAGCGTATGAGCAGTGAGTATATCGTGGTGATGTGACAAAATTAGTTGGAGTAATTCACAACTGATTGTTGGACGACCAACTACGCTGACTCGATAGAAGCGAGTTTGTAAACTTTTTGGTTTCACTCTATACATCTAAAAAATCAATAGTAGAAGTCCCATGACCATGAGGAAGCAAACTACAGTTGGCAATCGCAGAAAGATCTTTATGAAGTGCGGCGATTGAGAGATTAATGAAAGAGCAACCAAAGGGTGATTGGGATGAAACAATACCGGTTGCATACATTGATATAGATATTCACAAATCTAGCCCAGAAATTGCTGTATTGATAGCTTCGTATTTTCCAGAAAAATATGAAACAAATAATGGAACTGAGAAAGAATGAATTGTGACTCTAGAAAATAGAGAACTCATAGAACTTGAAGATGTGTATCTAACCTGCGCTCATTATGAGTTAAACGAAAGGACTACTATAAAAGATAAAAATATTTCCAAAGAAACAAATGACTTATTTGAAGATATAAAAAATAGACAGCAATGATCTGGAGATTTTCAGGAAGATAATTTTACGGAAGACGCTCAGGTTGATAAAGAAGGTAACGAAGAAGAGATGACAGGAGGTAGTGCGACTAGCGATGATGAAGAGAGTGAGGAAGAAAAAGAGCGAAAAAAGAAAGGCGCAAGCTATGCTTTTGGTGGCTATACAGATAAAATACCTCCTAAACTAGAGGCAGAACTTAGAAAAGAGATGGGCAAAAATTACCCAAAACATGGCCCATATGCGTGGATTGAGAAAGGTAAGGTCTATTATAATACAAAATGGATAGCGGAAAAGTTTGGTATAGCGATTACTCTCAATCCAAATCCACTAACAAACAAAAAAGGAGAGGTAATCCTAATAGATAAATATTTGTTCAATGGGAAATCTATGAACGACCCAGAGCTTGATACGTGAACTCCAGAGTTTAGAGCATTTTCTGCTTGGAAAGAAGAACAAAAACGTCATGAGGTCTTGCATAGAATTTTGTGATTTAATAAGATCGACCAGATAACCGTAAAGACAGTTGATGGAGAAGAGACAGTCTTGATTCAGGAACAGATTTGTCAGCTGGCAGAAGCAGTGCCAGGAACGAGGGGCGAACAAGTTACGGTAAACGGAAAGTCATATCTCCTAACAGATATAGAAAACGCAATCGCAAAAGCACTCGGCCGCGATTCATTCTCTTTTGAAACAATTCATCAAATCGACTTAGATGCACTGGAAGATTATATTGAGCATGGGGATGAAGTATTCCTAGACCAACTGGATGCGAATGCTGGTGCACGTACTTTTGCTAAATGAGAAGTGCCAGATGGTCCTGCATTACAAGCAATACTTACAGCTCATGAAACTACTGCTCCTCGTAAACCGAATAAAGGAGGTGGGACGAGATCGTCTGCAGTAAATATTGGGCCTAATAAATACGTTAATTTTCAAAATGGGTGAGCGTCTGTATGGAAACAAATCATTCCAGATCCAGATGAAAAGAACAACCCATTCCAACAACCAGTTACTGCTGCTGATATGGAGGCAGAACTCACGAAGTTAAATAATGGTGATTATGATGGGGTTCTTAATCCAGAACCAAATACTGCTCCTGCAAATACACGCGGACATGGTGGAAGAAATGCAGATCCTAATCAGCCAGAACCACAAACTGCGTCACGTGAACATGAAGAAGAGAATGATTTCAAAGGTCAATTTGAAACAACAATAGATGGAGATATGAATACTAAATTCAAAGTATGAACACTGTTGTATCTAAAAATGAAAGAATCTACTATTCCAGGGTATGGGAATATATGGGTACAGACTGAGATTGTAGATATAAATGAAGAGACCAAAAAATATCAGGTAAAGGTTACATCATCGACAGAGTGAAATCTTGAAGGAGGAAATGGCAAAGTATACACTTTAGAAATGACTGAAAAGTGATTAAGCAACTTAAGGCAACGTGGAGAGATTAGAAAGTATACAAAAGTTTCAAATGGGAAAGATTTTTATGAATACATTTCACAAAAATTAGATACTGATGATAGAACAATAAAATCTTGAAAAGAGCCATGGGCAGGACAGCAGATAAAGCGGGAAGACGGCAAATTGCTCCAGAAGAAATATTATAATGCATCTGCACCGAAGTATGATGTGGTTACTCACATTGGCAAGATTGATAAAAATAATATGAAGAACACCGTGTTGTACGGAGTAATATGGAATAGTAATACGGTCACCGTGACGCTCGAAAACCCATCATGGACGAGAGAGATGGATTATAACACTTTTCTAGTATTCTGTGTTGAAAAGTGACTTGCTCCATTTAGTGATGAACAAATAAAGAAAGCAAAAGAAGCGAAAGAAACATATAAAGATTCACAAAGACCTGGTGTTTCATGGATGACGTTGGGTACAATAATACAAGCGGCCAAAAATATCTGACCATTAGTCAAAAACTATTTCAATTTTGAAGAGAGAAAAAAGATTCAGGCAGCAAGATTAACATACAGTGTGGCAAAAGCATTTGGTGGCGGGTTTGCGCTTGAAGCTTTAACAAGTTTGGATGAAGCTATTTTTTCGACAATAAGTAAATTCCAAAGCAGCCTAGGAGGGCGCGATAGCAAAGACGCAAATGATATCCAAGCAGAAGCAGTTTCAAGACGTATTCAGAAAGAGATATTTACTCCTGGAATAACACTAGACCCAGGAATGTTCAAACTTAAGGCTGCAGGCTATCTTTTATACGCTTTAGACAAAGGCTGACATCCATATTTTAGAGCTTTAAATGGGAATGCGCATCAATGACTCTGGGTGAAGGCGATTCTTTGAGATAAGCATCACGGAGTGTTCTTGCGTGAAAGACAAAAACTTATAGATGAAGCAAAGAGCGGTCCAGAGAATCAAATACTCTTTGATAAACTTGTCAAATTTGAATTAACATATATACAAAATGCAACAGAGACAGAAGATATGGTGGAAGTATTTTGATCACAGTTTAGTAAAAAAGTAGAAGGGTATAAAGATAAGTTTGGTGCAGGAGATGCAATCGACAATATTAAAAATTCAATGGCAAACAAAAATAACTTTGACGATTATGCAGCTACCTTTAGGTGAACGTTAGTTAAACACACTCCAGCTACCTCATTAGCTGCGTTGGAGCTTATGGTTGAAAGCGCTTGAACTCAGGCTCAGTATAGCGAAGTCTATCAGTCTATAGTCCAATTATATGTCAGTTGATTAGGGACTTGGACATTTGGACAAGAGCATAAAGATAGACTTAAAAAGATTTGAAGGATGGCTGGAGTGCCTATTGCATTAATGGCTGATGATATCAATGCACCGCATAAAGTACTAACTATGATAGATTATATTGCTGAAAGAGCTGGGATACCTAAACTTAGTTCAAAATCATGACTCAAAGACACTATATCTGTCGAGAATCTTACCAATAACAGCGGGCATAAAAAAGCAATGGATGGTGTAATGGAATGGTGGAATACTAATAGAAACTGACAAACAGTAATTAATGCATTCAACTATAAAAACAATCATTTGCTTTCTTATGAAGAAACTGCAAAAGGGCAGACAAAAGATATCATAGATGAGTATTTTGGTAAAAGAGTATTTGACGAGCTAGCAGACACAAGATTTGGACACAGTGAGAAACTCACGCTGGGTTGAGACTCGCCATTTTATTCAAACGGAATTTTGAATATAAGTCCTGCGACTTTTGATAAAGTAATGCTGAGAATTGACAGAAACTGACAATTTAATGAGCCATGAGCTCCTGCAATGCGGGCTGAGTTTAGAAGCATAATGGGACAAATGGATCAAAGTCTAACTAACTCAAGTGGAGCATCAAAAAAGTTTTTACTAAAGTTGATTGTGAAGAAATTTGCACTGTATATGTGATCTAAATTCGAATCTAAAGAACTTGCTGACTTTAAAAAGTCATTGGTAGATGGAATTGATATTGATAAAATAGGGGATCTACTTAAATTCAAATTTAGCGGAGGTTTGTATGTTGCAGAAGAGGCTGACTTTGATATCAAGAAAAATGAACGTACTCTTGTTAAAAAGAAGAAGAGAGGAAAATGAGGAAACTCACAGATAAATGATGGATTGGACTCACTTATTACCTTATTGAGCCATCATGCGAAAGATATAGACTCTGAAACCATCCGTTTCGCCTTCGGTAGATAGATAATTACTTACAAAACCCCTTATTCCACCTAATATTTCTATACTAATACACCGTACCTAATTTTTGCAAAAACCCCTCGTCATCCATATAATGTAATGGACAGATTTTTACCTATTTTGATAGGTGGTTATGGCAGCAGGAGACAATGTTGATGGAACTACAAGTGGTGCAGGAGGAGATTCTTTTCTAGGACTTTGGTCGTGGGAACAGTTTCGATTATTTTTGGGGAAGTTCGCTATTGCACTGATTGTTGTGGCAATTTTGATTATAGCTGCTAGATGGATTACAAAATTTATTGCTAGAAAAATTAGGGAGTCGAATGTATTTAGTGATGATAACTACTCAAAAAAAGTAGGAGGACTTGTTGCTGATATAGTATTCTATTCATTGTGTGTGTTTTGTATATTTATAGGATTCGCAATCATAGGAGTAGATTTTGGATGGATACTGTGAGGACTTTCTTTCGGTATAGGTTTTGCGTTCAAAGATATCTTAGGAAACATGTTTGCAGGGATTATGGTTTTAACAAACAACGACTATAAGCTTGGAGACATTATCGTGGTGGATGATGACGACAAAGAATACTTTGGTAGGATTGAGGAGATTACCATAAGATATACGGTTATTAGAACGTTTGAACTCAGAAAAGTGATTATACCGAATCTTACGATGATTACGAAACCAGTCAAAACCTATGATACTGAAGACGTCATTAGGTTAGACTTCACGCTGATGATCCACTATGACTCACCTATGCCAGAGTCCCTCGACATCATAAAAGAGGCTGTGAATAATGTAGACATAGTCAAAGAACATCAAAGCACCAAAGTGAATATTCTTTCTATGAGTAATAATGGAATTGAGGTTCTTATTTACTTCTATTTTGACCCGAAGAGTGGTATGCTGATCCAAACAGCAAAAGGAAAAGTCCAAGAGTGAATTTTCAAAGCTCTCCAAGATCATAACATCAAAATCCCATACCCACATACAACGCTTACGGTCGATCACAACGATAAAAATTTGATTGGTACAGCGTTATATATCGCGAAGGAAGGATCGAGTGGAGGGCTCAATAATAATGGCTCATGAGGTCAATCACCATCGCCTTTACCGGATCAAAAACAATAATATCAGACGGGGCTCGCCAATTTTTTTAAGAAAAAACAAAGAGAAGTTGACATAGTCTTAACAAGTACTGCATGAGAAAAAAATACAACAATAGCCTTGGTAGAGAATATCCATGATTAGAACATACTCCCGTAAGTACAATATAATTGTTCATACCTAGGAGAAAGGTTAGCGAAGTTTCATAAACAGCAGCCCTATGGAAATATGAGCAAGATACACCGCAATGAGCAGTCTATTTTGATTAATAAATTTTTCACTTAGCAAATTTTATCTAGCCAATCTCATGCTCTGCAATCGACTGCTCTGACTTTAGAAGAAATGCATAGTCGAGAGCTGCCAGTAGTTTTTTGATGATCTGGTAGAGGCGTTGGGTAAAGAGAATGATCTCGGTAGTAGCTTCGTCTTGTAGTTCACCGGAAGCAGTATTTTTGACAAGAGCAGTAAGAATTTCCACGCGCAATTTTTTGATTGTTTCCATGCAGGTCGTGATATGATGCATAGGTTCGGCATCTTCATGTTCGCTAATTTGACGAATCTCTTGCAAGATAGTATCTAATTGAGTTCATAAGGTTGTTTTCAAGTATTCTAGACCTTTGGGGAGGTGGACGTCTTCGCTTTGAAGCGCATCATCGGTATGTTTTATAAGCTCAAGCACATGATAACATTGCCTAACACTCAATTTACATTGGTCGAGAAGATCGATAGTTTCCTTATTCTTTGACTTGTGTTGTAGTTGGACTGCTAGGCCTAGCAGTTTTTCACTTTTGGCTAAAGAAATTTCTGCGACACTAGGATCATAATTTGCCAGAGATGGTTCATTGACAAGCTGTTGGAGCAGACGGTGCTTAATCCGAGTATCTGTTAGATCAATGATCTCCCTGATGAAGTTTCTTGTATCTTTACGGAAGGCAATAGCATAAGGAATTATATAACGTAAGTGTGGCATATCGTTCTGTAATTCTTCAGTTATAAGTGTGTCATCGAGTTGATCTTTGTTAGGAACAATTTTTTTGATCAAGCGCTCGAAAGGCACTACACAAAACGCAAACAGTAGTGCAGTTGATGTATTGAATGCAAAGTTAACAAATGCGCTTCACAAAGCACTGTCATTATGTACATCGCTTAAGATATGCTGCCCAAGCCAGACATATTGTCGGAAAAACACGACTCAAATAATTCATGAAACAACATTGAACATCACATGGCTTATCGCTATTTGTAACTTTTCACGTCTTCCCCCAAATGCCCCAAGCAGTGGCGTATTGGTCGTTCAAATATTTACTCACATCATGATAGCAATAGACGCAGCGAAGTTGATGACACCTCCATTAAGCGCAGTGATCGTAATAATCCCAATTGCCCCTCCTGATTGGATAATTGCTGCTAAGACAGCACCCAGCAAACCGAATCCCCATAGGCTCATATCTTTGTATTGGGAAATATCGAATGAATACTCTATCCCGCTGATACTTGTCCCCATCCGAGAGACAGCTACAAATAACAAACTAAATCCCACGATTCATTTCGCTATTTGTTGCATCTTCTCTCATTTTGCTACAAGCGACAAAATTCATCCAACAGCAATCAATGGAAGTGCTATATTGAGGAAATCAAACCTTCCAAATCCAAATAATGCAATAATCAATGGTAAAGAAGTCGCGCCGATATTTGATCAAAAAATAATTCCTAAGCCGCTCCTGAAACTAATTATTCCTGCACTAACTAATGCCATTGTCAAAAGCGTGACAATATCGCCACTTCCACTCATGATAAGCGTTGTAAGCAATCCTACTGGTACTGCCAACCACATCGAGCGTGTATATTTTTGGAGATATACTCTGAGTTTATTTCCTGCGATAGAATATAATGCATGTTCCAAAATAGTCATACCGAAAATCAGCAGTCCTATTCATCCCAACAGTTGTCGTATATCAAAGTTCATACTCCAGTATACCATGCAGGGTATAAATACACAAAAATAGCTTTTATCTGGACTCTATAGATGTAGACAAAATGGCTTTTTTATTGGATCTCTTATTTATTAGCACTTTATAATAAAATGTGCTTAAAATCTCTTGCAAAATTACGTAGCATGAGTATCATCTAGGTGCTATATTTTATATTATTATATTATAAACCATGGGAAAGATTATTGGAATTGACTTAGGTACGACGAATTCAGCATGCGCATATACAATTGGTGATAAGGCTGAAATTATAGCAAATGCTGAAGGAGAAAGGACGACTCCATCAGTTGTCTATATAAAAGGACCAGATCTGATGGTAGGAACGCTAGCTAAGAGAAAAGCGGTGTTGGAACCTAAGAATGTTATCTTTGAAGCGAAAAGATTTATCGGACGTAAATGGTCAGAAGTGCAGGATGAAATTAAGCACGCGCCGTTTGGATTGAAACAAGGAAGTGATGGAGGTGTACTTATCGTGATCGATGGTAAAGAGTACAAGCCAGAACAAATTTCTGCATTTGTCTTACAGAAAATAAAACAAGATGCGGAAAAGTTTTTGGGAGCTCCAGTAACGCAAGCAGTAATTACAGTGCCTGCATACTTCAACGACTCACAAAGAAATGCAACCAAAGCTGCGGGGGAGATAGCAGGACTTACTGTTGAACGTATTATCAACGAACCAACTGCTGCTGCACTCGCGTACGGATTTGGAAAACATAAAGACGAAAAAATTGCAGTATTCGACCTTGGAGGTGGAACATTTGATATTACGATCTTAGAGATCGGAGCAGAAGGAACGTTCCAAGTATTATCTACTTCTGGTGATACTCATTTGGGAGGGGCTGATATTGACCAAAGACTTATTGAATGGTTGTTGGCAGGCTTCAAAGCAAAGGAAGGGATTGATCTTTCAAATAATGCTATGGCCCTTCAAAGACTCAAAGAAGAAGCTGAAAAAGCGAAGATGCAGCTTTCACAAGCTGAAAGTGTAGAAGTAACTATTCCCTTCATTGCTCAGTGAGCAGATGGACAAGCGAAAAATATTCAAGAGACATTAACAAGAGCAAAATTTGAACAAATGATAGGCGACCTCATTGCTAGAACCAAGAAACCAGTACAAGATGCATTGAAAGATTCAAAACTCCAAGCATCAGATATCAATGAAGTAATTCTTGTAGGAGGATCTACTAGGATTCCTCTTGTACAGAAGACTGTTGAAGAACTCTTCGGAAAAGCACCAAAAGCAACGGTCAATCCAGACGAAGCAGTTGCGGTAGGTGCTGCAATCCAAGGTGGTATTATCCAGGGTGACGTAAAAGACATTCTTTTGTTGGACGTGACGCCTTTGAGTCTTGGAGTTGAGGTAGAAGGAAGATTAGTTGACGTAGTGATACCTAGAAATACTACTATCCCTGCTAAGAAAAATAAGACTTATACCACTGCTGCAGATAGCCAGCCAGCCGTAACGATTCATATCTTACAAGGTGAGAGACCAATGGCAGCTGATAATAAATCGCTTGGGCAGTTCAATCTTGATGGGATTCCAAGTATGAGAAGAGGAGAACCTCAGATTGAAGTAACATTCGATATCGATGCTAATGGGATCTTACATGTTGCAGCGAAAGAAAAAACAACTGGGAAAGAACAGAAAATTAAAGTCGAAGGAGCAACCGGAATTAGTGATGAAGAGATCGAAAAAGCACAAGCTGAAGCCCAGCAATTTGCAGATGAAGATAAAAGAAAAAAAGAACGTATCGAAACAACCAATAGAATGGATGCGATGGGATACCAAATTGAAAAATTCCTCCTCGAAGCGAAAGAACATGAAGAAAAAGATGCCACCAAGAAGTTGGCAGATGAAGATAAAACGAAACTCGAAGGGTTCGTCACTGAAGTGAGTAGGATCAAAGGAGATGAAAACTCTAGTAAGGAAGATATCGAAAAAGTAATGAAAGAGATCGAAGAGACACTTACCGCGATGTATCAGAAATACGGAGGTCAGTGGAATAGCGATGCTAAGACTGAAAACCCAGGAGCTGAAGTGATTGAAGCTGAGGAACATAAGCCTGAGTAGTCGCGTCATAGTTACTGGTCAGCACTCACTATTTACAAAGGAGCGCAGACTGATCGAATAAGGTTCGTTGCGTACTCAGTGCGCACAGAGCCATTCTGATAGTCAAACGACTAGAGGCATGCTATATAGATTGTCTAAGTAAGGAAATAAGAAGAGTAAAACGCCTGAAAAGAGCCTTACGAGGCTCTTTTTTGTTAGTCTGATTTTTGCAATAAACTTCGCTTTTGAGTACAATTAAGATGTCTTTAATTTGAGCAAAATGGATGAAGAAGGTAATTTGTAACTTACTGGTGGTATTAATTCTGGGGCCTATTGTGTATAATTTTGCGCATGCAACGATTTATCTTACCCCTGACACGAAACCTATTAATGTTGTGAAGTATATTAGAAATGGAGGAAAAGATATTATCAAAACAGATTTGGATGAAGTTGATTCTTTGGGCAACTATGAAGCTAGCTTTAAGATTTCAAATACACTCGATTATGTTAGAGAACATATGGCTGCATACCTTCAATGGATGGCAGGTATAGGATTGATAGCGTCAGTAATTTTGTTAATCTATAATGGGATCGTGCTTATGACAAGTCCACTAAGCTCTGATCAAACAGCTACCGTCAAAAAGAGGATCAAATATATACTAATTGGGGCTCTTGCGATTACCTGATTCTACTTTGTACTCCGCGTACTCTTGTCAATTATCCTGCAGCTTTTAAATAATTAGGTGTAGATGAGAAAAAATCGAAGAAAAGTTCTGTGAGCATTATTGCTTTTGTTTATATTGAGCGGGATTACTGCTGGATGTTTTGCCGCGAGTCCAGTTAAGTTCAAAAACGATTTTGCAAAAAAATTAATCAAAGGACAAGGAGGAGAAGCAGTCTTTGATCTAAGTATTGATGATGAAGCAAGCTTATATGACAATATCACCAACCTTTTCTATCCTGGCAAAGACGGACAAAATCATCTATGGAGATTAATTAGGACAGTTTCTGTTGGAATGTTAATACTCTTCTTCGTGTGGGCTGGACTAAAATTCCTGTTACGACCAAATGAGGAGGCCGAACTTAAGAAATCAGAGATGAACCTAATATATATCTTGATGGGAGCAGCAATAATTTTCTTGGCAACGTGGTTGTTGTGAACTGCTTTGGACTTAGGTACAGTAGAAGGGCTGAGCTGAGCGAATGGACTTCTAGAAAGGGCGGAGTCGAATGTCTTACTCGTTGTCTTAGGATTCTTGAAGGCTGCAGCTTTCTTTATGGCTATCGTATTCATAGGATTCTATGGGTTTAGGATGATGCAAGCACTTGATCATGAAGATAAACAGAAAGCTGCAAGAACAGGAATTTTGAACGTAGTAATTGCGTTGATCTTTATCAAAGTAATAGATTATATTTACTTTATTGCACAACAAAAAAGTTTTGGGAAGTCGTCTGTGGAGCTGATAGTACAAAGTAGTAAGTTTTTGGCATATCTCGCTGGAATTGTCTTCGTGATCACGTTGATATATGCATGATACTTATATCTAACAGCGAATTGAAATGATGATCAGATTAAGAAGGCGACAAATATTATCAAAACAGTGTTTATCGTTATTCTTATGTTGTTGATGTTCTTGTTGGTTATCTACCAAGTTGTGAAAGATATAGTAGCATAGGAAGGCGCTTATAACTGCCGATCTTCCGATTGAAAATGCGAACAATACGTGTATACAAAGGGTAATTGGTTTTACCCTTTTTTTGTTCTTATGGAAAACGCGAAAAAAAGTTTGGTATGAATATCCCTTTTGAGTACCGTCGTACTTGTAGGATGTTTTCATAAACCCAGCAATTTAACCCCACCGCCGGACACTCTATCTTGAGATATTACTGCCACAGGTACTGTAGAAAATAACAGCGCTTTCGATCCGAAGAATTTCGATGACAAGGAAGTAAAAGAGGTGTTTAATCTTTTGGAAGAACTCGTTAATGAAGATGAATGAGTGAGTGGAGATGTTAAAACAGGCACAGCGGAGGCAGGGGCTAATGCAAACATGCCTACGGACACAAACCCACAACCTGGCCAGACTCCCTAAATCGAAGAATAAACGTATTACCCAAATGAGTACATATCTTTAGTTAGAACCTTTTACATGAAAGGATTAACCTTACGTACTTACGTAGACCAAGTGCAGGAAGGGAAGATACATCCGGCAGAGGTGGTAAAGGAGTATTTGCTCAAAGCTCATGCTGATCCTTACAATGCTTATTTGAGGATCCACGACTCATATGTTGCACAGCATACTGAAGAATTTTCATCTAGATTGTTGCATTCTGCACCCATAGCGATCAAAGATATTATTCTCACAGAGGGAGAAATTTCTAGTTGTGGCTCAAAAATGTTAGAAAATTTTGTTTCGCCATATAGTGCTACTTGCTTTCTAAATTTAGAAAAAGCAGGTTGACTCATGATCGGCAAAACAAATATGGATGAGTTCGCCATGGGAACAACCAATGAAAATTCTGCGTTTGGCCCAGTTAAAAATCCTATTGATCCAACTAGGATTCCTTGAGGTTCTTCTGGAGGGAGCGCAGCAGCAGTAGCAGGGGATTTATGTATTGCTGCACTTGGTACTGATACCTGATGAAGCGTTAGAATGCCCGCATCAGTCTGTGGTATTGTGGGAGTGAAACCAACCTATGGACGTATTTCTAGGTATGGAGTGCAATCACTGGCTTCATCACTTGATCAGGTCGGTGTGCTTACAAAGACTGTCGAAGATAGTATAATTTTATTGGACTCACTTTGTGGATATGATGCAAATGACGCAACAAGTATTGCTCGCGATGATCGCAAAGAACGATATTTACAGAAAGATAAAAAAGATCTCAAGGGAGTGAGAATAGCAATCCCAAATCAGTTTTTCTGAGCTGGACTAGACCAAGGAGTTAAGGATGTTTGCCTGAGTTCAATAGAGCAACTCAAAAGTTTATGAGCGACTATAGATCGAGTTGATATCCCAGCCTTGGAACGAGGAATTCCTACCTATTATATTATCCTCCCTGCAGAGGCAAGCACGAACTTAGCAAGATTTGATGGTATAAAATTTGGGCTTCAGGAAGATACTATGAAATTCGATTCGATACAAGATTACTATGAACATATCAGGCAAACCTGATTTGGTGATGAAGTAAAAAGAAGAATATTGATATGAACATATGTATTGAGCGCAGGATTTTACGATGCGTATTATCGTAGAGCACAACAGGTTAGACAAAAGATTAAACAACAACTTGATGAAGTATACAAAACGTATGATGCTATCATTGGCCCGACTGCTCCAACTGCTGCATGGAAGTTATGAGCAAAAGTCGATGATCCCATTGCGATGTATCTAGCAGATATCTATACGGTTATTGCGAACTTGGCTGGGTTACCTGCTATGTCGCTACCTGCAGGATTTGTACAAGAGGATGGTATTTCACTACCTGTTGGACTCCAGATTATGTGTCAGCAATGGAAAGAGGATAAGATGTTCCATATTGCTTCGGTTTTGGAAAAAGCGTTGCAAATTAGTTGAGCATCCTCATAGTCTTTATGTTCTTGGGTGTTCTTCGGTGTTTTAGGATGTTTTTGTGTGCTTTTAGGCGTTCTTGGGTATTCTTGGGTGTCCTTGGGTGTTTGGTAAGATCTTGGTAAGCTTATTATCCTAGTTATTCTGTTTACTCTTACTTTTCCTGCACTATCAATACTTCATTTTATCCTTCCTCTACCTCTGCCTATGCCTATGCAATTACGTGTCTACTACTGAGAACTATTTGTTAGGAAGACCTTGCGATATATAGTCGCAGGAGTTCTATTTGTGATTGTTGTTTTGTTGGCACTTGTGTGAGGCAACATCCTGGAGGGACGGGATAATATGAAATTTACCTGGCAGAGCGGATTCGGTGCGCTCCTTTTGATCGGATTGGGACGAGGGTATTGGATCTGGGCGCATCGTATCGATCAGGAAGTAGTTACTATGAATCTAGGTGATGCATGACTGACAATTGGTGATAGAACGTTGTCTTGGAATGTACTAATGGGATTCGGTTTAGAGATTAATAAAAATACCCAAGCACTACATAACTTGATCTTACTTTCTACTAGAGGTAATGAAGTGCATACGTTTGCAGATGAGCAAGAGAATATTCAAGCATTTATAAAAGAATTAGTAGTGCGTGTTCCATTCAATG
The DNA here is from genome assembly GCA_038211735.1 of Candidatus Absconditabacterales bacterium. Lineage (GTDB taxonomy): Bacteria > Patescibacteriota > Gracilibacteria > Absconditabacterales > Absconditicoccaceae > JBBQVK01. Next base: position 263,142 of record JBBQVK010000001.1, on the reverse strand, counting down.
AAACATTCCAACTCACTCGATCAGAGAGATTTATGAGAGGATTAAAATTATAAACTTACTATAGAAAAATTTATTTTCTTTTTGCCTATTTTTATGGAACAGAAAAAAGTTTTTGGATACAAAGATAGTTCAACAAAGATTATCTTCCTTTTTACAGGACTTGTTGTACTAGTTGGGCTCAATGCGATACCACGATTACGAGTAGGAAACTCTGCATATAAGCGGTATGTTGTTGCAGGCACTCTTTTTCTAGGCCGAATCTTCCGGCGTATGCGAAGGATACTTAGCAAGCTTCATTACATTTTCTCATCGCCAAGTGGCGATATCACGATCGTCCTTCCCAACAAAAAACAGTTCAATCTCCCTGCACAACTTATGATCAAAAAAGAACAGATAGCGCACGCATCGCAATGGAGTGGACGAGGAATAAAAACTATTCCACGAAAACATGAAGTTCATTTCACTACATCAAATAGTCATCTTCTGAAGATTACTATGAAGGATGGAAGGATCATTGTGATCAGCCCGAGGGAGTATCCTAACTAAAAAGTTTCTTCAGAAAAAATCTTCAACAAAAATCTCTCAAGAAAAAACCTTCAACAAAAAAAGAGACGAATGTGTCTTTTTTAAGAAATTACTTGAAACTATTCTGTTATATCCAACAGTTTCCTTCGACGTAAAACCCGCCTTTGAACGTGTCTTTCTTCATTTTCCCGATAAGTTGGAGAGGGGTGTTTTTGACCACATCATCTGCGCCACCTCCTTTTCATCGTTGCATGACGGTGAAGCTTTGGTCATTGGAGCGACACTGAAGTTTGAGATGACCATCGCCGGTTTTACCGACGGTGTCGACATTGCGGATGACGACTTCATCGATAAGAAATTGCGGTTCTGGATTTCTTTCTCCATGTGGACCAAACTCAAAAATTTTATCTATAGTTTTTACATGTAACTCATCTGGATAGAGAGGGGTATCTACGATAATATCTTTTTGTAAGTCATCTGTATCGATAATTGTTGAACAGTATGATTTTAATTTTGCAATAACTTTCCCCAGATTATCCAAACTTACCGTAATCCCACCAGCTTGTGCATGCCCTCAAAACCTAATTAAATGCTCGCTACACTCTTGGAGCATCTCTATCACATTGAAATATCCTGGCCCTCTTAAGCTTCAGGTAGCAATTCACTTTTCCCTGTTGATTCACATGATCAGCGTCGGTTTGTTGTATTTTTCTGTTAGTTTCCCTGCAACGATTCAAATAATTCATTCATGGAATCATTCGCTAGCTCCGATAAGAATCATATCGTCAAAATTAATTATCTGCATCGCTTCTTTTACCATCAACTCTTGTGTCTCCCTTCTCTCCATATTTAAGCGATCCATATATTCCAATTGCGTGCGTTGTTTGTGAATGTCAGAAAACAACAAACTATTTAATCCGTCATGAGCGCTAGCCATTCTTCCGGTGGCGTTTAACCTCGGTGCAATCAGAAACCCTACATGGAATGCCTCTATTTGCTTGATATTTAGCCAATCCAGCATCTGTTTCAGCGAGGGGGCGAGTTTATTTCTCTGCGTATTTATCATCTCAAATCATTTCTTGACTAGCAATCTATTCTCTTCTATCAATGGCATACAGTCAGCAATAGTTGCAATAGTAACAAAAGGAAGTAATCGATCGTGTGCTTGTTTTTTGACTGCCCTATCGGTGATCAATTTTTCTGCAAGACCCATACATACTTTAAACGCTACAGCAGCACCACATATCTCTTTGCTTCAGTCATAGGTAGAAAGATGTGGATTGATAACAGCGTATGCTGTAGGGAGTTGTGCGAGGGGTTTGTGGTGATCGGTGATGATCATATCGATCCCAAGCGTCTGTGCATGAGCTGCCTCAGCGATAGAGGTAATTCCATTATCTACCGTGATAATTAGCTTACATCCTAACTCTTTGATCTCATCGATGTGGTAAGACTTAATGCCGTATCCGTCTTTGGTTCTGTGTGGTAGTCTGATAGAAATATTTTTGTATCACAGAAATTTAGTGATAAACGTATAGAGTACATAACTCGACATAATTCCATCTACATCATAATCACCGAAGACCATAATCTTTTCATTGGTGTTGATCGCTTGAATAATTCTTTCGACGCCTTTATCCATATCTTTAAAAAGAAACGGACTTACCCGATAGTCTTCATAGGTTGGATTTAAAAAACGCTCAGGCTGATCGTCGATCTTTCTTATTTTGAGTAATCTAGTAACAATATCCTCGGAAGGATTGTCATATAGGACGGTGTAGCACATAGGGACGGCTAGAAGACAAGGTAAACATCGTAGAGAGATTTGCTGTGGTCCCAAGGTAGCGTTTCATCCTTGAAAAGCAACGATAAATACCTATATACAAGCCACTGATTTTTTTTGACCCTTTATATTTTATTGTAATATATCCTATGAGTATCTATGTAACTTCTTCTATTGTTATGGCAGTAATTGCTATTTTGTACGCAATTTACTTAGCTATGGACGTTCTAAAACAACCTGCAGGTAATGAAAAAATGCAAATGATCTCTAATGCAATCGCTGAAGGAGCGAAAGCGTATCTTTGGAGACAAAACAAGACTATCGCTTACATGGTAGTAATCTTATCAGTGCTCTTATGGTTCGCATTTGGCCCAGTGACGGTTATTACGTTCGTATTGGGAGCAATCCTTTCTGCAGCAGCAGGATACGTCGGTATGATGATCTCTGTAAAAGCAAATGTTAGAACAGCGCAAGCTGCAGTAACCTCTCTTAAAAAAGCTATGAGTGTTGCATTTAGAGGAGGAACAGTAACAGGAATGGCCTGTGCTGGAGCAGCATTGCTTGGTATTGCAATCTTGTATAGCTACTTCCAAGATCCAAAAGCATTGATTGGATTTGGACTTGGAGCTTCATTGATTAGTCTGTTTGCAAGAGTAGGTGGAGGTATCTTCACCAAAGGCGCTGACGTAGGAGCGGATCTTGTAGGGAAAATTGAAGCTGGAATTCCTGAAGATGACCCAAGAAACCCTGCAGTAATCGCTGATAACGTAGGTGATAATGTAGGAGATTGTGCAGGTATGGCTGCAGATCTTTTCGAATCATATTCAGTGACACTTATCGCAACTATGTTGCTCGGTGTTGGAATGGTTGGGAAAATGCAAGAACCATTTGTCTATCCTCTCGCATTGGGTGGTGTAGCAATCTTAGCTTCTATTATTGGAAGTCAGTTTGTAACAACAAATGACAAGACAAAAATTCGACCAGCATTAAATAAAGGAATTATGATCTCAGCGCTTCTTTCAGCTGTTGGATTTTATGGAGTAACGAAATGGATTGGTGAAGGGATGAATTATTTCTGGGCAGCAGTAATCGGATTGGTTGTAACAGTTGCAATTGGATATATCGTGGATTACTATACAGGTGCAGACAAGAAGCCTACACAACTTGTTGCTAAAGCTTCTACTACTGGATCAGGAACAAATATTATCATGGGACTTGCGATCGGAATGGAAAGTACGGTGATGCCAGTACTCGTGATCTGTGCAGGGATTTTCGGAGCGTTTACACTAGGAGGAGTATATGGAATTGCAATCGCTGCTATGGCGATGATTGCGATGACAGGGATTATTGTTTCAGTAGATTCGTTTGGGCCTATTACTGATAATGCAGGAGGAATTGCAGAGATGGCAGGAATGCCTGAAGAGGTAAGAGACACGACAGACGCACTCGACGCGGTAGGAAATACAACAAAAGCAGTCACGAAATGATTCGCAATTGGAGGTGCTGCACTCGCTGCGCTTTCGTTATTTGTTGCCTATGCAGAAGAAGTAAACTTAGATACAATAAATATGTTGAATCCAAGAGTTGTAATTGGAATGTTTATCGGAGGACTGCTTCCATTTATCTTCTCTTCATTGACGATGAGAGCGGTCGGAAGATCTGCGACATTGATTGTGGAAGAAGTAAGAAGACAGTTCAGAGAGATCAAAGGTATTATGGATGGATCTGGAAAACCTGACTACGCAAAATGTGTAGACATCAGCACCAAAGCAGCACTCAAAGAACTTATCTTACCAGGAATCATAGCAGTTGCTACACCGTTGGTGATTGGATTCTTACTCGGTAAAGAAGCGCTTGGAGGATTGCTTGGAGGAGTTATCGTTACAGGATTGCTTATGGCGATCATGATGACAACAGGAGGAGGAACATGGGACAATGCAAAAAAATATATCGAACAAGGAAACTTCGGTGGCAAAGGAAGCGACGCGCACAAAGCAGCAGTTGTTGGAGACACTGTCGGTGATCCATTCAAAGACACCTCAGGTCCAGCGCTCAATCCATTGATCAAAGTAGTTAACACCGTCGCGTTGTTGGCAGGTGCGTTGATTGCGAGTGGGATTTTGTAAGGCGTAATAAAGCTGATATAGACTACTGAAAAAGAGCCTCTAGAGGCTCTTTTTCAGTAGTCTATTATATTGACAAAATAGTTATTTATATATAAAATTAGGTTGTCTTTTAGTTGTTATAAATTCGCAATAGATAAGCCCAAATCAGGTGTATCCTCCCAGTCTCAAAAACAATGAGGAGATAAAGGTTTTGAATTATCAAGTAGTATAGCTAAGGCAACTACTGATACTTTTTTATCAAATAGTAATGGTGTACTAGACGTTACTTGAAAAACAGAAATAATAATAGAATGAGAGGATCGAATTATCTTAAGTAGTGGATGAAAGCCGAAGGAATACATAGGTCCTACACATATTATACTTAGTAAGTTTAGGAGTCGAGCAAAGGAGAATTGACGTGAATGAAATGTAAAGGTAAAATGATGAAAGGCATGACCAGTATCAGTTGATCTAGTTCGTAAAGAACTATGGGAAAAGTTTGTGAATGAGAATGAGTTAAAGCACAAAAGTGACTTTATGCTTGACGTTACTTGAAAGACAGAAATAACGATAGAATGAGTGGTTCGGATTGTCTTGAGTAACGGCTGAAAACCAAAAGAGTATATAGGAGCCGTAAACGATGTAATCAAAAAGTTCAGAGAACGGGTACAGGAGAATGGCTATGAGGGAGATGTAAAGCTAAAGTGATGAAAAGCATGACCAGTATTAGTTAATCTAACAAGTAAAAAAATACGGGAAGAGTTTGTGGAAGAGGTCGGGTTAAAGTATAGAAGCGAGGAAACGCTAGACGTTACCTGAAAGTCAGAAGTAGCAATTGAATGAGAGGATCGAGTTGTGTTGAGTAATAGTTGAAAACCAAAAGAGTATGTATGACGTCCAAGTGACGCTATAACCAAGTTCAGAGAGCGAGCAAAGGAGAATGAATGGGAGTTATATACTAAGAAATGAAAAGCATGGAATAGTGTCGTGGAATTGGTACCTAAAAAAGCATGGGAAGAATTTGTGGAAGAGGTCGGGTTAAAATATAGAAACGAGGATATACTAGAAGTTACCTGAAAGTCAGAAGTAGTATTAGAATGAGTGGAACGGTGTGTATTGAGTAATGGCTGAAAGCCAAAAGAGTATGTATGAGTTGCAAGCGATATAATCAAAAAGTTTAAGAAGCGAGCAAAGGAGAATTGACGTGAATGAAATGTAAAGGTAAAATGATGGAAAGTACCAGGATTATCGGTTAATCTTGTACGTAAAAAAATATGGGAAGAATTTGTGATTGAGAGCAAGTTAAAGTGCAAAAGGGATAGCATACTAGACTTTACATGAAAAACAGAAATAACTCTTGAATGAGAGGAACGGATTGTCTTGAGTAACGGTTGAAAACCAAAAGAATATGTAGGAGGTGCGAGGAATATAGTCATAAAGTTCAGAGAGCGAGCAAAGGAGAATGAACATGAAAGTGATATAAAGATAAAATGACGGAAAGTGCCAACATCATCGGTTGATCTAGTACCTAAAGAACTATGGGAAGAATTTGTGGAAGAGGTCGGGTTAAAGTATAGAGACGATGATATACTTGACGTTACTTGAAAGACAGAAGTACTGATTGAATGAGAGGACCGAGTTGTCTTGAGCACTAGCTGAAAACCAAAAGAGTATATAGGAGGGGCAGACGATACAATCAAAAAGTTCAGAGAGCGAGCAACTAAGAATGGACATGAGTTAGAATTAAAGAAATGACAAGCATGATACAGGGTCGTAGATTTAGTACCTAAAAAAGTATGGGAAGAGTTTGTGAAGCAGGATGAGTTAAAACTCAAAGGTGAAAATATCCCCGTTGTTACTTGAAAGTCAGAAATAATGATTGAATGAGAGGATCGAGTTGTGTTGAGTAATAATTGAAAACCGAAGGAGTATGTATGACGTCCAAGTGATACTATTAACAAGTTCAGTGAGCGAGCAAAAGAAAGTAAATATGACTTAAATATTAAAGAAGGACAAGCATGAAATAGTGTTGTAGAATTGGTACGTAAAAAAATATGGGAAGAGTTTGTGGGAGAGGTCGATTTAAAACATAAAAGAATCGATACAATAGACGTTGCTTGAATGACAGAAATTATGATTGAGTGAGAGGATCGGGTTGTATTGAGTAATAACTGAAAACCAAAAGAGTATATAGGAGTCACAAGTGATACAATTAAAAAGTTTAAGAATCGAACCAAGGAGAATAGGCATGAGTGAGATATAAAGGAAAAATGGTGAGCAGCATGATGACCAGTGTTGGTTGATCTAGCGCTTAAAGAAGTATGGGGAAAGTTTGTTGAACAGACGGGGTTAAAGTATAGAAGCGAGGATATATTAGACGTTACCTGAAAGACAGAAGTAATATTAGAATGAGAGAATCGAGTTGTTTTAAGTAATGGTTGAAAACCAAAAGAATATATAGGAGGCGCTAATGTTATCATAAATAAGTTTAGAGAACGAGCTCTTGCTAATGGATTTGAGAGTGATATAAGAAGGAAACAATCAAAGGCATGATCAGTAACGGTTGATATTGTTCGTAAAGGGGTTTGGGAGAGATTTGTTGTAGAGTCTGACCTAATTAAAAGAGCAATACTTGAAGACAAGAAAGAAAAGATTTCTGAGTTGAAGATATTACTTTCGGAAAATAGCGATCAGCGCCTAGAATTTTTAGAGTTGGTCAAATTATTTTGATCTGATAAGGCAACGGATGTGCTTTATACTTTACATCCTCAGTACTCAGTATTGGAGCCAAGTCTTATATCATGAATGATTACTAATTATTTGTGAGATTTCCTAGTAGAAAGGGCTTTGCCGAATTTTAATATAATCCCTAATGATATTAATCTTGAAAGTATCGATATTAGCTCACATTTAGCCTGCATAATTAAAGAAAACTTTGTGAATTATTACGCGTCACAAAGGAAACAATTTTCTGAAAAGAAAGATAAACAAATTGAGAGCGAATACCTTTTTTCACTAAAAGAAGCATTTGACTGAATTAAATATACTAATCGTAGTTTGTATTGAGTTTTAGAAGAATTTGGAAATGAACTATGAGAAATATTTGACATAAAAAAACCTGAATGATTTATTGACAAAATATCGGAAGGGCGTTCCTTTCCAGATTTTCCACAGAAATTAAATGCTCACGAAGTGATAAAACATAAAAGATTTCTAATTGCAGATCAGATGTGATTAGGTAAATCTGCGTCTGCAATTCTCTCGAAAGAACTTTTGAAAGAAAATGCATCAACTGCATTATGTATCATACCTGCGAATGTCATAGAAACTTGGGAAATCTACCTTTCATCGCGTTCTAACTACGAGAAGAAAAGTATAGGGTACTTTAAAAAAGGTAAAGAGCCAAAAGTGCTTATTATAAATTCTCTAAGAGACTTAGACTACGATTTTGCCCTGTACGATTATGTTCTAATTTCTCAAGAAAAAATAAGCGCGGAGGGGTATATTGACTGATTGAAGAAACAGCCATATACTTTCCTATTGATAGATGAAGTACATAAATTTAAAAATATCTCTTCAGGAAAGGGGTCACAAATCTTACTTCAACTCTCTTATATTCTTGAAGAAAGAGATGGGTACGTTTGTATGCTATCTGGAACGCCAATGCCAAACACTGTAAAGGATATTTGCATACTTCTAAAACTTCTTTACCCCGAAAAGTTTAGAGATATTGATAATAAAGACTTAGTAAGAGGGATCATCCACTGAGATATTCTGGAAATGAGGGGATTATTGCTACCTAGAATGCAGATGAAATCGCTCGAGAGCAATGTTGATATGCCAAATCTAAAAGAAACTATAAAACGATGAGAATTAAAGGAAACTGAACTACAAATATATGAAGCATTACTAGAAAACAATGAACTTACTGCTACTGAGAAAATCCATGCATTTAGTAAATTATGTATTGATTCGGAACTCTTAGATGCAGCACCTAATATTATTTCAAGTAAAATGGAAATGTTGCAAGATAGTCTAAATATTGCAATTAAATCGTGAAAAAAGAGAATAATTGTTTTTGCAAATAGATATATTGAATGAGTTATTAGAGGTGAAAATTCTTTAAAAGTCGTATTAGGATTACCCACTACTGTACAAATAATGACTATTCATGGCGAATCCCATCACAGAAGACAAATACAAGATAGGTTTAACGACTGAGGAGAGCAACCTATTGTACTATTTGTAAGCGGACAAACTGCTGATGTAGGTATTGATCTTTCTGGTAACGATCACCAAATCTTTATCAATGAGCCTTGGACACAAGACGAAAAGAATCAACAGATTGGAAGATGATTTAGACCAGGTTTAAAGCATAATATTGAGTCGGAAACGCTTCTTATCAAAGGATCCTTGGAAGAGTGAATCCATGAATACATTGCAATGAAGAAAAAAGCAATTAATAAAATTATTCATGGTGTACCAATTACAGAGTTAGAAAAACATCTCCTTATTAATGCGGAAAAGACTAATAGAGAGAGCTGATTAGGGGTTAATGAAAAACTCGCAGCGTTTTATATGAACCGTATAGATAAACTTAATAAAATCTTTGGATATGTCAGCCAGGGCGGAGTAGAATCGGTCGAAAGGATCATTCAAACGTACTGAAAAGAGTACTCAGAATGCTACAAGACCTTGGGAGTCAGAAGTTACCAATCTAATGCTAATAGAATGAATAGTGCCATTATCGACCAAATTGCGAACCTCCAAAAAGCGGAAAAAATTCTAGACCTTGGATCTGGACCTAAAATGTTAGAAAAGCATATCCAAGACGACTGTAAACATAAAGTATGGAGCATAGATTTGAATCCTAATAATTTTGATGAATGCGATGAAAGGAGTATTGTAGGAAACTTCTTAAAAACTCCTTTCGAGGATTGAGAATTTGATATTGTTTCATCTTCTTTGGCATTGAATGAAACAAAGTTTGTTCCAAGTAAATGAAATTACGAAAGATTAGAATTCTTCTGTGAATTGAATAGGATCCTGAAGGTTGATGGAATAGCTGTTATAAACAGCATATATTCTTTGTACTATGAGAATATTGATAAATGTAAAAAGATGTTGGGAAATTTATGATTTTCAGTAATTGAAGAATTCACAGGAAATGCAATTTATTGAAATATGTATGATTCGAAAGTAATTACTCTAAAAAAGATATCAAATATTACCATGAGCATTAACGAAATTATCGAAATATTCCCCGATGATTTAAAATGACTTAAAATGAGAAAGGAAAGAATTTCTTTAAAAAACCAGAGAAATATTTTGAGACAGTTCAGTATCAATAGGAATAGTTTTAATACCATTCTAAATTCTTACGACAAAGAGATGCTCCAGGAGGAAGAGAGTAGGAAAGTTATGGTTGCTGGACTGTTGGAGATATATAACACAAAGGAATCAATTCCCATAGAGGAGTTATTGAAGAATCATTTAGTGAGATTTAAGGCCGGAAGCAAATATGCGCTACTTTCTGTATTAAAAGATAATGGAGGGATTATTGTATTTTAACTTTTTCGTAACAAGACACCTCAGGTCCAGCGCTCAATCCATTGATCAAAGTAGTTAACACCGTCGCGTTGTTGGCTGGCGCGTTGATTGCGAGTGGGATTTTGTAAGAATAGATACATAGACGACTTTCACAAAAGGCCCAGTTAGCTGGGCCTTTCCAACCCAGGCCATAAAAAGAAGTATTGACAAATACGTATTTTTATATATAAGTATTCATCCTTTTTTACACTATTTATTATGAATATGACGTTATCTGAATGAGGAGAATTGGAAGGTTCTCAAATTGATTTGCACGCTGCTATATATGCGCTAATTTGATCTGATAAACGGAATGCACAGGAGTTAGCATTTTTGTATGAGTATGTAGATACAACTACCTATTGATTCGAATGTTTTCAATTTAGAAATCAACAAGATTTTGTTAATGGAATATTGCCTGCAAATGAACTTTCACTTCGAGTTGATAGTTTAAGTGAAGAAGGGAAAAAGAAGTTAGAAGAGTACTTCATAAATACATTTGGAATTGATGGAATAAATGAAGCAATTAAGGAAGAGGAAAACTATCAGAATGAGGATGATTTTGATGATATGAGTGGTGGCTTAGAAGTAAAAAAAGAAACAATTGAACAGATTGAAAATGCTATCGCACAAAGGCCAGTGCTAGAAAAATTTATGAAAGGCATTGATATGCTTGAGAAAGAAGGAAGAACTGATTTGATTGAAACAGCATATTGGGAGTTGGTTCCAGATGAAGATAAAGCGCTCATACTTAATTATTTTGGTAAAAAGTATCCACATATAGCATCAAGTATTGCAAAACTGTTCTTGTATGCGTATTCTAAGATACTGACTGAGGAAGGAGGTATTAGTTAAAAGTTAAAAGTTGCTTCAAATAACATACATGCCCACCAGCTATAAAGAGGCCGAAGGCCTCTTTTTTATTTTTATATATTGTAAAAAATTATACGACCATTATCATCAATTTACTTTAATTATATATCCATTGCAGATGAAACATCCTCGATTCAAAAAATATGGTTTACTCTATCTCCCTAAAAGATGGCAGGGAGTACTTATCGCTCTATTGTTTATTGCATTTTGCGTACATATCTTTTAGTCTATCGATTCAAACAGTCATTCAGTATCAGATACATTATATAACGCCTTCCCTTATATCGTACCAGCATGTTTGGCCTATCTTCGGATCGCAAACGAGTATAGTAGGTAAAAACTACTGGTATGTATGAAGAAAATCTATACTAAGTATATTATGCCAACCGAAGAAGAGTATCTCCAACAAACGATCGAACTTTATGACGCATCGGCTGCGACGTATAAAAACTTCATAGCTAGCTTTAAACGTCACCAGGAGCTTTACGATACGTTTCTGTGAGCGTTGCCAGGGAAGAAAATATTAGATCTGTGAGCAGGTTCAGGATTAGACCTGCGTTATTTTTCTGAACAGGGGTATGAGGTGAAGGGTGTGGAAATTAGTCAGTGATCAATTGACCTCTATGAAGACACGATCAAAGAGCTTGTCACGCAGGCTGATATGAGAGAGATTGATACGTTGTTTGATTCAGCTAGTTTCGATGGAGTACGGTGTATAGCAGCAATTGTACATATGAATAAAGAACGATCAAAAGAGATCTTTGAAAAAATACATAAATTGTTGGTAAAAGGAGGATGTTTGTTTATTACTACAAAATTACGAGTTGAAGGAGAGCCAGAAGATACGGTAAAAGAAAGTAACTCAATTCCGTGAACCTATAAAAGATTTGTGTATCGACAACAACCAGAATTGGAGAAGGCATTAGCGCAAGCGTGATTCACTATCCAGTTTTCAACGATTAGTAACTATGGCCAACAAGATTCATGGATAGCAGTTTTAGCAGGTAAGTAGTATTTCTTCTCATGTCATTCATCTTTTACACACTTCTATTCTTCCTAGGCTCTGTCATGGGCTCGTTCGTTGGCGTAATTATCGAAAGAGGGAGAGGAGGATTTGAGTGGAAACGTTTGGTAGAGATATTTGGAGGAAGATCATACTGTCCATGATGTGGACAGACGTTGACATGGTGGCAATTGATCCCGTATCTAGGATGGTTAGCGCAGAGAGGGAAGTGTTTTCGTTGTGGGTTAGCTATACCTAAGCGATATAACTGGCTTGAGATGACTATGTGAATGGTCTTTGTGGCTACAGCATGGTGTATTGTAGGAGATAATTTATATGGGGTGTTCATGTCGTCTATTCCGCGAGAGCCGCTGGTATTTTGGTTACTAGTTAACTGGGCGTTTCGGGGTATTATTGTTGCCGATTTTCTCTGGTACGAACTCAATGTCTATCTTTGGTTATTTTTGATTGGGTGGATCGTAGGACGAGCTGCTGGGTGAGATTTTCTTAATTTTGAGTGGATGTTTGCGTGGGGCATTGTGTGGATTGCTATTTTTGGCCTTATATGGCGACTTAGTAAGCTGTATATACAGAGGAAGTTCAAGACAGATGGTGCAGGGATTGGAGAGGGGGATGTGATGTTGTCGCTCGTCATTGGCTTTTTGTTCCCGTTCTTGATACAAAATATTAATCCAGTTTCGGCAATACAGTTGATCTGTGTGTATTTGATTCTCAGTAGTGCCTTAGGAATCGTCTTTTGGTTAGTAAGACTTGGGCTAGACGGAAATAGAAACAGTATGTTACCATACTTACCCGCTATGATTGTCGCTTTTTGGCTGTTATTAGGCCTAGCAGAGTACATTATGCAGCTGATTCAAGTGTAATCTAAACCTATCAAATCATAGAAGTCAACTTACTTTTCACTAGTTTCTAGGCTTTCAAAAGATTGTTGAGGCATCGACTTGAAATCGGACAAATCATTTGTATAGATAGGCTTCAAAGCATTTTTTGTGCTCTTGAAATACTACCAGATGATGTCTTGCAGGTAGACAGTCTACTTGCTCATTACATTTGGTTTTTTTATTACTAACCCTTCCCTAACAATGCCTGTCCTAAATGACGCTTTGTTGGCCTTCATTAAACCGTTCCAAAGACATCCTAAGGACAACGGTTCACCTGAGGTTCAAATTGCTATCCTTACCCATGAGATCAATGTCTTGCAAGACCATCTCAAGGCACACAACAAGGATATTGATGCAAAAAGAAGTCTTCTCAAAAAAGTTGCGAGAAGAAGAAAATTTCTTAAGTATCTCAAAGACAATACGCTAGACAGATACACAATGGTATCAAAAGAGCTTAAACTAAAAGTGTAAACGATTGCACTTTGTGTATTTGCGTACTTTGTACTCAGGTACTATTATGCGCATTTACTAAACTGACCGTAGTAATTTCTACGGAGAATGACCTACCCTTTTATTTTTTTACGTTTTATTTACTAATGACTACTACAGGATTATTACATGATCTACAAACTGGTAAAATAGTCTTACCGACTATCAAAGCTGGTGGTGTAGTGAATGGAAAAGTTATCAAGAGAGGAGATTTTGGTGCATTGGTTGATTGTGGAGAAGGCGCATTTACTGGATTAATCTTGGCTAAAGAAGTCAAAGATCTAGAAAGAAATAATTATGACCTAGGTATCGGTATGGATTTAGAAGCCGAGATTTTGGGTGGTGATGTATTAACTGATGAAGGATATTGGGTTATCTCAATTTCAAGATTGAAGCAAAAAGATATCTTGAAGAAGATTATGGAACAAAAAGAGAAAGATGAAATCATTACTGTTATACCTACTGAAGCAAATCTATGAGGACTTCTCGTCGATATGCACGGTATCAAGTGATTCATTCCATTGTCTCAATTGGCTCCTATCCATTACCCAAGAGTTGAGGACGGTGATCAAGAGAAAATCTTTGAAGAACTTCTCAAATTACTTGGAAAAGAGTTTAATGTTAGAATCATCAACTTCGATGAAGACAACAAGAGGATGATCTTGTCTGAAAGAGAAGCGTTGAGAGAAGAAAGACAGAAAGTTATGGAAAGCCTTGCAGTTGGAAGAGAGTACGATGGTGTTGTATCTGGAATGTCTAGTTACGGATTCTTCGTTACTATTGGAGGAGGTGTGGAAGGATTGGTACATATTTCTGAAATTACGTATGGTCACGTTTCAAATATAGATAAGCTTGGTCACTTAGGTGATAAGATGAGTGTAAAAGTTATCTGACTTGAAGACGGTAAGATCTCACTTTCTGCTAAGAAACTCAAACCAGATCCATGGACGATTATCCCAGAGAAGTACAAAGTGGGAGATATCATCGAAGGTGAGGTGGTGAGATATGTTCCTTATGGAGTATTCGTAAGGGTATATGACGACATCAACGGATTGGTGCATTTGAGCGAGATTTCTGACAAGAGTGGAGACAATCCTGCGGGAGCATTGAAACTTGGACAGATCGTAAAAGCGAAAGTAATCCTACTCGAACCACAAAATAGAAAAATCGGTCTTAGTATAAAAATCCTTCATGAAGATAAAAAACCTGCTGCTGAGAAAGTAATGCACGCTGAAAAATCAGTTGAGAAGGCAATGGAAAAACCAATGGAAAAACCAATGGAAAAAACAATGGAAAAGAAAGAAGAGAAAACAGAAAAAGTTGCTAAAGAAGAAATACCTGCTAAAGTCGAAAAAACTCCTGCGACTAAAGCAGTTCCTGCAGCTAAAAAAACAATAAAAAAAGAAGCAGCACCTAAAGCAGCAAAAGAGACAAAACCTGCTGCAAAGAAACCAGCCGCAAAAGCTAAGAAGTAGTTCAAATAAGACTTATGTAGTGAGAGATTGAGTAGTTGAAGAATCAGGAGATTTGTATGTAGCCGATGCCACTTTTACAAATCTTCTGGTTTCGACTGCTCAATTGAGCACCAGTCTTACTGGAATTGAAATCATATTATTTCGAAAAGCCTCCCTGCGGAGAGGCTTTTTGTTCGTTGTATTTATCCGCAGAATCAGTAATTATAGATGTTGTTTTACTTTATCTAGATGCTAATGGAGCCATTTTTGCGTTTGAAAGGTGTAGATCGGCATTATGAATATGCACCTTCTAAAGAGTACTTAGATGAACTAGTAAAAAGATACGACCTCCACGAGATCGTAGAGGAAGATATAATTTCCCAGGCTGCACAAGACAAAATTGATGTCTATGACAACTGTTTATTCATAGTCTTACACTTTCCTAAGTACCAAACAAATCTTCAAAAATATGTGGTTAATGAGTTTAGTGTTATCTTGGGGAAAGAGTACATTGTCACCTTAACAAGATATAAAACAAACCATATCGAGACTATCAAGAAAGAGTATGAACTAGAAATATCAAAGATGGCTGAAGATGAGAAATTTAAATTTTCTCCTTACTATATTTTGTATATGATCATCGATGAGATGTATCATAAAATATTACATGCCCTGAGAGATTTTACGACAGACTTACGCGAGATAGAAGAAAATGTTTTCTCTAGTCGTAGGCTACAAAAATCAATCCTTGAACAGATAATGATCAAAAGGCGCAACATCGTAGCACTCAAACATATGATTATTCCACAAAAAGATATTTTGAAACAACTTCAGCAAGAGACACTTAAGTTCTTCTGAGGAGAGTTGGATGTGTACTTTGAAGATTTGGAATATCAGTTGGAGAAAATTATGAGAAATATCGATACTGTTAAGGAAGATATCGATTCGCTGTATGATACCTACAATGCTACGGTTAATATGAAGATCAATTCTATCATTACAGTACTTACGACATTGACAGCAGTTACTTGAATGTTGACGCTTATCACAGGATTCCGATGAATGAATGTGCCTTTACCACTAGGGCATCACGGCCTCGCGTATGCATACTTGTTAGGAGGGATGTTCTTTATTGCCTGTATGATGCTGATTATTTTCAAACGTTTAGGGTGGTTATAATCGTGAGGAATTAGACATGGCTATTTATTTTCGTTTATTCCTTGCAGGAGATGAGCATCTTGGAGAAGTTGTATACTCACGATAGTGATCAAGCGATCAAAGATATTTTGCGCACCTACCATTCACAAAAATACTGCGTTGTCTCATTTCTATATTTTGCAAATGTGATGCATCACAGGCTTTTGGAAAAACCACGCACACAAATACAACAGGACTACCTCCATGCACTCAAAGAAAGCGATTATGTTTTACCTGATGGGATCGCGTTACAGCTATTTTATCGTGTATGGAGCAAAGGTAAAAGAAATGGAAAAAACGCAAAAAATGAAAAGACCGAAAAATCACTCTACAACCTCAATTGAACTGATTTTACGCCATATCTTTTGAGTCAACTACAGCGAGACAAAACAAAACTAATCTTATATGGATGAACTGAGGAGGTTGCCTCACGTACTGCCAAACATTTTACTGATCAGTGACTAACTGTTGCGTATCGACAAAATGGATTCGATAAATTTGATCGATCAAAACTTGAGAACCTAAAAGATGATAATACCGAAAATTTAGTATTCTTGGTAGCTAGAGGAACACCACGCCAAGAAATGTGGGCGCAAGAACATAGAGAAAAAATGCATAAGTATAAACTGCTCGTTTTGCTAGTTGGTGGACTTTTTGACTTTTTGAGTGGGACAGAGCGTAGATCTCCTGTGTGGATGAGAAAGGCGAGAGTCTTGGAAACTCCTTGGAGGATATTTATTAATCCAACCAAAAATCTGAGGAAACTCCTGCGAATGTTCGGGATTGTGAGATATCGAACAAAGCTGATTTTGAGTTGAAAATAAGGAGTAATTGACTACTGTACGAAAAGCCACTGATTTCCTTTTGTTTCATTTTTCTCAGCGAATGCCAGTTGTATATACCACTCATCGTTTCCATGCCGAAGAACTAACGGTTGAATTACATAAAGTGTTCCCTCCACACAGAACACTAAGCTGTTATATCGTATTGGATACAGAGAAATTTGTAGATTTCCAGAAAGATCTCTTACAAGATTTTTTGTCTATGGTCGTGGAGACGTTGGAAAGACCAGAGGCGACATTCGATAGCTTCAAACGTGATTTTGAAGCTGCACTCCAGGACCTAAATAACAAGCTAGGCGTTTTTGCAGACAAGATCAAAGATGTGCCAATGTTTTCTCTCAGAGGAGTAGTGCAAATCTTTTTCGATAGCGAATATGTAGCTTCTATGGTAGGATCTGTTGGCGTTATGATTGTCAGAGAAGGGAAACTAAATTATATGTTGAGTAATCATATCGAAGAGAACAGAAAAATAGACCTATTTTCAGAATTTGTAGAAGGAGAGACGAAAGAAGGAGATGAAATTATTGTGCTTGGAATCCCAATCGATACCTATCTAGACAAGGGCGATTACGATACACTTCGTGATATCAGTCAATGAGAAGGAACTTCATTGATAGATGCATTGGTTGACCTTTTGAGCGTTAGAACTGCACAGGAAGAGTTAGGATTTATTGCGCATGCAGTCATCGAGTCCTCCGCTTTGTTCACTCAGAAAAAAATTCAAAGAAATGTAACTTCAGGGATGAAACAGCTTGATACTCTCTCGCATCGTTATGGCCTTGGGAAATATAAGCAGCATGCAATATACGCCCTAATCTGAGTGATAATTATTGGATTAATCTGGTGGTTGGTGCAGTCCTTTTTACAAGCAAATGAAGCTACGTTCACCGATGGGACTGGTGGTGTCGTTGTAGATTTCACTATCGAAGATATCCAAAAAGATATCGATATGTTCAAAAAAATCGATCCTAGTTCTGATCAAAAAATCAAAAAATATAATGAGATAGTATCTCAATTGGACATCTTGGACTCAAACAATAGACGGACTTATGATGTTGCAGAGTTGAGGAAGATCCTTGAAAAAGATTACTATGAAGGATTTAACATTGTTTTAGCTAACAACGACTCATTCTTCAAAGAACCTGTCTACTTATTTACACAGCAAGAAAAAAATAATTTCGGGAAGCCATTGAGATTGTTCTATACCGATAGTATCTTAGTTGCAGGAGATCAATGAGTGCTACTTTGAGCTATCAATGAGTCACTGAGAGGTACGTTGGTGAGTGTAGGAGTGGATAGGAAGATTCGTGGTTGTTCTTTGAATTTATTGCATAACGGTCTTTATTGTCATACTGAGAATGATCAGATCTACAATGTCTTAAAGTCAGGATTACAACCAGTAGGTAATGCTGGCGGAGCGTTCCCTAGCAGGATAAGTGAAGTAGATACGTATGGAAGCTCAAATCTATACGCACTTACAAAAGATCCTACTCTTAACAAAGCTGGAACATATATTGTTAGATATACGAACAAACTTGGCTCACAAGAAAACTTTGGTGAAGGAACGCAATATCTACTTGTCCCTCCTGGAGGAACAGGTGGAACTTCCTTTGCAAGTTCAGGATTTGCTTCATTGGCGATTGATGGGACGTTCCTAACACGATCTCCTACTGCTAGAAAACTCTATCAGTTGTGGAGAGCAGATGCAACATCAAACCTCCAGTCACGCGAACTTCCTTTGCTAGGATGAGATACGGTAGAACCATATAGTTCAGACACAAAAGTGATCACTTCTGCTGATTCTAGATACGTCTACCTGTTCGATAAAGAACATCAGACATTTACCATCTATCGTTCAAACCCTTACAAGACTAACGATGCTAACACCTATACGTATACACTCAGCTACTTCTTTAGAATTAAATTCGCTCTAGCAGATACAGAAATTATCGACGCATTTGTCGATGAAGGAGAGAAATCTGTCTTATATCTCATGACAGCAAACGGTATCTTCAATATGCCACTCTACGATTATATAGCTTCATATGCAGCAAAAGACGCTGTAGCTCAACAATAATAAGGCTTAAAGCTATTCTCTACCATAAATCATTACTTCTTTATTGGGAGGGATTTTTGATATTCCGGCTATAATCTGTATACTTACCTATAGTTTATTTTTGGATCTAGAATGGTCTTACAGCCAGGTGATCAAATAGAACGAGACGTCGGTGATAATAAGCTTAAAAGTCAGCGCGATCTCACTAGTAAAAAACAAATCAAAAAAACTGCAGAGGATGTAGAAGGTAATTTTTCATCTATAGAGAGCATTTCTAAGGAACTTCATATCCCGCTGAAAGTATTCGACCATATCAAAACGCACGGCAAGGATTCATTACACAGGCAAGGAGTTTTGGCTCATGACCTACATGTTTCATCAAACGTTGTTTCAAAACGGATAAAGATACTCCTGATTATTTTGTGAGTGGTTGGAGCAGGGAAGGCTATACAAGTAGGAGCTCACTCATTTTGAAAATCAGATAAAGTAGAAAATGTGGACAAAAATAATTATGTGCCGATTAATCTACAAGACCTAGCATGATATGATCAAACAAAGCTAACGTGATTGATGTGAGCGTTGGTGGACGCATCTGATAGTAAAGTTTTCTCACAAGATATTATGTTAGACTTAGATGAGACATACGAAAACTCTCATAGAAAGGTAAATTTCAAAAAGAATCTCCAAAAACTCCGAGAGTACAAGTTCCACAAGAAGCCAAACGCTAGAAAACTGGCTGCTATGAGCGGCGTTTATAAGAAGATGGTTGAGCCATTAATCGAGAGTAAAGAAGGGTTTACTTCTTACTCGCTAGATGAATGGAGAAAAGATATGGATCATACAATTGATCAAATAAACAAAAACATTGACCGAGATAAAGTATGTAAACTTACTTGAGTAAAATTATCACATAAAGATATAGTGGAAGATATTTTTTCTCGTATGGGAAGTGATCACATATTAAGTTACACGTGTACAGAACTTTTTGGAGATCTGCCGTGAGAGTTTTCAATTAACTACCTCAATTATTTGTTCACTCATGGTGGAGAAGAGTATGTTTACCATATCCCTGCTGTATACGATAATATGGCTTCATTTGGGCCGTATCAGTTGACCTCTTCAGTAGTACGTCACGATGATGATGCTATGTGATCTGCAAATGTTATGCAACAAGCACTGCCTGGAAAATATCAAACTATTCCGTGAAGCATGTACAAACTTACTCCACAAAATCAGAACGAAGCGACCTATCTAAATATGATTTACAACATGTGCATAGTTATAAATCACTTACAAAGGAACAAACATCTTGAAGCACAATTGGATCATTTCAAAAATAAAGATATTAAAGTAATTTTACAAATTCTTGCGGTTAGTCATAATTCACCTCTCCAAGCAATTAGAGCAACCAAAAATCGATGTAAAGACGGCATGGGAAAACCATATGCATCCTATGTAAAATGAGGTAAAGCAATCTATGCACAAAGAACGGAAAAGTTCTATAATGCCACTCAAACCTACCGTCCCAAACACTAGGAACAGTTTGAAAACGTATGAGAAACCACTATAACCATTGTGTTTAGTGGTTTTTTGTTGGCGATGAAATCTACAGATATTAGAGCAATTTGGAAAAAATTTCGAGAGCATCCTGATCAAGCACATAAGCGAGTAGTTCCTGCTTCCTTGATTGTCAATCAAGCAGACGACCCTACGACTATGTTCAACACTGCTGGTATGCAACAATTTGTACCTTACTTGATGTGAAAACCTCATCCACAAGGACGCAGAATTTACAATATACAAGGGTGTGTAAGAACGACTGATATAGATGAAGTAGGTGATGCTAGTCACCTTACGATGTTTGAAATGATGGGAAATCGATCATTGGGAGATTACTTCAAGAAAGAAGCAATCGCACGAAGTTGGAAATTTCTCACGGGAAAGGAGCGACTTGGATTAGATCCAAAGATGCTCGCAGTGTCTGTGTTCGAATGAGATGTTGATGCACCAAGAGATGAAGAGTCTGCGTATATTCGAGAAGAGACAGGAGTTCCAAAAGAAAGAATTGCGTATCTATGAAAGAAAAATAACCGACGATGACCTGCAGGAGCGACTGGACCTTGCGGACCAGACACAGAAATTTTCTATTGGGTGGGTGAGGGTGAACCACCTAAAACCTTCGATGCAGTCAAAGACGATGCGCACTGGCTAGAGATCCGAAACAACGTATTTATGGCTTTCTATAAGGATGAAAATGGCCATTTCGTAGAGTTAAAGGACAAGAATGTAGATACGGGAATGGGATTTGAGCGCATTACCTTGGTGATGCAGTGCATCAAAGGTGATATCAAAAAACCTATCAAAGAAGCGAGTATTTATGAAACAGATCTGTTTGCGGACCTCATTACGTTCATCCAAGAACTAGTGGGAGAAGTAAGAAGTCAAAGAATTATTGCAGATCATCTCAGAACTGCTTTCTGGTTGATTGAAGAAGGATTGGTTCCTTCGAATGAGTGAAGAGGATACGTGTTGAGAAGACTAATTAGAAGAGCATACTTCCAATACATCAAATCCAAAAAAGAACAGTCCTTAACTATCACCCAATTTGTAGATATTATTTTCAAAGCAAAAGATACATTGAATACGATCTATAAAGATAAATTTACTCCCAAAACAGGAGCAATTATTATCGATGAAATTAAACAGTTTAGTCAGACGATCGAAACAGGAAAAGGAATTTTAGAGTCATATCTAACTACAACTACTGATAAAGTATTTGCAGGAGAGAAGGCATTTAAGCTCTATGATACCTATGGGTTCCCCTTTGAATTAACTCAGGAAATCGCAGCAGAACAAGGGATAACCGTTGATGTAGCGTGATTTGAAACAGCAATGCAAAAAGCACAAGAACTCTCTCGTAAATGAGGTAAAAAAATGTTTACCAAAGAAGTAAATCGAGCAGATCATATTGAAGGACTTCCGCCGACAAAGTTTGTGGGATACGAGCATATGGAAAAAGAAGAAGTAAAAATCCTTAAAGATTTCACAGTCGATGGACAGCGCATTGTTATTTTTGATGTTACGCCATTTTACGCTGAAGGTGGTGGACAGACGGGCGATAGTGGAGAATTGATAATGGATAATGGAGAAAAACTTATGGTTAAAGATGTGCAGAAATATGGAGGTGTGTGGTTACATTTTGTAGAGTAATTTTTGAGCATGAAGAATCTCATCATCATAGAAAACATCCGTTCAGCCTACAACGTAGGAAATATTTTGCGTACGGCTGATGGGTTGGGATTTGACGTGATTTTGTCAGGATATACCGCACATCCCAAGGATGAACCTAAGATCTTGAAGACGTCGCTTGGATCAGAAAATAGCGTGAATTTACAACAGTTTTGGAATCCGCAAGAGGCGTTGGAGTACGTCAAAAAAGAGTGATATTATATTATTGCTGCAGAGACGTGAGATACGGCAATACCGTTGGAACAGTTTTCAAACGAACTTACGGAAAGATCTCAGAGCCAACCATTGGCAATTATTTTCTGAAATGAGCGTCACGGCGTATTGTCAGAGACATTGGAGTATGTAGATCAAATCGTCTATATTCCTATGCAGGGCATAAAAGAGTCGTTCAATGTTGGTCAGTCCTCAGCCATTTTCATGCGAGAGTTGAGAAAAATTTCTTAGTCTACCTTATTCCCTTTTAAAAAAAATGTAGGCTTTGGAAAACCAAGGCCTACGTTTTGGAGGCAATGGATGAGTTTTATCTTAACCCAAGTACCAAGTGCTTCCTTTAATGTATTAGTCCCCCATTGTTGGTTGACTTAATACTTTGACCGGACATACCGGATCATAGAATAGCCCTCAGGTGGTGGAGAACCTCCGTTCTTCAAGTTATTCTTTGATGTCTTACTTTACGCATACGAGCCCTTTTTAGCAATAATCGATCGAGATTTGCACAATTATAATTCAGATCGATAGTGACAATTTCTATTTCGTATTTTTAGTATTTCTTTGCTGTTGTATTATTGATACCTAATGGTTATCAAAGATGCATAAAACGATAAAAACGTGTTTTTATAGGAGGTACGAAGAGCTCTAACGCAAGAACTTTTTGCATATTGCCTCTAAAACTATACAATTAAGATATGATTGGTTGGTTAATAATGTGATTGATTATCGTGTTCGCGTTCTACCTAGGGATAGGGTCGATAACGCAGATTTTACGCTTGAAAAATTATAATCGTCACGCCGCAGATTTGAAGTTTTTGCAGATCAAAATGCAGAAAAATGACAGCGATATGGATAAGTCACATGATGCAATCCAAGGAATGAAACAAAACATCGAAGTAATGAATCAGGTTTACAAAAATTTTTATGCTATCTATAGTCCTACGTATCGCGATAAGAAGTTTGGGCAACCGTATATCTCTTGTGAATTGATCGTAGAAAAAGAAATAATTAAATTCATCCTCGCAGTACCAAAAGATTATGTAGAGACGTTTGAAAAGATAATTTCTTCATTTTACCCTGGCGCGGTGATAGATCAGATTCCTCAACCTAAGCTGATAGAAGCAGGGAAGTTCGGCGCAGGAGGTTACTATACACTAGCCAAAGATAACGCCTTCCCGCTCAAAACTTATGAAAACTTTGAGGTGGATCCAATGGATAGTATCTTATCAGGATTTGCTAGAGTAGAAATTGATGAAAAATTGTGTTTACAGATCCTTGTATCACCATTGTCTGAGAAACGGCAGAAAGTGATGAGGGAAAAAGTTGAGGAGATTAAAAAATGAGGTAAAGCATGATTTTTCAAAGAGCTGATGAGACTCTCAAGTTCAAAAAAAGAAGAAAAGCCTGAAAAAGAAAATCATAAATATTCATCAGGACAGATAGGTGATATAGAAAAGAAAGCAGAAGATGAAGGGTTTGGTGTTTCTATCAAAGCGATTGCAGTCTCTCCTGATGCTAATAGACCGGAAAGGATGATGAATGATCTTACAAGAACGTTGAATCAGTACAATTATATCGGGCTTAATAGCTTGGAATATCATGCAGAGCGCAATATCGAATCGTTTATCAAAGGATTCGTTACAAGATTATTTATAAAACCGGATTTCAGCTGGAAACAAACTATAGTACAACCTAGATCTCAGATACTGAACATAAAAGAGCTTGCTTCTATTTTCCATTTCCCTCATTCGAGATTTAATAAAAATCCTCGTATATCTTGGCAGAAATTCAAGATCGCACCCGCTCCAGATAATTTGTCAGAAGATGGGATTACTTTGGGGTATAACTTGTTTGGAGGTGTCAAAAAAGTCGTCAAGCTAGGGTTTAATGATAGATTTAGACATTTATATGTTATCGGTCAGACAGGTACGGGTAAATCCACAATCATTCGTACTATGGTAAACCAAGATATGGCAAATTGAACAGGATTCACGCTCATAGATCCCCATGGAGATTTAGCCGAATGATGCCTGGAGTATTTCCCAAAGGAAAGAATAAATGATCTTATCTATCGAGATGCAGCGAATACCGATCTCCCTATTGGATTCAATTTTTTGAGTGCAAAAACGGAGGATGAGATGGATCTAGTTACCAATGATGCTGTAGATATGTTTGTACAATTATATGGAAGTGAAATTTTCGGCCCTCGTATTCAAGACTATTTCAGAAATGCGGTCCTCGCGCTTATGGAACAGCCTGATGGAGGAACACTCATTGAGATTGTTCGTATGTTTACTGATGAAGCCTATCAAAAAGTAAAAGTAAAAAATGTGAAAAATCCTGTAGTACGTGCGTGGCGAGAAAAAACATACGGAGCAATGGGAGATAGAGAAAAAGGCGAAATGATTCCTTACTTCCAAGCTAAGTTTGGGCCATTTACTACCACTCCTATACTAAGAAATATTATCTGACAGCCTGAATCGTCATTTGACCTTGAGGATGCTATGAACTCTGGTAAATGTATAATCATGAATCTGGCTAAAGGTAAAATGGGAGATATTAATGCGAATCTCTTAGGTATGATGATTGTATCACAGATGAGGCTTGCCGCTTTTCGTAGAGCAAAACAACTAGAAAAAGATAGGGTACCTCATTTCTTGTACATAGATGAGTTTCAAAATTTTGTAACACCAGCGATTGAAAGCATCCTGTCAGAAGCTAGAAAGTATAGGCTAGGTATTGTCCTGGCTCATCAATACATCGGACAACTTATAAGAGAATGAAGCTCCAGTAGAGGAGCGGTAAACCTCAAAGACCCGATCTTTGGTAACGTCGGAAATATGATGTGTTATAGAATATGAAATGATGATGCTGAATTCTTGGAAAAACAATTTGAGCCACAATTTTCAAAAAGCGATTTACTAAATCTAGATGCTTTTAAAGCAGTAGTGAAATTATCGGTAAATATGCAACCTACGCCTGCTTTCAGTCTGGACGTCAAACGTCCTTGGGATGAGCCACCCTTGAATTCGCAAGAAAAGATGGAGATCATCAAACAAATTTCAGCATTGAAGTATGGTCGTAAGCGCGAACTCGTGCAGAAAGAGGTGTATTATAGAGTTGGGGCTTAGATATTCGTAGGAAAATATATGATATATTCATTTATAGTGATTATTAGCTCCAGTTCGTTTCTATTGAAGGTCTCACAGCACGTAGACGGTTCGAAATCACTATGCTCAAGGGTATATATAACCTGTCCTTTGATTTTTCTTGTACCTACAATTTCTCCAACTACTCATGTATGCTTTCAGCTTATTACTTCTACGAATGCATATTTTCTTGATAAATCCTCTTCTTGAGGTGCGTCTGCTCACATGGTGACATTTAGAGATAAAATTGTTTAGTAGACTATATATTGTACGTTGAGAAATGCAAGATTTTCTTTGCAATTTATAAAAAGAGTTCTATAGTATAGTCGATTTATATCTTAATCCACTCACCTATGGCTTTGGATACACAAGAACAAAGACAGGACTTTATGCGCAATTTGTATGCGAAACATGCAGATTATATAACTGAAATTAAAAAGGAACTAGTAACTGATTTAGATCCTGCATCAGTAGAGAGAGAAGGAAAATTTAAAAATACCGATTCTTGCTGTGGCAATGGATGTGGTCATTGTGAAGAAGAGGATGATTGGAATTTGACTGAAGAATCTATGAAAAAAGCATTTGAGCTTACTTTCGAGAAAGATGCAGATGGGAAAATTATTTTGTAGGATATTATAAACTTTAAAGCGTAATCTTTATTTAAAACTCTATCATGGCTGACATTAACTTCTCACATCCAGAAATAGACCCAAAGAAAGTTGAACTGTTTGGGCCAATTGAGCAGCTTGGAGTTGAACCAGATGACCTTTCGAAAAGAGAGTTTATCACAGCCGAGTGAACAAGAAAGACTATGGAATTGCTAGACAAGCAAGTCATAGATCGCGCGCTTGAAAAGTGGGGAATGAAATAAATCATATGAGAGACTCACAGCTACGTATTGGGATTAATATAGGCTCAAAATAATTTTTATTAAATATATATCATTCAATGCCAGAGTTTGAAAAGACCATTGATATGATCGATGAAGAAAAAATTCACTCAGAGAAGTCCATTCCTGAGAATGAAACGAGCAATGTGATCATTGAAGTCATTACGTATGCAGAAAAGAGAAAACCTGATGCACGTACGTTTAATCTTCAAGATTATAAAAAGAATAAACTTATAAAGCAAATAATTGAGAAGGGTAAATCGTACTAAAAATGCATGTATTAAACTACTATTGACATTTTATATAAAATAGTTATATAATATACCCTAAGAACAGTTTAGTTATTGATTCTTAGGAATGCACGAAATGACAACTGCTGCACTGCAGCGCATCTATCCATCAGTCTATGAAGAGTTCTATCGCGAACATGATCTGGTCTTAACGCTCCCCATGCAATTTCGTTGGGTGCATGACCTTCCCATGTGAAGCGATTCATTACTTATCAAGCAACAACTTCCGACATCAATATTCCTTTGACTGACCCCCCAAAGACGCCCTGGCGTCTTTTTTTGATCTGCGATTGTTTTCGATCGTATTGATTGATTTGTAAAACAACCAATACACGAAGTAATTTCAAAAGAAAAAATTATCTCTTTCCAACAACAAGTCGAACAGCTCCTAGCAGCGAATGGCTACAAAGGATGAGTGGCGATAGATATCCTCTCTGAGCAACCTAAATGATACTGATTTGGATTTATGTGAATTGTATGTACCGCTCTTGCATGCGCTGTCTATCTGTTAACGGGGAAATTACTTAAAGAACAAGTAGAAAATACCGTGTGACTTCCTCCTGAATTACTGAAAGAACTTGTAGATCTAGCTGTTCAAATCGATATTGGATGCGGATGATCTCCGACTGGTATCTCTGCACACCTTGCTCTGACGAAAATCTCTGAACCTGTAGTACAGTTTGGCAGCGCAACGACCTTAACCTTATGAGGAATACAATTATGTCCCAATCATAAAAATGAAATACATCGTCTATCTGAAATATTTGATGTAGATGAAGAGATATCATTGCCAATTGATTTTGGAATAATTTCTCTTGGTATAGGGTGCGATGAGAATGAAATGAAATTGAGTGCTTTACATTCTGCGTACTCCTACAAAGAAATTTTTCAATACCGAAGCTATATGAAACAAAAACTCAATCTTCCTATGGATATGCCAGATTCTCTTCCTATGAGTATGGTTATTAAACCCTTAAAGATTTCCTTCCTACAACATCGAGAAAGAATGCTAAAAAATTCTATGAATACGGTTTTTGTAGAAGCATTTATACAAAGCGTCATGCATCTTGGAACGCATGCGGTAATACTTGAGAAACAAGAACAGCAATTGACAGACCTTTATACTCAGTTTCACCTTTTGAAAAAACTCCCTTCAGAAACTATCTGACTCGCTCCTATGTCTACGATTAAAGCGTGATGACTTGTTTTGTTTGTTTGTCACAAAGCTCAAAGCAGGCAGACGATCGCACATATGGTAGAATGACTCCGCGAGCAAGGATACGATGATGTTGATTGCACGTACCTTTCGTGGAGAGATGGAAGAGGATGATCAGGACTAAAGATAGAACAGTGGCTGAGTCAGGGAGTTTACTCATCGTTTGTGCCCAAGTGATCGAAGTTGATAATCAGCGCTACATGAATACATGAAGTGCTTGATGGACAAACATATATTGAAGACCATACTATGGAGTGAATTATATTGGACACAACTACGGGGAAAGTGCATCTTCCCCATACGAAGATTACGCACAAGGATTTACCATCACAACCATCAACTACTGAAATTATTGGAAAATTAGTTGAAAGTTCTGGTAAGTTTATTCATAATTCCGATTTTTCTTGTTCCAGTTATAGTAAAAATAAAAATGAGATGATGGGGAAGATTATACAACCGATGGTCCGTCTTGTGAGATCACATTTTGGTAAAGAAATTGAGATAGAATGTAAAGGGAGTTTATTCGATTTTTCATTGAGATTGGCTGATGATAAAGGCATGTTTCGCATCGTAAAACAGCTTGGGAAATAGATTTTCAAAGAGTCTTGCAAGAAATATGGTCTTCAGTATATTGCGTTTAGCTAATCAGCTATTTTTTGTATTTGCATTTTGTTTGTTTTTTGCTCGATATGGCATTTAAAGAAAAAAAAGTAGGAGATATCCCAACATATTCTTCTTGGAAAGATATCTTCCAGCGGCGTTTCTTACTAAAGGCAATAGTTGTTATTGCAAGTATAGTAGTAATTGTCCGAGTTGGTAGATGACTGGTCGCGCTTGCAAAAATTGGTGTTACAAAATTAGGTACTGAAACTGCAAAAGTAGTCAGTAATAAAGCAGGCGAGCCAATGATCCTTGATGAGGCAGGAAATATCAATGTCTTGATAATGTGATATGCTGGGGCAAACAGGGGTAATCGAGGAGGGCTGCTAACAGATTCTATCATTCTAGCATCATTCAATCCTAAATTGCACGCCGTTACATTTCTTTCTATCCCTAGGGATCTGTATGTAAACTATACTACTGGATATTCTGGTAGGATAAACGCATTGTATCCTATGACTTATTCTGAGAATAATAAAGATTTTAATATTGCAGCAGAAGCTCTGTGAAAAAAAGTGACAGAAATTACTGGAATTCCAATCCCTTATTATGTGAGCGTTGACTTTGATGGATTTGTTTCCTTCGTTAATTATATCGGAGGGATTGAAGTAGATGTAAAAGAGACGGTACATGATGCGGAGTTCCCTGGACCAAATAACAGTTATGTGACTTTCCACATAGACCCAGGAGTACAGATTCTAAGCGGAGATACAGCCCTTAAATATGCTAGATCTAGGCATTCTACCTCGGACTTCTCTCGCTCACTTAGGCAGCAGCAAGTAGTGGAATGAATGATTAAACGTATAATTTGATCGTTCAATCTTACCAATCTAAACGAGATGAAGCGTATATATGCAGAAGCAGATAAAGTATTTGAAACGAATATTTCTTTGAAACAGATTATTGGCCTTTTGCAATATTTGGATGTAGATAGACAGTACTTTTCATTTGGGTATACAGCAGACTGTAATTCGATTTACTTGGAATCTACTGAACCAGGATGTGTTCTGTACTACGGCAATAGAGATGATTTTGGATGAGCAGCTGTTCTGTTACCTGTATGAGCACCAAGTAGTAATGTAAGCTATTACAAAAAAACACAAGACTTCGCCTATCGGGTGATTCATGATCAGCAAAGATTGTTAGAACGCGCACCGATTACTATCCTCAATGGTATAGATCTTGATGCAGCCAAAGCACAAGGATATAAGATTAATGGTATTGCCTTTGATCTAGCCTTAGATCTTAAGCTTAAAGCATTTGATATTGCTAATATAGACAATGTAGACACACCCCAACAGGATACTGTGGTCTATGTGCCAGGTGACGGATGGTATCCGAATACCGTAGAGACGCTTAGAGCGTTTGTTGATTACGTCCGTGTGGAAGCAAATCCCGCTTATGGGTCAGGGGTAACCATTGTATTGGGTAATGACTATCTTAAGAAACTCTAGAACTAAATTTTGCAAAAATCATCCGAACAGAGTATACTTAAGTACTTTGTTTTGTGCCTTTTTACGCGGATGATGAAGATCTTCATCCCTAGGAACGTCAGTAGATGACTGTTCAATATGGGAGTTACTATTGGTCCAGTGACTATTAGCATCGTACAGATGGCTATTTTAGCGATCTGAGTAGGTATAACATTGGGTGTGTGGAACTCATTAGTAAAAAGCGGAACTCCTAAAGCGACCGCTTTAGTGTTTTCATTGCCCTTACTATTGCTGTGTGTTTTCATTGCATTTTTCAAATACAGCGAACTTACCTTGATTCCATTTGTCGCGAAAATGATAAGGACTTATTTCTTGGATATAACAAAAAAATATCAAGTTAATCGGACAAAACCGGACCCAACAGTAATTGCTATTGGGAAATCTAGGAGAACAGATCAGACAATTGTTATTCACCAAAAAGAGTTCCAAATCGATAAGAAAAAATTAGAGACTTTAAAGAGTATTGCACAACAATAATAAATTCGTACTGTGGATGGAATTATTTCACTAACTTTTTTGTTCATGTCTCTTTTTTGAGGAGCTCTAACTATTTCTTCACATGGTGCGCGGCGGTATATTGGACTTGGCATCATCGTAGTTATAGGTCTTCTGTTATCTTTGCGCCCATCTTTTGTACTCCCCAAGCATCTAATCAATACAAGTAAAATGAATATCGAGAGAGCATGCTTGTTCTTATTTGGTTTTTGCATACTTTTACTCTCTTTAGATATTCATATCAAAGATGGTGGACATATGGTAGAGTCACAGGCTCCATATATAGAAATAGTCCTGGATGTTTCGTTGTCGATGAGCGCAAAGGATGTTGAACCAAGCAGGTTCATCGTTGCACAACAAACTTTAGATCAACTACTATCTTCACTGGATAATGCAAAAGTAGGAGTAATTATTTTTTCTTGAATACCATTTGTTCATATACCTTTTTCGAATGAGTTGGGAGCGGTGAGAAAAAAATTACAAAAAACTACCTTAGCTGATTTCCCACCAACGACAGATTTTTTGGGAACTGCAATGGGCGACGCACTTTTTCTTGCGCTAGACAAGATTGAACAAGCGAAAGCACCCAATGCGACTATCGTCTTAATCAGCGACGGAGGTGCGAGTCAGTGAATAGATCCGATAGAAGTTGCAGCAATGGCACTCAAACGTAATATTCCGATACACACAATAGCAATAGGTCAAGAGATGGCCATGTTGGGCGTAGATAACGCAGGCAATAAGGTTATAGCGTCGTTAGATAGCAATAAACTGGAAGAGATCTCCAAACTTACGCACTGATCTTTCTACCGTATTACCGATGCAAAAAGCATAGAGAGAACACGTACCGAACTACTATCACTGTTCCGTAACGACAAAAAATCTGAATTTCAGACTGATTATTTCCCCCTAAATAGATTACTTATACCTTTATTATTGTTATGCGCAACTATTTTCTTCGCAATGAAAATTATTTTGTTGTTTCGCATGAATCACGCGCTGGCTATCTCTCAGAAAAAATGATAGTAACGATTATTCGATATCTGCTGTCGTAAGATGTCCGTTTCTTTACAAGGAGCTGTTTACCTACTAAAATGACCTAATAAATCTTAAGTCCCCATTGGTGAGTAATCTTACATCATGGAGACCATACTTGACTGCTACTAATCTCGTCATACCCATACCAAAAGCGAAACCGCTGTAGACTGTAGGATCAATACCTGCTTCACGAAGCACATGAGGATGGATCATCCCCGCACCTAATATTTCAAGCCATTTTTCATGTTTTCCAACGACTGCTTTTGCATCAATCTCAAACCCTGGTTCTACGAAGGGGAAGTAGGCAGGTCTTAATCTTATCTGCGTGTGTTCTTGTTCAAGTATTGCAGAGAGAATCTGCGACATCATCTGCTTAAAATGTGCGATAGAGATATTTTTATCTATCACGACGCCTTCAATTTGTCGGAAGACACTATCATGAGAAGCATCAAGGTTTTCATTTCTATATACTTTGCCTGGTATTACAAACTTACATGGCACCCCCAGTTTTTTTATCATTTCAATTTGATGAGCAGAAGTGTGCGTTCTCATCAAAAGTTTTTGTCACTCACTATCTTGCTGTTCGAGATAGAGTGTATCATGCATTTCGGTAGCTGGATGTGTGGGAGGAATATTTACTGAACTGAAATTTTCGTATTGCGTGACGATATCATGTCCGTAATCGATATTGAAGCCCATTCATTGGAATATCTCTTCTACGCGCCTTCTCGTTTGGCTTAAGAGGGTAAGATGCCCAACCGTAGAGGAAATACCTGGAGTCGTAATGTCGATATACTCTTGTGCTAATTTTTCATCTCGCACAGCTTGCAGGATCTTATCTTGTTTTGCAAAAAACGCCGTTTCAACAGCAGTTGATAGAGCAGTGATTTCTTGTCATTTGAGTTTCTTTTGCTCATCACTTAGCTCTTTGAGCGTTTTGAACTGTCCAGAAATAAGTCCTTTTTTCCCTAAGTAGGTAGCGTGAAAGTCCTGTATAGAGGCTTCGTCTTTACAAGCATCGAGCTCTTTGAGAATTGCTGTTTGGTTGAGATCAGTCATGTGAGGAATATTATGGTTGAATACCAAGATATAGGGATTTTAAGTGCAATTTGCTAGTGAGAAATCCATTTTTATATGGCTTGTTTTCAACCATTAAAATACCGAATTTAATTTGGCATCCTCTTTATATTTTTTTTTACTATTCCTTGTCATTTAAATCTAGAGTACTTATCTCTATGCATTAACCCTTTTCTCGCGAATAGGACAGTCGTTCTGTGATATTGGTAAACTAATCAAATATACTGAGATTTCCTATAGGTTTAGACTCTCTTCTTAATGTAGTTTGGTAGTATCCCAAGGTCTTTTTTCGTTTGCCATGATGTCGAAGTTTTTGTTATCAGATTTGAAATAATCACCACCATAGAGATCGTTGAAGAATGTATACTTCTTTGCGAGTATAGGATTGCTTTTGGCAAGCTCAGCAAAGAGAGCATTGTGATTGAATCGTAAATTTATGCTTTCAGCAAACTCTTCATAGACTCATTTCATAGCATACCCACTTACGAAATCTTTATAACTTGCAGAATCTTTTCTAACATTCTCATTCTCTCGACTTATATCATAGAAGAGCAGTGAGGGATCATCTATCGACCATTCGATATTTCAAAACTCTGTAAACAGCGGATCTTTTTGGCTAGCTTGCCCTTGTATAACTCCCAGATCTATGGTGTGTCCGAACTCATGCGTAAGTACTTCCCAAAACTCTCTAGGAGTTGCAATTTTCTCTACGTTTATTTTTACATTGGTATGTCATGCACTTCCTCTTCTTTCTTCATCGTTGCGATATATTTTTAAATTGGATAGCGTGTCGCGTAATTTATTTTGTATCGATAAACGTTCATCGATCTGCTTGATCAGATAGATGATGAGGAGTTGGTAGGTTAATTTTTCTTGGAGATCATATGATCACTCTCGGCTTATTTTATTACAAATATCAGTATAGATGCTACATGCGTCATTGTAGAGTTCTTTCGCTTTAGTTTCATCAATTGCTGCAGGGTGCATATCTGTTTCCAATAGCTCTCAGATGGTTTGTTGAATCTCTGAATCTACTTGCTCTTGAGTAAGGTTTCTATCTTGTCTAAATTTGTCTATATCTCCTTTTTGTATCTCTGCATCTTGTAGATGATCGCTTTTATATGGATAATTTGGCGTATGCGGAAAGACAATTGTGCTAGCAATGGTAAAAACCACCGTCATCAAGGCTACCTTGGTTACAAATGTCATTGGTTTTTGGTTTTTGTGTTCCATACGATCATATCGCGTTGAAAACTACGATTGTGAGACCAGAAAAGAATCATTGTTCACTGCAACTATTTTGCATACCACAGGAGGTCTTTGATAATTAACTCTTTCATAGCCCCGTGTATATGATAGAGATATATACGCTGAAAGTCAAATTTCTTGGCCAAAGCTTCGAGGTAAAAGCCATATCCGCCTATCAAAATAACCGGTTTAGCGCTATGGGTGGCTAAAAAGATGTTTTTGCCTACTCCGCCAGTGATGTTCTCGGCTACTATGGTATAGCGTTCCTGTAGTTTCTTCGTGACACACAGATTGAAAAGCTCTTGTGAAGGGTATTTTGCTCCAGAGATAATAAACTGAGGTTGTTGTGTTTCTTCTACTTGAATAACAATTTGTGCAGGAGTAGTAGTGTGCATGAGTGTCGTTTGCGATGCATTTTTATTGTCACTTATTGTTCATGGAAATGGAAGTGCAGTGTATCATTCTCCAGGGAGTGTTGATAAAAAATGATACGTTGCTACAGGCAAAAGATCAAGGAACTCATCGTACCCCGTATATTTATTTGCGTGATGAAGAAGGTAGTATCGTTTATTTCATTCATACATTCTTTTTTCTACTTCTGAGAGATCTTCTGTGTAGGTCAATAGTTTACTCATATGTTGACTAATATGATCGCTATCATGCTTAGTAAGTAAGGGGAGAAGAGTTTCAGTTGAGCTCACAAGTTGTTCCAGTAGTTCGCTGGTCTTGGGGAATCTTGGATTATTTTTTATCCCTTCAATTTCGAGCTTTGGCTCGGCATAACCTATAAATACCTTATCAATCTCAGTGCTCATCACTCCTATAAAAATAGTAAGTTGATCCAAGAATGATGCTAATTTTTCACCCGCTTCTTTCTCACTATGAAGTTTATATTTATATGATAACTGATCTACCAGTTGTAACATCTGCAGTGAGTCAAAAGGCTGTTGTGTCCGTTTACTAAACTGTTGGTATCGTCGAGGGTGATCAAAAAATAATACAGATTGATCAGAAGTAACATTCTCTGCCAACTCAAATAGTTGATAATGTGTGGCGAGCGTGACGGTTCATTTTTTCGATGGTTTTAGTTGGGTAATGGCACGAAATATTTTCCAATCTCCGCTACTATTTATGTCCAAAAAACTGTGTCATGCTTCATATTGTGAGTAGTATTTCATCGTGAAGAGGAGCTCTTCATCAGTGAATGTTGCCTGTTGAAGAAGGGCATTTATGAGATCAGGATCGAAGACGGCTTGATCGTGTAAACGAGTAGTTTCAACTCAAGCGCGTTCCAGTTGCTGCTGAGCTAATTGTATTTTGCTTGGATGTGAAAATGCAAGGAGATAGGGTCATTGCGCTCGATCAACTTTTTGGAGAAGTTTTGAAAATGTCCATGCACTTACATCTCGTTTCGTATGAGGTTTATCTTTTGGGAATGTTATAAGATCTTTTGTTATTGCTTTTTTGTTGGTTGTAAGATTTTTTTTCAATGCGGGGAAAAATAACTGCTTCGTTTCAAAAGAAAAGACTTTCTGAGTCCTCCTCGTGATGAGACTGATCGTTTGATCACTGCGTTGTATCATATAATCTAATAGTAGATAGTGGTGACGGAGATGCGTCAGTTTAGTCATAAATTGCTTGAGTACGTTCATTGCGGTATAACTATCATGGAGAGCATCATGCGCAGTTTTTTCCTCACTTATCCAGTGTTGATTGGTCTTTTTCAGCTGTTCGTTGATCACATCCAAAGCGTAGCTAGGAAGAAAATGCAAAAATGATTTTGCTAATGGGAAGGTGTCTACTTGAGCGATTGGAGTGAAGGAGAGATGCTTTTGAAGAAATGCGAGATCAAACGAAATATTCTGTCCTACGATTATAGTTTTGTCGGTGAAGAATGGTTGTATCTGGTCCAGCAGTTGATTGATATTAGGAGCTGTTTCAAGTTGTTGTAGGCTAAATCCTGTGAGAAATCTTACGATCTCTTTGAGCTCTTTTATAGGTTTAGTCGGTTTTATCAGTGATTGAAAAGTTTTAATTATTTTGAACTCATGGTCAAATTGCACGATTCAGATCTGAATCGGTTCGTCTTTTTGGATATCAAGCCCTGTCGTTTCGAAATCAAAGGCTATATAATTGAAAGCTGGATTTAGCATGCATGCTAAGGAGACAAAATGAGGATTGAAGTATAGTACACAAAGCCGATGCCTTTTCAATTTGCATTGGGAGATTGTTTGCGTACATTCTGCGACATGTATAGGTATATTACATGATTTTTACTCCTTATCGTCGCTTACCATGTTTTGCACACGGTTGTTTTGCGATGAATTGGAGTAGGTGATCCAGTTTTGCTCTCAACGGTCAAAGAGTTTCTTTGGTTTGGATTTGTAGTGTATGCACTTGTACGCCGAAGGAAACAAGCACGAGCGTTTCTAGTAAATCGGAAGCGACTTGTTGTCGGCCTTATTGCTTTGATAATATGGTCTATAGGACTTTCTGTTTCGCATGGAGTAAGTAGCATGACGATGATTGTAGGACTTAAATACGATATCTTACCTGTGCTTATTTTGGTAAGTGGTATGTTTATAGGGACGCTCTTTCCAAACCTTTCAGAAGAACGTGTGCGTAAAGATATATTGATGCTTTGT
Source organism: Candidatus Absconditabacterales bacterium (assembly GCA_038211735.1). GTDB lineage: Bacteria > Patescibacteriota > Gracilibacteria > Absconditabacterales > Absconditicoccaceae > JBBQVK01. The sequence goes on along the minus strand of JBBQVK010000001.1, from coordinate 226,665 downwards.
GGTATAGTGATAGTGGGCGGATTAGTACGGCAACTCCTAAAGATTACTTTCCCAGATATGATTTCTTCATTAGGATATGGACCAGTAGGCGACTATACCCTTACAAGCGCGCCACCTTTATACTATCGCACCTGACCAGGTGGACGGATGAGATTGCAGTGACTCTTTTCATGACCAAATAATTATGGCTATTTTCTCGTTGCATATTTTAGTGTACTCATAGGAATCCTATTTAAAAAGAATAAGTGAGGAACATCTATAGATCGGATGAAACGACTCCTCGTGATTCTCTTTGCTGGATCGATAGTGCGAACACTTTCGAGAGGAGTAGTTGTGGGAGTAGGAGTCCAACTGATTCTACTTATTCGATTTTTCAAACCGCAGTGGAAACGTCGGATTATGCGAATTGTATGAGTTTGAGTAGTGGCTGTGGTGGGATTAAGTGTCCTAAAGCCGGCTTCTACACTAGGACATATTACCGCGCGGACAGATGGACGATCAGCATTCGCACAACAACCACTCGGGCATGGATTATGAAGCGCATGACCTGCAATACATCGAGATGGTATCTATCTACCAGAAAATCATTATCTGCAACTTTTGTTGGATATATGAATTCCAGGACTCCTGTTGTGGATCTGGGTAATCAATTGAGTGATAGTATGCGGTTGGAATTCCAAAGTCGCACAGAGTAGCGATGCGGTGAAATTACGTATGTTGTTACTTATAGGTATTCTTGGACTGTTAGCAGAAGGACTTTTCTTACATGTATTTGAAGACAGTATGGTCAACTATCTCTTTTTGCTCGTAGTAGGTGGAGTAGTCGGCATGCAAAAAATAACAGAGATTTCCCATAGTGCTCAAGATAACAAGAACTTCAGAAATGTTGAAGATACCAAAAACACCAAAAACACCAAAAGCACAAGCATTGAAATATAAGTAAATGTGATCTATACGTTAAGTGCTTTTATATATTTATAGACCTTATATCGATAGGTCATACCGAACGCTTCAATAATTCCTTCGATATACGCTACCAAGAGGATCAATCAGATAATCATAGCAATGAAAACGATCTGGAGAAATTCGTACTTATCCAAGCCAAGTCGCGTACCTACCCAAATGAGCAGCATCGGAATTCATACTACAATTGCAATATTGATCGCATATCTAATATAGAGCATATAGGTGACGACTACAAACTTCATAGTCGTAGAAAAATTTCTGATACTCATCCCCCCACTTTTTCTCATCCCATTGAAAAACTCTTCCTCTTCCAGAGCGATGAGCAATCTTGAGTAAGGTAGCATAAATGATGCACACAAAATTATTATCAACCACATTGTAAGGAAGGTAAGGCTGAACCGATGTACCAAAATATCTAACACATACATTCTTGTCACTACCACAGCAAACGTAAGTGGGTTGAGCATACTGATCAAGGCATTATACTCGAACATCGGGAAGAACTTATACAATCCTTTTGCAAAAGACAAGGTGCCGCGTTTTTCTGGGTCATCAAGATAGTAGATCAAAGCTGCCTCTCAGATAGGTGGCAACAAGAAATATCCTATGATACAAATTACTATCAGCACTAAGAAGATGATAATTAATCAGGTATTACTAAGCATAATAGCAGTATACTCTTTGAGTAGCGTCAGAAATATATTGTTGTGACTCCCTTGCGCTTTCGAAGAAATAGACACTACCATATAAATCAGATAGAGAGTGAACAGCAATGAATGCACAATCGTTGTCGCGGTAGCTAGTCTCACGAACTTTGTGTCATCTCCAACTTGCGTTAACGCACTTTTGAGAATTTCTTGTTTCATTATTTTGCTTTGGGAAACAGATTGGTAAAGTCATCAGGAAGTGGTGCAGTCCACGAGACCTCTTTATTTGTAAACGTGTCGTAAAATCAATAGGTGTAACTATGCAACAACTGTCTAGTTATACCGCACTTCTTAGTAGCAATACGGTTCAAAGGCGCATTCCCATAGGTTAAATCGCCTATTACAGGATATCCAGCATCTGCTGTATGTATTCTAATTTGGTGCATTCTCCCGGTGTGGATTTGTACGTTCAATAATGAGATAGGGCCGAGATCTTTATTTTGAGTTGACTGTATTAATTTTGCAACTGTTTTTGCTTCGACTCCTTTTTCATCATTGATAAATGTTTTTCATTTTCACGATTTCTGATCGTATCATTTGAACAATGAAGCGTCCATTGTTTTTTCTTTCGGGAATACCCCTTCAACAATTGCGCGATAATATTTTGTCACTTTTCTATCTCTGATCTGTTCGTTGAGATATTGTAAGGCTTCATATGTTTTTGCAGAAATAATTAATCCACTCGTATCTTTATCTATTCTAAAACAAAATGCAGGTTTGAACGTATGAGAAGCTGTTCTTTGGCTTGTTTGCTGAAGGTAGCTCAACATCATATCGTGGAGACTAATATCTCCTGTGTGTTTATCTCCTGGATGGACAACAACTCCTGCAGGTTTATTCCGCACCAATCGATTCTCATCTTCGAAAATAATTAACGCTTTTATCTTGTCTAACGAATGACTGGAGACTTTCTGTTTTTTAGACACGGTCAAATTGGATGCGTCTTTCTCTGTCACAACATTTTCATCCCGCGTTATGACATCTTTTTCTTTAAGTCTATACTCTTCTTTGCACTTACGACTATTTACTTTGATCGCTCATTTTCTAATCCACGAAAAAATATCACCTAGCTTTATCTCTATGTGTGGTTTGAAGTACTTTCTCAAGAATCTATCAAATCTCTGGTCTGCCTCGTTGGGTCAGATAACAATGTGCATCTTGTATCTTACGACTAAAGGAAGGCATACTATACGATAAAATACTAAAAAAGAAAGATAGAGTATGCCACTTATTAAGGGTTTTTTGTCTAAAATCGCTTGGTAGATATTATTGTACTGTTATGCACAACCTCTTAACTCTAATCCAGCAATTCACTCACCAGACCGAACTCACCCAAATGAGTATGATTTTGACGGTGGTGGTGATTGTTACGGGCGTGTTGCACTTCTTTAAGCAGCCAATTATTATCGGCTACCTACTTGCAGGGATATTCGTAGGACCATTATTTTTGTGATTTATCGGAGTAGATGATCATTCGTTCGTAGAACTCTTTTCGCATTTGGGAATTGCATTGCTGCTGTTTATGGTTGGGTTGGGATTGAATGTGAATGTAATAAAAGAGCATGGGAAGACTGCAGTAGGGATTGGATTGATCCAAATTATAGGAGTATTTCTGTTGTGATTTATATTATCAAAATCGTTGGGATTTGATACGTTCCCTGCGGTCTATCTTGCGGCATGATTTACGTTTAGTAGTACGATCGTTATTGTAAAATTGTTTTCAGATAAAGAAGATAATGACACGCTCTACGGAAAGATTTCACTTGGAGTGTTGATCGTGCAAGATATGGTCGTGATGATTTTGCTGATGTTGGTTTCTATCTTGGGAAATTCAGGAGAAGTTTCAGGGACAAGAATGCTCGTAGGAGGCTTATGTTTGCTAGCGCTTATTGGGCTACTGATGAAGTATATTATCCCCAAAGTTATGCGTGGATTGGCTGATATGCAGGAGTATTTGTTGCTTATTGGAATAGGGCGATGTTTGCTGTTGGGATCGCTGTTTTGGTATTTTGGATTTTCATTTGAGATTGGGTGTCTGCTAGCATGAATGTCGTTCGCAGGATCTCCACGGAGAATAGAAATGGCAAATAGATTAAAATCATTGAGAGATTTCTTCCTTGTGCTATTTTTCATCAACATATGAATGCAATTACAATTTACTGCCGTGTTACAACATATTCGAGCAGTAGTTGTTTTCGTAGGTTTCGTATTTATCATAAAACCACTCTTGGTAATCGTTACAATGAAGCGATATGGTTTTACCAACAAGACTTCATTTAAGACAGGAGCATCGCTTGGGCAAATTAGCGAATTCTCATTTCTGTTGGTAGGTATTGGGGTTACGCTTGGGCATATCGTAGATACATGATTGCTTTCGGTCGTTATGTTCGTGGGATTAGTAACGATTTGTCTGTCATCGTATGTAACAATCTACAACGATAACGTCTATAGACGATGGAAAAAAATCTTCTGAGAAAATGACGACCGTGCAGTAGTAAGTGATGTACAAAATTATCCCAACTTAGATGCAATTATGTTTGGGTATGGAAGAATGTGATCGTATATTGCAGAGCATTTGGATCGCAATAACCTTTCCTATATGGTAGTTGATCACGATCCAGAGATGTTGCCTGTATTGCAAAAAAAATGAGTGCCGTATGTGTTCTCTGATGCATCCAATGTAGACCTCTATAAAGACTATTTGACCAAAGGAGTAAAAATGGTGATTAGTACGATCAGGGATTTTGATGACGACCGAGAAATTATCGAGACTATCAAAAAATATAACCCAGATGTGATGATCATCGTTACGACCAACCACAACAAAGAAGCGCTTACGTTTTACGACTTAGGGGCTGATTATGTGATTATGCCAGATTATCTTTCGGCTGACCGTACGGGTATTATGCTCGAAGAAATCGGCTTCAATATAGACAAGCTTATCGAGAAAAAAATTACCCACCTGGAACTTATCAAAATCAGGCTGGAAGAAGGGATTGTAGGGATTTTGGGGAAACGGTAGGAGATAGCATATCACCAACCACTGCTTGGTGCTTATCTCGATTTGCAAATAGCATGTATTTAATTATAAATGACCCATTGCAGATTTTTTGTTTTCTAGGAAAAATACTTCTCATGCCGTTCAGTCGAATACTCAATAAAATTGCTGGTAACTATAATGAAAAGCAATTGGCAGAAATAAGTCCATTGATCACCAAGATCAATAATTTTTATAACGATCGGCATGAATTAACTGATGCACAGATTCAGGCAAAGACCCAAGAGTTTAAAGACAGACTTGCAAAAGGTGAAACGCTAGATTCTTTGCTGCCTGAAGCGTTCGCTACCGTCAAGCAAGCATGCAAAAGATTAGTAGGGACCGAAATTACGGTCAAAGGTGATACACTTACTTGGCAAATGATTCCGTACGACGTCCAGCTTGTGGGAGGTATTGTGTTGCATAACTCACAGATTGCAGAGATGAGAACAGGAGAAGGTAAAACGCTTGTGGCGACATTGCCAGCCTATTTGAACGCGTTATCTGGAGAAGGAGTACATATCGTTACAGTAAATGATTACTTAGCATCTCGTGATGCTGAATGGATGGGGTATGTCTATCAACGACTTGGACTGACGGTCGGAGCGGTAACCAAAGGAACAGAAATTCAAACCAGAAGAGAACAATATGACAAAGATATTACGTATGTAGAAAACTCAGAGTTGGGATTTGACTACTTGCGTGACAATTTGGCGAAGTCGATGAAAGAACGTAATTTGATTCGAAGACCATTGAACTATGCAATTATCGACGAGGTCGATAGTATTTTGATTGATGAAGCGAGGACTCCGTTGATTATCTCTCAGGCGAGTGATGAACCGACCGAAAAATACCAGTATTATGCTGAACTTGTAACTCTCCTTACTCCCTCTACCATCAAGAAAAAAGTTAAGAAGTGATTCTTGCAAGAGTTAGTTTCTGACATCAAAAAAGAGTCAGATGAAGAGGAAGACAATGGCGACTATCATATCGATGAAAAAACAAAATCCGTTACGCTAAGTTCATCAGGTATAAGAAAAATCGAAGGAATTTTAAAAGTAGAAAATCTCTACAAAGATTTAGGCTATCAAGAAATTCATCACATAGAAAATGCATTGAGAGCACAAGCAGTCTACCATAGAGATAAAGACTATTTGGTGAGAGATGATCAGATTCTCATCGTAGATGAAAATACAGGCCGTGTAATGCCAGGAAGGAGGTTTAATCAAGGATTACACCAGGCGTTAGAAGCAAAAGAAAAAGTAAAAGTACAAAGAGAGTCGAGAACGCTTGCTACTATTACCTACCAGAACTTTTTCAAACAGTACAAAAAATTATCAGGAATGACGGGTACTGCGCAGACTGAAGCAGAAGAGTTTGAACAGATCTATGAGTTGGAGGTAATGCAAATCCCTACTAATGAGTCAATAATCAGAGTAGACAATAATGATATGGTCTACTTCAACCAAGATGCAAAATGGAAGGCAGTCGTAGAGTATATAAAGTTCTATCATCAGATGTGATTACCTATTTTGATAGGTACCTCATCGATCAAAACGTCTGAACTTGTTTCGGGTATTTTGGACAAGATGACCCTGCCACATTACGTACTTAATGCTAAATTTCACGAACAAGAAGCTAATATCGTCAAAAACGCAGGTAAGAAAGATAGTATTGTGGTAGCCACAAATATGGCATGACGTGGTACAGATATCAAACTGGAAGAGTGACTTATGGAGTATATCGCCACAAACTACGCACAGTGGATGAAGCGTATGATCGATGAAAAGAAAACGGTAAGTGCGACCGTATTCTCTTCTCGTGAATTTGAATTAACGATCGATGCAATGGAAAAAGTATTTGGAGTAAGTAACGAGCAGATCCGTAAATCAGAACAACAAAAACTTGCACTTACTAATGGAACGATAAAAATTGTTTTCAATACTTCCAAGAGAGCCAAAGAAGATGTGTTCGCGGAAATAATTATAGAACCTACCACTGAACTTTCTACAAAAACAGCACTTGAACAAAAGAATTTCTATTATGGACTATTTATCTTGGGTACAGAAAAACATGACTCTCGTCGTATAGATAATCAGCTACGTGGACGTGCAGGACGTCAGGGAGATCCTGGAGTTTCTCAATTCTTTGTTGCTATGGACGACGAAATTATGCGTAAGATGTGAGGTGACAAAATACAGGCTGTTGCGCGTTTGATGCTCAGCAAAGAAGATCTCGAAGATATGGCATTTACCCAAAAACAATTTACCAACTCTATTGAGAAATCACAAAAGCAAATGGAGGGATGGCATTTTGGTATCAGAAAACATCTGTTCGATTATGATAGCGTCATCAACAAACAAAGAACAAGCATCTATGGCAAAAGAGATGAGATCTTACTCAAAGCACAACAAGAAGAAGAGATGGATGCGGCAGCGAAAACAACTACTACAGATATGACTACTACCGCTACTACTTCAACGGCAACGAAAACACCATCACCTACTCCAGCAAATAAACTCAGTATAGTCGAGGAGATAAAGGGCTTTATCAAAGAGTTTATCGAAGGAGTGACGAAGGCGTATGCTTCATATAGACCTTGGAATATGGCTGAACTCTTGGATGAGGTCGAGCAAGTAATTGCAGCTAAGCTATCTAAAGACGACTTCACATGACTCGCAAATGAGCAGGTGTTGGAGTGAAGACTTGAACAACAACTGTATGATATATTTGATACGAAATTTAAAGGAGCAGATCCAAAGAAATTAAATAATTTATGTAGACGTATCTATCTTACGGTAATCGATAGATATTGGATGGAGCATATTGATGAGATGCAGTATCTTAGAGAAAAAGTAAGTCTGTATGGATATGCACAGATTGATCCGCTCGTGGTGTATAAGAAAGAGAGTTTTGAAAAATTCCAAAGACTACTTTCTACTATCAAAAAAGAGACTCTTGCAGATCTGTATAGAGTGGATATTACTACCCCACAAAGTGCAGAACAGATGGCTCAGCAAGTCCTTTCCGAAGGCGGATCGCTCAATATGGTCGACTTATTAAAGGTAGTTACAAGCCAATTGAAAGGCAATAGTAGTTCTATGAAAAAATGATCTGTAACTGCTACCGTTTCATCATCAGCGCAAGCTGCAATAACGACAGCAAAAGGAGTGAAGAATGATGAGTGAGTGGAAGTCTATGAGGTTGAAGAAAATGAAGTGAGAGGAGGACTTATGGAATGAGTGGTGAAGCCACCACAAAAACTAAGACCTAACGACAAAGTCTCTGTAAGATATAGTGATGGGCGTACGCTAGAGACTAAATATAAGAAAGTCAAAGACGATATAGATTCAGGTAAGGCATCAGTACTGTAAATTAATTATTTTCTATATTAAATTTATTGTGTTGTTTCAATAGTGAGAGTAGATAATCAATAGAAGAACTATCTTTGATTACTACGTTACTGTCAATTTCATTGGACATATCGATATATAAATGCGCAATGATAAAGTTTGCTAAACTCAGTGAGAAGAGTGGTTTTTTGTCTTTGATACAGTGGATTTGATTTGAGTGAGACCTTCGTTGGAGGTCTGAATCAGGGAATACTTCTTTTGTAAGACGCTTTTCAAGCGTAAGATAGAGATCTTTTACGTACGTAGGTTGTCTATTTAATAGTTTTGCAATGTTTGCTACTTCAGTCTCAGATGGTTTTTGATTGATAGATTTTCAGAAAATTTGATAGACTGTTTTAGGCGTCTTTTTTGCTCAAGGTTTTCTATGCTCAGATCTATAATACTTTGGATAGAAAGCGCATCATTCTCGTTTCAGCTCGACTGCTTTTTTAATCATATGTTGTAGTTTTATGAATGCGCTAGCTTCCCTAATATATCATTGCATGTCTGTGATGATGCTCTTAGCCCATAGTGCATCTTCGATCTCTAGTAACTGATGTATTTCTAACGGTAGAGGTAGCCTGTTGATATCAAACTCTAGCTCTTCAAAATATGGATCTCCGTGCTCGTTGATGCGGTATATTCCTACTTTCAACAGTTTCTTTTCTTCCAAGTGTGTTATAAACTCATCTGCAGTAAATAAATCTTTCTTGTAATGTCTTACATGGGTTTCTGATCTATACGTGACATTTCTTGTTATTCATGAATCTCTCACTTCTGGACTGTTGTAGATGATTCTGGGGTCTTTTCTGATTACATCTTTTGCTTCGCGTTCTTGTGTATGCAGGCGTGGTCACCAGAAAACAGGGTTATCTTTCCTTTTGTCTATGATATTATGAGATTCTAGAATTTGGTAAAGAATATATGCTTGTAACATATAATACGTTTTACTGTCTATAATATATTTCAAATCTTCTACATCTTCTCAATTGAGACTCATGGATCCATCTCTATGTAAGAATACCGCTCACGCCTTTCCACGAGAAATAATATCAAATTTTTCGGTTCACAATTCATCAAACTTTTTTACAAAAGGTAGAGGAGAGCTAAAATAACTAATCTCTTCCTTCTCAGCTCATGTTTTTATACATAACTCATCGAGCGTGTGCTCTCGAGATTCGACATTAATAAAAATGTCTATATCTCCAAGTAAGAGCATTCCAGCGTATTTTTGGCTGTCTATCTCTTTAAGCCAAAACAGATGTTCAACGTTATTCACCCCATATCATCTTGTAATTACTTCTGGGGCAGAGTACATTTTTGATTTAATTGAAAATTCTGCAAACTGTTTTGCGTATCTTTGCGCTATCAACTTTCGACCTTCTTCTCAAATCTCTTCATTTTTGGTATCAAAAGTTTCAGTGACAATACTCTGTATATTGATCCTTTGATGAATTGTATTTAGAAAAGCATATACATTTCCAAGTAGTTTGGAGTAGGAGTCTTTTCTATCTTTTTTACTAATCGCCTCTTGATACACATGGATTTTTTCTACAAGTTCAAACTCCTTGAGATTAAACTTGCTTCAGAAGTCTTTATATAACTCTCCCTCTAACATAAGAGTAAATTGGAACAATACTCTATTAGTGCAATAATATAAGTTTTTATCAGTGTTTACAGATATTGCTTCATATAGTTTTTTATATAGAAGTTGAGTCACTAAGTTGCTGTAACTAACAATCTTTAGTAACCCATTCCATTTATCGACCACGCTATTGATCATATTCATCGACTCTTCGACATAATTTGTGAGTTGTTCGATAAGTTCTTTTTGTTCACTAAAATTGAAGGATTCATCAGTTCGAGCTTTTGGCGAAATCTGCGTGTATGCTTGATTGATAATTTCTGCTATTCCAGTTATTATTTGGGTCATTTTTCTGTAATTCATTTTTTGAGGTATATGGAGTGTGCCATCTGTGATTTTTTTTAGGTTTCTCAATCTGTTGAGATTGATTGATGGAGTGCCAGTTGGCTTTTTGTCTACATTTTTGTTTTTGTCTTGTGTTTCGTAGATTCTGTTTTGAATTTCTCGATTAATCATCTCATAACTTCCATTACGATTTTTCGTATCGACCACTGGATAACTAATATATTGAAGAGCAACTTTACTTCCAAGATCTCGTATCTTTGCGCTGTTTTTTACGTGACTTAGCTTTCCTTTGGTAATAGTATTAACGGTGTTTTTGATCGCAAGTGAACCAGCTGAGAAATCAATAAATGTAAAATCATAGTACCCTCTACTATTTGCTTTCATATTTTCTGTCGCTTTTGCTAAGTCGTACAGATGTTTATGCTCAAATTTATATGTATTGATCATACGCATATATAGCTCTCGGTCTTTTTTTACTTTATACTCAGTAACAGCTTCTGTTAGTATAAGCGGGATTTTTTTAGTTGGCCCTCTACGTGATCGAGATTTTTTTCACTTTTCGCCCAATGAAATTGCGGTATTACTAACTGTGGGAGTTGGAGTATAAATGAGCTCGTTTGGTTCCTGAGTTATGGTTTTTTGTGTAATGAGGGCTTGTTTCGCGAGAGGCTGATCCGTTTTTCAATTGGGCTCTAAAATTTGTCACTGTGTCTTTGAGAAGGCGAGAGTAACTTCGTTTCAAGGAATTTCAGCATCTGAATCTTCGACTATTAGATCTTCAACTATTGAATCTCCTACCTCCTTTTCCTCTCTTACTAACACTTTAATTTGGGGAAGTTCTAGCAATTCTTGAAATGCATCAACGGCTTTTCATCTGTTTGTTTCTGACTGATCCTGTACTCCCCACGTTGATTCAAACAGGGAAATATCTTCTTGGTAGACACGATCAAGCTCTGCAAGTATATCTATATTTCATATAAACAGTTCTTTTACTGTAAGATAATCTTGTGTAGTTTTTTTATGTGCCTTTTCAAAATCAATAGAAAATTGTAAAAACTTAATATGCTTTAGCTGCGCCTTTTTACTTTGTAAATAAGAAATAAGGACTTCATTGCTCTCTATAGAAAGGAACGTATAGAGGATATCCTCTGTAATTTTTTTCTGTTCTTCAAGATGCGCGACTTCCTGCACAAGAATATTCGATTTTAACTTTGCATTTTGGGTAATACGAGAAAGAATCGTATGTCTTTTTTCAATTTCTACCAATGTAGAAGTGAGTTGTGTACGAATTTCTTCAAGGCTCGTACAGAGTTCGGTCTTTACAGGAAGTTCTTTTAATGCAAAAAGAGCGTCTTGCAAGGATTTATTACTGAGAGTATCTGCCATATTGTGTGTGAGAAGATAAGAAGCATTTTATAACTATAATACGGATATAGTCAAGCTTTCTTCCTGAATCTCTTGGTGTTACTAACTAACAACAATGTCCAGGTATCAATTACTTTTTTTACTGGCTTAAGCTTGTTTTAAGCTGAAAAGCATATAAAATCACATCTTTGGAACTAACTCTCCCTCATGCTTAAAACTTCGACTCGTATAGCACTGCGATTTAGTGGACTCACTGCGATTTTGTTGGTTATTTTCGGGATAATCATCAATTTAATATTTTTCTTGTTTTGGGTAAGAGGGGAACAACACTTATTGAAAGTTCCTCTGGAAGTTAAAGGGCATATTGAACTTACAGTAGAAGCAAAGAGATGACTTAGAGAGTATTTTCAAGATATTGCTTTGATAGACAAAGCAACTCCGTTGGCACAAGAAATTATGGAAGAGCATCATCGACTAAACTTGGTTAATTATGACGATCATCGATATATGTACAAAGATGTAGTAGATCGCATTATAGTAAGAGATGTGACGAGAGCAGTAGCACAACAATGGGGGCTTATTCGTCTAAGTTTAGTTCTGCTGATCCTCTTTACGTTTATCAGCTATGTCTTAGCAAGGAAAGTAGTACGTTATGCTTTGAGCGATCTTGATAAATTGGTAGCTCATGTGAAGAAAATCGACGTAAAATCACTTACAACTCCTTTGCAATTTTCACATCTACCACAGGATGATGAGTTACGTGTAGTAGCAGATGCGATCAATGATGCAAATACTTCTTTGAATGAGCAAATAGAGTTAATCAAACGTTTCGTTAGCCATGCTTCTCATGAACTTAAGACCCCGTTGATGATTATGCAAACTGATAGTGAATTAGCAATCAAAGCAAAAACATTTCAACAGTGATTAGAAAAAAATATAACTACAATAGGGCATCTCAATCGTTTAATGGAAGCGCTCTTGTTGCTTACGCGTGGCCAACAAGAATTACAACTCGCACCACTTACACTAGCTAATATTATTAATCCACTCATTACGTCTGCTCAACAAGCTACGCACAAGGAGTTGCACTGGGAAATCGCTCTTGATGAGTCTGTTATTCAACCTGCCCATCAAGGTGTAGTCGAGCGCATTGTGAGTAATCTACTAGATAATGCAGTGAAATATACGCCTTCCCATGGTACTATTACGGTGTCATTGGATCCGCATGCACTGGTGGTGAGCGATACAGGACAAGGTATTGAGCTTAATGATCTTGGAAAGATACGGGAGCCATTCCGACAAGCAGATACTTCCAAATGAGCGGACAACGGATTTGGTCTTGGGCTTTCCATCGTGCAACAGCTAGTGAAACTATTAAATCGGCGCATTATTGTGGAGAGTACTCCATGACATGGAACCACATTTACTGTTTATTTTTCTGCATAACCATGCATCTCTTATTAATCGAAGACAATCAACATATTGGAAGTAATATCAAACAGTTTTTGGAGTTGGAGGATTGTGTGGTAGATTGGTTAGTAGACGGTCATGAAGGCTTAGAGCAAGCATTGGCACGTACTTATGATTGTGTGATCTTAGACGTCATGTTACCAGGGCTAGATGGACTGGTACTTCTACAGAAACTTAGAACACAAAAGAAAACACCAGTGATTATGACCACAGCAAAGTGACAGATTGATGACAAAGCGCAAAGCTATGAGGCATGAGCTGATGATTATCTCGTGAAACCATTCGCACTTGAAGAGTTATGGATGCGTATACAAGCTATCGTAAAAAGAGGACACCCACAGGATATTTTTCGTCGGCGTACTATCGAAGTACATATAGAAGAAAACCTAGTACGCAAAGAGTGAGTAGATGTTTCACTCCCATTGAAAGAATTTCAAATATTGACGTGCTTGATAGATCAAGATGGAAAAGTAGTGAGCAGGACTGATTTAGTTGAGCAGGTCCGAGGAGGAGATTCGTTGTTTGAAAATGATAACAAACTGGACGTCTATATTTCGAACCTGAGAAAGAAGTTAGATAAAGAACTTATAGTGACAGTTAAAGGGTTTGGATATAAAATTGGACAGCCATAACCGACGAAATTTAGAGTATAAATATTGCAGGAAATCCCTTCTAGAAGGGTTTTTTTGTATAGAGGGGGCAGATTAAACAGCTCGTTTCTTTGACAAAATAGATACATATCAATACAATTATGTCAAGCGTTATGAATGATTTATTTGGAAGCTAGGGCAATGTCTTGGGGAGAGCTTATCTGATGAATTGGACTGTTTATTTTTGGTATGCTCCAATTTGAACAAGCCATAAGACAGTTGTCAGGGAACACTATTAAGCGTGTCTTACAGCATTACACAAATAAAGTACGAAAGGGTGTTACGATGGGAATTGGTATGACTGCGCTCGTTCAGAGCAGTACGATTGTATCACTTATAGTTGTGGGATTTGTAGGAGCAGGGATATTAAGTTTACATAATGCTATGAGTGTTATTGTATGAGCGAATCTTGGTTCAACCTTTACGCCATGGATGGTAGCACTACTTGGATTCAAAACAGATATATTTTCTATCGCATTTTATTTTATTGGAGCTGGAGGGTTATGATTGTTGTTTACCAATGAGTATAGCAAAGTAAATGCATTCCGAAAACTTATCTTTGGATTTGGAATTATGTTCTTGGGACTTAACTTCCTCAAAGAGTCAGTCGTACTGATAACGACACAAGTAGACATAACGCAATTTGCCCATATCGGCTTGTGGAGCGCTATAGTGATAGGATTGGTGATGGCTTTTGTAATGCAAACAAGTGCAGCCACTTCGGTTGTACTACTTGCAGCACTCCAAGCACACTTGATCTCCTTCGATCTGGCAGTGCATATTATGATCTGAGCGAACTTATGAAGTGCATTTTCAACAGCACTTATGTGATCACTTTCCTCATCGGGGAAAAGTATAGTAAAAAAACAGTTGATGATAGGGCATGTGATCTTCAATATTTTCTGTACGATTTTTGTAGTGGTATTTTTACCGTGGATTATCAAATTGATATGAGTCATTGTAAGCAATTGAGATCCAATTATTTCTTTGACTTTATTCCATACTTTCTTCAATCTTTCGTGAGTTATTTTGCTCTCTCCATTGATTGGTTTCTATACGAGACGGATTACACGCGTGCTCCCTGATAGGACAAAGTGAGTTTCCTTACAGATATATCAAGTTGTTACTACTATGCCGGAAGAGGTTTTGGTGGCCTTGGGTAATGATGTAGGCGTGTTGCGCAATAAAGTACATGCGTTTATTGAAAGTTGTTTTGGTTTCCATGAGAAGAGGATGGAAGAAGAGCTCTTGGATCATTTCAATGACGCCCCTTGGTGGAAACGTGTTTGGGAAAAATTTGTGAACAAGAAAATAGAGTCGACAGAACCCATTATACAATACCACCCTGACTCACTTCAACATCGTATAAAGGAGTACCAAGAGATCAAAGTAATGGAGGCAGCTTTGTATACATTTATCTTACGTTTACCAAAACAAGAGTTTATAAATTGATCAGTGAGTACATTGAACGTTATACAAGATAGGATCTATTCGTTATTGGATGCAGCAAAAATTATTAAAGACAATATGAATCATATTGAACATATCGCCTATATGGACGACCCTCATATAGCTACGTACTGGATGCATCTTTGTCAGGGGATACAGCAGGCTCTCTCTGACTGAGTAGATGAGAGACCACAAAATCAGCCAGAAGAAGATGTAGATGCTACCTTATATAGTTTTCTGCAGGATCATGCGTTATTGGAGGACAGTGATGATGATGTACTCTCAAATCAGGACATTACAGAAATACTGAAAACAAGTCGTCAGATAGTCTATGTAACAAGTTTACTTTCACAGGGAAAATTGAAGCAACAATAATTATCTTCCAAATGATTTTCTTCTATCATTATCTCTTTTTGCAGGACTTTTTTGATGACGTGTACCCGTTGATCCTTCAGAACGAGGACTACCCTCAGGACGCGAAGAACTGCTTGTATGTTTTGAACTATGAGGACTTTTTGCATGGGTCGTAGAAGTGCTTTTACCGTGTCTAGGAGTATATCCTTTTGTTGCATCATCAGCTCTTCCGCCTCTATAGGGAGTTTTTTCCCCAGCAGGCTTTCCATGAGGTCTTCCACCTCTATGATTTCTAGGACGATAAGCATCAGGAGCAGCGGGTTGCGGTCTTGTGGTTGCAAGATCGACATGGAACGGTTGATCTTTTGCTACCGGGATTTTCTGACCAATTAATTTTTCTATTGTTTCTAATGTTTTCTTTTCGCTATGATCGCAGAAAGAGATTGCAATTCCATTTTGTCCTGCTCTTCCTGTTCTTCCGATACGATGTACATACGTTTCTGGTTCGACAGGCATCTCATATAAAATAACATGCGATAGATCATCGATATCGATTCCTCTCGCAGCAACATCAGTTGCCACAAGAACTCTTATCTCTCTGTTCTTAAATTTATTCAATGCAGACTGTCTCGCGCTTTGAGATTTATTACCGTGGATTGCAGAAGCGGTAATGCCATGTTTGGTAAGAACATCGACGAGCTTATTTGCGCGATGTTTCATCTGGATAAAGACTAGTGCATGAGCAATCTTCGGATCATTGAGAAGGTAGAGCAGGAGCTGTATCTTTTGCGTACTATCGACAAAGTAGACATACTGTTGGACCGTATCTACGGTAGAAGATTGGGGAGTGACTGCTATTTTTACTGGATCATTCAATAATGAGTTTGCAAGTTTTTGAATCTCAGGTGGCATGGTAGCAGAAAAGAAGAGTGATTGTTTTTTCTTTGGCACATGCAATAGTATTTTTTTGATATCGTTGATAAATCACATGTCTAGCATACGATCTGCTTCATCCAACACGAGAATTTCTACCGCATTGAGATGAATAATCTTTTGCTGTATCAGGTCGAGCAGTCTTCCTGGAGTTGCGACTAGAATATCTAGGCCTCTTTGAATCGCTTTGACTTGGCTATACTGTTTCACTCCACCGAAGACGACTGTGTGCTGTATATTGAGAAACTTCCCATATGCTTCGATATTCTCTCAGATTTGAATTGCTAACTCTCTTGTAGGAGTGATGATCAAACATCTGATCTTCTTATCTTTCTGCTTCACGCCTTCTGCGATGGATTTGTTGAGCATATGCAAAATAGGCAGCGAGAATGCGGCTGTTTTTCCTGTTCCTGTCTGTGCAGATCCTACAATATCTCTTCCTTGAAGAACGATAGGTATTGCTTGTTCCTGAATCGCTGTAGGTGTTTCATATCCTTGTACTGCCAAGGCTTTTAAGATTGATTCGTTTAATCAAAGGTCACTAAATTTCATTGTTTTGTTTGAATAAAAATGGGTTGTTATAAATTTTGAATAGGTGCATTATAGTGAAAAGAGGCTGTGATACTACTCGGAATCTTTACGAACGAACCATGCGTTTTTAGAGAGCATTCATTTTTTATAACAAAAAAAATCAGAAGGGAATTCCCTCCTGACCTCATTGTTAAACAAACTTGTATGAAATTTTCTAAACCTCTGAGGTATTAGTATATTAATTGTTTCATAAATCAAGTGTTTATGCTGCCTTTTTTTTCTTCGGCCAGCTTCCGCCTTTGACCACCTTGTCAGCGCAGTTACTGCTGGCAAATGCATCAGGTTTTGGGACGAATGTCCAACCCAATCCAAGTACATAGCCCATTACATCTTTAAATGCAACATTGGATTTGAATCGTATATCTGTATTCACATCAGCGTGTATTTCCATTTCTATGTTGTACTGTTCCAGCAAGTCATTTAATGCCAAACCGACTTCTACTGAATCGTTTGCTTCCATGACCATTCGTTTTTTTATGGTATATTCTTTTTCGTAAGAGATTTTATGAGTTAACATAAATGCCCCCTTATTCTCTCTTCGAAAAACGATTGCTGTAGCAAAAACTACCTGATCGCCTTTGACTTGTGAATCGCTGCCAATACATACTTTTATAGTATATCCTGCTTGTAGTTCATTAATAAGAATTTCTTCAACTGTTTCCGTTAAAGGTTTTCTTATTTTTTGTCCGTTGAACCGTTGCCAGTCCAACGAACTTGATAATTTACCAAATTCCATAATAGTCGAGTTGAAGTTAATGATCAATATCTATTCGTATCTCCATCTACATAGTGACTTTATGTCACAAAACAAGCTCAATTGACAAAATTGTAATAAAATTCACTGTATTTGTTCGGTTTTCTTGAAAAAGCCTTAGATATTCCTATACATATCGCTCACTACATTTATTTGTTGTGCTCATGGCGGTCTTAAGGTTTGCTGGTAAAGCATCGTAAGATCTCCGAATACCTTCTTCATGGCGGTCGTAGCTTAGCTGGTAAAGCATCGGTTTGTGGTACCGAGGACCGCGGGTTCAAGTCCCGTCGACCGCCCCATTTGATAAAACAATGCCGAATATTTCCATCGACTTTATATAAAGATAGTGTATGAGCTGACTAACTGCTACTACCACCTTTTCTTTATATGCAAGCTGACAGGCTTGACCTGCATTACTCGTTACCTGCGCAAACCATGGAAATGAGCCACTTACCGTTGAAGTCGTCAATAAACTCCTTGCAGATAAGGAGTTTTTATGATCGATTAAAAAAGGCACTATCGGATTTCTCCTCCTAAACCCAGAAGCATATAGTCAGCAAAAAAGATTTGTTGATAAAAATTTCAATAGAGTTCGAAACGATACATCTGAAGAAGGATATGAAATTGGAAGAAGAGAGGAGATTAAAGAAATTTTGCACGAACACCATTTTGATTATTGCATCGATCTGCACACGATGTCAAAACCATTGGGAGTGATTGGAATATGTGATAAAAAGCATAGTGATTTCATAAAACAATCATTGGATGTGGATCAAATACGGATAGATGATGTGCAAGGGCAGGGGACGTTTGTTGGGTATTTTAATACTCATAGTGTAGATAAAGAAGGGACAGGGATCGGCTTAGAAATGGGACAACACAAAGACCATGCATCTATAAAAGCTGGAATAGATGCCATTACGAACTTTCTGAAATATCTATGAATGGTAGAGTGAACTCCGAAAAAAGAAAAAGATTTTCAAGGAGTGTACGAGCTCACAAAAGAGGTTCGCTGTCATACTATAAATTTCAAATACGCACAATCGTTCGATCAGTTACGCAAAGTTCAACCAAATGAAGTTATCGGATATGATGATGGTGTAGAAGTTAAAAATGATCTTGAAGGTGAAATTTATTTTTGACTCGCAACTAATACACCAATAGCAGGAGATGGAATAGGATTTTTGTTTAGAAGAGTTGAATAAGTGTAGCAACAAATATTTTCATATACAAAACACACTATCCCATACAAGTCAATTTGTATTGTGCTTTTTCTACGCTACTTGTACGGTGGATAGTGGTGTTTCAGGGCATTGCAAGCTTGTATTTGTCAAGTGTTTCCTTATTCAAAAGTAAATTTTACTTTTAACTTTATCAAATAGAATGAAAAAGATTTTTCTGTGCCTCGTGCTTGGAATAGCGGGGATATTTAGTTTTGTTTTACAAACAGCTTCTGCTGATTGAGATACAGACATCTATGGATGTGTGAACTATTCTGGACAGTCGTATATCGGAGCAGTGGTACTTGAGGACGACGGGACCGCCATTGGATGTAATCAGCCTGCTATGGACGATGAAGATCTTATCCCAAATGGTATCTGGGCAGATTGGATGGTTAATTTCCATGGAGCATTTGGCACAGAGTATGTAACTCGCCTTGGACGAGCATGTGATGATTGTTGGATAGGATCTGATGGAAATGAAGGAGAGGTAGGAATTCCTTTATGATTTACGATTAACTATTTCGGACAACTCTATGATAATTTGTTTGTAAACTCTAATGGATCAATCTCTTTCGGAAAAGGATCATCAAGTTACGATCAACCGTTAAGCAGTATTTTATGAACTAGTCCTGGTGTATGTGCTTATTGTATAGATCTTGAGAACTGGAATCAAATCGCTCAATGAATAGCTGGTTGGGATTCAATACGTACCTCTGATTTCTTCTATCGGGGGCGTACGACCTATGGGACTGGAAATCGTCCAGCATTTGCTGCTACCTGGATAAATATCCCTACATATAGTTCTGAGAATATTGACGGACTCTGGAATACCTTCCAGATCATGTTTGTAGATATTGATGATGAAACTGATGATACAGATATTATTATCAACTATGGAAGTATGAGAAATGAAAGCGATCAAGGGTATTGTATTGACGACGAAGAGGAAACTTGTAATGCAGTTGCAATTGGACTTGGTACTTATGATACTGGTTTGGAGGCTACGGTGTATAATTCACTTGTAGATGATAGTGGGACGCAATTAGATGGACTACTTACAGATCAACTTCGAGATGAGGGAGAGTTCGCGTTAAATACACTCCATCTGAATAGCGATGTCCCAGGACGCTTTATCTTCCAGATGCGTGGTGGTGAATTGCCAGGGACTATAACTGACGCAGGCCCTTGATGTACTGATTCTGCAGCGGCGAACTATGATGCTGATGCGAGTGAAGATGACGGAAGTTGTTACTTCTTCCCGACTAACTTTGTTTGAACTGGTTTGATAGGTGGTGAGATTGAGTTAAGTTGGGAGAGCCCAATTATTGATGAAACTGAAGTAGAATACTATTATATTACCTATGAGCCAGATGGAGAAGAAGAAATTCGACTTTCAGGTGATGTTACCGAGTACGTACTTGAGTGATTGGTACCAGGCCAAGAGTATGAGATACGCATATGTGCGGCATATGATATCGGAGAAGAATATCCTGTGTGAGCCTGCCATATAGCAATCGTAGTTGCGACAATTGCTCATCAATGAGGAGGACAGTCTTCGAGTGTTGGAGGATGAGGTGGTTGAGGATGATGAGACGGAGGATGAGGTGGTTGAGGATGATGAGACGGAGGCAATAATAACAATGATGAAGATGCTACGCCACCTAGTGGGAATACACAAGACTCTTCAGAGGAAGGTGACAGCAATAGTGGACAACAACCAGATCAAGGAACATCCGATGATGAAACACAAAGTGCATACGAGTTCGCACTTGAACATAACATCACTACGATTGGTTCCCTTGAAGAGGCGATGCCTTATGGCTCACTATACAGAAGAGATGCTGCAAAGATGATCGTAGAGTATGTAGCTTCAATCTGAGGAGATGAGATGGTAAATGACGTATGCGAATTTACTGATATTTCACATATTGAATCTTCGTTACAGGAATATATTATCATGTCATGCCATCTTGGATTGATGGGGTTGCGTGCAGATGGAACTCCTGCGACTACATTCCGTCCTGATGACACCTTAACAAGAGCAGAGTTTGGCGCGATTCTTTCAAGGATGCTTTGGGGTAATACATATAACTCATCAGATCCAGATGCTGCAGACTGGTATGTCGCACATCTTCAGGCGTTGTTTGATGCAGATATTATGCATGATATCAGCCATCCAGATGAAGTAGAACTTAGGGCATATGCATGGATCATCTTCCAAAGACTATATGCGATGTTTCTAAATCAATAATAATTTCTCACTAAAAAATGAAAATCGTTGGTAGTGATACCAGCGATTTTTTTGTGATTTCTCGCCTTGATCATCGCAAATTTGTGAATAATCTTCTTGCATTCAAAAATAACAACTATAGTATGTCAATATCTTTCTATATCAAAAAAGTGTGTGCTATGAAATATACGGAAAAAGAGTTATGGGAAATTTATGATAATATGCCATTGGATGAAGAAAAACCTTCTATAGTTAGAGGGCTATTGCAGGTAATATTGTTAGATAGATCATTCCCCATAGAGGTCGTTAACTCTTCTCCAGAATTTACGAGATATGTGCAGGAAAACACTCAACAGCTCAAAGAACTATTCAACAAAGAAAAAGCAAAAGAGATAAAAATCGGCGCTTTAAACAAAGCAATTATTAGAGATGCACTTACGCAGCTATCATTGAGAGCAACTATTACCTGAAATTTTGAACATAGAGTTATAAAGTTGGAAATACTTGAGTCAAGTAGAATAATTAAAGAGTGATTAACACTGAAAGAAATTTTTTCACTTATTAGTCAAATTACTGAAGATACCAACGTAAAAAGCTCTTCTATCAGAGAGGAGATTAGAGAGTGAATAGAAGAGTTCCATTTCAGCCACACGGATGAAGATCGCTTTCATATTAAACTTCTGCTTTCTTCTATTGGCGAGTTAACTGGTATTGTTTCGCATGAAGTTGTAGATGCAATGTACTTTCAGGGAGCGACATTTCTTGTGACTAAAGATTTAAATACTATAGTGCATATTTTGGAAAAGTTTGGCTATCAGAAAGATAAAGTTACTATAGAAGAGTCGATAGGCGAGTACTTAGATGATATTACAGATAGGATGGTAGATGAAGATGATGATGAGTATGATGAAGGAGACGATTAGTAGCAAGATGTAGTGAATGATTTATAATATTCTTATGGTCACCAGCATGCAAAACTTCACCAAAGAAGCTCTCGAAATGATGTATCATGAAATTCCTGAAGAAAAAGACCTGCCAGATGGGATCCAAAAATTTAGAGTTGTGAAGACGATTTTTGAAGCGTATCTCAGTGGCGTATTGGAAAACGTACATGATCTAACTGAGAGTAAGTATTTTGAAGAGTATCTTGCTTACTATAGAACATATATTTACGTTAAACCAAAAAAACATGATGATGGAGAGATCTTAAGGACCCATAATAGTCATTTCTTAGATAGAGCATTCAATGCATTGAAAACAAAAGAAAATATCACAGGGAATATTGAGTATTGTACTATCAAATTAGCCGCATCTTCAGGGATGACAGAGTATACGAGCGCAGTTGACTTACTTACATTGCACTCATTTTTTGACGATATGTGTAGATGAACTTCGATACATATAAAAAAATTAATGGAACAGATAAAACATGATTTAGAAATTAGAGAGTTATATGATACCGATCGTTCATATCGATTTAGTTTTTATTTAACTTCATACAAAGAGTTACAAGTATTAGTCTCTCATGATACAAAAAAGTTTGAAAACGCAGACTGACAAAAATATAGTGGTTTCTATGAGTTAGTTACTGGAGATTACAGAGAGATCCTAACTATAATTGAAAATAGTGGCTATTTAGGCGCAGATAATAGTATTGAAAATGCGTTATGACCGATCATTGATGCAATTCCTGAAGACGAAGATGATGATACAGAATTTTCAGCGTAGGTAGTTCTAGGAAGTTCGCGACTTGCAAAATTCTACTCCACGACTATAGTGTAGCACGAGATGCTACTTTATTTTTCCTTTTCCCTCTATGAAACAGCTACTTGTTCGACTCCTTGCATTAGGGTTTTCGCTCGTTGCTCTATGATGTACGATTAACATGCCTCCTCCTGGTGAAGGAGTAAAAGACATTTTAACCATTCAAAACGACCCCAAGATTCAGAACAGTTGAGCTCTGACCTGACAGGTAGTGCCTGCAGAACCAGCTCCTGTTTCAGCTCGTGATGCGCTCATACTTAGTCATATCAAGCTGCCTGAAGGTTTTTCAATACAGGTCTACGCAGATGTTCCCAATGCAAGATCTATGAGTTTTGCATATGACGCAGCACACAACTCGAACTATATTTTCGTAGGAAACAAAGATGAAGGAAATGTCTATGTACTGATCGATAGCGGAGCAGACAATACAGTCGATGAAGTGAGAAAAATTGCATCTAATTGGAATTCTCCAAACGGTGTTGCGTTCAAAGATGGAAATCTCTATGTCGCAGAGATCGATAAAATTCATGTATTTGAACATATTATCGATGCGCTGTATAGCGCTGATGCGATCGATAGTACTATCTTCTATGACCAGCTACCAGATGATGCACATCATGGCTGGAAGTATATTGCGTTCGGTCCTGAGTGAGATCTGTATGTACCGGTTGGAGCTCCGTGTAATATCTGTGACAGAGAACTTCCGTACAGCAGTGTGATGCGTCTAGATCTGCAGACTAAAGCGTCAACATTAGTTGCTAGGGGTATTAGGAATACCGTAGGTTTTGCACGAGATCCTACAACGCGCGACTTGCGATTTACTGATAACGGGAGAGATACACTTGGCGATACGATTCCTCCTGATGAACTCAACCATGTGACAAGCGAAGGAGAACATTTTGGTTATCCGTACTGTTATGGACAAGGAACGCCAGACCCTGATGAAGGAGATAAAGATTGTAGCGAATATACACCACCTGTAGTAGAACTAGGTGCTCACGTTGCATCGTTGTGAATGAAATTTTACTACGCGGATATGTTTCCATCGATCTATCAAGGAAAAATATTTATCGCAGAGCATGGATCTTGGAACAGCTCGGTCCCTGTAGGGTATCAAGTTGTAGCAGTTGACCCTGTTACCAAACAAGTCGAACTGTTTGCACAAGGACGATTAAGTGAGTGAAAAACATGGGGGAGACCAGTAGATATATTGATACTGCCTGATGGATCAGTGCTAATTTCAGACGATTATGCAGGGATTGTGTATAGAGTTTCGTATAGTGGATAGAAATTATTTTAGATGGTTCCAAAAATCCCAGATCAAATTTCCTGCGAAATTTGGTCGAGTATGAGGATAGTAGGTTCAGCGCTCTTCATCTACGGTGTGTGGACATCGTACTACAGGTGCACCATCTTGGCAGTCGGTATATTCGACACAATGTGCTTCTTCAGGACTGTCATACTCTACAGTCGTTGGTCCGCAACTATTCGCTTTCAGTAACCGGTTACGAGCCGCGACTCCGCCTCCGTATCATGCTAAGTTATCTTTGGGGTTGTGCATGATCATTGCTGCAACAGGTCAGGTACATTTGTTGGTCGTAATACTTCCACCTACGCTTCCGATACCACGAATTATATCACCACGCGCACATCCCACCGTATCAGTAAACCATCCGCCCAACGAATGTCCTATCACATATATTTCATCTTGATCGATACAATAGTCTTGTTCAAATTTTTCTACAATCGCATCAAAAAAGGCGAAATCTCTTAGCTTGTCATTTTTATCACCTCCATCACTTCGATTACGACTTGGGCCTTCTTCAGGGAGTCCTGCAGGGTAGACAACGATCGCATTTTTTCCCGCTTCTTTTTCTATCTTGTAATACTCACGCACCATCGTATTGGGATTGGTACGTCCATGAAATGCTACGATCAACTTATATTGTTTGTCTTCATTATATCCACGAGGAAGTGCTGTGATGAAATGACGCTCCATACCACCCACGTTTACTGAACTCAGCTCATCACTTGGCGGATGTTCTCCACAACCTAATGACTTGTTTGAGCGTATACCCGTGAACTTTATATCTCCTTCTTTTTCTAAAACCAACTGATGGACGAGATAACTCATCTGTCCGCGCGTCATCGTTCCTTGGGGGAAGATCGCATACTTAGAAAAAACATTGTTTTGATGTACAAAGTCTACAAACGGTTCGTATCGACGATTGCCTTTCGCTTCAGTCACACCAGCATCGAAACTATTGAGTGCAATTTTCAATCCTTCAGCAATAGTAATTTGTTGATCAGGCTTAAACGTCCCGTCACCATATCCTCTGATAATTTTTTGTTCTCTTGCATAGCATACATACTGAGCATATCGCTCATCATGTACATCACTGAAACAGTCGGTACGATCTCCTCACAACTTTGCCTTTGTCGCTCCTAAAATAATCTTCAACATCTCAGCACGAGTAATACCGCGATTTGGACCAAATGTTCCATCAGGAAATCCTTGCACGATATCACGCGCACGCAGAAATTCTATACTGTCTTGATACTGATGACCTTCTATATCAGGGAAACTTTGTGCAAACGCTATTGATACACAACTAGTTAGGATGAGCATCACTATGCCACTGATTTTTTTCATCTTTTTATATCTCATCTCTCTTTAGAATAGGTAAATCATGAAGGCTTCACTATAGCGAGTTTGCAGGCGAATAAAACCTAAAGTGATATAGACAGAGTTAGACATCTTAAAAAATTGGTAAACGAAGATGAAGAAGCTTGAAATTGTTCTGTACTAGAGTAGAGTGTGAGGACTTTTTATTATTATTATTTCGCTCATGAATATCGGAAGCTTACATCCTATGATGGTTCATTTCCCGATTGCTTGTTTAATAATTTATAGTCTCCTAGAGTTTATTACTTTTCTGATGCCACGTCGAGCAGAAAAATTATTACTAACGAAAGAGATTTTTCTTTTCGTAGGGGTTGCAGCTGCGTGGGCGGCACTACAAACAGGGGAGGCCGCAGAACACCTTGTATCCAGGACAGGAACGACAGGTCTTATAATTGAAAAACATAATCACGCAGCAGAGATGACCTACCAAACATATGGATTCCTCGCGCTCTGGTATGCGCTAAAGATCGTCATCAAATGTCGACGACATTCTGCACCAGCAGGGCTGGTAACGTTTATGGCAAATAGATGGGTACATGTAGGGATCTGTCTCTTCGCACTCTTTGGTATGATGATGGTCACGGTTACTGGAGCGTTAGGGGGCGCAATGGTGTATGGTCCAGACGCTGATCCTATGGTGCGTTTCATCTATGATATCGTAGTGAAATAGTCTTCGTGATTTTTGCATTTTCTCGCAGTCGCCCTATACTTAGATATGGTTGAAAATCTTCATAACAGCCACAACCCACCAACACCAGGTACTTGAGCAGATGCTTTTTCTCAGGGGATTTTTTGCACATTACAACACGAGGAGGTTGATACCATTATCCAAGATCAGCTTGCATTGACGGCATGGATAAAGGGGGTCGTGCATGATATCATAAAAACTCATAGCAATCTTTTACATATGCCAGTAGAAGTGCAATATAGCTATGCTCATTTAAGATCCCACCCTGCGCCATTTCATTTAGTAGATGATGGTAAAATATCCGGCAAAGCAATAGTGAAAATAACGTTACCTAAAGAGAAAGACGCCATCAATCCTGTAATTTTTCCACATATCGTACATCACGAGCTTTCACATATCACCAACCCTCACTACGAAACGTTACGGAAAAACAGACTTAGTCCGAGTGAAATTTCAGAGCTCAATACGATCGACCAGCACAAGCTCTTTGGTAGTATGCACATCAAAAATTGAATTAAAGAAGTCGTCACCGATCTTACCGCATTACAACTCCAAAAATTCGATACTAATAGTTGGATAAGTTTCCTGACAACCGTAGAGCACTATATGAGATTAGTAAAGTCACATATTTACAGCAGAGGATCACTCAGAGATATCATTAGGTTTATAGCGATACTTAGAACGTTAAAACCACACATGCAGTTCCCTGAGTATGTACAACTGCTTATCGATCAGTTGCAAGTAATGGGCTACGTGATCCATGCAGACCTTCTCCCAATCCAGAAAGAACATCTTCAGAAGACCGAGGCATATATGGAAGAGATTACGGAGAAGTTTTTCAAACATGAACTATAGAATTGACATTTATATATAAATATGTATTACTTTCTCGACAGAGTATTATTAACAGTCTAAATTTTTTTTATGGAGCAGTATTTAGATTCCGTATTGATTGCACTTAGATGGACCGAGGACATCCTCGAACCACTGATCCTTGTTATCAATGATCAGAAAATTGATCTTTTAGAGATAGAAGATCTCATACGTCTTGCACATCGACACTTTTCGCTCGATGATGAAGGGGGCTATCGAAAAGCAATCGATGCAGCACTTACCCAGAAAGTTTATGGACCTGCAATTGCGGCTCTTGATCTTTCGTTGTTCAAGCAAGAGGTTGCTACGTTTGCTACACATGGTCTATTCAAAAAAAGAATAGATCTTGTTGAAAATAACTGCTTTGTACGAGCCAACTATCCAACCAATTACTTGGAAGCGAAAGTCTACTGTGTGTACGATATCAAAGACTTCAAAAAAGGTCGTGGTGACGTCCAAGAAAAAACGTACACAATGAGAGTCCCAGGAAAGACGGTAGAAGACGCTATCGATCTTCTCGAGGAGCACTTGGAGTCGATGGGACAAAACCGTCCACGCCGCTTCTTTCATAGAAAATTGGGACTTGGTTACGTAGTAGACACGATCATTACTCTTAGCAAAACTAGGACGAATGGTTCTGTCTATGCTGCGGATATGCCAGCAGCTCAACAAATGACCGCAACAGTACCACCATCTAACACCACACCCGACCCTCCACCTATCTGGCCCGGCTCTCCTCGAGAGGTGAGAAAGGAAATGTTTAAGGAGATCTGGGGGAGGTAAACTAACTGAATTGAAATTACAAATTAAAAAGCCTTCCGTGTATCGCGGGAGGTTTTTTTGTTAAAAAAAATGTTGCCAGAGGAATCTCTGACAACAAATACACAGGGGTAAACCCAAAGTTACGCTCGGTACCATTTAAGGTAGGAGCCAGTATCGCCTATGCTTTAGATTCTTCCTATACATATCTACATTACATTTCACTGGTTACGAGGCAGTGCAAATATTAAGAGATATTTTACGGAGCTTTTATGCATGTCTGTGGACAGTCCCCAGGAGCGTCTGTGCGATGGTGTGTATATGTAAAACATTACGCTTTTCAAGATATATTGACTTATCTGTAATTTTAGTTAGTATGTATTAAATCAAAAACATAAAAAATGGAACGAATAGTAATAAATGAAAAGGACGCCAATACTCAATTAAGCACTTCTGAATACGCAAGTTTTTATGCAATTGCTCAAGGAGTAGGCTTTAAAATTGGTGACAAGTGCTGCTACTTTGAATTTGCAAATGAGGTTAGGTTCATTCTACTTCCACAAAGCCCCATTGTTCCAGAACTCATTTTACTCTATATGTGTAGAGCAATGATACGCTGGGCAAAAAGTAAAATGGAATAGAAATGAACGATTGAAGTTGGCCTAAAATTATAAAAGCCGGAAGATTCTTCCGGCTTTTGTTTTGCAAGAATATATACAACTTACTATACCAGAAGTATATAATATAACAATATATAACAGGTATTTGTCTATTTTCATACATTCTCTCTTGCAAAATGTATAATTCCGTCTACAGTCAATACTGTAGTTTTTACTACCTTATCTAACCCAATGACTACTACAGCCATAGTAGAACGCGTTAAATCATTGAGAAACATGGGAGGAGTGACGCAAGAACAGATGGCAGATCTACTCGGTCTAAGTAGACAGACCTATTTGAGTATTGAAGCATGAACGAGAGAGTTGAAAGAGAAAGAGATCGAGAAGATTGCTCCGTTTTTTGAGATGTCAGTAGAAGAGTTGAAGAATAATATAAGAGCTAAACAAGAAGAGCAGATTACAAAAGACCATCCTCACTATAAGATGGTGCATACGATTCTCTATATACTCAACAAGTGCGCATGAAAACCAAATGTAGGTAAGATAGTGTTAAATAAATTACTGTATTTCGCTGACTTCAATCATTACGAAAAATACTGGGAGAGTATTACTGGAGATCAGTATATCAAGATGCCTATGTGACCAGTACCGAAGTCGATCGATGAGGTGATGGAGCTTATGAAAAAGCATGCGGTTGTAGAAGAGATCTCGCCGTTGTTTCATGGCTATAAACAAACGAGATATGTGCCAAATGTCGAGCCCGATATGTCGGAACTGAATGGCACAGATATTGCAGAACTTGAGTATGTTATCGCAAGATATGGTGACATGACGGGGAGTCAACTCACCGATCATTCGCATGCGGATGGTCCGTGGGAGTACACAGACAACCTTGGTGATGAAATAGATTATATGATGGTGCACTACCGCAACCCTCTTTATGCTGTTACTGAATTTGTGGATGAAGGAGATTAAATTCCTCTATACAGATCCTTTTTGTAAAGCATTCAAAAAACTTTGCAAAAAATATCCCTCTCTCGAGCAAGATTTTTTAGTTTTTTGTAAATTACTACAGTTCGATCCAACGGGTAAACGTATGCAGACAGTTCAGATAAACAATCTCTGAGACGATGTCTATATCCCTATTTTCAAAGTAAGAAAATTTGTACTCAGATGCATGAAGAAATCCCAAAGCGGTATTAGAATTGTCTATGCCTACGATCCAGAACATCATATTTTTGAATTTGTAGAGTTTATCGAGATCTATCACAAAAATACCCAAGAAAACCATGATGTAGAGTTGATTAAGAAGCTGTATCTAGGCGTTATGGATTTGCCGTCAGGGAAGGCAGAAGAGGGGCTGTAGTTATTGGCACCAAATTCCCAAATGGCTTGCAATAAAAACAAGAAAGACTATTAAATGTTTAATTTTAGATGGTATATAAGGAATATGATTTGATTTTTAGCAACAAGCAGTGTATGTTAAAGTTAAAGACTAAATACATCTTATCTTCCGTATTTGGACTTATTGTAATGGTATGTGTAGGTTTTTCTATTAATATTTTCACGTCTAGTAATGAATTTAATCGATGGTTCATACGGACCTGAATAATTTGTTTTATACTATCAATAGCAGTATGATGCTATAATACGCCAGAAGAAGAGCTATATGAGTCGCATATGCATAGAGTGAGCGATAGTCTCAAGCAAGATAGAGAGATTGAATATCAAAGAAAAGAAATTGAACTACTGATGATAAAGGAAGAGAAAGAGAAAAAAAGAGAATTTAAGAATAGAAATTAACTCTTTATAATTATCAGTTCCCGATGTATACTGTTGTCGAATCTCCCGAATTTATTGATAGCCTTAAAAAGCAATCGTGACCAGTTCAAAAAAAACTATCTCAATTTCTAGAGTTATTAAAAAACAATCCTGATCAGTTAATATGACATTCAAAGTCACTATCAAATGGGACTTACATGTATAGAATTAATATTTTCTTAAGACTTAATTTTTCTATAAATTGAGAAACGCTTACATTTGAAAATATTATTGATACATCAAAACCATCTCGATTGATGGAGTTAATAAGATTATACACTAAATTATTGAAGTTTGTGTGAATAGCGTGCTTAGTACTTATAGTAATTATATCCGTGCTAATAATAGTAGATCAATATAATAAATATATTAATACATGAAAAATTATATCTAATAATATAATTACTGATTACACTTGAAGTAATATTTATACGACTGTTGTATTTTCATGATGACTCTCATTACGAGAGTACGATCAAGATCAAATCAACTCAATGTCTATGTTTCCAGAGGTAGAAATTGGTAGCTGAAACATCGAAAAGGCAGTATTGAGAATAATAGTAGATTTTAACAAAGACTACCAACAGTATTGGAAAGGAAGAATATACTGATATGCGGCAGATTGAACTCCTGCAAAATGATTTGTGTATGCACTGAGAATTGCAATCTGAGATATAAATAATGGATGATACTTTGATACTACGCGCATATATACCGATGAAGTTAAAAGCGACCCTGATAACTGACTATTTGGAGCGACACAATGAGTCGGTATTATGTGATGAAAATTGTATGAGATTGACTTATGAAACTTTATTATAGCCAATAAACCTTGATTAGTTTGATTTACATGACAGAACTATATTCCTTATTTAAATAGTATGAAATGAAAAACTATTCCGATAGGATCATATTTGTCGGACTTTAAGTGAACATATATTAAATATATTGAGATTGAGTATATCGGTGATAAAGATACGATAACATCTGTAAAGTAATTCAGACTAATGCAATCAGGCAATAAGGTTTATATATAATATACCAAATGGATATCAAAGAACTACAGAAACATGTGCTAAAGTTTAGAGACGACAGAGATTGGAAGCAGTTCCATCATCCTAAGGATCTTGCTGAGGCAGTATCAATTGAGGCATCAGAGATTTTGGAGCATTTTTTACGAAAGTCTCAAGAGGAATCTCACAAGATCGCAATGAGCAATGATGTTAAAGACGAGTTTGCTGACACTATGAATTTCTTGCTTTTGTTCGCAGATGCGTGTGGAATTGATATCGAAGAAGCAATACTTAGTAAAATGAAGAAAAATGATGAGAAGTACCCAGTTGAAAAAGCTAGAGGTAGGAGTGATAAGTATACTAATCTTTAGGTCTTATTTGTATTATATGTTGGTCTATAGCGCGACTAAGGAAAAGTTTGTAAATGATGTTTTGACTAATGAGATTGAAAACATTATAGACAGTCATGTACAAGAAAAGTTAAAGAGAAAAACATGATCTTCTGAGAAGCAGTCCCGGAGGTTTTCATTAATGTATATGAACAATGTAATTAACGATAAAACCGTTCCCAATGATGCAGGAATAGCTATCGAGTATCAAATACCACAAACCTCTAAAAGATTGGATTTTATAGTCAGTTGAACAAATGAAGAAGGTAAAGAATGTGTAGTAATAGTAGAGCTTAAACAACGATCTGAAGTTGAAAAGACTGATAAGGATGCTGTAGTTATTACTAGATTTAAGTGATGATTGACAGAGACAAATCATCCTTCATATCAAGCTTGGTCATATGCTGCATTATTGATAGGGTTTAACGAAACTGTATATAGTGACTGAATACAGTTAAAGCCTTGTGCCTATTTGCATAATTATGAAGATGATGGAGTCCTTACTGATGATTTTTATAGTGAACATATTAAAAAAGCACCTCTTTTTATGAGAAAAGATGCAATCAAGTTACGTGAGTTTATAACTACAAATGTGAAACATGGCGATAAAACAAAAATAATGTATCGTATTGATAATGGCAAAATAAGACCCTCTAAACAACTTGCATCATCCTTAAAAAATATGATTCAAGGCAAACAAGAGTTTTTAATGATTGATGATCAAAAAATTGTTTTTGAGAGCATTCTTTCTATTGCAAAACGTGCTCATAACGAAAATCAACATCATGTAATTATTGTAGAGGGAGGCCCTGGCACAGGTAAGTCTGTTGTCGCAATTAATACTCTTGTGGAGGCAGCAAATCGTGGATTAATCGCGCAGTATGTAACTAAAAATGCAGCTCCTCGTGCTGTTTATGAGAGTAAGTTGACTTGAACGTTAAAAAAAACAGAAATTTCAAATCTTTTCGTTACCTCTGGCTGATTTACTAATACTAAGAATAAAACTTTTGATTTACTGCTAGTAGATGAAGCTCATAGACTTAATGCAAAGTCAGGATTATTTAAGAATTTTGGAGAGAATCAAATAAAAGAGTTGGTAAATGCATCAAAATGTACTGTATTTTTCTTGGATGAAGATCAAAAAGTTACTTTGTTTGATATTGGAGAGTTTCAAGAAATTCAAAGGCGATCTGAACATCATAATGCAGTATTGCACACATACTGACTTTCATCTCAATTCCGTTGTGGTGGGTCTGATGGATACATTGCATGGCTTGATAACTTGTTACAAATAAAAGAAACTGTAAATGACCTACTACAAACTCAAGAGTATGACTTTCAAGTTTTTGAAACACCTAGTCAACTGAAAGATTTTATTTTTGAGAAGAATAGAATTGCTAATAGTACTAGAATAGTAGCTTGATACTGTTGGGAACGAGCAAGTCAGAAAAATAAGCACGCATACGATATAGTTTTCCCTGAATACAATTTTCAAATGCGTCGAAATTTAAAAACGGATGGAGGTTTATACATACTTAAACCTGAATCAGTAAATCAGATCGGTTGTATACATACCTGTCAGTGACTTGAACTCGACTATATTTGAGTAATTATTGGACCAGATTTTATTGTAAGAAATTGACAAGTTATAACCTCTCCTGAACAACGCGCAAAATGAGATAAATCAATCAATGGATGGAAAAAGATGATGCAAGATAATCCAATAATTGCGAAAATTGAACTCGATAAGATTATCAAAAATACATACCGCACTCTTATGACGAGAGGAATAAAAGGATGTTATATATATGCGACAGATGAAGAAACGAGAGAATATTTTAAAACGTTTAACATTCTTTAATTATCTTTCTCCCATGTACCTCACCAAATCCCTTTTCGTCGAATTCTGCTGATCGCCCAAGCTTGCTTGGTGGAAAGTGCATGTTCGTGCGGTGTATAAGAAGATCAGGAAGATTGAGACGGAGGAGCAGGAGTTGTATATGATTCGTATAGGTCAGGCGGTAGAGCAAGCGGTGAAGCAATTTCTCGAATGGAAGTATGGGACGAAAGCAGTGGATTTGATGCCTGAGTTTCACAAGGATGAGGAGGAGGAAGATGATGATGAGTTTGTAGAACGCGTAACTCCTGATCATGCCATAGAAGCAACTATTGAAGCCATACGCGCAGGTGAGAAACTTCTCTACCAGCCGACGTTTCGTCGAAAGAACTGTCTAGTGAGAGCTGATTTTATGGTATGTGGAGATGATGGAGTGTATCAGTTAGCAGAAGTAAAAGCTAAGACAACAGTTAGGAATGAAGTGACGGATGATGACGAGAAAAAGAATATAGGGAAATTGTTACCTGAGTTAGTCGCTGATACGAGCTTCCAAAGATATGTTATAAATCATGCGCTTTTAGACGCTGGGCTTCCTGTATTAGGGGATGTCTTTTTGCGACACCTAAACAAAGAGTATGTAAAAGATGGGGACTTACTCCTTTCTGCACTGCTAGAGAGCCAGCAAGTAGGAGTTGTAGTCGATTTACAAGTAGTACAGAGATGAAAAGACACGAAACTTACTAGAGATGATTCATTTATCAGTGATGAGGAAATAGAAAAAGATCTTGCTCTCATGGAAAAGATGTTGCCTCTAGATGAAGCGGAGTTTAATAAATGATTTCCATTTTCATGAGCTAAATACCTAGAATATTTTGGTAAAGATAAACCATTTGGGACTATATATTCAGTACCTCACGCCAATGGAGGCGCAATAGAACGTCTGCATGAGAATAATAGAATCCAACTCACTGAATTAGATGAGATAGAACTCGCGTACTTTCAAGGACAGACAGGTCCCTGAGAGGCAAGTAAGTTTATAGAAAAATATTTTGATGCTTTAAAACAAAATCCAATAGTAGATCACGAGGTTTTAGAAGAAACACTGACGCAACTTGTCTATCCTATTTGTTTCTATGATTATGAGTCGGTGAGTGTCCCTATTCCATTTCTTGATAAGACATTTCCGTATCAACAAGTAGTCGTGCAATACTCGCTTCACAAGCTGTACGAAGACGGAGCATTACATCATTTTGGCTGATTGTTGGTCGATTCAGGAGAGTATAAGGTAACAGAGATTACGCTTCCTGATCATGACAACAAAGTAACCTTTGAATCCGAAAAATTAGTAAGCTGACCATATGAAAAGTTGCTGGAAGAGTTTCTCAAAGATATTGGTGACGATCTCCATACATCTAGTTTCATTGTTTGGCATGAGCCATTTGAGAATACGAGAAACAAAGAGATAGCAACATTGTTTCCTACTTTGCAAGACTATCTGCAAATAAATACTCAAACCTATGATCTCAAAAGAATATTTAGCGAAAGGATTTACTTCGATCTAGGGTGTAAGGGTTCCGCATCTATCAAAAAAGTTCTTCCCGTATTGGTGCCAGAGATGTCCTATGAACATATGCGTATTGGAAGAGGAGATATAGCCATGCAAACTCTCCATAAACTCCTTGCATGAGAAATCCCCGAACAAGAAAAAATGCAAGTTATTCATGATTTATTGTTGTACTGTGGTCAAGACTCACTAGCAATGGTGAAAATATTTCAAGCACTTAAGAATACTTAGCGTATGTTGAAATATGGGTACTTGATCGTTTCGTAGGTCCTTGGGTGGATAGATTGTGAGCTAAGCGAAAGAAGGGTTCGAAGAAGAAGTAGGGAGTTCCTGTATGTATTCTTTGCTATCCGAGTGCAAATTACCTATATATAAGACATTGTAATCTATGTAAAGGAAAGTCTTGAAAAGTTTACATAGATAGTTGCTATGTAACAAATACTTTACCTAGATAAGTATAGATCTAAGTAGTTTGCAATTATAAATAATTTCAATACCATAATGTTCTCCCGAGATAGGATACTAGCAATAGTTGCCTATCCATCCACAAGCAACGTCCTTGCTTGTGGATTTTTTGTATAGCAAATAATGCTGTCGTTTTAAATAGTGATTACTTCCTTTACCTATTCACTGGATAGGTAAACTTTTGTTCCAATTTCTTTACCTATTGTCTAGTTCTGCATATATTCTTTGCCTTCTGCTTCACTGCCTCCTATAAGCAAGATAATTTTCTCTTGCTTTTTTTTATATTAAAGTTACCATTATGGTAACTCTCATAATCTATATCTCATATGAGAGTACATTCTAAGAAAACGTTAGTAAAGTATTGGACTAAGCACGCAGATGCTAGGCTTTCGCTGGAGACATGGTTTGAAAGAGTAACGTTGTCTGATTGGTCGGGTACACAAGACATACTCTTTGATTATCCTAGATCTAGTATTATCGGTGGTAGCAGAGTTGTCTTCCGTCTTCAAGGTAATAAATACCGTTTAATTGCTGATATTAACTACCAGAGGAAACAAGTTTTTATTAGGTTTATAGGCACTCATACCGAATATGATCGTATAGACTCGCGTACAATAAAATTATGGTAATTAATTTAATATAGTATTTATCATGACCTACACTATCAAACCTATCAAAACAGAAAAAGACTATGACGAGGCACTCAAAGTGTTTGAGTCAGTTTTTCATGCTCCTGATGAAACGCCGGAGTGAGACTTAGCTAATATTTTGTCTGCATTAATTGAGCAATATGAAAATGAACATTATAAAATTCCATCTCCTGATCCAATATGAGCTATCCAGTGTCGTATGGATGATTTGGGATTAACAGTCACTGACTTAGGAAAAATTATTGGCTACAAAACTAGAGCGTCAGAGATACTTCACCGCAAGAGAAAAATGACACTTGGAATGATTAGAAAAATAAGTGAAAAGCTTCACTTGCCCTTATCAATACTTGTGCAGGACTATGAGCTGAAGAAGTAGTCATGTAAACAAACTTACCATGACACCATTCTCATGTTAAATTTTTGCTGTTTTTTTAACCTGATAATCAGGATAGTTCTGTCCTTATTCTTTGTAAAACTCTAGGGGAAAGATAGGGTTTGGCGTGTTGGCTACACCGTATTTGGTGTATTTCTGCCTACAAGACAAATAATTACTTGCAAAATTTGCACTTATCGTTATATTATACTCATATTTAGGTATAAAACAACGATATGAAGCATATTGCAAAGGTAATAAACTCTGGAAAAACGGTATTTAGACGCTCGGATATTTCACTCTTATTGGATATTCCAAGTGTGTCTGGGCTTTCCAACTTTTTGACTAGAGCGAGAGAACAGGATATTTTACAACCCATCCAAAATGGTCTTTGGGCATTGCACCGCTACAATCCCAAGGAGCTGGCATGTAAGATTAGAAAAAATTCTTATATTTCACTAGAAACAGTATTGTATGAAGCAGGGGTGATCTTCCAGTTTTCTCCCCATACGATCCATTGTATAAGTGATGACTCTCGTCAGTTCAAGATCGATGACTACCAGTATATCTACCATAAAATAAAAGCAGAAATCTTGTTCAACCCATTAGGTATCACAACCACTCAGACTATGATGATTGCATCTCCAGAAAGAGCATTGTGTGATTTGATTTACTTATACCCTCAGACCAGCGTTGAAAATATCGAAATACTGAGCCCAGTGAAATTGAGAGAATATGTGAGGATGTATCCTAAAACAACGACTTTAGCTCTTGAAAAACTCCTATATGTCGCTCAATCACAGCTTGCATAGAGAAAAAATGCTAGAGATTGTCCATGCAATCTTTTCTTCTCCGATAGCAAAATATTGTGCATTCAAAGGTGGTACATTAGCTTTGTTTATTTACCAGCTCGATAGATTTTCTACGGATGTAGATATTGATTTGCTTGTCCCAGTACAAGAACAGCTAGTTATAGAAACTATTGATAGGCTTTTACTTCCTATTGGTCGCATAAAAAACAAAGTTGTAGGAAAAAATCTTCATCGTCGGACACTGAGTTATGGAGAAGCTGATATGAATATCAAAGTCGAACTAAACAAAAGAATATCTCTTCATAATGTGTATGAAACAACTTCTCTGTATGGCATTGACTGCAAAGTCATGTCACCTATTTCTAGTGCTACAAACAAACTGATCGCTTTATCAGTTAGATTTGCAAATAGAGACTTATATGATACACGATATTTCAGAAAACTTGGACGATCATATGATCCAGCATTAATCTTTGACAGAACAGGGAAAGAAATTAAACCATTTATACAAGAGTGTATCGATCAAATACCTCATCACTACAAAAAGAATACTATATTATACCAGCTTGGTGAAGTTCTCACCGACAAACAAAAAGCACGAGTGAAAAATAATTTGGTAGATGAATCTATTCAACTCCTTACCTTTTATCTGAGAGGACTCTAGTGCTTGCAACCCACCTCAACCTCCCTATAAAGCGGTATTTATTATTTAGATTTTCATGTACCTCACCAAATCCTTATTCGTCGAATTCTGCTGATCTCCTAAGCTTGCTTGGTGACATTGTATAGAGAAATAATCCGCTAATCTAACCAAGTGGATGTATAGCACTATTTACTTTTTTGATTTTCAGTGTTTCTTTCCAATACAATAGTCTTTTGTTTTGTCGTATATACCTAGGTATATGATCTTCGAAGTAGATCGGTAGTAAAGCATCTGACAACACTCTACAGGTCGTTCTATTCATGTATTTATTAATAATATTATTGTATTTATATCAATAGAATGAGATATCGTTTTGGCTATATTGTTTCAATATTTCTTGTAAGGGTGTTGGCGGAAAACTCTTTGAAACGTCTTGTGCAGATGTAACAGGGACCGATTGACTAAATAGTCGATCAATAGAATGAAAATTACTTTTGTTTAAATAATAATATGTATGATAATCGACCTCTCAAGGCATTGTAATTTTGCCAGGTTTAGCAAAAAAGACTTTTCAGTACACTAGTTCATTCAGTGCTTTTGAGATAGCATTATTAAAATTAAAATCACATCAAAGTCATATCAATGTTTTACTCTCTTTTCTACAAGTTACCAATATTATGGGAACAGTATTATCAAATTTTATAGAAAATATGTCGACAGTATAATTTTTAAAATTCTTTTGTATTAAATACTGAACTTTTAACGGAAGGGTAGCAGTGTCTATTTTTGTAAATCAGGACTTAAGGAGCCAAAATAAAAGAAATCAATCCCTTTCAATCAGCTCTAATAGTCATGCTTGTATTGCTAGTTCACTTGACATATGAGTTGCCATGCCAGATGAGGTAGCTCATTTTCCATATATGCTGCCAAAGTATGGATAAAATAGTATTTCAGTAGGAATATAAATGCTTTTGCTTTGTCTTCATAAGGCAAATCATTTACACACAGCATTTTTATGAAAAGATACTCAGTGTGCTCAAAATAACTTTTTTGTATATCAATTAAATTCTTTACCCGTAAGAAAGCGCATTTTTGTAGGAGTGATGCTCGCAGAAAGCCTTTCTATAGCCTCAGAAATAGATTTTGCTTTTGCTAATCATTTTTTATTACTTACTCATCCACCAATATTTCAGCTATATAGTCATTCATACTTTCATAATCCAAATGAGAAGTAAGTTTCAAAGCTGTATAAACTATTTTT
This sequence comes from Candidatus Absconditabacterales bacterium, assembly GCA_038211735.1. GTDB lineage: Bacteria > Patescibacteriota > Gracilibacteria > Absconditabacterales > Absconditicoccaceae > JBBQVK01. Next base: position 187,396 of record JBBQVK010000001.1, on the reverse strand, counting down.
TTTATCAAATGATTTGATAATAAAGCAGTTTTTTATTAGATCCATTTCAGACTTTATAGCCTGTTTACTAAAGTGGGGCAAAGGTCAATAAATCTGGCATCTTAGTATGTTCTCCTCAAAGCTATTTTGGGTAAATCCTCAGAGTAGTTTATAAATTTTATGTATTCCATACTTTTTAAGCAAAGAAATATTTACTATAAATACTCTTTTTCTAAGACTATCTATATAGTAGAGGTCTCTTTTATCCTTTCCAGAACTATAATAATTATTGATACTTATATGTAAGTCGTTTTTATTGAACGACTTAATAATCTTTTCTGAAATCTTTTTATAATCTCCTCCAATCCTAACAAGATTATTGTTATGATAATTTAAGATAAAATCTTTTCAAATAATAAACATTAAGTAAGACCGATCAAATGAAGAATAAAAATATCGTGGTTTTGATATCTGCAATTGGTGATTATTGATCATATTTTATGGTCTAGAAATCATTGGATTTCCAAATATCATTTTTGAAACTGTATTGCATCATTACGTGTTATACTCCCTATAGCACCTGATTCCATTAAGATGTATCTATACCCTCTATTCCCATACTTCTTAAAAACGAATTCAGGGTTACTACAAAGCAAGATATACGCATTATACTGAGAAAAATCATTGTCTTGAGGCAGGATGCTACTAACTATATTATCATAAGATCACTCAATGTGAGTAGTATATATTTTTTGATTATGGATATCATATAGAGCAACAGAACTGTCTTTTAGTATTAAGATAGGAAATACTGAATATAATCATCCTCCGCTACCATACCTTTGATGTCATTCATTATTTTTTTTAAATATGGACATCAAAAGCGCAGTGTACTCTTCTGCTAGAAATTTAGAGCTATTTTCCTCTCAGAAAGAAAATCTAACCGACTTTCAGTGGCTATTATGTCGAGTAGATGCATTATAGATAACTGGATTTACGTTGATTTCGTTGAAATCGGATAGATTGATAGCATTGGACAGTGTGTTTCAAATATTATTATAAATATAGTTCATCTCCTCTACTGAAAGTTCTTGGTATGTTAGGGTGGGATTATTTCAGAATGCATGGCTTTCAAGTGACTCAAGAGGATAGTTTCAACATTCATCCGGAAGTATAAAGTTTATCTGATGTAATAACTTTAATATACTGTCTTTTCGTGGATAATATACAGAAGGTATTTGGTGAGTTAGGAATATATGAACAATAAAATCATATACCTCTGCACTATAGGTAATTACGGTTTCTCACGTATAAGTTTTGATAATGATTTCTTTATCTTTATGAAAAAAGCGTGCAAGGTTATTAATCCTCATCTTTTTCAGTCACTTGAACAAATACACCCTCTCATCGGGCAAGGAATGCATCTTCGAATTGCTTGGTAGGAATTGGTATACCGTATCCTGCGGCTGGACCTGGATCATAGACAATGTAATTTCAATCTTGTATCCCTGTAGTAACGACAACATGTCCTCATAAAGGTTCATTATCTCAACGCACTTTCCCATGTAAGACATATGAATCAACTCATACAACAAACAAAGTTCATGGTCACATATGCATAGAAACTGCTTTTGTAATATCCACTTCCCAATTTTTCTTGATGGACTCGTTTGCGAAGACTTGCTTACTAATAGTGGTATCTGTTAGAACAGCTTTGTGTCCATCAGCAACTGTAAACCGATCATTTGGATCGACCCGATAATCTCATTGGATATAGGTGTGATACTCCAGCTTAAGGAATTTTTTGTACTTTTCGCCTGTTGGTTCAACTACATAGTCAAGCCAGTCGTTTTTTTTGCATGAATATCAAACTCCCGTTGTCAGTCATAATTCTGCTAATCTCAAAGCTATCTCTTCTTCAGACAATACTGCATCTTGGTTTTCCCTATATGCTCAATGTTTAAAGAGTTGCATTATATTTCGAGAATCTCTTCTGTCAAAATTTGTATACCAAAAATAATTCAGTACTGACATTACACACGCAATACTACATTCACCCGGTGTTGCTTCCACCATCCATTGTTCTTTGTAGCGAGGGTAGTCTATGCTAAGTATAATTAACAAATAAAAATCAAAAACACGAAGGACTGTGTTCCTTCGTGTATATCCTTTAAGATTTATGCTTCAATCCTATTTTAACTAAACCGTTACGCTGTTTTTATTTTTTCTCAATAGATTAAACCCTCCTTGCAACCCACCCCATCCTCATTATAAGTTTCCTATTTATAGTTCCCAAAACCCCATGTACCTCACCAAATCACTTTTTGTAGAGTTTTGTGCGTCTCCTAAGCTTGCTTGGTGGCATTGTAACGACAAGAAAACGTATGGATTGATACAGGAGGAGATGTATGGCGATATGGATGGGTTGGCGATAGGGCAGTCGGTCGAGGAGATGGTGAAGAGGATCTATCCGGATCGCACGATTGCGCTGATAGATACGGAAAAAATGCGGAAAGATCGGCATGGAACGTACTACCAGAGGACGATGAAGGTCATGGAGCAGGCGACGGGGGTAATCTACCAACCTGCGTTTGTCCGAGAAGACCTATTTGTAAAGTGTGACTTTCTGGTGCCTGGCCAAGATGGCAAATATGACTTGGTCGAAGTAAAAGCAAAAAATAAAATTCATAAGGACTCCCGTAGCGATGGAAAAGTGGGTGGAGTTATTTCTGATCTCCTCGCAGACGTCAGTATCCAAAACTATGTGCTTCGTAGAGTACTCGGTGATAAATTTTCTGGTAAATGTTATATCGCGCATCTCAACAAAGAGTATATCAGACATGGCGAGATCGATCCGACACAACTAATTAAACAAGAACTAGTCAGTGATGAGCTTTGGCCTGATACAGAAATAGAGAGAATCTTAGGATTGATGAGACAAGCGATGACGATGGATCTTGAAACGTTTACTGCGAAGTTTCCTTATGATGGCAGCGATTATATGACTTATTATGGGAAGGAACCACCAGCGAGATCTATTCGGTCGATCACGCGTTTGGGTGCAGAGCAGAGAGTGAAGTTGCTCAATATTGGGAAGACTGATTTAGCATCGCTTGAGGATGAAGATATAGAACTGCTGAGAAATGCTAAGTTGGAAGAGACGCCTGCCTATAGATATTTGCAGTTACGAAAAAAAGGTGAGGTCGTGATCGATAAAGAAGCGATCGCTCATGAACTGGAGACACTCGTGTATCCATTGTATTTCTATGACTATGAAACGATCAGTAACCCTATTCCTGTGTTCGATGGTACCTGCTCACGACAACAGATCGTGGTGCAGTACTCATTGCACAAAGTGGAAGCCGATGGCACTACTACTCACTTCCAAGGACTACTCGAACCAGGCGCAAAGACAAATGAACAACTTGTTAACAAAATGTTGACAGATATGGACGATTGTCGCCAAGGGACGCGAATCGTTTGGTATAAAGGGTTTGAGAACTATAGAAATGCTGAGATTGGTAAACTCTTCCCAGATTTGGCAGAAAAATTTCAATATATCAACGACCATACATTCGATCTGATGGAGGTGTTTAGTAAACAATTATATTTCGATAGAAAGTTCGAAGGATCGGCATCGATTAAGAACGTCTTGCCTGTGCTCACTGATATTAGTTACAAATGAATGGCGGTACCAAATGGAGCAGTAGCAGCTGATTTACTGATGCGTTTGATCTCAGGGCAGTTTGAGTTCATCGAACAGGCCCAAGTACAGACCAATCTGTTGGAGTATTGTAAGCAAGATACGCGAGCGATGGTTAGGTTACGGGAGAAGCTCAAAGAAAGTATTGCATAAAAATTTGCAATTCACTTGCATTTGGAGCATTTTTGGGTATATATATGGCGTCCGATTGGACAAGCCTAAAAACTCCTATACACGTAGCTTATTACCTTATATATCTTTTTCAAACAAAGATTAGAAGTGATGGCTTAAAACTTATCTGTAATGGGTAGGCGCTTTTAATTCTCTATACAACAAACACATTATGTTAGGATCTGTAAAGTTCTACAACGAAGGTAAAGGATTTGGATTCATTGTTCCACAAGATGGAAGCAAGGATCTTTTCTTTCACGTGAGTGAATGTGCTGAAGGGTACATACCAGCTGAAGGTGATGCAGTAAATTTCACTGAAGGTTCTGGAAAAGATGGACGCCCTGCTGCTAAAGCTGTATCTCCTGCAAACGGAGGTTCTTCTTCTGCACAGCAAGATGACGAAGACATGGAATAATTCCAACTTCATAATCTAAAAAAAACCTCCGAGCAATCGGAGGTTTTTTTGTTGGTGAAATGTATTATTAGTTCTTTGGTTGTGTGGGTTGACGTAATGTTCCTTTTAGTGCTGCTTTCATTTTTCCAATGATTGCTTTTTTACGATTTGTTTCTCTCACTACTCTTTCTTGGTAGGTCTGGCTTAAATATCTACCCAATGCATCTCTCTCTTCTTGTGGTAGTTCACTTTGTGGAAGTGTGGGTGATCTATGAGTGATAACGTAGGTCATGGTGGGGAGGAGTGCGGGATAAATAATTACCAAACTATTAGATTAACGCAGAGATAAATCGTTTGTAAGAAGTACCGAATAGTCGGTTTTATCATTATTTGTTCGTATTTTTTCCACCTGTCCATTAAATACCTGTATACCACATATATTGGCACTCTTTCTTGAATAAGGGACTAATGTACCGCTTATCGCTGCGTTTAAATTACGCACCAACGCATTTTTTCTACTTTTCCTAGCTGCTTTTAGGTTTAACTCTTGATTTTCACTTACAAAATGATCCCATTCTTCTTGATTCATAATACTACTGGAAGTAATAAACATATATTCTATAATCGTTTAGTCAAAAAAGTCAATAGTTTATGAACAACAATAAAACCCTCTGCAAAGAGGGTTTTATATCGGAATCTTAGAAGACGTTTATTGGCAACTTACACACATAACCTTCTCGAATGGGTCAATGGGGCAAGCACCGTCATAAAGCGTTCAGGCTTTCAATTTGTCGACGTATTCATCACCCTTTTCAGCTCTTAATGTAGCTTCGATTGCAACTTTGTCGTGAACGAGGTCGCTACTTACTTCAGCAGCAGCATACTCGATCGTAACTTCTGCAACTACCTCTTGGTTTGATGGCGCTTCTACCGTCTCACCGCCAGTAGCGACCGTTGTCGTGGTAGCTGGGCCAGTACCGAATCCACGTCTGTCACCTCTCTTGTTTACCTTTTGTGTATACTTCTCTCCTTGGATAGTCTTCTCGATAAAGCAGTAGTAGGTAGATTTCAACCCTGACTTCCATGCATACACATAGATATCGAAGAGTTGATCTCTAAGACTTTCTTTCATATACATGTTTCTAGAGATTGCTTGATCGACGTGTTTTTGTCGAACTGCAGCTACATCAACTTGTGCATACGGAGATGTTTCATAGACGGTCTTGAAGAGGCTGATATCGATATGTTCAGCGAGCGCTTCAATTGCTTGAATACTTCCCCCGCTAGCCACTACCATCTCTTTCATATCTTCATTCCACAATCCTTTCTCTTTGAGTTGTTCCACAAGTTGTCTTACGATAATAGTATATTTTCCACTAAGTGTCTCCCTTGAGTATACATTTGCAAAGTAGTTTTCGATACCACTAGATGTTCCGCAAATATTACTAATTGATGCAGTAGGAGCGATAGCAACCAATAATGCGTTTCTTCTTGCTTCATATGGATAACGCTTAGCATCCCAGTCTGCAAATGCACCTCTTTCTTTCGCAAGTAGTTTAGACTGAGCTAATGCCTCTGTATAGATAAAGGCACCTAGTTGGTCTGAAAGCTCAAGTGCGTCTTTGCTATCATACGCAATGCCAAGCATAATAAGTAACTCACCAAATCCCATAACTCCTAATCCTAGAGGTCTAAGATCAAGCGAATTTTTCCTTGCTTCTGGAGAAGGGTAGTAGTTAATTTCTAAGACATTGTCCAACGCCCTAATAGCAATATGGACCGTCTGCTTAAGATCATCCCGGTTGATCAAATTATATTTTTGGGTGAGACTCATAGAAGCAATATCTGATTTCTTTCTCAATGTATCGTGCGTAACACGTGCGAGGTTAATAGAAGCAAGCGTACAGACTGCCGTACTTTTTTCACTATTAGCGATACTGATCTCGGTACAGAGATTTGATGAGTGAATCATGCTATAACTAGCAGCTTGGTTGAACTCGTTGTGCCTGTCTTTGAAAGTAAGCCAGTAGTTTCCTGTCTTTGCAGCCATCATCAAAATTTTTCTATAGAGTTCTTGTGCTCTTACTTTTTTTACCAGTTTGAGTTCTCCACGTTCAGCCCTTCCCGCGATCTGATCATAATGGTGTGAAAACTCTTCACCTCGTGTTTCGGTAAGTTCCACACACTCTTTTGGATCTACCATATATCGGTCTTGGTCGTTCACCACTCTTTGCATAAACTCATCTGGCAATCGGCAAGCCGTATTAAGACTTCTCGTTCTGACATAGTCGTTTCAATTAGTCTCTTTGAGTTCTAGGAACTCTTCGAAGTTATAATGCCATGGTTCCATATAGAGTACTTGTGAAGCTCTTCTTCTTCCCCCTTGGAAGATAGAGTTGATGATCGTATCATATATTTTGACAAAAGGAATCGGTCCACTAGATTTGGCATTGAGTGACTTGATATGTGAACCACTCGCTCTCAACTTGGTGATAGAAGTTCCTACACCTCCTGCAAATTTTGCAAAATATGCTGTCTCTGCACCTTTAGCCATAATACTTTCGATACTGTCTTCTACGACGTTGATATAACAGCTACTTAACTGACTGCTAGGAGTTCAAGCATTGTAGAGGGTGGGCGTCGAATGGATATATTTGAGTTGTGCAAACTTCTTGTAAAGGTTGAGTGTAAATCCTTCTTTGTCTGCCTCATTGAGTGACAATCCCATAGCAACTCTCATCCACATCCATTGTGGTTTTTCAATGATTGCATGCTTTCTATCCCTTACGAGGTATCTGTCCTGGAGGGTATGCAACCCAAAATAGTTAAGCTCTTTATCGTATTCGTAATTGAAACTAAGTTCCAATGAATCGATGTCGAACTCTTTGAGTTTTTCATTGAGAAGGCCTTCACTGATACCATATTCTATATACTCCCTGAAACTTTTGAAACGTTTATTGACGCCTTCATTGATGATCATTACTAGTTGACTAGTAGCGATGTCATCGTAGATAGGATCGTCACTGATAAGGCCTTCGATCGCTTTGAGCAAGAGCTTATCAATCTCTTCGGTCGTTACCTGATCAGGTAACTTCATCTCGAAGTTTTTGATGATCTTGAACATAGGGATGAACGGATCGTCCACGTGGAGTGGTTCGATAACAGCTTGCATCGCTTTGACGATTCTTTCGGTCTTGAACGGCTCTTGCGTACCGTCTCTTTTGATTACTACTTTGGACATGGTGATATGAAGGTGACTATTAGGATAGTAAAAAATTTAGAAATTAGTGTATTGATTTGGAGTTGTTTCGAAGAAGTTCTGTAAGGTCATCAAGTCTTGTTTTTCTAAGAACTTTATAGGATTACTATCGACCATATAATGAGGAACGAATCCGATTTCTGATAGTCTTCTGTCAGTAATATATTTGAGATAGGTTGCCATTTCGTTGTATGAAAGACCAAAGATTTGTCTGTCACCAAGCAATTGTTTGAGGAAGACTAGTTCGAGTTCTGTTCCGTCCACCACACATTTCTGTACATGGGCCACGAACGCATCATCATCTAATATTTCAGGTGTCTCTTCAATCATGGTAAGAATCATCTCTACTCCCATCCTCATATGGAAGCTTTCATCAATTAGCACGAGATCAACACCGTTACAGATGTTGGTCATCTTTCCGGTCTCTCTCATCGCAAAGAAGAGAGCGAATCCTGTATAAAACCATGTACCTTCCTGGATCACATTGTTGATCAAAATCGCCATCAAGATTGCTTTCTTTCCTTCGAGCGAGTCAGGGTCAACACCACCATGACTTACAGAGATCTTGTTTGCATAGTGCGCTACCATCTCTTGTTTTTGCTTGATGATTGGGTTGCTTTCAGCTATCTTGTAGAGTGTTTCATGATCAAGGTTGAAACTATTGAGAATCTGCTCGAAAAAATCACTATGAATGTCTTCCATGAACATCTGAACGGTCATAGCCATCTTTGCTCTTGGATCCATAACATAGGGATAGAATGACTCACCAAGTACGTTCTGGACGAGGAGCTCTGTAGTTGTAAAATACGCAACTAGTTGATGAAATAAATCTTTCTCATCTTGGGGTAATCCTTGGTAATCGCTTAAATCTTGCTGAATATTAATCTCTTCTGGGAACCAAATAGCTTGTTTTTGTTTGGTGTAGAGATCTTTAAAAACGCTATGCCTTCTGCTGAGTTTGGTTCCATCTAAAACATCTTTTTTTCCGATAAGTGGCATGAGCGTACGAACAGGTGAACAGGATAAAAAAAGTAGTGCCTCATCATAATGAAGAATATTCTCATTTTTTGTTAGGATGCAGCAAGATACTACGACTAGATCTTAATTAGTGAGGAAGATAAACCAAAGATAGTACGTGAATCCATCTTTTTGATCTTTATATAAGTTCAGAGGATAGTGAGTGATGTTCTGGTGAAGTACGACGAGTCAGTTCTTAATTGATTAGGATAGCCTCCTTGTAGGCAACCACCGCACCTTTTCAAGAGTGAAAAACAGAAAATTTTTTAGTACATAATCGCCAACATACCTACGTTTTGACTTCAAAAAAACATATCGTTTTCCATTAAAACTGGGTTCCTTGATAACCATTAGTTATCACATTTTCTAGAAAAGGAAAGAGCGTAGGTGTCTATAGTTGACAGTTGTATAAAAGATCTAAAAATAATGTTTTAGAAAATTAGAGTCTAAGGAGTGAGATGTGTCGCTAATGACTGAATTGAGAAAAGCGAACCTTGAAGGGAGGTACGATACATGAGCGGGCGGCTAAACGATGAAATTTACTCTTTTTTTGTACGGAACTCAATCCTTGATTTTACTTGCGGAAGTGTATTGTATCGCGGAGGACTAATACGGACATCAGCTTTTGCAATATCTTCATACTCTAAGATGCTTTTTTCAGCTGCCTCACGGGTACTTCCTGCAATCTTTGATCTGATCTCTGCGAGTATACCGTTACTATCACGATCGAAATTATATCATCGTATCACATTCATTTTGGTTGGAATCAAATAGACTCACGTCATATAACTATGAGGGATGAGTTTAAAGAAGCTAATACTATTGGTATCGAGTCATAACATTTGGAGATTCTCGGACGGTCTTTGGTCAAGATAAGTCATGACTGCCTTTTCCAAATCTGCATCTTTCACATAGACGAAGTCAACAGTTGCAGTTACTTTCCCTTCAATGAACGCCGTCACTGCACCTACGTTTGCGCTTGTTACAAACTCTTGGATATTGAGATGAATAAGATCATTAAACAGTAGAATTTTTTTATCTGACATATCGAAATTTTCTTGAATATGTTCTTTTTTCTTATCCTCCATATAGGAAACGATACTTGCCTCTATCTGCTCGATATCTTCGTTTATAACCGTTCAAGTAGCATTGGTAGACCCGCCGGCGAAATCGCGCACTGCAACTCCTACTATCGCTTGCTGTTGCGCGCTTTCAGGAAGGTTTTTGATAAGGAGTTTTGTATTAGCTTTGATATTTCCTTTGTCTCAGATCATGCCACCATCTTCTTGATATTCAGCAGCAGTCACGGAGACATAGATGACACTGGGAGTATCGCCTTGTGCAGGAGGGATAGTAAACCACTCATCTGATTCAAATAACACCCCGTTTTCATCTACAAACTTTGTTTTACCAAGAAGTGAAAAAGGGGTAGAGAGAGTGTTAGTTACCTTGACCATTCCTTTTGCTTGGGTGATGGTGTAGGTAATATTTTGCACATTAACGGTGAGGGTATGTTCAAAGGGAAGATGTTCAATCGTATATGGAATACTAATAAAAGAGCGTTGTTGATCCATATCAATGGGATGGTCAGCTGGATAGTAGCGATAGTTATAGACAACATCTTCTACCTGATGTGCAGGAGTAATCCGGATGGTCGCATTGGGTGAGATCATGCCTCGCAATGCATAAAGGAGTCATCCGATCACAGTAATCTCTGCGACAATTACTAGGTATGAGAGGTAGTTTTGTTTCAACACCAACTTGTTATGTAGGTTTTTCGTAGTGAAAAGCAGCGTATAGATCGCCATGAAAAATTGATGAAACGGAGAGTGTTCTTGCTGTTTGAGAGCAGCACCGATCTGTGTGAGGTAGGCGTGTGCGTCTTTGGAAGAGCTGATAAAGGTCGCTTGGAGATGATGTTGTTCGATAAGCTCCATAATTTGTTTCCCCCATCGTTGATTGCGAAAAAAAGGATTTTGTCCGTCGATAAAAATAGTTACCGCTCTATAGGAAGGTATCTTGTTGATCGTTTTGAAGATCTTATAGATGCTATCTTTTTTATCGAACTGTAGTTTCATACGAGCCCACTTTTTTGCTAAAGGCTTTTCCGACGCTGAGGAGGGATCATAACGACCGAATTATTTACCCTTTCAAAGAACTTTACAATGATTGCGATACATTTTCTGAGGGCGAAGTACGTTTTGACGTTCTGCTTTTGTACAAAAAGAATCATCCTAGAATTCGTGCTACATACTGCTTTATATCTACACTTATACCAAATATCTGCATGACCATATGTCTTGGGTATTGTTGTCGTAGCAATAATATACTCAATGCGAACAAGAATACTCAAAAGGCAACATATCATCGTCCTTTTTTTCATCTTTTGGTATATCGAGATTCAAGCAGTATAGTAAAGAAATGTCATGCTAATCACAAAATACTCACATACAATCATAATGGAATTACTTTGTCATACACTGCAACTTTGCTATCGTTCTTAATCGCAGAAACGAAAAATCCTCCATCTATTTGTTTGCCAATAAAGTTATCTCCCAATAGCAAACAGATCCCCAATGGGATCAATGCCCGCATTAGACTATGGAAAAATACTTCTAATCGTTGCGAATATTGCTCAGGTTTTGCTTTGCGTTTCAAAAATCGATGTCCACATAAAAACATGCCTACAATAACTCCTACAAAATGAAACGCGTAGCCACTTGGAGTAAGATAGAGCAGTCGTTGTTTAGGATCAGCAGAAAATACTACAAACGACTCTATAAAGTATCGACTATACGTCGCTAACAGATAGGTCACTGCGAGACATTGTGGAACGATACGTAGAAATGATCCAAAGTTGAGTTGATATTTTTTGCAGTAGTATTTCATGCTTACCAAAAAAGTGGCAAGAAACAAAACAATGCCGACTCCGGTTAGATAGATTTTTACGTCTCCTAAGGTGATGTAGTGGTACATGCAACGCATGATAGAATGGTAAATATTTTTTTAGTAAGAATGAGAATGAGTGGCTCTCAAAAAATATAATTCCTCGCGTCGTTATCCACTTCGACTATATCAAAGCGGACTCTGCTTCCGGTATATTTTCCTCGCACTTACCAGTCCTCATTCTTATATAGCTTTTATATTTTTCTCTCGATCTCATACTCCCTCACTTTCTGACGCCCTCTCTCTTATTTTAAAATTTACTTTCTATCTCTAGTATTGAGGGATAACCTCAAACTGGATGTCTAATACCTTTAGATCAAGGGTTTTCATGTCTTCTAAGTTGTCAGTAGTTGCTTTACTAACCCCCTCAACAATTTCGTCCACAAGACTCTTTTTTTCTTCTGGAGACATTGATGCAATAGTTGATGTTAGCAACTCATCTGTGAGTAGACGTAAATCCAATATTTTCTTTTTAGGCCCGTTGGTTAGTCACATGATAGAATGATTGTGTAATTATAAAGAGTAACATGAAGTAATTTGCGAGTTAGAGCGTTCGAAGAACCAGGAGATTTGTATGGGCCGATGCCACTCTTACAAATCTTCTGGTTTCGGGCGCTCTGACGAGCACAAACTTCATCTTAGATACTTTTCTTGCGAAATCTATCTAAGGCTAGTGCTTATCTTAAGTAATGCACCATTCTATTTTCCCTAATACCAACGATTCTGATAGAACCAGGGTAATCGAGCTGTTCTTCGATCTTATCTCCGATAGTGCGAGTGAGGACTTCCATCTGTGCATCAGAAACGTTGTCTGGATTGAAGAAGGTCATGATCTCTCTACCTGCTTGCATGATATATGCTTTTTGAACACCTTCCACAGAGTTGATAAGGTTTTCAAGATTGGTCATTCTATCGATAAACAACTCTTTTGTATCAAATCTTGCTCCAGGTCTTGAAGCAGAAATAATATCTGCAGCGGTTGCGATCCATGATTCGGGAGTCTTAAGTTCTACATCGAAATGGTGTCACTCAGCAGTATTTATAATAACTTCATGCATTTTATGTTTTCTTAAAATTTCAGCTCCTACTTTTGTATGTGCTTCACCATTACCTGCATCTATTTTTCCAATATCGTGAAGAAGACCAGCTTTTTTAGCTAGCTCAGCATCCAATCCAAGTTCGTTTGCTAACATCTCAGCAAGTCTTGCTACCTCAATACTATGTAAGAGAAGATTTTGTCCATAGCTATATCTAATATGGAATCTACCAATATATTCTACGATCTCTGGCTTCATCATCGCAAGATTAAGTTTTGCCAAGGTCTCTTTCCCTTTTTTCATAAAGGTCTCTTCAGTATCTTTGGTCATATCTGCAAATACTTTTTCGATATAGACTGGATTAATCTTTCCGTCTTTGACGAGTACTTTCATCGTCTCAGCAGCGATAAATCTCTTTTCTGGATCAAACGAAGAAAGTTTGATCGTAAGAGGAGTATCATCGATAGTAACTTCAACACCTGTCGTTCTTTCAAATGCAGAAATATTTCTTCCTTCACGTCCGATAATCTTTCCCTTCATATCTTCAGTAGGAAGATCAACGAGCGTCACAAGATGTTCATTGAGTCCTTCTTGAGCAACTCTTGGTAATACTTTTGCAATAATTTTACCTGCTTCTTCTTTGGCTTCTTCTTCTTTGATCATCTTGTACTTATTGATGAACGTAGCAATTTCTTGTTGCTGTTCTTCTCTAATCTGGTCAAAGAGTTGTTGCTTCGCCTGCTCAGGGGTTAGCTGTGCAACCTCTGCCAAGATAGTTTTTTGTTGTTCGAGAGTCTTTTCGAGTTCTTGTTTCTTAACAATGTACTCTTCTTTCTTCTCTTCGAGCCTTTCCATTTTTTCATCGACCTTTTCCTCCTTTTGCTGGAGTCTTAGTTCGTACTGTTCGATTTTCTTCTGTTTGATGTCGATCTCTTTTTCGGTCTTCTCGACAATCTTTTGTGAGTTGTATTCGGCTCTTTTGACGATTTCATCTGCTTCTTTCTTGGCTTTTGCAACTTCTTGCTCTGCAGCAATTTTCTTGCTAGTAAGCATTTTTTCAAAAGACATTTTTCCTGCAAAAAATCCTACCAGGAGCCCACCTATGGCAATCCCTACTAAGGTAATCATTATATACTAAAGGTTATCTGCTAAAGATGTGGAAATTGTGAGAAAAAGAAAATCATGATATCGCTTTTTACGACGATGCGGTAAAACCGAAACAGTAATATATACGGCTATTTGCGATCATGAAGTTCTTTACGTTGGTCAAAACTACTTTTTATACTTTTCCACTCCTTGTATATAGGTATCTTTTTGGAGTTTGCAAGATTAAACAGCCACCAAATAGATAGATGTCAACTTAAATTTATTAGATAAGAACTGGCATTTACGGGTGTCGTGAAACCTCCTAAGTGCTTTGTTGGGAATAGTCATTCTACTAGGTGATCTGCGTTACCATTGCAATTAGAGTAAACTTGGCTATAGGTACGTCAGTATACCATTCGGTATTTTTAATTTTGTTGTAAAAGTAGTATGCCCGCAAAAAAGCCAAATAAATGAGGTAAGTGACCAGTGAAACCAAATAAAAAAGTTTGAGGATCAGCTAAAAAACCTGTGTCAAAACCAGTAAAAAAGGTTGCGCCTAAGGTGGTTAAAAAACCAACTCCAAAAGCGCCTGTCAAAAAAGTCACGACTAAGGCTACACCTAAAATAGCTATTAGTCCGATTAAGAAACCAGCCTCAAAAACACAGAAAGTTGAGAAAAAAATTGTACCTCAAAATGAGATCGATACGAGAAAAACCCCTGTTGAAGAACAGTCAACTTTCGAGCAACTTCCACCTTCAATCACAGAAGGCATGAAGACGCCAAAACCTAAGAAAATCTTACCTATCGCTCCTGATGGAGATGGCGATGTAAGCTGAGCGGTTATAGAGAATATTATTATGCGTGCGGTTGAAGAAGAAATTACTCAATCATATATTGACTATGCGATGTCAGTAATCGTTTCTCGTGCCTTGCCAGACGTAAGAGATGGGCTCAAGCCTGTTATCAGACGTATCTTGTACGCAATGTACGATATGAAGCTTTTTCATAACGCAAAACATAAGAAATCTGCAGCGGTAGTGGGAGAGGTCTTAGGTAAGTATCATCCACATGGTGACAGCTCAGTATATGATGCGATGGTGAGACTCGCTCAGCCATTCAGTATGAGATATAGAATGGTCGATGGACAAGGTAACTTCGGTTCAGTCGATGGTGATGGACCTGCTGCGATGAGATATACGGAAGCAAGACTTACGAAGATTGCAGAAGAGATGCTCGAAGATATCGACCAAGATACAGTCGCACGACGTGACAACTACGATCAGTCGCGCCAAGAACCTGCAAACTTACCTACCAAATTCCCCTACACGTTGTGTAATGGGACAATGGGTATTGCGGTAGGAATGGCTACAAACTTACCACCGCACAATCTTACCGAAGTAATTACTGCTTGCTTAGCACTGATCGACAATCCTGAGATGACGATCGACGAGATTATGCAAATAATCAAAGGACCAGATTTCCCTACAGGAGGAATTATTTTCGATTCATATAATATTAAAGAGGTTTATGAGAAGGGAAGAGGAGGTATTACAATGCGTGGGCGCGTCCATTTTGAACAAACAGTAAAAAAGGAAGACGTAATTGTGATCACTGAACTTCCCTATCAGATAAATAAATCTACGTTGGTAGCGAAAATTGGTGAACTAGTGGATCTCAAAAAACTCGAAGGGATTATCGATATCACTGACGAGTCGAGTAAAGATTTGATTAGAGTGACAGTTAAACTCAGAAAATGAGCGCCAAAAGAAGAGATTCTCACGAGAATTTATAAGTATACAGACTTACAGTCAAATTTCAGTGTCAACAATGTCGCTTTGACAGAAAACGGCATCCAACCTAGACATTTGAATATCAAACAGTTGCTTGTCGAGTTTGTCGACTTCAGAAGAGTGGTGGTTTTGAGAAGATCAAAATACCAATTAGATAAAGCACAGAAGAGATTACATATCTTGGAAGGGTTGCAGCGCGCTACCGATATTTTGGATGAAGTTATTGCTGCAATTAGAGCATCGCAGACTAGAGAAGAAGCAAAAGAAAAGCTGATGAAAAAGTTTGAATTTAGTGACGAGCAAGCAGAGTACATCTTGATGCTAAGATTGCAAACATTAGTAGGATTAGAAATACAAAAAATCTTAAATGAGATGAAAGAGAAGGGGGATTTGATAAC
Organism: Candidatus Absconditabacterales bacterium; assembly: GCA_038211735.1. Taxonomy (GTDB): domain Bacteria; phylum Patescibacteriota; class Gracilibacteria; order Absconditabacterales; family Absconditicoccaceae; genus JBBQVK01. Next base: position 171,615 of record JBBQVK010000001.1, on the reverse strand, counting down.
ATATCTTACGAGCATTATAGAAAATCCAAAGAAACTCGATAAGGTGGTTGTCGACGAGTTGATCTATATGAGAGATACTTACGGTGATGAAAGAAAAACTGAAATTTCTAACGACGTCGAAAAGATCTATGAGCTTGATAGTAGTATTAAGAGATTGAAAAAGTTAGACGAACTTATCAAAGAGCCGGTAATTACGTGGATTGATTCTGATTATAAATTGAAAGTGCTGTACCAAAGCAGAATCCTCAAAGTACCAGAAGGAACCTGGACATACACACATACGGACAATCAAGACAAGATCATTGCGATCTCAGATATTGGCGAACTAGTGATCCAAAGACTGAAAGATCTTGGAAGATTTACCATCCAGAGTGAATCGATGGATGTGGTCAAACAGTTTGGGCTCAAATCAAACTTGGTCTTTACAGAAACGATGGGATTTGATTTTGACTATCTCGTTATCTTAACCAATCAAAACAATATCAAAAAAATTACGAAGAAACTCTTATTAAGTTTCAAAAAATTCCCAACCGTTGTAATGGGACTTGGGCCAAAAGAGCAGATCATCAAGGTGCTTCCTATAAAAGAAAATGATAGAATTTGAGCTATTTCACAAAATGGACTGATGCTCATCTACAAAGAAGGACAAGTAAGGCCCATGGGGAAAACTTCAGGAGGAGTCAAAGCGATCGACTTAGAAGAAAATGATAGAGTTGCAGATATCTTCCGTTATCAAGATGAGCCATTTATCTTCATTCATGATGACCAAAATGGGAAACTTGTAGCGGCAGAAGATATCTTCTTGATGAAAGCAAGAGGGGAGATGAAGAGAGGACAGACTGGATTCGAATGTGCTCAACTCAAGAGAGGGCAACATCTCAGAGGAGCACTTGCTATCTATGAGGGGGGAGTTAATTTAAAAATGGAAAATGGAAGAATAGATCTCTTCGACTCTGATAAGATGGATTTGAAACTTCCAGATGAACCACTAAGCAAGATCACTAATGGAACGATCGTGAAGATGCGAAGACCTTGGAGCGAAAAAGAAGAATCCAAGAAACCGGCAAATGAAACTGAAGAAGCAACTACCAAAGATGAATAGTAATTTGTATATCTAGAGGAGGAATTGTAAAATCAGATTGAAATGATCGATAATAGGACAGAAGAAAATATATAGGACAAAGAAAAAAGGGTTGCGCTTGCGCAACCCTTTTTTCTTTACTTGCTGTATCCTTGCCTCCCCCTATATCATTGGTGAGCTTAGATAAACTTTATTTCACCTCTTTGTAATACTTTTAGATCAGGCGCGCATTTATCATTGCGACGAAGAGTAAACCACCATAGCAAGCATGATGCAAGGAAGGCTCGTATTACTTCTCTAGCAGGAACGATCTCCCAAAGATAATCGAACTGATGACCAAGAAACCGGACTGGTAGGGCGAAACTTAAGATCATCCCACCAATTATAAGTGCTGATTGAGTTGGTTTATCGCTTGTTTTATAGTATTCTCTTCCGAGAAAACGAAGCACAACAACTCCTATAAGTAAAATAAGTACAGAAGACATCATTTAGATAATAAGTGAAAAACTAAAATATGATATAAGGATAGTCTATACTTTTATATCTGGACGACAATTCTAGAAGGGTTTGGGGCGTAGATCATTGTTTTAAATAATTATTTGGTACTATTTTCTATTGACAGTAATAAATATGATATCTTAACAATCTTGTAGTTGATTTATATCACAAAACACCTATCATTGCGCCATCTTTTTTACCTTTTTCATAACACACTAATCAATGGATTCAAATGTAAAAACTAATTGGGGGAGAATTTTTGGAGGGATTTTATTGTTGGCATTGATGTACCTTATCCGGCGGGCGTTAAACGTTGGGAAGGATGGGAACTATGGTGAGATTACTCCTTCACTTATTAGACCTGGGGCATATAAAGGATTTAAAGTTACTAGTGGAAGCAATGAGTTATCAGGAGCTGAAGACTTAACTTGAGCTGAAGGCATGACCTGAACTGATGCTGAAGACCTAACCTGAACTGATGCAGTTGTAGAAGAAAATTTGGAAGACGACAACACGGAAGTCAATGTGGATGCGGTAGTAGACGAAAACTGAGAAACGCCATAATTTGCTAGTACCAAAAGGTTTCCTGCGATTCTATGTATAGAGTATAGGATATCACAAAAGACGCATCGCTAATTTGGTGATGTGTTTTTTTATAGTACGATAAGTCTTGAAAATGTCTAACTACCTAGTACTATCTCCGTAGGTTGAAATTTATTTTGGTATGTATGTAGATGAGGATCCTATCAAATTTTGATACTGAAAAATCAACCAAATTATTACACAGTGCTATGGAAGAAAACTGAAAAGATAAAGTTATTTTTGTACGTAGATATTTTATTTTCATCGTTATGAAGGTGTTGCTCCCTTCAGCTGGATGGTGTGTACTTGTCATGCTTATTCTTCTGTTTGGCTACGGACTTATGCAAGGTTCATGAGGTCTTTTTTCTTTTATCAGAATGTTGTGTTGGATCGCAATAATTCTTTCAGGAATATATTTTTCTCGGAGATCGCTAAAGTTTATTATTGACTATTATATGGATTTTACGATTATTACTCCGCGTGAAATTGCTTGCTACAACCAAAGCTTCCTTTTTAAAACATCTGTTAGGACATTAGAGATCGATAAAATAAAATCAGTGCGTATTGAGCAAGAAGGCATATTAAAAAGCATCTTCAATTATGGATCTATAATATTTTTTGCTGAAGGAGACCAGACTAACCAGATGGGAGATATCACCTTATGGTATATTACTGATCCTATTAAACTTAGAGATAAAATTGGTGAACTAGTACAAGAACATATGGACAGTCGCGACATTGCAGCGAAAGCAATTCAAGAAGTCGCAGAGACAGTAGTGGAAAGGAATGATACTGCAGAAAAACTTGCGGAAGCCTCTACAGTTACACAATCACAGGTAGAATTACCTCCTATGCCTCAAGAGAATATAGTTGAGGAACCATCCCTCCCACAAGAACCTCTCCCACAAGAACCTCTCCCACGAGAACCTCTCCCACAAGAATATATTCCAGCTCCAGAAAATTTACCTATTGAAGGAACGGCTCCTCAATAAATTAAGGATAGCCTATATTCATACTTTCTATTTATGAGTAAATAGCATCACTATATAAAAAAGACTATTTCATACCCTTATTTGGTATATAGATTTGCTTTTGTCACTTTTTTTTCTACTTTACAACTGTCCATTTTTATTTTTTCACCTTTTTGTGATGATTACGAGTATCGAAAGTATTTTACCGCTTCAAGCAGGATTTTTTAACCATTTATGGTTGACAGTGATTGGGTTCATTCCAGGATTTATTTACGCAATCTTAGTTTGGATTATCTTTTGGGCGCTTGCTAAAATTCTTAAGCAAGGGGCTGAATACCTCTTACATAGAATTGGATTAGATAGATTAGCTGAGAAAGCAAATGTCAATACCTTCCTTCGCAATGCTAACTTAGGAGGAAGCGCAACTTCTATCATAGCTAGTATTGTCTACTGGTTCGTATACTTATTTGGGATTAGTATAGTTTTTGAAATTTTAGGTCTTCAAGTAATCTCTGAACTAGTGAATACGTTTATCGGATACATTCCAAATCTTTTTGTAGCCGTATTGATTATTCTTGTAGGTGCGTTCATTGCAAAATTTGTTAAACACTTAACTGATGGAGCTACAGCAACCGCAAAAATGACTGATCATAGCTGGTTATGACATGTAGTATATATTATCATTATGTTGTTTGCTATCGTAACCGCTCTAAAACAAGCGCAAGTAGACATCAGCTTCTTGACTGACAATATCAATACTATAGTAATGGGTATTATGCTCGCCCTAGGACTCTCATTCGGCCTTGGTGGGAAAGAAAAAGCGCAACAGCTTATTGAAAAATACTTCAAGTAATTTAGACCTTTGTACAAACCGCAATTAAAATTACCAATATTTAGGCCTTAAAATTTAGTGATACGCATCATGTCCCACGTCAATCGAAGTGAAAAAACACAGGCACTTCTTGCCCTCTCACCCGAGTCGGTTGACGAGGGGCAAGCGGTGCATCTACTAGATGATCTGATTGACGTCATAAGATTTCACAATGAGCAATACTATGTCTATGCTCAACCGATAATTGCTGATGTACAATATGATCATCTTTTTTCTTTATTGGCAGAAATAGAAAATAAATTTCCCCCACTTATAAGACCGGATAGTCCTACACAAAGACTAGACATCAACCTCCAAGAGTGATTTTCCAAAGCGAGCCATGGAGGATACCAACTTCTTTCACTGCAAAACACTTACAATGCCGATCAGATACGTGATCGATACGATTTTTTGATAAAAAATAGTGAAGATGGTGCGTCTTTTTCTTTTGTCATAGAACCTAAATTTGATGGATCTTCGGTACATCTCGTCTATAAGTATGGACATTTTGTGCAAGCAATCAGTAGAGGAGATGGATCGGTCGGAGAGGATATCACTGAAAATATGAAGGTAGTGCGTAATCTACCTTTGTATATTCCACAAGCTAAAGAGTACCCGATATTAAGATTTAGGGCAGAAGTACTTATGCCCAAACAGGCTTTTTCACAATTAAATCTCTACCAGAAAGAGGAGTGATTACCACTGTTTGCAAACACGAGAAACGCAACTGCAGGAACGTTGAGGCAACTAGATCCAGAGATTGTAGCTCAGAGGAATCTGGTAGTATTTATCCATGAATTATTGACTCGGGAAGAAGTTTCCATTACGTTACATACACAACTGTTTGAACTTCTTACAAAACGAGGATTGCCCTATTATTGGTATAAACAATACGCAACTATAGATGAAGTTGTTTCTTTCTGTATGGATGAGATGACTCATAAAGAGCTATTAAGTGCAAACATAGAGTTTGATGGACTCGTCATCAAAATAGAAGACCTCCACCAAAGGGAACAGTTGTGAACCACAGCACATCACCCTAGGTGGGCAATTGCATATAAATTCCCTGCATTACAAGTCGCAACCAAATTAACCGCTATTAATTATCAAGTCGGGCGCACTGGTGTTATTACGCCAGTAGCAAGCCTTGATCCTGTCAAGCTTAGTGGTGCGATGATTAGCAAAGCAACCTTGCATAATTTTGATTATATCCGTGAAAACGATATTCGTATCGATGACTATGTGCGAGTGCAAAGGAGTGGAGAAGTAATCCCCTACATAGTCGGGCCAATAATAGCTAGACGTGATGGGCATGAACAACCTTTTGTCATACCTACGAACTGTCCTTCCTGCGGCAGTCCCTTATCCAAACAAGAAGGTGAAGTTGCATGGTATTGTACCAATCCTGCGTGCGATGCCCAGATAAAAGAAAGGCTCAAACATTTCGTCTCCAAGTGATCTATGAATATTGCATGATTGGGAGAGAGCATTATTGAGTTGTTGGTAGACGCAAAACTCGTAACCAACTATGAAGATGTGTATACGTTAGATACTCCACAAAAACGTTTACAGCTCTCTAGTTTGCCTGGGTTAGCGGAAAAGAAAATTCATCAGATTCTTTCGCAGATTGAACTATCAAAAAAAAATAGTGTGCGAAGATTATTGCATGGATTGGGTATTTCTTTCGTAGGAAAAAAAGTTGCAACAATGGTAGAACATTATTTAAGAGACCTCCATGTGGCAACCTATGAACAATTTCTAGCTGCTCTTACTGACGAAGATGCACTTACAGCTATTTACTGATTAGGTCCGCAAACAGTTAATTCACTGAGCGATTTTTTCAGAAATCCAACAAATAAACGTTTGATCAAAAAGTTACAAGACGAAGGAGTAAATATACTTCCGACTACGATGCAATCCGTAGCGAATGCAGAACTTAGATGAATGTCATGCGTTATAACTGGCTCATTCCCTTACCCGAGGGAGCAAATTTCTGCGTTACTGGAGCAAGCAGGAGTAAAGGTCACCTCAGCAGTGACAAGCAAAACGATGCGACTGTTAGCGGGCGAAAAGGCTGGTAACAAGTATGAAAAAGCTCAAGAACTGGGTATTCCAATTTACTCTCTGGAAGAAGCAAGCAAACGTTTTCCTATCTTAGATGAACTTACGAATGAGAATATAAACGCCAAAACGGCTAAACAAGCGAATCCTACATCCCAAAGCCTTTTTGGATAGAATAAGTCGTGATTTCCTCGAGGAAAATAAATTCTAATATTGTCAACCTTTTCGCGCCTAAGAAGAAAGGGTTTTTGGCTTCTTTGTCTAGTTTCTTTATAGTTTAACTATCCTATTTTACTACCTTTGCTTTGCGATGGGAATGGAAATGTCAAAGACGCTCAAAAAGATGCAAACGATAAATCCTTGGTGAGTTCTCTCGCTGATATTGTTTATCGTACTGTTTACAATGTTGGGCTACTATGGGTATGTGACTATGCAAGCAAAGAGGCTAAACAATGTTCTTTCCGATAAACAACTAGTGTACCAACAAGAACAACTCAAGCTCCTCAAACTGAAATGAGATAGTTCATATATTAGGTTTCAAGCCGCAGAATTAGTTACAAGTAATTTTTATGGGACTGATTGGAAACAACGTTATGAGTATCTGATTACGGTATTAAATATGCTAAGACAGCTTGATGAGAAAACCTGACAGGCAATTACTCTTACCGATATTAATGTTAAAGATGATAAAATTAGTTTGAGATGACAAGTAGCCTCAATGCCTAAGATCTATACTCCGTGAGGTCTTATCGACCAGTTTGTAGGTCTGAGTTTTGTCGAACACATTACTATACCGTTCTACAGAAAAGCAGGAGAATTATATGAATTTATTTTAGATGCAAACATAAAAACCTATGACACAGTTGGAGGACAAATATAACGAGCAAGACGCCAACTATATCAAAAGAAGGCAAAAGCAAATCAAGAACGTAAGATACATGGTCTATACTTTTGTGGTAGGTATCTCTTTGCTGATTTTCCAACCAATATTTAGCACTTCAGTTGATAAAGTGAGATGAGCATGAGCTGCTAAAAAAATGACCAGTATGAGCGCAGGTAATCCTATAAATAATATTACTAAAGGAAGAGGAGAAGGAGGGCTTCTCAATGAGATCGATACATTAGATGCATCAATAATCCAGATTCAAGAGCAAATTAAAGCAGTAGATGCTACCTTGGCTATTGTAAAGCATTTGGATAATGAACAAAAACAAAATACTATCGCTCTATGCCTAAATACTGAACAGTGTAGTGGCGTCCCAGCTTCATTGACTCCCCACCTTACTCTGCTTAGAAATTATATTATTCTCGATAGGTTACAATGAGATTGAGAAAAGATGGATTTCGATCAAAAGATGGTGCTTAAGAGCATATCAGAATTTTTGTTGAAAAGTCCATGAGGAATAGTAAATGGGGAGCTTCAATCAATAAACTTTACTGCGCCTGCTGTTGTAGATGCAAATCTGAGATTATATAAATTATCATTCAATCTTTCAGTTGATTTTTCCAATAAGGAGTTGTTACTAGCGTTTCTTGAGAACGTAGATACGAAAATGGATTTTAATATCCCCATACTATACGCAATAGATAACGTAAGTTATGATGCGATGTCTTATGAGGACCCTCAAACGGTGATGATAGGGATGTCTGCATATTATTATGTGTGAGAGAAAAAAATTATTACCCAAGAACACGCTGCCGCAGATGGGAAAGATGAGTGAGATTTGGGAGATTTAGCTGAACTTATAAATGCTGGGGATTCTGGGAATACCGTTCTTCCAGATCAACAACCTACGAAGTCAGAACCTAGCGAACTACCAATTCAACCTTCAGTTCCTACTGATACCACTCCAATAAAAGCAGTTCCTACACCAGTAGAGCAACCTAGTGCTCCACAGCAATCCGTAAAAAATACATCACCGACAGGGACAACTGGTATTCAAAAAACAACAACTCAAAAAACAACGACCCAAATACCGGCAACCCAAAAAACAACAACCCAAAAACCGGCAACCCAAAAAACAACAACCCAAAAACCGGCAACCCCAAAAGCCAGCGATCAACCGTAGCATTTTTGTTTTCTGATTATATAACGTATGTTGGGTCCTATAAATGCCATTATAGATAAGTATATCGATAAGTATTTGCGCGAAAGAGAATTATGATATTTCTCCATTAAAGAAAAAGTATTTTTGTATAGAGAGTTAGCTTATTTGATCGAAGGTGGAGTAGCTATCGCTGACTCTGTACTAACTATCAAACATAGTACTGATAAATGATCGATCAAAAAAATATGTGATGATATGTACACGTCTCTCAATGAAGGTGAGACGCTATCTCATAGTATGCAAGGACTGCCAAGGTATTTCAACGAAGGTGATACCAATATTGTAAAATCTGGGGAAGAATCTTGAGAGATGACAAAAGTATTAAAGTATCTTGCGGAAGAGTACGAGTTCTTAGCACATATCAAATCTAAGTATGTCGGAGCGATGATTTATCCTTCGCTGTTGTTTTGCGTAGCGATTTGAGCGGTATTTCTACTATTCACGAAAATTTTACCCAATATCTTCGAATTGGTTACTGCATTCCCTAATATTAAACTTCCAGCAACGACACTGTTCATAAGGAGTATGACTACTTTCATGACCGAAAATACGGTGGCGATTATTGTAACAGTAATAGTAACAGGATTTGCTATATGGGTGTTTATGTCTACTCAACAAGGTAAACGTTTCTTGGATCAACATATCTTCCATATGCCATTGATTGGTAAGATTACAAAATATTACGATATGGTAAAATTTATGAGATATATGAAACTGCTTATGAGTGCTTGAATGAGTTTCATACAAGTGTTCACGTTTTTGAAAGACATCATGGGAAATCTCTCATACAAACAGATGCTAGATGACATCATAGCTGGTATTAATAGATGAGAAACAATCGGTAGTGTACTGGAGAAGTATGACGATATTATCAACAAAGACGTAATTGCACTCTTAAAAGTAGGAGAAGAGACGGCCTCATTTGATGGGGCTTTGACGAATGCGATAGTGATGTATACTGAGGAATTTAATAAGATTCTAGATTGATTATCAAAGGTTATTGAACCAATCTTGATTGTATTTATGGGAGGAATAGTTGCTATGGTAGCGCTTTCAGTTTTCGGTATGATTGGAAGTCTATTGGATGGAGTACAGTCCGGATTGATATTCTTTTCTTTTTAAAACATACATAGACGTTTTAATTTTTGTACACCATGTGAAGACCAAAACGCAAGTGATGATTCACTCTATTAGAAACATTAATCGTGGTGGCTATTGTTGGTATTTTATTGTGAATTACTTTGGGGATTGGGAGTACATATTTAAAAAATGTAAAATATAGATACGAGAAAGAACAGTTTATTGGTTTCATGGATAAAATGATTACAACCGTTAGGACATCTAATTATCGAGAAAACGCAACATATACTTACCTCTCTATAGAACTCACATCAGGATGAGTGCAAGCCTTTGTAGATAGCGGTGTTGTAGCCATAGATAGCGTATCCCTTAATCAAAGTAGCCTTGTAATTTCGTGAGGATCATCTACTATTCGTTTGTTTCCATATAATATTGCATGTGCAGAGTGATCGAGCTATCAAGAGGTTAATGATGTTATCTATGTAGAAGATCCAATTATTATCTCTTTTAGTCAAGAAGCAGCTTACACAGATCTGGAAACGTGTTACCAACTAGATTTACGCCTCTGTAAGCTTCAACAATTACCATGTTCGGGGTAACCAAACCATTCAAGTGAGTTACATTGATCGAAGTTATGCTATCTTTGATTGTTTTTGGTATAGGGATTTTAACTATTTTGCGTTTGTTGACTGAAAATAGTCGATGGATTTATGATATCAAGTCAAAAGACACTTCCGTTTTACTTTCAAAAGAAGGAATAGAAATTGCATACCATATGAGAGATAGCAACAAAGAAAAAGATATGTTTTGGAACTGTGCAGATGTTGATACGTGAGCAGCAAATAGCTGTGCTCATTACTTCTATGAATGAGGTGGAGGAACTGCCTACCTTGCTGCGCGAGATATGCAAGGCACATATACACTTTCAGGTATTACATCGACAGGAGTTGCTACTACTATGTTGTACTTACATCAATGAAATATTACGGACGTTTCAGGGAATGTCATAGTAACTAGCGGAAGTCGATATAACCATGATCCAGTAGGATGATCACCCACTATTTATTCTAGATATATAAGATTCACGCCTGTTAGCGGTTACGTCAATGATACTGGACTTATTTTACAGATTGAATCTAATGTTACCTATACAAAATGAGGAAAACAAAGCCAAGTGATATTGGAAAGTCTTATTTGAGAAATTAGATAGTATCTTTTAGTAGAGTACATGATGCATGAAGAAAAAAGGATTTACCCTAGTCGAGTTGTTGATATCTACGGTCATCATTGGTATGTTGATAGGGTTACTTTTTCAAATATTCGTTTTGATAGCACGTATTGCAGTAAAAGTAGAACATGAAAGAGCAGTGCATAATGAAATTATCTATGTGATGCAGACGATTCAAAATCTTATCGATCAGTGAAATATTGAGTTTGCTGACTATTTAAATGGCAATCAGTATGAAAGTAGATATGGGATATTTGATTCATTAAATCTTATTGATACCACCACATCTCCTTGAAGAGATTATAGGTATAGTATTAACCGTAATTGTATTTCTTCAGGTAGTGTAGAAAATTACTTATGTTTAACTACAAATGCTATTTCTATCTCAGGTTCAGATGTAGTGCTAAACCTTACAGACAATGATAGAGTAGAGGTTACAAACTTTTACATCAAAGTATTACAATCTAGTGATACCGAGACAGAGTACACAAAAATAGTTAATGACGGATTCTGGTTGTTTATGGATGTAAGGATTCCGCAATATGACGAAACACGTCGATGGTTCAGAGTAGATCAAAAAGTCCAAACCTTCTTCAATCTTAGAAAATATTAACGCTTTTATCTCTAGATATGCATTGATGCCGACTCCAAAACCAAAATCATCAAACATCATGATTTTGGTATTGTTTATTATGTTTATCGTGTCGGTATTCGGACTCCTTGTTTCTCAGTATGTGACCAATCTTATAAATATCTCTTCACTATTTCAGCAGTATTACAAAGGATACTACTATTCGTATGGTGGATTAGAGTTGTGATTAACATTAGTCAAAAACCATGGGTTTGGATATGAGGAAAATATAGCATACAACTCATTTAGCCATTGCTCCCGTAGTAACTGTTCATTTAACCTTACTATTAATTCTCGCACCAACACCCTTATAAATTACACCACAGAACCTACTAATTGTCATACTGACCCTAATAACGATGTACATATCAATAAGGTCTATTTTAACATGCCTGCTGGGGATGCCTTGATCATTCCACTATTCCGAGATCACACGACAGGATTCAATTATGACGCTGACGATAGTAACTCTTTTTCAATAGTTGATTACGGTCCGATAAGCTGAACTAATAACGACTTGATAAATGATTTCAAACCAACGCTTTATAACTTAACTTGAACTTCTGACACATATATCATCAGAGTAATTGATGAAGATACAGAAAACTATAACGTTACATTAGAACCCACAGAGTCGACCACGGGGTATGCGTTTGCAGCTGGGTTAAGTGGATTTAATGGTGGTGTAGATGATAAAAACTATCTAATAATCGCAAACGCCTCTGGTTCCACTAAAGACTTTTGTTTGGAGTTTGACACTTGATTAAGCCAAGGGCTGTATATTAAGTATATCATTATAGATAGCGTAGCTACGTATGGCGATACTAATGCTTCACTCCGTGCAGCGAAATCTAACCCGCTACCGTCGTTCTTAGGATATGGGACAATTAACTAAGTAGTATGCTGTAACTTGGGCTGCCCGAAATGGTCTTAGGATTTACTACATATAACACATAGACAAAGATAGACACGCCTGTTGAGTGCTACATACCTTTTCTTAAAAGAAACAAAAAAGCTCGCCGAATATTCGGCGAGCTTTTTCTATATAAACCAAATCTAGTAACAAAAGTTATTAGGTACTATAGCTGTCCCATAAGGTTATCCAGCTTTCACTCTCTTTCGACTTTATCAATCTTTTGAAGATGTTCTTTTTCAAGATTATCTAGGACGAGTTGTCGTCTCTTAACTCTACTTTCTCTTTGTGCAAGGATTGCGTCCTTTTCTTTTTCATCTTCTGCGATCAAGATATGGAGGTTCATCTGTTCTTCTGCGTAGATCTCATATAATCTAAGGATCTGAAATCCCCGTAATTCTCATATTTTCTTCACTACAACCTGCTCTCCGCTTTGGACAGAGATAACAAAATCAGGTAATGCTTGGCCTTCAACTGATTCGATAAGCCCATCACTACTAAATGATGATGCGACCATCTGCATAAGGAGGGCTCGATCAAAATCTTGTTCAAGCTCTTCTGGAACTGCATAAGGTATAGAAGCAAAATTTACCACGTACTCTTTATACCAGATCTGGTCTACCAATTCTCCATCTATTGTACCAAAAAACTTCTCATATTTCTCTACGACTTCTTTCTTTTCTGCATTTTCTCTAAGTTCTGCAATGAATGTTTGAAAGTTGAATAACATGACGTATAAGCGAAAAGAGGAGTAAAGCTTTTATAATTAACAATAACTTTTCAAAAACTGCAAAGCACTACTTATGCTTTAAATTTCTTTTTAATAGCGTCAATTCTTTGTTTTACAACTGCCAACTTCTCACCTAAATCGATATCGTCACTATACTCTTTTGCTTTAGTTTTAATCTCCGCAAAACGAGCCTGTGCTTCCTCTAAGTGAGGCATTACTTTTTCTTCAGTCCAATCATGAAGATTCTTTTCGATGTGGTCGATATTGTGTGTAAGTGTTTCATACTCTTCAGTTGCTCGAGCTTTAGCTTCTTTGGGAGTTGGGGCGCTTTGTACAAGTTCTTTGTTGAAATTGAAAAGCGATTGGAAGATGTACTTCCATCTTTCCATTCCTTCTTTTTTCTGAAGGGTTTTCTTGAATTGTTTATCCTTATGTGCTATAGCCACTAATTCTCCTACGAGAAAGGCTAGAATTCATAAACCTATTTTCTTCATGAGTTTCTCAAATTAATAATAAAACATTTGTCGATATTTTACTCAAAAAGACGTCCGATTGCAAGGGGATAGTCACAACCGGCGGTTCCTTGAGAGCGGATGTCACTAGGTTATGACAAAAGTGCTTTTATAGCTTTTAACCCTTCAGGACTTACAGACGCATGGAGCTTTCCTATAGTGATGGGGATCTCTCATTTATGTTTTTTGATTATTTGCGGGATTTTGGATAAGACAGAAGTTTGTTCTGGGGTAGCGAACGTATAAGACTGTATCATTGGTTTTTCGCCGCTATCAGCCAACTCATCTTCTGCCAAGACCTCTAAGGTTGATGCATCTTCGAGTTGCGTCTCTGCAACTTGAAAATCAGAATGTAAGAGCGCTTGTGAACCATGTTGTGCAGCTTGTTGGGCAAATCTTTCTTTTCTTACTGATGCTACGGTCTCATTTTCTTTGTACTTCCCAGCATCGCGTGCTTTCTGTATCAGCGTTTCCAGTTCATAAACTTTTATCTCATCTATCTTTGGAGTCCTTTGCCCTTTATATCCTTTGATCGTAATGATATCGAACGGTTCTAGATCTAATCTATCCTGAAGATAGAACTCAGTCTCTCCTGAGATATCTTCTACTCTCATAAAGAAACCTCCTCTCATTCATCTGTTAATAGATTTTATGAAGGCTAGAATTTTAAACTCGCCAAACTTTTCTTTACCAGCAAACATACTTATGAAATTATAGTTTGGTTTGATATAACTATAGAGGCCATCGAACGGATGACATGAGATTAGCGTTTTAAATACTTCAAATTCAGTCTTAATGGTCTCCATGAGCGATGCTTGAGGGCCTGGTTTGAAGACCAAATCCGCTCATTGCACTGCACCCATATCAAATAGTCCCCCTCAGTTCGATTTCTGATGCCCAGCACTTTTTACCCAATCTAGAATAGTAGAAATATTGGTAAGTAACGTGAGACGATCGTTGTATATATCTAGAGCGCCAGATTTTATAAGCGCTTCCAATGATTTTTTATTGATAGAGGCTCAGCATCTTGTAAGGAAGTCTGTTAACGAGCTATACTTCCCATTTTCCTCTCTTTCTGCTTCAATATTTGCTGCTATATCACTACCAATTCCTTTGATAGATGAAAATCATAGTTGAATTGCATCCCCAACAGCAGCGACATGTTCGTATGAGTTATTTATATCAGGTAGTTTGACGGTATATCCTTGCAGTTTGATCTCATCGATAAACTTAGCTAACTTGTCAGTATCTTCTTCTACCGCTCTTAGAAGAGCAGCATGAAATTCAATACTATAGTGTGCTTTTAGCCGAGCAGTTTGATAGGCAATGTACGCATAGCAAGCAGCGTGAGATTTGTTGAACGAGTAGTCAGCAGCAGGTTCAATCATTTTTTCATAAATCCATTGAGATGTTTCAGGTTTATATCATCTATGTTCAGCAGCTTTTTGGACAAACTCTACTTTGATTTTTTCGATTACCTCTCTAATTTTCTTACCGACTCACTTTCTCAACTTATCAGCTTCAGCCATAGAAAATCCTGCCATCGCTTGCACCAAACGCATCAACTGTTCTTGGTAAACAGGAATACCATATGTAATACCCAAAAACGGCGCAAGATCTTCAGTCAATTTTTCTTTTTCACTTTCTGCAACGTTTTCACCGTATTTGTTGGTAATAATATCGTGTAGCTCATGTTCCATATAACTGATCTTTTCTACACCGTATTTTCTATCAACATAATGAGGAATATAGTCCATAGGTCACGGACGGTAGAGAGAAACCATTGCAATCAAATCATCAAAAGCCGTAGGTTTAAGCTTTCTCATCCATCCTTTCATACCATCCGATTCAAATTGGAAAATACCAGACATATCTCCAGGCCAGAAGATCTTTTTATAGGTGCTCTCATCATCCATCGGGGGGTGAAAAAGCATCGTCTCATTAAACTCACTAAACATGGGGTCGAGTGGTCTGTTATCTTTTTTCGCTCTCGCGGTGATAATTCTAATGCAATGTTTAATAACTGACAAGTTCCTCAATCCCAAAATATCCATCTTTAACAAGCCAAGATCTTCAATGATTGGCCCTTCATATTGGCTTACAATTCTTGACTCATCTCTAGAGTCTTTTGATCCAGACTTGGGTGGATATTGGATAGGGCTGTACTCTACAACTGGTTGTGGCGCTATGATTATCCCACAAGCGTGCACTCACGTTTGCCTTACAGTGCCTTCGATCTTTATCGCAATTTCAAGGACATTTTTGATTCTTTGGTCACTTTCTGCAAGCTGTTTGAGTTCTTTATTTGCTTCGATAGACGCAGCTACAGTTTTTTCTGTAACGAGCGCAGAGATTTTATTTGACTGTTCAAACTTTACTCAGAAAACTCTCGCGACATCTTTGAATGCAGCTTTGGCAGCGAGCGTCATGTAAGTACCGATATGTGCCACTTTATCATCGCCATAGGTGAGTTTGATATAGTCGATGACTTTATCTCTTAGTGTATCTTCAAAATCTGTATCGATATCTGGCATGGTAATACGCCCAGGATTCAAGAAACGCTCGAAGATCAGATCGTAATCTAATGGGTCAAGGTCGGTGATTCATATTACATAAGAGAGGAGGCTTCCAGCAACGGATCATCTTCCTGGGCCAACCATAATATCTTGTTCTTTTGCCCAGTTGATATAGTCTTGTACGACGAGGAAATAGGTATTATAGCCCATAGCATCGATAGCCTTAAGTTCGTACTCCAAGCGTTCAATGTATTCTACTAGTCATTTATTTTTTATGGTACTAGTCGTATGTTTTTTCAGTAATGCTATTTTGTCATTCGAATAGGTTAGCCTTGTTAGCTCCCAAAGTTCATCTAACGAATGGTCTTGAATAGATTTGGTAAGACCTCATTTATCAGTCTTTTTTACCATCTCCAAAATCTCCTCTTGTGATCGTCAGAGTTTGTATGTACGACTCATGCCTTGATACGCTAAATAGCGCAATTCAAATTCAAACTTGTCCATTGAGTCAGTATAGCAATTTACGTACTGAATGGAATTGGAAGTAAGCAAAAAGCTGCCCGATACGGACAGCTTTCTGAAATAATATGAATTCATTTAGGTTTTAGTGACACGATGCCCAACCTAGCAAAGAGCCTTACTACCCAGTACGTTGGATCAATTTTCAGTTTGCCATGAAATGCAAAATTTGGATTTTTTGCATTTTTGTGATGACTGTTATGGTTTCGTTCACCCCACATGAGAATGTCGAACCAACCGAACAGATTGGTAGAAGTATTACCTACTTTATAGGTTCTCTCGCCGATTCTATGAGCATACCAGTTGATAACAACCCCTTGTAAAGGAGCCATTATACAATGTAACGTAACTAGCGGTAAGAACCACAGTGAGTATCCTCCCCATGGAAGGATTACAGATGCATACAGGTAGGTATAAAGAATTACCCATCCAGCCTTTGAGTAATTAGAGTTCGCAATACGATCAAAACTATCCCACCTAGGAATATGTTTTGCACTAGCATTCTTAATATCCATTTCATCAATATTGTAGTTCTTTAGAATTTTTAGCTGCTCGTCTTTTTCTACTTCATTGGTTGAGAGAAGATAGATCGATAAAGCACTATAAATCTTTTTCGTCCGCCACATCATATCAAACAAATTCTTTGAGTACATAGGCGAGTGCGGATCTTTTTCGGTGTCTGCATACCAGTGGTGCAGTCTATGCATTACTGCATACGCTTGCGGAACTAGGTATGAAGGTCCTTGGAATATATAGGAAATTATATACCAAGCTCTTTCAGCTGTTCTACTCATCCCGAACTGTAAGTGAGATGAGTATCGGTGGTGGAAGAATGTATGAGGGAACAGTGATAAAATCCAGTGGAACACAAAGACTCGTATCAAAATCACGTGCACACATAAGTATATTACAATTCCTATTTCCAGTATAGATCCTATTACAGACCTAATTTTAATGAGCCAGCTTTTGTTTTTTTCATTTTTCATAATAGATTATTTTTGTTTGTTGTGCTTTATTCTAGCGAAGGAGGAATTGTTTACAAGGGTGTGTAGAATGCATTTTTCAAATATATGTATCGATATGTCAACCATATTATAATCCCATATAAATAGGCTCATAACTAATATTATTATTTTATATATTATATATGTCAACATATTCCATATATATAATCTTATATAGCAACTCATCTCTCTTGCTTTCCAAATTCTTCCAGCTAGAGTGATTGGGTTATTTATTCGTTACCAAACTTCTATGTGCTGAATCTTTGGATACAAATGAGTGCAACATTCTGCTGAGCGCGTATTGCTTCATGGACTAGAAAGATTGGAATACCGCTGATATGATTCTGCGGGGATGGTAGTAGTTGAAGCTGACGGAACTGCGCAGTCTCGAAAAGCTGTCTGAGCTGTTACGAATCTTTCTACCAAAGTAGAGCATGCAAAAAAATGATTAACCGACAGAGCCTATGCATATGGTATCGCTCATACGCGTCGAGCTACACACGGAGGAGTAACTGAAGAGAACTGTCATCCACACTGGAGTAATAATGGTAAGGTATATATCGTGCACAATGGGATTATTGAGAATTACCTAAAACTAAAAAAAATGCTTGAGGGTAAATGATATACGTTCTACTCAGAAACAGACACGGAGGTTATTAGTAATTTGATCCAATACTACTATGAAGGAAATTTTCTTCAGGCGGTCGAACGTACGATTCGTGAGTTAAGAGGAGCATATGCGATCTTAGTTATCCATCAAGACCATCCAGATGAAATTATCGGCGCAAGGCTGGGAAGCCCATTATTACTAGCTTATAACGATGCTGGGGATTTCTACTTCTCTTCTGATGCTCAAGCATTGGCTGGCTATGCGGAAAAAATTGTCTACCTAGAAGAAGGCGATATCGTACATATCAAAAGCCATGATTTTTTGATTACCTCATGAGGGAAACCTACGTTGAGACCAGTCGAGGAGTTAAACCAGCAAGAGTTAGCTGTTTCAAAATGAGACTATAAACATTTTATGCTCAAAGAGATTTATGAACAACCAAATATTGTCAGAAGAATTTATAAAGGAAGAGCTAACTTCAACGACTATAAATTAACTGCCGATGCATTTCATGGGATGCAAGAAGAAAGATATCAGGATATGATTTTTGTTGCCTGCGGAACATCATACCATGCAGGACTCTTGGCAAGTTATCGAATGGAAGAACTTGTATGAATTTCTACGCGTGTGGAAGTGGCAAGTGAGTACGAAAATAAACCTATCAGAGTGCGTGATAATCTCTTGCATGTATTTATCTCACAATCGGGAGAGACAGCTGATTCTATAGAGTGTTTGAAGTTGATAAAAGAACAAGGAGGGCAGACATTCGGCGTTGTAAACGTACCTGGAAGCACGATAGCCCGTATGACAAATAATGGACTCTTTACCAGAGCAGGGACAGAAATTGGTGTCGCATCGACCAAAGCATTTACCGCGCAATCAGTCTGTCTTATGTTGACTGCATTATTTATGGCGAAAAAAAGAGGATTACGCTATGCTGTCTACAAAGATATTATGCATGAGTTAGAACAACTGCCTATGCTTATGGAAACTATTTTGGATCAGTCAGAGTATATCAGATCAGTAGCACAGCAACTAACAGAATTTCAACACTGTTTCTATCTAGGAAGACACTATCAGTTACCTATTGCTCATGAAGCAGCACTCAAGCTTAAAGAAATTTCCTATATCCATGCACAAGCTTACCCAGCAGGAGAACTCAAACATGGGACGTTAGCCCTCATCGATGAACAAACGCCAACTATCTTGCTCATGCCGAACGATTTGATGTTTGAAAAGAACATGTCTACACTCCAGGAAATCAAGGCTAGAAATGGAAAAGTGCTCGTCATCTCAGACAAAAAAGTCCCAGGAGCAGATCGGCAGATCATGATCCCAGAGTCCATCCCTGAGGTCTATCCACTTCTAACGAATATTGCAGCCCAACTTTTGGCCTATCATGTCGCAGACTTGCTCAATAGAAATATCGATAAGCCGAGGAACTTGGCTAAGAGTGTGACGGTCAAGTAAGGATGCTTATGTAGAGATCTAGAACATATCTGGCAAATAATCGTTGAAGGAGAGTGACCTATTTTTATTGACTATAAAGTATGAATAAAATACACGCACCAAAAACAATATGGACAATCGGGCATTCTACACATACGCTTGATGAATTTATCCTTATGCTCCAATCTTTCAAAATAGAATTAGTGGTAGACATAAGAAGCTTCCCTGGGTCTAGGCGCTATCCCCATTTCAATAAAGAGGCATTGGAAATCTCCCTACCAGAAAATGGCATTGAGTATACTCATCTGAAAAAACTTTGAGGAAGAAGAAAAACCGATCCACATTCCATAAATATCGGTTGGCGTGTAGCTGCCTTTAGAGGATATGCGGATTATATGGCAACAGATGGTTTCAAAGAGGGAATAGTTGATTTGGAGAGTTTTGCCTCGCAACAACGCACCGCTTATATGTGCTCAGAGGCAGTATGGCGGCGTTGTCATCGTTCGCTCGTTTCGGATGTTCTCAAGCTTAGAGGCTGGACCGTGATGCACATAATGGGTGTGTCAAAGGAAATGGAGCATCCCTATACCTCTCCTGCCAAGATCATAGACGGAAAGTTGTCCTATACTGATGAATAGGAGGTTTCTCTCTTGTTTTATACGAAACTGTCAACTTGGTAACGTACCCTTTTGACAACAACGTGCTAGTAGTTAGTTATCTAATAATTGCGCTATTCACTTGTACTTTTTGCAAACTTGCTGACAATGGTTAGGACAGAACAAAATAACCAAACAATTAAAAGCCAAAAGCTATGTTCTATTTAACCCTCCAGCCTTTCCATAGACAGTATCATATACTGTTTATATTCTAGAAAAGACAGGTTGTAAATTTAATCGACTCGCCAGTTTCTCACCATTACGCAGTCCACCACACAAGGAGACCACCCTAAAGGCGCTTGTAGAATTGGGCATGTAATTAGATAGGCAGAGAAGCCCGGATTAACGATTAAATCAATACAACTTCGTCTTCTAGAACTATGGAAGGCTTTTTTTGTTATGAGAAAGGTTGCAGGTATATAACTCATTGATAGTCTTATAAGTAGCTCGTACTAGTACGAGTAGTCCAAGGATTTTAATTTCCAATCAGAAGCCTGGCAGGTGAGTCAGTAATGTTCCTATTCCTAGGTAGGAAGCAATACTAATACTGCAGGCGGGGCAGCCAATTATGATCGCTCCTATAAATCCTCCAGCGCTTCCTGCTGCTGTCGTAGTAGAAGGACCAATAGCATCAAAATATCTGATCTTATACACAGTCGCTGCGATAAATATTCAAAAAATAATTGCCAATAAAATATGGACAATCATCTGCGTATAAAAAAATGACTTTCCTAAATTTCCAATAGTTGCGCCCATATCGTCAAAATAATACCCCACATACATAATGACCGAAAACGCTAAAATTCCTGAGAACACAGCTACAGGATCTTTGGTGATTTGTCGTGCATTATGACGTCGTGCTTGGAGTGCTAATTTCTTCATAACCTAAGTATACTCAATTGAGGTCTGTTTGTCGAAAAACGATATGTTGTTTTTACTGGATGAGAAAGCCCAAGGCATGCCTTGGGCTTCTGTAAGTTCTTCCCCAAAAGGGTTTTTATGGTTTTCCCTCTTCAGATGCAGCCTCATTAATAGAAACTTTATCAGAAGCAGATGTTTCTGTTACTAACCTTTTCTTCAAAAGGTCCAACCCTATACCCCCACTTTTGGGCGACATAACTGCGATTGCAGCTATGAGTAAAACCATGATGAATGTGAAAATTTCTTTCATTTTATATCCCTTTTAGTTAGTGGACGGGATGTGAGATAAACATAGGCAACTTCTAGAGTTATACAACATGAAGTTTCTCTTGCTTTGTAACAAACTAATCTGGTTGACAATCTATATATCTTATATATAACAAATCTATTAAAACTCAAATAAAATCTATTCCTATGAAAAACGATCTCATTTACTGGCCTACTTTCCTATTTGGTCTTGCCTCCCTCTTGCTAGGAGCTGTACAGCTAATCACAGGAAATGCGTTTAGTGTATTCGGACCCTACTGTAAAGACTCTTTCCCTGCCATCGCTTACTTGCACTTAGCTATCGGTGTGGGACTTGTCATTATTACTAGTTGGAAATACCAAGAGTGGAAACATGATAACGAGTCTGGAAACATCAATGCATTAGCTGCAATTGTCATTGGGTCAGCGTTTGTAGTGGTCTCAATCTTGCTATTTATCTTGACCGGAAATCGATTCTACTGCTAGGGAAGAAGGCAAAATGCGCACAGATGTCAAACATAAAAAATCAGTCGAAACCCGACTGATTTTTTCATATTCTAATATTTTACACTTGGAAATAATACATTTATCAAAGTTTCCTTTGCGCAAACTCTTCTACAATCTTTTCAGAAAATTTCTCCACAGAAAGAGCATATTGTTCTTTTGATCTATATTCCCTCACATTGACGGTTTTATCGTTCTGTTCTTGTTCTCCAATGACTAAGATATAAGGGATCTTTAGTTTTTCAGCATTACGGATTTTCTTATTGAGAGAGTCAATATCGGTGTCTACACGAACTCTTATCCCTTTCTGGAATAAGTCGTCAGCAATTGATTGACTATACTCGTTGAATGGATCTGCTATAGGAAGGATAATTACTTGTGTTGGGGCAAGTCGTACAGGAAATGCACCTGCGAAATGTTCGATCATTACGCCCATAAAACGCTCGAGTGATCCAGAGATTGCTCTATGGATTACGACAGGGCGCTCTTTTTCTCCTTGTTCATTGATAAACGAAAGATCAAAACGCTCAGGGAGGTTGAAGTCGCATTGGATAGTTGCGAGTTGCCATTCACGTCCGATAGCATCCTTGAACATAAAGTCGAGTTTAGGACCATAGAATGCTGCTTCTCAGACCCCTATTCTATAGGGAAGTTGATATTGTTCAGCAGCGGTTTTCAGTGCTCCTTCCGCTTTTTCTCGTACTTCGTCACTTCCTAAATATTTACCTTCTGGTCATCTCACTGAAAACCTTACTCGATAGCCGTCCATCATACCCATGGTGGTGTAGAACTCTTTTATAATTCACACAATAGTTCCAACTTCCTCTGAAATTTGTTCAACACGACAGAAGAGATGTCCATCGTCTTGCGTAATAGCTCTTACTCTCGTAAGTCCAGCAAGCTGGCCTGTTTTCTCATCTCTATAGACCGTTGCTGGTTCGAAGTATCTTACTGGCATATCGCGATATGAGAACTGATTATCTGCGAATATCTGCATATGGTGAGGGCAGTTCATAGGTTTCATAAAGAACTTATCCTCTTTCCCTTGTACTCTAAATAGTTCATCGCCGAACTTCTCGGCATGTCCTGATGTTTGGTAGAGTTCTTCTCTAGCAAGATGAGGAGTCCGTACTCTTTGATAACCTTTTGTGCGATGTAACTCCCACAGATAGTTTTCTATCTCTTCACGAATAATCATTCCGTTAGGTTGTAGCAGGGGCAGTCCAGCGCCAACTAACTGAGAGATAGTAAACAACTTAAGCTGTGCTCATAAAATTCTATGATCTCTTTTCTTCGCTTCTTCGAGTTGAGTTTGATACTCTTTGAGCGCGTCTTTATTTTCAAACGCGAGGCCGTAGATTCTCGTCATCATCACATTGTTCTCGTCTGCTTGCCAGTAAGCTCAAGCTAGCTTGTCTAGCATCATACCTGATGGGTCAATATCTTCTTTGTTAGAGCTAACATGCGGACCGCCACACAGATCTATAAAAACAACAGATTGATCTTCACCTATTGTCTTATTTTTACGAAAATATGCAGTCACTTTTTCGTAACTTTCTTTCCGACCGTCAACAACATTTCTCGCATTATCTATAACTGCATTAGGAGCAACGTTTAAATAGTAGGTAACGTTTGTTTCTCCTTGGGTTTTAAATTTATCCAAGAGTTCGTTCTTTAATCTCTGATTGGTAAACTCATTAATCATAAACCCTTCATCAAGTGGACAAGAGTAGACAACATATGATTGTGGCTCTTTAGCTATCATTTGGAGCTGTTTAGTGAGTTCTTTTAAGTGATCATTGCCAAATTCAATACTATCCGAAAAAAGTACGTCATAGTAGAACCCGTTCTCAACGCTTGGACCAGTCCCTAATTGCACATTTGCATCTATGAATCTTTGAAGAGCTTGCGCCAAAAGGTGTGCGAAGCTGTGGCGAATAGTGCTAATTGGGAAATTCGATTTTCAAGACATAGGTATAGACAATGTAACAAGATGAAAGTTCTTGTACAATATGATTTTCAAATCTTTTTTCCATAGGAGATGAAAGCAAGCATTCCTAACAATATACTCGCCACTGAAATAGTTTCATATGTGTTTTGTTTTCAAAAAAAAATTACTATCGATTTTTCACCATCGTACTTAAAACATGAGCGATGTGCTTATTTTTCTAATTGTTTTATTCTCTCGGCTAGTCACTTGAGGTCCATAATTATTTGATCGCGTAAATTGTCACTAAGGTTTTTCTCTTTTATGTTTTTTCTAAGACTGAAAATGAAATTGTATGCTTTTCTGTCATAAGAACTATTATTTTGTGGTAGCGCACTGTCATCACTTTGAACTGCATAATGTCATAGATTTATCAAGCGTGCTTCCATTTCTCCTAAGAGGGAGATAGTCAATCTTGATCTTTCTGCATTATCTCTAGTATTTTTGATGGTCGCGATTTGGTTAGCACTGTTTTTATTCTCTACAAAGCCCCTTTGGGGTTTACCTTTTCTAGTATCGGACTTCAATCAGTATGGTGACCTTCAATTTAATATAATTCTATGCTTCGGTGAAATACCATTTTTTCTTCTTGGATGACCTACATGAGTAGTAGTAGTGTGATTTGGAATTTCTTCAGGTACTTGATTGACGGTTCCTTCAGGAAGTTCTACTAATGGTACAGGAGCTTCTTTTTCAATGGATTTTACAGATGCTTTAGGAGATATTCTTTCTTGCTGTAATGCCTCTTGGAGAGACTTTTTCGTAATCTCAATTGAAAAACCTAATCTTGTATTCAACAGGTTGTACACAACATTTTCGCTAGTCATTTGTGATGCGTACTCTTTGTTAGTTATTATATCCTTTATAAAAGCAGTAATAGTTGTAACGATATTATTTTGAACAGTATTGTGGGTCTTGTGGAATTGTAACGCTTGGAATATGCCTTCTTCCGACAAAAATGAGTTATGATTAAGCTTCCATGATGGGTTTACCGTCATTTTTCCAAATGCATTTGGTATATTATTGTAATATTCAAACGTTCGCTTTAGGATTTCTTGGTCACTGACTCACATGTACGCGAAATTATTAATAAAGAGATATATAGTATATACGCTATTTGATGATTATGTCAATACAATTACTGTGAACAAACGTAGAGCTATTTTGTATAAACAGATCGCTTTCATTTTGCAAAAGAGCCTGTAATTGCTATATTTTTGTTAGTTTTTTATAGCTTGTGCCAATTTGAAATCATGTCAGAAATAGAACAGGTAATTATTATCGGATCAGGCCCGGCAGGACACACTGCTGCAATCTATGCTGGGAGAGCATTATTGGAACCATTGATGTTTGAAGGATTTTTAGCGTGATGAGTTGCGGCGGGGTGACAATTAACTACGACCACAGATATAGAAAATTACCCAGGATTTCCAACAGGTATCGATGGGACCGAGTTGATGAATCTTATGAGAGAGCAGTCACTTAACTCATGATGTAGAATAGAAACTAAGACAATAGAAAAAGTTGATCTTTCTGTACGCCCTTTTAAAGTATTTGCTCAGTGAGAGGATGAGCCGAGGCTCACAAGAGCTCTTATCGTGGCAACATGAGCAACAGCAAAACGCTTATGGCTCCCTGGTGAAGAAGAGTACCGACAACGTGGGGTTAGTGCTTGCGCAGTATGCGATGGCGCATTGCCTATTTATCGCAATAAACATTTAATAGTAGTAGGAGCAGGTGATACTGCAGCAGAAGAATCACTATTTCTCACGAAATATGCCAGTAAGGTAACGCTCCTTGTTAGGAGTGATAAGATGAGAGCATGCAAAATTATGCAACAAAGGGTTATGAGTAATTCGAAAATTGAAATATTACGAAACACTGAAGGACAGTGGATTATCTGAAATGAACAAGGCATGACATGACTAAAGATCATTAATAATCAGACCAAAGAGACAAGTATTATTGAAGTAGGCGGTCTGTTTTATGCGATTGGTCATAAACCAAATACAGATTTCTTAGGAGGACAAATAGAGCTTGATGAGGCAGGATATATTGTGACTAAAGTTCATATGTCTACTAAAACAAGCGTAGATGGGGTGTTTGCAGCATGAGATGTACAAGATAAAAAGTATAGACAAGCAATAACTTCTGCTGGCACATGATGTATGGCCTCGATAGAAGTGGAACATTGGTTGCTAGCGCATTAGTTTCATAATACGAAATCAAATGAATGAAGCACAGTTACATGAAAAATTAGATCGTCTTTTCGAACAAAGACAAATTTCAACATACGCCCAACATGTTGGGCTTAGTTCTAAGTATGCAGAAGAACTTATTTCTACTTTGAAAGGTTTACAGGTAATTATCTACCGTATAGATCAACTGTTAGAGTCAGTTCGACAGATAGATAGTGCGTCGCACGAACAGATTATGAAACGATGGGCAGATATTAAAAAGATGGTAGGTGAAGAGGTTGAGAATGATTCTAACACCGACACTTTGCTAGAAAGATTACGACAATTTTTCCAGATGGAAATCCGCATGAGACAAGGCATTTCTCCTGCTAGTATTGCTATAGATGACTTCTACGCGTTAAAAATTTGTGATATACACCTCCAGAGAGAACTTGTTAAAGATAAATCGCATAGAAAAATTACAGCTGACGCTTGGAAAGCTGTTGAACAATATGATAAGTTGTGAGAAATTATTGATGATGTAGAAGATCTACAAGAAGATATGCAGGCGGTAAATTCAAATCGTTTTATGCTCAAAGCGTATCAAGATTGATTAGAATCGACTCAACAAGAATACAGTATATACATTGAGCAACTAAGGAAAGAAATACTTCCATACATGACCGACATTATGATGCTATTAGGCGATCATGCACAAACACCTTCTCAACTTGTAGATCAGGTGAACTATTTAGTAAAGAATGTAACTTTACCTGAGGGAAAACCCTTATTGGTAGAGCTTCTGGCCGTATATCATGATGATTTATCTTCTCCTCGTAGATGATAAAAAAAATTATTGGTTATTTGTGTATAGTAGCTTATGGTGTCTTTTTGACATGATGTATGCGTTCATCTATATCGAAAACTACCATACCAGTAAACACTCTATCCGAACAAGATAAAAGCGAACTTCTTTCGTATGCGTATGGTAAAGGAGATTTCCCGAAAGACCTTACAAGCGCAAATAATCCTGTTGTTATAGTGCTACGGCAAAAAGGAAAAAAAGTTAGCGCAGCATACATAGAAGGAAAATCACTTGAGGAAAACCTTAGCAGTGCGATCAGGCAAGCAACTCAAAGTTGAGTAGTACAGTGAAGTACGTTGGAAGACTACTCTGTGCATTTTCATATTATAGATCATCGAAGGCCGGTAGATGCCTCATACGTACTGTGATCCGATGCTGTAAAAATGAGCTTGGACCAGAAGGATAGCGCCTATCGGGGAAGTTATGCCATAGAAGAAAACAAGAGCGAACAAGATATACGCACGCTCTTATGTAAAAATTTAAACCTTAAAAGTTCATGTAACAACTTTACGTGAGTAGCATACCTCTATGCCCCTGAGATGCATATCGCCTATGATGCATCGTGAGAAGTTGTGACTTTTTTTAGAGGGAAACAGATTGATACCAACATAGAATTTAACATAGAGAAATTGCAAGACGCATTATCGAAAGCGACCAACTGGCTCCTAAATAATGTAGATGCGAAAGGCAAATTTACCTATGAGTATAATCCTTCTGTATCTACTTACTCCTCAACTAATAATTTGATCCGTCAATTTATGGCTTCGAGATTTTTGGCACGACTAAGTCAGAGTGATAAAAACTTACTACCTGCACACAAACGTAATTTAGCATATATTTTTGCTACATGGTACAAAGAAGATGCCCGTAATGGATGGGTACTTTACCAAAATAATTCTAAGTTATGAGCAATCGGTATGCTTCTAAGAACTCTTTCGGCGAGCCCCTATTATGATGAGTATGCCTTACAGGCAGAGAAGCTGGCAACGACAATCGTTGATCTTATGCAGCCGGATTGATCTTTCGAACCTCGATGGATTAAACCAAGCTATGCGTATGACAAAGATTACTTATTAACATTTTATTCTGGTGAGTGAATTTTGGCGTTAGTAGAGTACTACCAAAAGACAGGACAACAACGTCGATTGGATGCTGCTATAAAAGCACAAGATTTTTATGTAGATCGTTATGTGACACACATAGCAGAACATTACTATCCTGCATACGTTCCTCGACATACGATATCGTTATATAAACTCTATACCATTACGAAAGATGAACATTATGCACAAGCTATCTTTGTCCTCAATGATAAGTTGATAGATGAAATGTTACACACGCCAGAATCTGAAGGTCCTGCGGACCTTGTATGAAGATTTTATAACCCTAAATTTCCCCAGTATGGGACACCCCATAGTGCATCTGATGCTGTCTATGTCGAAGGTCTCGCCTATGCTTACTGAATGGCTAAGCTTCTAGATGATACAGCACATCAAGAAAAATATCGTCAAGCAATAACGTTGGGAGTACATAATCTGCTTAACTTACAATATGATCAGACCGATGCATATTTTGTACAACATCCTGAACGTGTTATCTGAGCATTACGTGCAAATGTTACCAACAATACTATACGTACTGATACTACGCAACATACCATGGATGCATTTACAGAAATCTTGGAAGTACTGAGTAAGTAATAGTTATTGTAAATGGATGGGCATTTCTAGTGAAGCGTCGTTTTCTGGCATTCCAGAAGGATTATCTTTTTTAAGTATAAGTTTCCCAAGATCATTTGGCCAGTTTGGATCGACTGTGTAGCTAAGTGTTCATTCGAACGGTACAAGAGCTCCAGTCATCCGATCTTGCGTAGCACTTATAACTCATGCTGCAAGAATGACATTGTTAGGATCCATCAATACTACAGGAGCGGTTGCTTCGAAGAACCAATATCCAGGGGCAGTTCCACTAATTGCAAGAGGAGAGGTAACAATATCTCAAGGCAGAGGAGATTCAACAGAAACGATTTCTGCTCAGCCAGTATACGTAATTTGAATTATCAATTCTTCTCCTGTGACTACTGGGGCTTCTACAATTGGGGTAGGCGTAGGAACCACTACAATAGGTGTTTTTTTATTCCAACAACCTGCTACTACAACAGTACTCAATGCAATCATAGATATAATATATTTCATAGGGATGTATCTAAAGAATAAAGCACTCAACTTATAGTCACTGGCAGTAAAACTACAAGGGTAGTTAAAGTTAGCCTATTTCTCTTGTAAAAACAGTATCTACTACTATATATCAATTAATTAATATCTTTTTACTATCTATATGCTAACCATGCTACAAGCAAAGCGTATTGTGGAAGGATTATTGGAACTAGCGGGTATTCAGATTAACTGAAACAGGCCATATGATATGGTAGTACACAATGAACAGCTTTATGGGCGTATCATATCGCAAGGGTCTCTAGGATTGGGTGATGCATATATTGAAGGACGGCGAGAATGTGATCAACTTGATGAATTCTTTTCTAAAGTATTGCGTACGGGGGCGTATGAAAATTTGAAACCGAATATAAGACTACTCTGGGAAGTTTTTAAAGCTTCTTTGTTGAACATGCAAAATCGTTCACGTGCTCGTCAAAACGTTGAAAAGCATTATGATCTAGATGCGAATTTTTATATGAAATTTCTAGACCCATATAATCAGTACACGTGCTGATATTTCAAGGATACTACTGATCTTAATACAGCTCAAGAACAAAAACTCGATCTTATTTGTAAAAAATTACAACTAAAACAGACTGACCATGTGCTTGATATTGGCTGTGGACGGGGAGGGTTTGCAAAGTACGCTGCGCAGAATTATGGTTGTCATGTTACCGGCGTATCAATTAGCAAAGAGCAAATAAGTTATGCTAAAGAGTATACGAAATGATTACCGGTCGAAATTCTATATAGTGATTATCGCGATCTACAAGGTACGTGGGATAAGATTTTAATCTGCGGTATGATTGAACATGTCGGACCGAAAAACTATCGTACGATTATGGAAGTAGTCCATCGCTTATTGACTGATGCATGACTGTTTCTTTTGCACACAATTGCTGGTAAAGAATCACAAAGAGATATCGATCCTTGGATTAATAAATATATCTTTCCTGGCGCAGTGCTTCCTTCTGCTTCACAAATTAGCAAAGCTATAGAAGGACTATTCACGTTGGAAGACTGGCATAATTTCGGGCAGTATTATGATCCCACGTTGATGGCATGGTGGGAGAATTTTAAGGAACATCTGTGAGAAATCCAAAAAAAATATGGGGAAACGTTTGTTAGAATATGGAAGTACTATTTTCTTTGTTGTGCAGGGAGCTTCCGTTGTAGAAGGAATCAACTCTATCAGGTCGTCTTATCAAAAGGCGGTAGAGCAGGAGGCTACCAAAGTATCCGCTAGCAAACTCCCCTTGTAAATACTTGACAAATATATATAAGTATGTGCTTATAAAATTGGTCATTAACTCAAATATAAAAACACGTACCTATGTTGTTCATATATAACACTGACTTTTGGTTTACGTTATTAGCAGCAACAATACTGCAAATAGCGTTAAGCCCAGATAATCTAATGGTTATCAGTCTCTTTGCAAAGAAGCTGCCTGAAGAGAGTAGAGGAAGGGCGATTAATTACGGTATGATAATCGCAACCGTATTGAAGTTCGCCATTATGTGGGGGATTACCTTACTAGTACAGAAGAGTTCTCCGGTTTGGGTTTCTCTTCATACGAGCTGGATTTACGGGGACTTTGACACCAAAAGTCTCATCTTCTTGGGTGGAGGAGTGTTCCTTATGTTAAACGGAATGAACTCTGTCTCTCAGAAACTGCGTGGTGTTGAAGAGCATACATCTATCAGCAAAAGAGGATTTTGGAAAGGAGTCTTGATCATTTGTATGCTCAACGTCTTATTTTCATTTGACTCTACGATTGCAATCGTTGCTATAACTAGCTCGTTTCCTGTAATACTAGGATCTGCTATTTGTAGCCTTTGCTTTTCGCTGTTTTTTGCTAGACGCTTGTGCGATTTTGTAGCTCGGAAACCGGACTTTGAGGTATTAGGCTTATGTCTTTTAATCTCAATAGGCTTTATACTATGTATGAATGGAGCTTATCAAGCGCATATGTCAGTCTTCAACAAGTATTATGCCACGAACATCTCGCAAGGCATGTTCATTCTCTACATCCTTTCAGTGTTCTTCATGGGATGGATTGTGGATATCGCAAAGACACGGAGAGATAATCCCGTAAAACTAAAACGTCCGTTCAGAAACGGACATATGTAATCATCCAAATGAAGAAGAGCAAAATAGAATTACGAAAATGCGAAAGAAAGCTAAAACGCTAAAAGCATTTGTTGTATTGTGCTCCAAGATATTAAAAAAATTCATTTTCTCTTTAAAGTCCGACCTGGAACGCCAGGTTGGATTTTTTTTAACGTAAAAAATGGCTAGATTTTTCTGAATTGCAGGGTATACTGGATATGGTTGTATTTACTGATGAACAAGTAAGAGAAGTTGCTCGAGAAAAACACGGATAAATTTGTTAAAAGGATACTCTGAGAAGGCTGTAGGGAAGTAATATTTTATTATCTAATATTAATTATAATTATTATGAATAAATTTATACGCAATATTATTTCTATTTTATGGCGGTTATCATATTGAATAATAACTTTCCTTATTGGATATATGATATTTTTTATACCGGTATTTCTAATAGTATGGTTAGATATTGTGGAAAGTGATATTCTAATTATTGTAATGACAATAATTTCTTGAGTAGTAAGTTGGAATATATGGAGCAGAACGGATTTACATAGTCATATTGAATCGTTTTTCTTATTAGAGAAACTTAGAAAATTTGATGACAATACTGGTAAAATGGAAATTAAAGAAAATTTCAGTGAGTGAATATATAGTATTATTGATTTTATACTAAACAACACTGAAGATGTGAGGTGGTCAAAGTTGTCTTTAAATTCGATTCAATATAATACAGATTGAGACTGACCGTATATCACTTCTATTTTACCAAATAACAATCCTGTGAACATAATTATTAAATACAAAGACATTAGATCTCTACCAAGAATTGAATGACAAAATTTTGAAATATATTCATCGAAAATAAAAACATTTGGACTAATAAGAAATATTAATAACTTACAATTAGTATCTTCAGAAGTTTTAGATCTATGAGAGGTTGAGAGTATTGGTAAATTAAGTATAGAGAAATCACTTATTTGAAAATATGATAACTTAAAACATATAAAGGAAGTAGTAAACATAGATGATAAAGATCTTAAAAGATTGATGTTAGAGATGTTAGAAAAAACTGAGCAAGATTATGAGTATAATGATCGTGACGATGATTACTATGAATGAATGTAGTACTTAGGAGCATTATAATTGATAAGAATTAACTTTCCTTTTACTATTTCAAGTAAGTTCTTATGAAGATCCAGAGCTCAATAGCGGAATCAGTAAAAAGTTTTGTTGATAAAAAATGGTGAAAAAAAGATTTCTTAACGGAAGATGATGTCCGTTGCAAATTATATTGATCTCTTGAAAGAATATTTCAAAATGAAAGTAATGTTTCTATCCATTCAGAAGTACGTTGGTATGGGAAAAGTGGATGATTAAAATATCGTTCTGATATAGTAGTATTAGTAAAGGACAATATAAATACAGAAGATCCAACTCGCTTACCTTCTAAGTGATATAGTTTTAATGATTATCACGCTGTCATTGAAATTAAACTACGTAGAGTAAACTGTAAAAGCAGTGATGATACATATACTACAAAATCTATAGATACAGATATTAATAAATTGAAGAAAATTAGAAATGATACGACAGTTATTAAAGGTTTAAAAATACAATATTTTGTAATTGTATTTGATATTAAAAATAGAAGAAAATTATTAATTGACGATATAGATTCTAGCACAAAGAATTGGGAGACATGGGATATAGAAAATTAAGAAAAATAAAGTTTAATTTTACTTCGCCAAATATAATGTATAAAGGTACAAAGTATTTGTCTAAATCAGTAATTCTACTGATTTGAACAGATTAATAGATATTTTACGGAAGTATTTTTAGGTTTGCACAATGTTTTGATTTGCGCAACACCTACCCGTAGGAGAGGTTTGTAAAAATTATATCTGTGATAAGGTCGGCTTGTTTTTTTCTTTGCGAGGCAAGGCTTGTATTGGGGCATAACAATCTTATACAAAAAAAGCCCACGTTATGTGGGCAGTAATGGGCTTTGTAGCTCTTGTTTTTCCTCATACTCAGTGAGGTAAATACACTTTATTTTCTAACCATGATCTAATGAATGAATAATTCTAACGATTGAATCTTAGTTCTTATAGCTAAGGTTGCGTTACTTCTATTGGAATACATAACTAAGAGGTAAGGCTATTACAGAGGCTCATTAGCGGAAACTAGTGGCTTCTGTTTTTAATGTTAATTATTATTGATTGTTGTTAATTATGGTCATTTAATACTGTTTACTAATAAATTTGCAAGTCGATATAGTAAAAGTATAGTCAAAGTATAGCAATACGCAATTATTTTAATCACCTGATTTTATGTTTTCTTTACTCATACGTACATTTCAGTATACAAGATCTGTCTATTTATCATATATACATGAGATGTAATTATGTGAGTCGAACAAACTTTGGTTATGTGATATAGCTGGCAATCAAATTTGGTAGAAGTATTTGCGGTTGTATCTAGTTGTGTCGCAATAGGAGTATCAATACGGTTAACAAAGCTCAACAACAGAAACTCACTAAAGCTAAAAGTGTACTCTGAGGATATATTGAGTTCAACAATTCTAGTTCATTCGTCTTTAGAAATGATAGGTGCATATGAAGTAAAACCAACAATCGAACTTTTGTTAAAGATATATTCTGGAACTGAATGACATACTTGGGCTTATAAGATAATGCAGTTAGACGCCATAAATGACATTGTGCAAGGGGAAAGATTAATAGAGTGATTTGAACTTGAAATCTATGATTCGACCAGCCATAACAACGGTAACAGGCCAAAGACTTTTTCAACAAAGTATCATTGCCTTGAATACGCTCTTATTAAATGGCAACTTACACCAAATTTCTCAATGAGTCCATTCTGAACTGAAAGACGGTATAAGTAATCTCAAACTTTCCCCCCACTAGAGCCAGGTTGGATTTTTTTTAACGTAAAAAATGGCTAGATTTTCCTGAATTGCAGGGTATACTGAGGTTTCTTTATAGTTTAACCAATATAACGATGGCAGTATTCACCGATGAACAACTTAGAGAGATTGATAGCCGTTTAGAGAGTTTTCTTGAGAAGAATGGGAAAAAAGTAGCTGAATATCTAATGAAAGATCATGATTTTGTGACACAAGTTAAGAAGTTAGCTATAGATGAGCTAACGCAAAAATTGAAGTCGTAGGGGTTATATGAGTTGGTAACAATTTAAAGAGAGGAGTACTCCCCTCTCTGGTTTTTATAAAAAACTAGGCAAATAGTGTACTTAGAATAGCTAATTATAGCTGTACATGTTTTTGTTAAACTACCAAGAAAGCCTATTTGAAAGGAGTATTGAACAGGATACCTAGATTCAACGAATCTAGGGTTGCACAATATACCTTGTTTAACCTTGCAGGACTTGATTTTTAATGTGCAAGGTTTAATATGCCTATGGATGTTTATCCTTTAAGATTGTATATGGGCAACTATTTAGATCAAGAAAGAGCTCTTCAACAAGCCCTAGCAACTAGAAAAAAACGAGAAGATATAATAGAGAACAACACGCCATTTCGTTGTAATCATTGTGGTGTAGAAAAGAGTTCTAAGGAGTTTGTTATCCAGTACATGGATAGTCAACTTGCAGGGAAATATCGTTACTTATATGAATGTAAACCTTGCAAAAGAGAAAGGGTCTATAAGGCAAGATCTGGACAAAGAATGACTATCGAATGAGCTATAAGCTGTATATATGATCATCTTCTACAAGGAGCAAAGAAAAGGAATATTCATTTTGGTATTACGCTACAGGCTCTTTTATCTTTGCGAGAAAAGCAAAAATGACTTTGTTACTATAGCTCATATCCAATGAGTTTTGAGTTTGTAGGATATAAAGGAGGAAGTTGGACAGAAAAGACAAGAATGCAAGTTTCATGCGATAGACTAGATAACGACCTATGATATACCTTAGATAATATTGTACTATGTTGCACTTTTATCAATCAGATGAAATGAACACTAACTGAAAGCGAATTCTATAAAGTGTGTAAAGATATTGTAAAAAATAGATAACTAGCGTCCATCAGAATAAATTTATTTTAGTGAGAAATCTATATACAAAAAAAGCTACCTGTTACAGGACTACTCTCTCTCAAAATCACATCAATTGGGATACCTATAATTGTGCAACCCTAATCGAGTGTTTTAAAGCCTATAGACAGTGGTTCTTGGTATTCTGGTCTTCCTAGTTCAATATGTAAGGATCTCCCATGTATAAGCGCATTGGTGACCTTCTTTATGGCTGCATTATGGATGCTGGCGAATAATGATTTAGATATTCCCATTTGCTTGGCAGCAGAAATGATACCAAGCCCATTGATATGCTTAAGCCTCAATGCTTCAAGCTCGTCGTGTCAGAGGTGGACGTTGGTAGTATCTTTGATACCATCAGTTGGTTCCCAAATCGTTAGAGTAGGGACAAAGTTGATAAGTCTTGGTTTCTTTTTTCTTCATCTAGGTGCTGGTCATAGTAATTGTGAGAATGGTAATTGTCTGTCCATGTCTACTTCTGGTTATCAGTTAAATTGGAATATTCCAATATATAATAGGATGGAATATTCCATAAATACAATAACGACTTATTACGATTTTTGGAATAACTTTCAAGATCTTTTATATGAGTGAAACTAAAAGTATTTTAACGCACGATAGCGTACTCATCTTGTTATGGTAATTTTATAGCACCTCCTCCTCTTCTTTATGTTTTATTCCTTTGCCGCTCCCCTTTTTATTTTTGAAAATTTTCTGAAATACAAAAAAATCTGCCCGTAGACAGATCCTCTTGTGAAAAAATATGATTAGGCTGTAAAGAATGCGAAGAAGATAATCATAATAGCTGCGATCATTACTAACCCGATATAGATTGCGTTCCGGAGTTTTTCTTTTTTCACTTCTTCTACAAGTCATTGTTTTTCAACAGTAAGTGTTGCTAATTGTTCTTGTATAAGTTGAGTTTGCGCACTGTGATCTGGAAGCGCAATCATATGTTGCATCTTAGTTTCTAGTTCACCAATTCTGCGTTGTAACACGTAGATAAGTTGGTTTTTCTCCTCAAGTGCTACGTCTTTTTTCTGTAAAATATCAGCGAACTCGCGTACAGATCAGCTGTCCATAGGAGCGAGTTTCTGTAGTTGAAGTCCTTGATTCATAGGTGGCATCTCTCTTGTGCTATCCATTGCAGCATCGTGCTGATGTAACAATGAGAAGTCATCATTTAAGGTGCTAATCTCTTCAGTCGCCAAAATTACTTTGTTGGCTACTTTTTTGTAACTCAATCTTCCATCCTTAACGTATCTATCGACAGTTCTAGTCGAGATACCAAGTCTATCAGCCGCTTGCTGTCTGGTTAGATTATAAGTCAAAGTCGTCATCTGTGTTGCTATTTTCTCAAGATATAAATCATTTGATTCCAAGGGTAATGAACATTCATGAAAGCATTGATCACACAATCATTAAGAGTTCAAATTGAACAATTCCCATATGAGATGTGAAGAACGGCACAGAAATGAGTGAACCTACCATCAGTTGGAAGAATAGTACCATGATACCAATAAAGAATAATATTCCCAAAAGTAAGTACAAAAATTTCATTCCTTAGAGATATTTAATAAAGACACCCATAACACTTAATATAACTGCCATAATCATCACTTCGATTATTGTACCCATTGTCATAGTCACTCAAATGTCGAGTGCGTTGACAATATAAGGAAACGAATACAAGAGTCAAACGTTCAGTAGAATATGTACTAATCCAAATGAGACCCAATTTAATGGCAAAGTAACTAGCTTAAGGATATGTCTGATTACGTCATATATGAGCCAAAAGATGCCTCATAATAACAAGAATAATGGCGTACTTTGTAGGCTATTTGATGGGTCTAACTTGATTGCATAAAAATCATATGTAGGTCAGAAGCTGACAATGATGTAGACAACAAAACTATAGATGAGTATCCCTCATAAGATTTTACGCAACATATGCAAAGTATCGAATTAAGACAAATTTAATATGCTACTCCTGGCTGTGGATTTTCTGTTGGAGCAAATCCTTGTACAGTATCATCTTTCTTCTCTGCGTCTGCAGGCATTTCATCAGCTACATTTGTGTCCTCTGCATCTATGTTTTTACTATCATCCATCTCCTTAACTTGGTCTTGTACCACATTTTGGCCAGATGTTCATGTTGTAGGAATGATCTCTTGTACGGTGATCTCGAACATCAATGTTTTCCCTGCTAGTGGATTGTTGAAATCGAGTTTTACTGTCTCTTCGCCTACTTCTAATACTTTAGCTTGACCAAATCCGAAATCAATTACTTGTCCTACGGTTGGAGTAACACCAGCTTCTACAAATTTCGTCAATTCAAGTTCTCTTATAAGATCTTCTCTAGGATCTCCATACGCATCTGATGCAGGGATAGTTACCTTTTTAGTCTCTCCAGCTTTCATTCCAATTACTCCTTTCTCAAACCCAGGAATCATATTCCCCTGCCCTAGTGTAAATTCTAGTGGTTCATATGTTCTAGCTTCATTGAACAAATCATTACTTTTAGCTACAGACTCAATACTCGTATCAAAAACTTTTCCATCTTCTGTCGTACCTATATAATCTACACGTACGGTGTCTCCATTTTCTGCCATTTTGTTTTGTTCTGAGTTGGTAAAGGTATCAATAAATGCCGCCTTTTTACATCCTGTAAGTAATAAGCCAGCTAAAAATATACATACAACGATAACAGTGACTTTCATAGGATAATAACAAAGAAAATAAAATGTTTTTTGTATGCAGTGTTTCTAGGCATTTCGACAATGCTTGCAATGGTAAGCCTTCATTTTGTGGGAGAAAAGCTTTACAAATAGCTATTTTAGGTTATAGAATATCACGACTCATACGCTGCTTTCTATACTTGTTTGCAAATCTATGTGCTTCATCTCTTAGCAGGATTAATAGCTTATCTATAGGATCATATGTTAACTCATAACTTTTGATTGAGAGATCGCCCTTTAACACATGAAGGATCTCTTGTTCTCCAGACTGTTTACCTTTTCTGGTTCTGGCGCTTCCTTTTCCCAATGACACAAACGTCACATTTCAACAGGTTTGTGTAAATGCGATATCTTCTTGGATAAGGCGCTTCACCACTCCCAACTGCCCCACTCCTCCATCGATGACAAAGAGGTCAGGCCGTCACCCTTTGGCATAAGATCTTCTTACGAGGAGTTCAGCAAGCGCAGCATAGTCATCGTGTTTTCCCGCAGTGACAATCTTATAGTGTCTATATCAAGGTTTAAAGAGCTTCCCATCTTTCATTGCACTAACTGCCCCAGAAGTTCGATCTCATGAAAAGTGAGAAATATCAGCACATTCTATAGTTCTTGGTACTGTAGGGAGCTCAAATTTTGCTTGTAGTTTCTCCAATTCGTCCATGTCTATAAGATCTTTTTCAAAGTGGTGTGAATGTAGGTATCCTTCCAAGAATCTTGAAAGATGTTCTTCAAGTGCTTTTTGTTCCTTCTTAGTAAATTTTTTATCAGTTGTTGCGGATGCAGTATATGTAAGTGGTTGTGTTTGATTGTACAGTAACTCAACCTCATATTCGCGTCCAATTGTTTGAATAAGTTTGTCTAGATCAGTGTCTTCCCTGTGTTCTTTACCAGTGATCACGTCGTTGATAACACCATTTGTAAGCTGTAAAATACCTCGCACGTACCACTGTTTTTGTTCTGCTATCATGACGTAGATTCCTGTCTTTATTGCACTCAAGACGACTGTTTGTTGGTCAGTAAAGTTTTGTAAATTCAAAAACATATCCCTAAGTTTTGCTGCTCGTTCAAAATTTTGTCTTTGAATCGCTAGATCGATATGATGTTTGATAGTAGTTTCTAATAGCTTGGTGTGCCCTTTAAAATATGAGATAATTGATTGAATTATTTGATCATATTCCTGTTGTGCTTGCTCTGGCGTTCGAATAGGGGTAAATCCTGCTTGTTGATTTTCTTCGCTAGTTGATAGCTTATTGTATGCGCATCGACCTGAACATAGATCGAAAAAATAATCAGAACAAACGTGTCCTTGTTTGAAGACAGCCGGTGTACAGGCTCTATATCTCAGCAAATGCCTAATAAGCTGTAACGTACTTTTTAATTCGCGCTTCCGTAATTTCGGGCCAAGATAGATCGCTTTGTCATTCTTTTTATATCTCGTCAGCAAGATATTTGGATATGGTTCATGGGGAATTTTGATATAGACATATGACGTTTCACCTTTGATGAGATTGTTATAAACAGGTTTGTGAGTTCTTATTAAATTGGTTTCTAATAAGAGTGCTTCTTGTTCGCTTGTGACGGGCAAGACTTCTACGCGATATGCTTTTGCGACCATATCTTGTTTCCATAGTGTGCTAGGGGTGAAATAGTGCTGGAGCCTTTTCTTCAATCACTTTGCTTTGCCAATATACAGAATACTGTCTCCTGCTGTTTTGAACAGGTAGACTCAGGGTCAGGTAGGGATGTGTTCTCGGACTACTTGTGAGCGGATCATATGAATTAATCATCCATAAAAAGAACCCTATGATAGTAGTTATCTTAGGGTTCTTTTACAGGTGATTTATACGTTATTACTTTACGTCGACGATCGTAATACTATACTTTTTGTTGGGTGATCTTACTTGTACTATGTCACCTTTCTTTTTCCCTCTGATTGCAATTCCTAACGGTGATTGAAAAGAGATAGTCCCATTTAAGATGTCAACTTCCCCTCACCCTACAATAGTAAATTCATACTCCTTATTTTTCTCATCTTTGAATTTCACAACAGATCCGTATTTGATGTCTCATCCTTTTGTACGTTCAATAATTTCTACGTTATCTAACGTGTTTTCAATCTCTGATATTCTCGCTTCGATCAGCTCTTTTTCAGACATTGCGGTGTCATATTCTGCATTTTCAGAGATATCTCCTTGAGAAATCGCTTCTTTTAATCTTTCCAAAACGGCAGGGAGCTTAGTGTCCTTGAGTGAACGAAGCTCTTCTACTAGTTTTTCATATCCTTCTTTGGTCAAATGGGTTGAACGTTTTGTCATAAGTGGAAGAAGGAAGGTGCTAAAAAACAAAACAAAAAATCTCTAACTGGCTCTATATATACATATCTGAAGCAGAATTGCAATAAGGTGTTTACTTGCTTGCTAGATGTTCTTTAAGGTGCTTAAATGCGTGATTTACTAGGTCAATTGGCTCTTTATATGGCTGTTCGTTATTCCAGTAAAAGTCGTTATTGTCTAGTAGAAACTGGAATTTACCTTCATATTTGTCCTGTTTATTTTTTAGGATATGCATGGATATACGTCATTGTGCACCATCTTTATCAAAAATCTTTTTCAAATAACTGTCTGAAAACTTATCTATATGGTCATTAGCAATCTTTCTAAGTTGTTCCTGTAGTCATGTGGTAATTGTTCCTTCGAACTGGCTAACTAATTCAATTTTCTGACTCATATGGTTTTTAATAGGATAAAACACATAGTGATTATACTACTGTGAAGAGATAATTTCAATGGGAAAATAACGATTTTTTATCCAAAGCTAACGAAAGTAATTATTATATTACACTCATGATCTCTTCTAGGCTCGTTACTCCCTCGAGCATTTTCAGATATGCATCATCTTTGATTGTGAGAAATCATTGTTGTTTGGCTATAGCAAGAATCTCTGCAGGTGACTTTCACTGGATAATTGCGTCTTTTATCTCTTGGCTTACTTCTAGTATTTCAAAGATACCTTGCCTCCCTTCGTAGTTATCTACATTATTTGTTGCATCGTCAGTAGGCACACGGTAAACGTTACCTGTATAATTTGGTTTCATGTCAGGGTAGAAATGTTTCACGGTTTCAAGCGTCGCTTGTATATCTGCATCGATAGAAGCATCTGCTGGGACACTCTTCGGTTTAAGAGCTTTTCTTACTAATCTTTGGCCGATGATGCAATTCAAAGCTGATGCAAGCATAAACGGTTTTACTCACATATTCATTAGTCTTGTAAGAGCTTCTACAGCACTGTTCGTATGTATGGTCGATATTACCAGATGCCCAGTAAGCGCTGCATTGACGGCCATCTCAGCACTCTTGAGTGTTCTAATCTCTCCTACCATTATGATATCTGGATCATGTCTCAGTACACCCTTCAATCCTTCTTCGAACGTAAATCACTTTTTCTCGTTGATTTGAGATTGTTCAATACCGGGG
Organism: Candidatus Absconditabacterales bacterium; assembly: GCA_038211735.1. Taxonomy (GTDB): domain Bacteria; phylum Patescibacteriota; class Gracilibacteria; order Absconditabacterales; family Absconditicoccaceae; genus JBBQVK01. The sequence goes on along the minus strand of JBBQVK010000001.1, from coordinate 130,282 downwards.
AGTTCATACTCCACTGGATCTTCGATAGTGATAATTTTTTTGCTAGGAGAGTTAAGTATATTTAACATTGAGTAGACGCTTGTCGTCTTACCAGAACCTGTAGGTCACGTTACAAGAATCAGTCAATAATTTTGATGAAGCTGATGTTGTAACTTTTCAATTTGATATGGTTCAAATCCCAGCTGTTTGAATGTCAGCATACCTTTTGTCGAGTCCAAAAATCTTAATACGAGACTTTCCCCTCTTAATGATGGCATCACTGAGACTCTTACATCTACTTTCACTTTTTCGTTGTTCTCTATTATATCAAAATCGAATCTTCCATCTTGTGTTTGTTGCTCAATATTCATTTTCACTCCAGATATATATTTTATTTTCATCAAATATTTCTGGAATTGTGCATGGTCGAACACGATAACGGTTTGAAGGATACCATCTTTCCTAACACGCATAACGACTCACATCTCTTCATTTTGAAAATGAACGTCTGATGCTCCTGACTGGAATGCTAATCTGAGAATTTCGTTTATAAAATCTCCTTCTGCATAACTATCTATTTTTTGAAATGCTTCTTTGATCAATGCAATTGCTTCGTGTCATGAAACACTGTGTCTATAGTCAAACGTTTCTTGTGCCTTTTGTTCTTTTGTAGCAAGCTGTTGATATCGATCAAGTGCTAGGGCAAATGAAGCGGTATCTGTGTAATACGTGTCGAGTTTGTATCCTTTCGCTTCTAATTTGTCGGTGATCTGATGATACAGTTCTGGGAAATTATTGGTGGTAAGAAGATAAAGTGTCTTACCGTTTTGATCGAATGCAACTGTTTGAGTAGTTTTAGCGACGTTTTTTGGAATGACGTTCAAAAGTTCCAACTTCGGATGAAGTTGTTGAACATCTGCTAATTCTAAAATCTTTGTGGTAGGTAAAGGAGCCATAGATAGGGCCAATATAAATTTACCTACCAATTATATGCTTCAGGAGCACTTTTGTCAAACAATGACTGCTTCAAAAATGGCTTATATGCTAGTTTAATTTTAATAGTCCAAAACGACGTTTACGGGGCCGTCCACAATGCTGCTTACATCCATGTATTCACCAAACTCGCCTGTTTGCAGACGAACTCACTGCCTGATTAGCATTTCTACAAGATGTTCGTAAATATTTTTTGCCTCAACAAATCATGCTGCTTTACTAAAGTCGACCTGTGTCCCTTTGTGATTTCTGCCATGGAGCGTAAAATTACTCACCAATAATATTTCCCCGTTCTCATCAAGTAATGATGCATTTATTTTGCCCTGTCCGTCTTCAAATAATTTGAGATGTTTTATTTTACTAACAAATTTTTCTATCTTTTGTGGCCAACCTGAGACATCCTCCTGACTAATTCCTACATATATTAGAAGGCCGAGACCTATGGTTCTGATCTCTTCGTGATTGATTGTAACTGATGCTTCATGGACTCTCTGGATGATATATCTCATTACTTTCTCAGTAAAAAACTAATGCTTCCTTCTTCTCATTCGTATAATTTTTCAATATCTCCTGATACACCAGGCAATAAATCGCCTAAGAGTGCTTCTTGTTTTAGAAACTCTTTATATTTCTCTATTACTTTTAGGTAGATATCTGAGGCATTAGGTTTCCGATATGCTACTACTCTATCATCTACATTATAGTCTGCTTCTTTTCTCATCTGATTGAAATGCCTAGAAAATTCACGAGCAATTCACTCTTCTTTGAGCTCTTCAGTAATCGTAAGATCTAATGAAACAATAACGCCCTCCTCTACTGTTTGTTTAGTCTCGTCCAACCCTTGATACCTGACTTCGTACTCGTTACGTTCTAATATCCGCTCGCTTTCACCTACGTTAACCTTGATCTGTCAGTGTGTCAAAGGCATTACATTCCCTTCTTTGGCTGCTCAGATAATCAATCCTGTATCTTTCCCAAACTTTGCAGAAAGCTGCTGTCCCAAGGGAACATAAGTGACAATCACTTTAAAATTATCTGGGAGTAACGTAACTTCTTTTACGTTTACTTCTTCAGCGATAATGTCGTGATACTTTTTGAGAAGTTCCTCTGCTTGTGAATTTGCCATATGAATGGTTTATAGATAAGAATGGTAGTAAATATAGAAAGAGTGTACGATTTTCCCTATATGATGCAACAAAAAAAGCTTGATCAACTGATCAAGCTGTATGTCATTTCTTTAGTATCGACTATGTAGTCATTGATACACGATCTTCCGATTTTTTAGTTTTGTATTTATCTTCGTACCTAAAGATCGCTTTGAAGATTTCTATAATAATAATAATGATAAATCCTATAACGATTACATCTTCCCATCGACCATGGATAGGAACGACGTTTAAGAAATGTCCAAGTACAGGGAATACGAATGGAGCGACGATAAGACCTATTCCTCCGATGATACCTCAGATCAGCCAGAGATTATTCAATGGAGATTCGCTCCAGATAGGAGACTTTAGAGTCCTCACTGAATAGACATACATCATAGTTGTCATTCCGAAGCATACGAATGCTACAGAGCGCGCAAGTTCCATATCCTGAGTTACTTTCAATACATGGCTAAATAACCGGTAGCTCATGATGGCTGCACTGGAGCATACAATCACTATCAAAGTAATAATCCATCAAGATATCAAAGGGGTCTTTGGTGATCTTGGAGGCTCATTCATAAGTCACTTTCTTTTTGGATCTAAGGTAAGCGCAAGACTAGGAAATCCATCAGATACCAAGTTAATCCGTAGAATCTGCGCAGTAGTAATTGGGATAGGCATTTTCAATAACATAGCAATAATGATTGCAATTATTTGTACAAACGCATCACATAACAGGTACAAAATAATTTTTCTGATATTATCAAACATCCCACGACCTTCTTCAACTGCATCAACAATTGTATTGAAGCTTGAATCTAACAAAATCAGGTTGGCAGACTCTTTCGCTACATCGCTTGCCTCATTTACTACGATTCCTATATCTGCTTTTTTCAAAGCAGGTGCGTCATTTACCCCATCTCCCATCATAGCTACCACCTCACCAGCTTTTTTCAAAATATCTACAATACGCATTTTCTGTTCAGGTTTTGCTCTTGCGAACAGTTTTACGTGTGCATCGCGTTGGAATCGTTCAGTTAGATCTTCATCACTAATTGTTCCTAGATCAGTCCCAAGCATGATATCTTTATCGCTCACCTCTACACCAAGCTGTAACATAATATGTTTTGCGGTTTGTGCAAAATCTCACGTTATCACGATAAGTTTAATCCCTGCTTTCTGTGTCTTAACGAGCGCATCTTTTACATCTTCTCTAATAGGATCACTCATTCCTAAGAACCCTTCCCGCTCTAATCATCATTTTGCATCATCTACAGATAGCTTTGTAATAGTTGATGGTAGAATTTTTTTCCCATATCACACCAATCTATATCCAAGCGTTGTCAGTTCATCCAACTGTTTCTTAATTGCTTGTTTATGAACAGCATCTAAATTACTCCACTCTAAGAGATAGTCTGGTGCGCCATTTACGAAGAGCACATTCTCTTTATCGTTTAATTTGTTTAGTGATGCGAAAAATTTATTTTCAGATGAAAAAGGGATGCTATCTACCCTTTCATATTGCCCTTGTAAGGTAGCCTCATAGATGTTCTTCTTCGCCCATACTGCTGTTGCGATACCTACGGCATTGTCTTGGTCGTTTGCAATGAGCGCTTGTAGCGCTAACGCGTCTGTATCTCCAACTACATTAATTACTGCCATATTTCCTTGGGTGAGGGTCCCTGTCTTATCAGAACATATTACGGTTACTCCACCGAGAGTTTCTGCTGATGAAAGATTTTTTACCAATCATTTCTTTTTCAAGATGCGCTGCATTCCAATCGCCAACACTGCTGTCAATGCCACGAGCAACCCTTCAGGGATTGCGCCTACTGCGAGTGCTACTGAAGTCGTAAAAATTTCTACAATATTTTTCCCCGTAATTACACCCAAGACAAATACTAATAAACTCACTCCTACAGTTATGTAGGTCAACTGTTTGCTGAAGTGTGCAAGTTGCTTTTGTAGAGGCGTGAGATCCTCTCCCTGAAGATTAGTTGCTATTTTCCCTATCTCAGTGAGTGCTCCAGTTTTTTCTATAAGCATCATACCTTGCCCCCCTTGCACAATAGTACCCATAAAAATATCTCCACCTATTTCTTTAGTTACAGGGACAGACTCACCAGTGAGCATCGCTTCCATCATAAATAGTCTATTTGCCTCGAGTACTTTACCATCACCAGCAGCTTTGTCTCCGGCTTTCAAAGAAACTATGTCTCATGGAACAAGATCTTCTACTGATATGGATTTTCTTACTCCGTCTCTGATAACTTTTACTGTTGCTTGAAGCATTTTTTTGAGTGCTTCTAGTTCTTTACCTGCTTTATTTTCTTGATAGTATCCTAAAATCGTATTTCACACTATAGCGATACCAATAACCACTGTGTCTTCGTAATCACCCAAAAAAGCTGTAATAATTGCAGCTACCACTAGGATATATACGAGAGGACTTTTCACTTGCCCCAACAGCAACTGAAACGTTGTAGGAGGTTTTTTCTCAGGGAGTTTGTTTGGCCCTCGCTTGAGTAAGAGCTCCTTTGCTTGTTGAGTAGTGAGTCAGGTAATTGTGCTGTCCATGTTGGAAAAAATAAGTAACTAGCCCCACAGTAATAGTAGGGTAAAAGTATCGATTACTTTTTGGTAGTAATACTCTTTGCGTGTAACTCTTTCTTTTGTAAAATTCTTCTATTGATAAACTCTTTCATACGCAAAATACAACTTACACTAAACAAACTCTTTATCTTCAAAAGTTCGCGAGCATTGAAATACAATTGATAGTTTGCCATATACAGATCATCAGTAATGTAGGGTTCATAGCTGGCTAACGGCAATTTCCCCCCTCTCATAATAGGATTGTGCTGTTTAAGAAAATCAGTGTAGGTAGCTTGGATCTCTTCCAAGTAGAGTGAGTACGTAGTAAGATTATTGTACAAGTTAGAGAGCTTGTAATAGTTTAATTCGACTAGACTTTGATCAATCTCTTCAAACAAAAATCACGGCAGATCAACTTTCGCTATCTGTTCGATGATTTGTAAACGTAGCTTGTTAGCCAGTGCTCTCTCGGTCATAATAATATTTTGTTTTTGTATAAAGCATACTTTGATTATTCGCTATCTTTTCCTCCATGTGTTTCCATACTCGTCGGTGTTAACTCCATCATCTTTATATGGTGTTTTGTGCGAACGTATTCGATGAGTTGGAGATTATGGGTAATAAAGATAATTGTATGACCTGCCTTATTGAGCTCTATCAACGTATCCGCTACCTTTAGTGCGGCTTCTTGGTCAAGATTACCAGTTGGTTCATCAGCGATGATAAACTCTGGACTATTGATCAATGCTCTCGCAATAGCAACTCTTTGTTTTTCTCCTCCACTTAAATACGTAACATTGGTCTCTATTTTCGATTGTAATCCTACTAGTGTAAGGACGTGATTTACTTTGTCATCGATCAGTTCTTTTGAAGCCCCTACAATCTCAAGTGGATACGCGACATTCTGTGCGACCGTTTTCCGTTCGATGAGTTTGAAGTCTTGATAGATGACACCGATTTTTCTTCTGTAGGTTTGTACTTCATTGCTCGTAAATCTTGCAATATCTTCTTGCGCATGGAAGATCATCTTCTTGGGTGGTTGTAACTGCCTAATGAGAAATTTCACCAAGGTAGTTTTACCTACACCGCTGCGCCCGACAATAAAACAAAAATCATGAGGTTCTATAGTACACTCTAAATCTTCAAACACAGGGGTATTTGTTTTGGGATAACGCCAGGTCAAACCCTGGATACTTATCAATGACATAACCAACACCGTCTTAGGAAATAGAGTACAGTAATTGTAGACTATCTGGGATAAATAACAAAATTCAGTTATATTCTGAGAAGATCTTAGTTGACAAAATTTATAAATATTCTATAGATATAAAAAAACAGGCTCTCCTGCTGGAGATACCTGTTTGATGTAATCCTTGACCTGATGCTTATTTTACAAATATATCTCTATTTTTTAGTACAAATAACAGCACGATAAATGAGATAACTAGCATGAGTACATAGTTACCAGTACGATATCCCACTATCCCACCTCGAAATAGTTCTTGGAAGATAATTGATATAATACCCCAAGCAAATGCGATAATCATTACCGCTGGGAATCGTTTCTTTTTAGCAAACAGTCCATAGCCTTCGATAAGCGTAAAGCATACGCCGATAAGACTCACCAAAAAAATAACAAAAAAACTGCCTGCAAAAAGTCCTCCGAACAATGTTCATAACATTGCTAAGATTCATAATGCTCACAGAATACCTGAGATGATTGCTAGTACTCCCAATACTGTCGTAATAGTCGGCATGTGTGGTCCCACACTTTTGTTTACTGATTCAAAACTACTACTAGTTAAAATACTCTTTATCACACTATTGTTTACTACTTTCTCGACAAATCCGTGTGAGGCGATCTTGTTGAGATGTTCATCAAGTTTTTGTTGCATTAGAATATTATACTGAGATATAAAATATGCTCTATAAGCATAAAAACGGACAAATGCACTCTACCCTTTTTTTAAAGTTTTCCAAGTGAATAGCTTATGAATTACTTTTGAGTTTTTTTACTTGAGCTACAATTTGTTGTTTTTCATCATGGGAAAGAGTCTTAGACTTTATAATTACCTTTTCTAAAATATGTAATTGTGTCTGGAGAAATCCAATAATTGCTAGGGCTTTTTTATCAGGAGTTAGCTTGCTTATCTGTTGTTCTCGCCGCAATTGTGCTTCCAGCAGACGTTGCTGTTCGTCCACTTCTACCGGTGTTGTACCCGTTACTTGAGCGACTAAAGAACTTGGATAATGATCACTAAAATCGGAGATACAAGTGAGGTACTCTTGGAGCTTTGCGCTATCTATTCAAGACTTACTGAGAAAGTCTTGATAGTATAATGAAGCAAGTAAGTACTTATTATCGATTCCTTTTTGGGGTTCGTCCTCTTTAGCGACGTGTGAAATGGTGCGTTGGGTTTTGAGAAATCATTTTAACTGAGTGAGTAGTGCATCGGTATTTGTTTGGAACAACTTTGCTACCTGATCGAGATATAAGACTAAAATTGTGTAGTCTTCAATTTGTGCTAGGAGTTCAAAGCAAGTCGTAAGTACTTTTTTCCTTTCGACCGGATTTTCTATATCGTACTGCCCGTCTAATTTGCGTAACACAAACGTAAATCCATCGATACTTTGCTCGTTCAGTATTTGCTTGGTAACAGGATGTGGTGAATTAGTAAGGTACTCATCTACATCTTTGAATTCCGTAGGAAATTGAAATACTTTAGGAAAAAGGTCTTGTTGGTAAGCGACCTTTAGGCCTCTTACAACCGCATCAAACCCAGCACTATCGTTATCGAACGCAAAGATCACTTTATCGCTATGTCTTTTTATCAGCTTGGTATGTTGGATTGTAAGTGCGGTCCCACATGTTGCAATACCGACAGGTAGTCCATACTGATACAACGCTATTACATCCATATATCATTCAACCACAATTAACGTTCAGAAATCTTGTAGATGTTGTTTTGCTTTATCCAGACCAAATAGCACGCTAGATTTGTCGTACAATGGTGTCTCGGTCGTATTTAAATATTTAGGCGTTTGGTCAGCGTCTAATGCTCTAGCTCCAAATCCTACAACATTTCCGATATGGTCAAGAATTGGAAAGGTAACTCTCTGTCTAAAAAATGCGTACGCATCTCCGCTCGTTCCTTTTTTTGCAAGGCCTGCTTGGATAGCGTCATCACTACTAAATCCCTTCTCTTTGAGGGCAGTAAGTATGCCATAATGACTATCAGGAGCGTATCAGATGCCAAAAGTAGCTATCGTCTCATCAGTCAACTTTCTAGATTCGTGGATATACGACCATGCTTTTGTAGATGGGGTGAACTGTTCTTGAAACCATTGTTGTGCACGTTTATTTAGGAGTTTAATTTTTTCTCTTCACTCTTGCTGCTTGGTCATCTCGACTGGATCTTTTTGGTATTTGGTGATGTCTATGTTTGCATCTTTTGCGAGCAACTTGATCGAATCTCGGTAATCAATTTTCTCGATCTCCATATGAAACGTAACCGCGTTACCTCATTTTCCACACCCAAAACATTTGAAGATCTGTTTATCTTCAGCGACAGTAAAAGAAGGTGTTTTTTCTCTGTGAAACGGACATAACCCTGCTCGATTTTTTCCTACTTTCTTGAGCTGTACATAGCGCGAAACAAGGTCAACAATGTCTGTCTGAGCGAGAATATCATCACGTAAGGTCATGCATTTAGTCTATTGAAGTAAGAATCGATAGCAATAAGCGAAAACTCACATTTTTGGCTTATTTTCTATGATGATTCTTTAGATATCGATTTACAGCTGTTACGCCTAGCAGTAGTAAGATAATGCCTACTGCGAATTGAGCTAACAAAACTAACCCTGCAATAAGGGCTATTACCCCTAAGATTAATATGGCATACTCTTTTCGTTCAGGTTGGTGTGGATTTCTAGGTGCTATGATCTGAGGGTCTACCATGTAATTGAGTAACTAGTTAAAGCTCTGCTACCAATATAGTAAAAATTGACTTTTAATGCAAGGAAGAAAAGGTATGGTGTAAGTCAGGTTGGGATTATTATTATTAAAAGTAATAAAATAATCTTATAATTTTTCTTATAAAGAAGGGTTGTCTCACTACCCTTCTTTTTTTATATATAAAATTACATAAGATAAAAACGACTTGTATTTTATAAGTGCTTTGATATATTTGTCAATATCTATCAATGGACATTAAAATTCATCATAACCTAAAAAAAATAAATTATGAAAAATGACTTAACAAAAGAAGAACTTAAACGTTACATCGATGTAATGACTTCCTCGCAGGCAAAAGAAAAGTTTTTGCTGAAACAATACTCTGAAGGAAATAGAAACGCCTTCATACTGTTAAAAGAAATCCTGGATCCAGTGGGCTATCCTTACTCAAAATTATTGGAACAGGAGATTGCAGCAGAACATGCCACAGGCAATGCAGAAAAAATCGTAGAACTTGGGAAAGAGTATATTGACCATCCAATAATGATAGCAGAATACTCCGCATGTGTCCGTCAGTGGTTGGATAATCTTAAACAGCCAAAGCTGATCGACTACTATGTCGATAAATTGGAGGCAGAAGGAACATTGTATCCATTGCTTAATGCTGTGGAGTTCCTGAAAGTAGCAGATCCACAATCTTCAAGAATAAGACCTTTATTGGAAAAAATTCAACCGAAGGCACTTAAAAGCAAACATTTATCGCATGGGTTTGATAACTACATTGAGCTCGATATGTACCGAGAAGCTGCAACCCATTATTTTGTCCACGGTAAAGACCCATACCAATATAATGAGGCATGGAAACTTGCAAAGGAACATGTTGCTGATATGTTACCTCAAGCAGCGCATGTAATTTACTTGAAAGGGTTCGACTTCTTTTCAGAACAGCATACACAGCTGTTCTATGAAGTGTCTAAGTACCTTGATGAGAGTCAGTTGGATACTAACAATCATTATCTCAAGCAACTAAATTGGGCAGCAAGAGATTATACACTGGCTTTGAAGTGTGAGAAAATTAGTAGTGTCCGTTTCTATCATGATCTGGCATGTGTGCTTTATCAGATGAATGAGAATGATCTTCTTGCAGTTTTGCTTGAGAACTGTGAGATATACAGTGCGGAAAAGCTCAAAGCATCTGAAAACAGAGATCTGTATAAAGAAATGGCGGATCTGTACTTCCAGGTAAGAGATAGAGAGCGATCTCTTTTATGGACTGCGAAACAGCTGAGCTTTGAGTTTCTTCACTGCAATCCGTCACAAGGGTATTTGACGATAAAAGATGCAATTGACATGTGGAATGATCCTTCACTTTTTCAGGAAGAGTTAATACAACTCTACGAAAAGGAAGGGAACTTCCGAAAAATGTCAGAAGTATACGCAAGTATAGGGAAAACCGAACAAGCTGAAATCTTGAACGAGCTTGTGGAGGCGTAAGTTTCTACCGAGACATGCTAAAGTGAAAAAGGACAAACGGTTTCCGTTTGTCCTTTTCAAAACCTGAAATTTCTACTCTCAGCCTTGATTGTCTGATAATTCATAGACCTTATAGGTTGTATTCTCTTTCGGCTTAACCTTCCCCTCTGCAATATATCTACGGAATCGACTCCTCTGCCTTTTTGCGTAGCGATGCGAGTTTCTTTTGAGAAGTTCGATAGTTTTTTCTAGGTCGTACTCACCTGCTAGATAGGCTATGATTTCTTGGTAGCCAATACTTTCCATCGCTGGCATTGATCAGGTGTATCACGCAGTAAGCAGTCATTGCACTTCTTCTATCAACCCTCTTGCAAACATCTCTTTGACTCTTTTGTTTATCATACTATTGGTCTCTTCTTTGGACCTTCGAAGACCGATCATCAGCAATGGTCGCTCTACCGGTTGTTCTTGAGCTAACTCTGATTTTTTCTTTCACGTTACGTGTTGTATTTCCAATGCTCTCAAAACATATCTCACACTATTGGGATGATGTTTCATAGCTTCTTCTGGATCGACTATTTTTAATTGCTCAAATAAATACCCGGGCTGAGCAGTTTCTTTTTGCATCATCTCCTCTCTCCGACTTTCTTGCGCCGACACATCGGGCATATTGAAATTTTTGTAGATCATATCGATATAGAGTCCTGTGCCGCCTACGATCAATGGAATGTTTCCTCTAGCTTGAATCTGTTCAATACATGCTGTCGCATCTTTTTTCCACTGACCTGCAGTGTATACTTGATCAGGAGTGACAATATCGATGAGATGATGTGGTACCTGCTCTCTTGCTTCACGTGAAACTTTTGCAGTACCAATATCCATGCCCTTGTATACTTGTCTACTATCTGCAGAAATTATTTCTACAGGAAGCTGTTGTGCGATCTCTATAGACAAGGCGCTTTTACCTGTAGCTGTAGCTCACCACAAAATTACCACTCCTGTTGGATTGGTTGTAATAAATGTTTGTATCTGCTCAGCTAACTGAACTGCTATATCGACCATGTGTAATGAAAAATAGAGTTGTTGCATCGTAGTGATAGATTGTAGTGATGCAATGAAAAATGAAAAAAGAACATAAAAAAACCATCGCCTGAAATCAGGAGATGGCCTTTGTGAACCTTTCGGTTCAGCCCGGGTGAGAGCTTGCTTGCTCTTTACTGCTTCAATAAATTATCGGGTCTCGTGGCTCTGTTGAGCTGTGATGCCGCTTGATGTAATTGAGACAGTTCTGTGCAAGATTTATCCCTACGTAATATAGATTCAATCTTGCGTGAAAGCTCCTTTTTTTGTTTGTTGCTCACTGAGTCGGTAGTTAAATGACTCAGTGCATAGGTTGATACCGGAGTAACAATTCTTTTTGCAAATTTCTTGAGCAACTTCATTGTTGACGCGTCTTGAGGCGGATCACTTTTTTCAGATAAGGATAGGTTGGTGGCTCCATCGAGGATGAAGCTAACGTCCTTGCTTGAAAATTCGTTTTTCTCAAGCTCACTTGCAAGCATCATTGGCGCTTTAGCTACCTTTTTACTAAATTGCCGTGAATTGATCTGTCCATTTTTTAAGGCATTAACAGGATGAAGAACCTGCTGGAGGAAGGTTGTTTTAATGCACATAACTCATAGTCATTTTGTTTGGTTAATGAAAATTTTAATGATCTTTTGTGTCCACCTTTGTGGACTATTGAACTCCTCTATAGTCCATTATGTGGCAATTGCAAGCGTTTTTTACTTATTTTATACTATTTATGAAATGTCAACTATTGCCTAGGTTTAAGATGATCTTGTATTCTTTCGCATGATCTGTATAGGTGTTCCGTCACTAAAAAATTCACGAAAATACAAAGAAATGTTCGACAACTACGACAAACAAAGAGCCGGGAATCCTGCTTATGCAGGAGCAGCGAATTTTACAAATAGTACAAATAGGAAGCATCGCTTCCCAACCACTGGGATAGGAGACGATGGAGATGGTGATGGAGATGATCCAGCACCAAAAACAAAAACTCCGCCCACTGAGATGGACGATGATTTACAGGATTAATCAGGGTGTTCTCTGATTGGAAAGCGCGGTGTTTTACATCGCGCTTTTTTCGTACTGTATTTTTCTATTTTCTAATAGTGACATCCTATGAATTTAGTCTTGCAAAAGTGTCTGCAATTTCTACCTTGTACGAGTCAATAAATTTCTAAACAAACAACCAAACTTAACTTAAGTATGAGTAAAACAAAAACAAATCCCAAAAAAGGCAACCTCGTTAAAAGGTCTGACCTACCTGCAACAGTAGCTAAAACACGCTATTCCGAATATGAACTCGTCGAGTTCAAGGCAGTAATAGAGAAGAAGTTATTGCAAGTTAATGATGCAATTACAACTTCAAAAAATCAGCTGGAGGATATAACTATTGGTAACAATAGCCCAGACTGGGTCGACAATGCGTCATTAAACACCGATCAGGAAGTAGTAAAACGTTTTCTTGAAATGCAATCTAAATTACAGACTGCTTATCAGAACGCTCTACTTCGGATTAAGAACGGAGTCTATGGGGTTTGTCGTGAAACTGGGAAACTTATTCCTCGTGAACGACTTCTTGTTGTCCCGCAAACTACTCATTCAATGGAAGCTAAACTTTCGCAGCAGACAGAGAAGAAGCAAAGAAGCAGACAGCAAGGCAATTCAGCTAAACAAAAACAAAACGTTTTAGCTTAAAAGCCGCAAAAAGAAAAACCCCGTGATTCTCTCGGGGTTTTCTCTTGCTTAGAAAATGTTTATTTGGCTGCGTATCGATCTTCTATCTGTTCTCGATTTATGATATTCCATCGATCAATAATATATTCTGCTTTGCGGTTTTGATGCTTGAGATAGTATGCATGTTCTCGAAGGTCGATGCCTAAAACAGGGGTATTGCCTTGCGTAATAGGATTATTTTGGAAAGGTGTTTTCAAGATGACTAACTTGTCGTCTTTATCTTTGCATAATCGTGTCCGTCCGCTCCCAAACGTTTCCATCGCATTTTGTGTAAATTTTTCTTTGAAGGAATCAAAACTTCCAAACATCTCGTCGATTGCTGTAGAGATCGTTCCACTTGGATGTCCTCCACCATTTGGAGTCATCATTTTCCAGAAAAGACTGTGGTTGAGATATCCTCCCCCGTTGTCGTTCACTTTTTTACGTTTATCTTCTGGAATTTCGTCTAAGTGTGTCAAAACGTACTCGATGGTTTGATGTTCTGGCATAAGTCATTCGAGTGCAGCATTGAGATTGGTTGTATAGGCTGCGTGATGTTTGCTATAGTGAATTTCCATAGTTTTTGCATCGATATACGGCTCTAATGCGTCAAATGTGTATGGGAGTTCTGGGAGTTCGAATGTCATCAGAAGATTCCTAATAGATAAAGTAGAGTTAGGTATATATCCCAAAATCGCTAAAATACAAGTATACTGTGCCTGTTTAGATTGACTCCTCCAGCCGTTTCACTACATAGAGAGTACGTTTATAGTTTATATGTACCGCAACCCTAGATGGAAAAGAAAAGATGTGGTCGATGTGAAGGAAATGAGATCTATATTCGTTATCACGATGAAGAACGATGAGTTCCGGTACACGATGATCGTATCCATTTTGAGTTTCTGATCTTAGAAGGAGCGCAGGCGTGATTAAGTTGGTTGACTATCTTGAAAAGACGTGAGGGATATAGAAAAGCATTTGCAAATTTTGATCCAAATAAAGTCGCGAACTACGATGAGAAAAAAATCCTGAAACTTTTACAAGATCCATGAATTATTAGAAATAAATTAAAAGTACGTGCAGCGGTTTCCAATGCAAAAATATTTCTAGAGATACAAAAAGAGTTCGGTTCATTTGATACATATATATGGGCATTTAATGATAACAAAGTGACCAAAAACAAATGGACCTATCACAAGCAATGTCCGGCGACTACTCCTCTTTCAGATGCGGTTTCCAAAGATCTCAAAAAAAGATGAATGCGTTTCGTAGGATCGACAATTATCTATGCGCATCTTCAGGCGACGGGTGTAGTGAATGACCACCTAGTAAGTTGTTTTAGATATAAAAACAAAAAATAGCTGAAGCTTTAAGTTAACCTATAAATCACTATCTACAGAGCAGTTTTGTTTATATAGCAATAGATGCAGAACAAAGAGTCACTACCCACAACAACTGACTTGTCTTGTAATAAAACGGCATCGTATAAAGCTATTTTTTCTGGCCTACTCTTCACACTCATTTCTCATTTTCCTACACAAGCACAAAAAACATTTTCATGGCCTCGCACTGTCCCTTCAACTTCAAAAACAAACACGTATGAAAACTTTCGCGAAACCTTTGGAGCAGTACTTTCACAAGAAACTTGATTGGTGAAAGTAATGGAAGATATGGAAGGCAAAAGAGTCGTGCGTATACATATTGAGGATCCATTATCCAAAGTGACTATGATGCCAGAGATTGAGCTTACATCTCACGCCGTTGTAACTCCAGAAGAATTTTCTTCGCGAGAATTAGTAGGTACCATTGAGATCTGATATCCAGATAGTAGTTGGGTATACACGGCATGGGTTGATACTAAAGTTCATAAACTTTATATAGCATATTATGGGTCTCCAAAACAATTTATTGTGTCTACTATGCCTTGGCCTAGTGATAAAAACCAACAAAGACAACTTATCTATCGTGAGGCAAGAAAACATTTAGCAGACTGTTTTCCAGAGCTACCTGTATCGCTATACGGGCCGACTCCCCGACCAAAAATTCGATCAAGCGAGAGTATTACGCAATGATATTATCGTCCAAGCTATATGGATGGTGATAGTTGTATAATTGGCGATGAACTTTTTGAGATATGTGCGCTAAATACGTCTATCAAAGCAACTCAAATTTGTACATGATTGAGTGAGAAGTATTGTATTCCTATGGAGCAGTTATCCTTCAACCAAGATCAAACATTCAATGATATAGTTGATCGGTATGCTAGGCAAGTAGACAGTGATTGAATATCATACTTGACCCATTTGCGCTCTATAGTTACACAAGCAGATCTTCCTGATTGTTTGAAGGAAGCTTATCAGTGACAACAAATAGTAGAGAGCCATCTTAAACATACTATACGTCACAGTGTGACATGAGCTCAGTGAGTAACGCAACGAATGAGTGGATATGTCGCAAAAATGAACAAAATGTTTAGTAAGTATGCGGTACAATCATTTGGTTGTGCAATAGATAAGAATAATCCACTACACACTACTACTATTGATATGCGTTACTACGAGGAAAGATACCGAGCTATTAAGTATGGGAAACCATATCCACACTCTGTAGTCAATGAGTCATACTCATTTCGCCTTTTAGGGAAAGCAGCAGGCGTTGATAACTCGATGCGAAAATATATTCATAACTATCCATTACAAGATACTACTCATACAGATGAAAAAGAGTATAGCCGTATGTTCTTATATGATATTGCTCTTTATCATCAGACGCAAACATTGTATCGCCAATATCCTATGCTGGATCAAGATATGGTTGTCACATTCTTATTACAAACTGGACATGTGAGAGGAGAATACGCCATTCCAGTTTTCCTTGATTGGATCTTACAACAATATAATCGCACAGAAATAGGCACTTCCACGCTTTTCCAAAATAAACTACTCCATTCATTAGGAAGTTATGATGGGGAAAACTTTGATACAAAAGAGCGATTACAGCGCGTGAGTGATTTGTATATGAATAGCCACGTAGATCCAAGTTGGAAAGACCAGACAAGAACATATGCTACTAGATCGCGGATTGCAAAAGATTTATTAGATGAGGAGCCCAAATCATAATGAGCTACACCCAATTTCAATATCCCAAGAAAGATATTTTTCTGATCGATATGCGTGCAGAGCTATCGAAACCATTTTCTGAAATTGTACAAAAATGAATTGCGAAGTATATTAGTCAGTGAAAAAAGATTGCGATTATCGTCAATAAGAAATGATACGCTACTGGAACTGTCTGCAAAGAGTGTGGATACATACCTCGTTGTACGCATTGCGATGTGCCGATTGGCTATCACCTGGATGCGCAGGGAGGATATACGTGATTGTGTCATATTTGTAAGCGTCATTACCCTAACACACCAACCTGCCCTCAGTGTGGTTGACATGACACCAAGATGTATGGCCTATGATCACAGCAAGTAGCACAGCGAATAGAAGACACCTATCGTATCATACCTCTCTTGATAGAAAGCGAGAAAGTAAACTCTCCTTCGAAGATAAAAAAAATTACTACGTCGTTAGCTACTGCACAAATTGTTGTTGGGACTACACTACTGAGTCAACCTCCGCAAGGAGTGCGTTTTGATTTATTGATTGTTGTACAAGCAGACAGTCGATTAAATATTCCTGACTATCAATCGAGTCGACAGACATTCACATTTTTGTATGAAACATTTTCAAACCATCATGACGCCACATTTCTTATACAAAGTTATAACCCAGAACATGCTGCTGTTCAGTCTGCGTGTAAGTTAGATCTAGAAGGTATGCGCAAGAGTGAGTTGGAGATGAGAAAACAGTTTGGGTATCCTCCTGTATTGGAGATGTGTGTCTTGCTGTATAAACATGAAATTGAAGAAAGACTCTATGGCAGTGTCAATAAGCTGTATCAAGAACTCCTCTTCTTGAAAGAAAATTACGCGATGAGCGATTTAGAAATTACGACTACTCCTCCACTTATTTATAAAATGTTTGGCAAATATAGATATAACATTATCTTAAAAGGCTCTAATTTACGCCAATTTATGGACATTGCCTACTCCAAACTCAAGATGCCTTCGAGAGGCTTCAAGATCGACCGAGAGCCTATGGGAATCTTATAACCTACAATTGACATTATATTTTCTTACTGTATAAGATATATTCTATATATCATCTTTTTCGAGACCCATGAAAAACACTCATACACCTAGTAAAGATCTCCCTATAGAGCTACCATGAAATGCGTACGTAAATGCATCAGTAAATTTTGGTAAAGAACAAATAATCGCAGGATGTACTAATATCATTGGGACTCTGCTTAGTTCAGAGTTTGTAAAAAACAGTGCGCTGACTGAACTACAAAAAAATACCCTCGTTGCAATTTCTGGACCTCTGTTTGAAAAGGTATGATTTTATATTGGTTCATTTAAGCACGCTTGGGATATCTACAGATCTACTGATCCATCTATTAGAAACCTAGTAATTCGTACAGCGAGGGAAGGGACTAGAAACACAATAAAGGATTTTTGAGTACATGATCCAGTATACCTGCTATTGATGTGAGGCTGACAACTTTTACACCCAAATGTCCCAGCATGGATGCTCTCATTTATAAGTTTTGTCTTAGCAACAATTGCTGTAGGCGTTGTAGATGTTGGGATCGATGAGGCGAAGTATTCGTTTCTTCAGAAAAATGTTGTGAAACAATGATTTTGAGTAGAAAAGTATTATGAGTCTAGAGTCGCGCTTTTCAAAAAACAACATATGCAGGATATTTTGGAAGATTTAATGAAGGAGTTTTGATTGGAGACCTCTCAAACACGAAAATATACTGATACCTATTATGTGGTCAATAAAGAAAAATTGAAGAGCTACAATGGGAGAAAACCTTCGTTTAGATTGAGAAGTAGGGAGAGAACTGACCAGGAAGCCCCTGCGAGAAAAAGCGCGCAAATACTTTATACCAAATCAAATGAGATCACTCCAAAAGAGGCAATGCATAATAGATACTATGCGACCAAGAAAGAGAAATTATATTTTCTGCAAAACCATGTGGACAAACTACATACTCTTTCTGATATCGATAACTCCAAAGTACGTGCCTATTTCCAAAAAATTCTTATGCCAACATCTCCTCAGACTATCTCGTTTGAAAGATCGTTGAGCTATGACTTGAAATGACTGCTCATCAGTGTAGATGAGATGGAAGAGAAACATGCAGCAAATCCACTACAACAGACGGTAGAATTGAAAGTCTATAAAGATGAAGCTCTTCTAAGAGAAGCTATCCGTTATGTGCTTACCCAATATCCGGTTCAACAAACAACAATGAGAAAACATACGGAAGAACATTTTGGAAAGTAATATGATGAAACGTTTAACTTGATTTGCCATATAAATTATACATTATAATTATTCTTTTCTTAATAAACCTAATAGGGTTAGGTTATTTGAGATAGATTATTTGTGTATTTAAATGGTTGCCTTGAAACGTCCTGGCAACCATTTTTTTGTTTTGCAATACACCAAGAGAATGATACTCTCATACAAATATTTATTATGAAACTACGCTATGAAAAATGCCCTTATTATTGGAGGCTCATCAGGATTGTGATTTATACTTGCTGAGAACTTAAAGAATGATCATGCCGTTATGGTCACTGGCAGGAAAGACCCCGATGTTGAAGGTATTCAATTTCATTGACTAGACATGGTTAGTTATGAACAATCTCTTAGAGATATAGCCTTACTAATACAGGCAGTTCCCAATATAGATTTACTTATACTAAATGCTGGGTTTTACCAAGAGTGAACACTATCTACACTCACCAAAGAACAGATTGAACAAATGTATGTTGTTGGTTTGCTTGGCCCTACATCGATTGTGCATACACTGCTCGCAAAACAAAAAACATTAGAAAACTTACTGGTAGTTACTTCGACCTCTCAGTGGACTCCGAGAAAATTAGAACCTGTGTATACAGCATCAAAGGCGTGATTAGGTATGTTAGCACAATCTCTCTCCTTATCTGATGAGGTAGGTAAAGTACTAGTAGCTGGCCCTGCAGGTATGAATACAGGGTTTTGGCAAAATACCGATAAAGATACATCCAGTATGCTTGATCCAAAGCGAGTTGCGGAACAGATACTTGAACACTATAGTGAGTCATATGCATATAAAATGATTAAGATATTTAGAGACCCACCACGCGTGGAAGTTGACCAAATTCGTATATAATTTAAGATATTTATTTTTATTGTCGGCTATTGATGTCAGGTTCATTGATTATAACATGATGAAATCCCTTGTATGGATGCATTAGGCTTGGTGGAGCCAAAAACGCTTCATACAAGTTGATGATCGCTGCATTACTTGCAGACAGTGAATCAAGATTGCTTAATATTCCTGGGATTGATGATGTGCGTCTGGTAAGAGAGGTAATTACCCTCCTTGGTGGGTCAGCAAAAGAAGTAGGAAATAAAACGTTACGTTTGGATCCGCATATTACGGGTCGACAGATACCTGATGAGTTTGGAGAGAAGTCGAGAGCCTCAATGCTTTTTCTGTGACCATTATTGGCAAAGTTTGGCAAAGCGGAAATACCTATGCCTGGTGGAGATAAGATAGGGGCAAGACCGTTGGATAGATCATTAGAAGGCTTAGAAGCACTAGGAGCGACCTGGAAGATGAACGAGTCGAGATTGTATGTAGAAGCCAAAGAGCTACGTGGGACGACCTATCGTTTTGAGAAAAACAGTCATACAGGTACAGAAATAATGCTTATGGCAGCAGCTATGGCAAAAGGAAAAACCATTTTGGAGAATGCTGCTCTCGAACCAGAGATTGATGATATGATAAAATTCCTCAATGCCATGGGTGCGAAGATTAGAAGAAGAGCGTTCAAAGTCATAGAGATAGAATGAGTGGAGAAACTGCACGGAGCTATTCATACGGTAGTTCCTGATAGAAACGAAGCGGTGACCTATGCCTGTGCTGCATTGATTTCAAAAGGAGATATTATTATCGAAAACGCACAACAAGAACATCTTACAGCATTCCTAGATAAAATTGAAGAAGCATGAGGTGGCTATGAGATCTGAGATCGAGGTATTAGATTTTATTATAAGTGACCTTTGAGAGCGACTGATATTACTACGCAACCCTATCCTGGATTTATGACGGATCGACAAGCATTGTGGGCGGTACTTATGTGTACAGCGCATGGGACATCGACTATCCATGAGACTATCTTTCCAAATAGATTTTCACAATACCAAGAAATATTAGAAACAATGTGAGCGTCGTTTACTACATTTGACCCACAGGTTGAAGAGCCTGAGAAAGTATACAATTTTAATCGATGACCAGAGATGGTCGGTGGACATTATGCACTCAAAATCCATGGTCCATCTACCTTTACTGGAGGCGAGTTTACGGTCCATGATCTAAGAGCGTGAGCGACGGCACTGCTCGCATGACTTGTAGGAAATGGTACTACTATCCTGCACAACATAGAACAGATCTCTAGATGATACGAACAGATTGAAAAAAAATTAAAAAAGCTTTGAGCAAACCTAGAAAAAAGGTCGTAAAAATAATTTTATCTGTAGTAAGAAGATGTTACGTCTTTTGAAAAAACGAGTGCAACCACAACTTTCTACACTCAACACGATTGAGATTGATAAGCACGCGATTTTGCAAAATCTTGCATTTTTACAGTCATTGAAAATAAATAAAACCATTTTTCCAGTTCTTAAATCTAATGCCTATGGCCACGGACTGAAAGAGATGAGCATAATCTTAAAAGGCACCAACGTGCCCTATATCTGTGTAGATAGCTTCCCAGAATATCAGATAGTCAAAGACTATGCCAAGAAAAAGGTCCTTATTATGTGAGAGACGTTACCTGAAAACTACCGTCATTATAATCCGCGTTATGCTACGCTGGTGGTCTACACGGTGGAGACACTGAAATATTTAGTCAAGCAACCGAACTCTTTTTCTATCCATTTGTTTCTCAATACGGGGATGAATAGAGAGGGATTACAAATCGATCAGTTACAAGAAGTTCTGGAGATATTGCTGGCGTATCCACATATAAAACTCGAAGGGGTTATGAGCCATTTTGCTAATGCTGATGAAGTTGATAGCTCGTTCAGTGAATCACAAATTGCAACTTTCAAATGAATGTATGCGATGATCAAACAAGCATGATTTACGCCCAAACGAAAACATATTTGAAATAGCGCATGAGTCGTAAAAAACGTTGATGGGTTTTTCAATGCGTGGAGATCAGGAGTTGCGATGTATGGATACAATCATCTGTCGCCAGAAGATCCGTATCACGCACTTTTGGGACCACTCTCCCCTGCGTTACGTATTCTTACAACCGTGGTAAGTAAACAAAAATTAATAAATGGAGATATAGTTAGTTATGGGGGACGTTTTACCGCTGCTCATAGTATGCAAACTGTTACAGTCCCTTTTGGCTATCATGAAGGACTAGACAGGAGATTGACCAATAAACGACAGGTAAAACGAAACAATATTGTATTGCCTATGGTAGGGACAATCTGTATGAATTTGAGTTGTATAGACACGCAAGGAAATGATATTCAGATCTGAGATAGTATTGAACTGATCAGCAATGACAAACATGCGGTAAACTCATTACAAGCATGTGCAACAATATGTGGCACTATTCCATATGAACTACTCGTAAAATTAGATAGCAAAATTAGGAGAGTGATTGTATAAAGTTCTTTATTTAATTTATTGTAAACCATCTGATGCATATCGAAGAGAAAACTATTGCGTGAATACCAGTTATTTTTGCTGATCTACCTGATGCCAATTCAACCACTATAGAAATTTTGGTGAAAGCTGGCAGTATCTATGAACAACGCGAGACCAATGGATTGTCGCACTTTTTGGAACATATGTTTTTTAAAGGTGGTAAAAAATACCCCACTCCTCAGGCAGTAGCAGAGACAATTGATGCGTTCGGCGGTGAGTTTAATGCGTTTACTAGTGAGGAATATGCGGGATATTATGTCAAATGCGCTCCAGAGAATATCCAACAAGCAATCGATGTATTGGCTGATATGTTAGTAGATGCACAGTTTCCAAAAGACGAACTTGAGAGAGAAAAAGGGGTAATAGTCCAAGAAGTTATGATGTACGAAGATATGCCTAGCCGTCAGGTAATTGATAAACGAAGAAATTGGTATTACGGCGATAATAGTTTCTGACGGTCAATCCTATGACCTGTAGAAAATATTCAATCATTCACCCCGCAACACTTTTTTGATCATAAACAGAACCTCTATACGAAAGATAATTTAGTCATTGTAGTAGCTGGAGATATTAGTAATCAAGAAAAGTTAGAAGAACAGATTGGGTTGTTATTTGCGCCATTGCCTGAGAAAAAAATCGGTGCATCGCCTATCTATACTTCTCATCTTCCTACTGAACATACCTCGTTCTATGACAAGAAAACCCAGCAAAACCACCTAGTAATAAGCGCTCCTGGACGATCTATGCATGAGGATGAAAGATATGCAGCAGGATTAGTAGCAACCGTTTTGGGAGGTACTATGTCTTCTAGGCTGTTTATGGAGATTAGAGAAAAGAGATGATTGTGTTATTATATAAGTGCTTCACATGCTGAAAATGATAGTGATGGACTATTTGTGATTAGAGCGTGAATGGAAAAAGCGAGGCGAGCAGAATGACTCCAAGCAATTCATGATCAACTGATTAAAATTTCTACTGGCGATGTGACTGACGATGAACTTACCAAAGCACTAGGTAATATCACTGGGAAGACCAAAATGGGCATAGAAACTTCTGACCAGCTTGCGCATTTCGTAGGAGAACAATGGTTGTTCAAAAAGAACGTAGAAAATTTAGATGAGATGCTTGCCAAATATAATGCAGTGGAAAAAGAACAAGTTGTTGCGTGCGCTGCAAACCTAGCTAGTAAGGACTTATATTCGTACTGGATTCAATAATTTTTGGATAAAAAAATGAACTTTCGAACATGCTGAGAGACTATTTTGGAAAAGTAATGATAGAAATTATTATTACAAAAAAAGGATCGAGGCCAATCTCCTCAATCCTTCAACAAACTTAATCTCATGACTTACTAAGTAATTTAAAATATTCATATTTGAAGCAATTGCAACAGAAAATTTATATAAAAAAACCCCTCCAGATATGTTCATGGAAGGGATTTTAGGTAGGAGAAAACTCCTACCAGTCATGAGATTGCTCTTTTTGCTTCCCTTTTGGGGGGGAAGAAAGGGTGAGCAACGACTGAATATAATTATTTTTTTCTTTTTTTCAATTGGGAAATTAGAAGAAGAGTTACTATTTCGTATTCTTTTTCTTTGGAGGCAAAAACCTTTCCAATGCCTTATTGAGTTGTGCTAGTGTTCCATAGTTAATCTTTGTGATTTTTTCTTTAGAACTGTATGGTGAACTATATGAACGTACTACTCAAGCATCTTCCATTATAGCTATGTGATTTGATACAATTGATTCTTCTAATTTCAATGGCATATAAATTTCTTGCATCTTTTGCGGAGCTTTTTTATCTATCGTTTCTAAGATGAGTAAGCGTGTGGTATTGGATACGGCGCGAAGTAATGCGCTTGCAGTAACTAATTTTTCTTGATTAAACCTTTCTTTTTTTTCTTTGGACATGAGAGAGTACATACAGATCTAAAGAATCTAGTATAAACTATATATGACAATATAATAAAAAGTCAATAAAGAAAAGCTACCCCGTAATTACGAGGTAGCCTGTTCATTTCTGAGACTTACTTACTGTCTTGGGATGGGTAAGTAAGTGCTACCACACTAGCCAGCCAGTTCCTCTACTAACTTCGAGATTTGGTTCAGCCTATCCTTATCCAATGAATAATAGATAAACTTACCTTGCCTCTCAGTCAGGACCACACCTGCTCTACGCAGGATGGCGAGATGTTGGCTTGCTACCGATTGTTCAAGCCGAAGCTTGATGTAGATATCGGTAACGGTCATCGTAGCATGCTCCTCCAACAGGTCAATGACCCGCTGTCTAAGTTTGTGGTTAACCGCCCGGAGCACCAGGACGGCCTTCCGGAGATCAGCATAGTTCAGCTCGATCTCCGACGTCCCCTTTCGCAAGGAGACGATGTGGGATTTCTTCTTCATGGTTAATAGTTTTTTGAGCCGTGTCCGAAACGAAGAAACATTCGGTCGTGCTCAGTGATGCTTGATTTTTGCCAGGGAGTTTTTGTGCGTACTCATTGAATACTAAAAACTGATAGCACCGCACCCATAAGAAGCTCAGGGTGTAAGCGTATGTTACGGTTGGAGAAAAAGATCGGGCTTCCTTATATGCATAACTCTAACTTTATAGAATTATAATCTTTCTCTCTCGTGAAGACGTTCTTATATATTTTGTTGTATAAGTCAATAGTAGTTCTTATGAAGGTTGCTTGCAACAACTGCTTAGATCACTACATTGAAAATATCTTTTCGCTTTTACTACAAATCTCTCATGGGTGCACGTACAAACAAACGCGGTATTGCCGCTAAGAAGAATCAATTACAAAAGCAAGCTGGACGCACAAAAGGTGTTCAACGCTTTACCTATCCTAAGAGAAAATTGAGCATTGAAGAAGCCAAAGAACAAGGAATTGTAGGTGCTGAGACTAATCCAAAAGGACATACCTACAATTGGTTCTTGAAATGAAGAAAAATTTGTCGAGAAACACGTTTGAGAATAGACCCTGATGGACGAAGATATACTAAAACACCTAGTGGAGCAAGTAATTTCGTAGAAGTACCCGTTGGTGGTCGATTGAGAAAAAAATTAGTGAAAAATACGAGAGTGAGATAAATGTACGATCAGCATATAACTATAGATTATTATTTACTTCCCTAGCAATACTTTCTGATGCTTATCTCACATATCAGTGCACAAGATGTTGGAAAAGAGATTACCCTGATGTGACGAATTGCGCATAGTAGATCTTCTGGGAAGATAGCTTTTGTTGAACTGAGAGATGGAAGTGGGTATCTCCAATGCATCATAGAGCCCGGGAAAGTAGGTGCTGCTGCATTTGCTGACATTACTGCCTGTGGTATTGAATCAGCTATTGAACTCACCTGAACTGTTGCAAAACATCCGAAGAAAGAAGAGTTTGAACTTCATGTAACGGGAGTAAAAATACTTAGTCCTGCGAAAGATTTTCCTCTAGGACAGAAAGATGATCATGGTGTTGAGTTTTTATTCGACATGAGACATCTGTATTTGAGAGCGAAAAGTCAGCGAGCGATCCAGCGTGTAAGAGATACGATTATCCATGCTACGTATGATCGAATGCGTGCACATGAGTATACAAAAATTGACGCCCCTATTTTCACGCCAACCGTTGCAGAAGATAGTACGTCATTATACGAAACAAAACATACCAACGATGAGATAATGTACCTTACGCAAACAGGGCAAATGTATATAGAAGCGGCCATTGCGGGACATAGGAATGTGTATGATTTTGGGCCTGTATTCCGTGCTGAAAGAAGCAAAACAAGACGTCATCTCAATGAGTTGTGGATGATGGATGCTGAGACTGCTTTCTGTGATAATACGCACAATATGGAGATTCAAGAGTCATTGATAAAGTTTATTATCGGTGAAGTGATTAGAATTAGAACACCAGAGTTGGAAATGATTGAAAGAAATATAGACAACCTAAAAAAGTCTTTTGCTCAACCGTTTCTAAAAAAAACGCACGCAGAGGTAGTCAAAGAGTTACAGGCGATGTGATCAGATATAAAAGATGGTGATGATCTAGGCGCTGACGATGAGAAAATGCTAATGGATAAGTACGAGGTTCCATTGTTTGTGACTAACTTCCCATTGGCGATAAAAGCCTTCTATATGCCTGAAGATCCACAACATCCAGGTACGGCTAAATGCGCTGATCTCCTCGCTCCTGAAGGATATGGAGAAGTGATTGGTGGATCAGAAAGATTGGGTGACTATGATCTGCTCAAGCAAAGAATTATCGAAAGATGATATACTCTTGCAGACTATGAGCGGTATCTGGATATCAGAAAATACGGTGGTGTTACCACTTCTTGATTTGGATTTGGATTAGAAAGATTGGTTATGCGAATTTGTGGACTACAACATATTAGAGAGTCAATTCCTTTCCCAAGATATCACAATAGAATAACGCCGTAAGCGCGGATTGGTTTGATATACATTTGAAATAAAAAGGACCGCTACTGCGGTCCTTTTTGTCTATGTTCATTGTCCATTCCATTTTGTCTTATTTTATTACATTTTCATTTCATTACTGCCTCATTAAGCCATCGATTTCGGCTTCCAACTCAACTGTCGTATCTGCGCAGCGTGCGATCGTAGTGCAGAAGCAAAGGTCTTATACTCATTATAAGGAAGTCCATATTCTAGCAGAGTTTGTCTCACAATAGGTCTTATCTTTGGATAGTGAACGTGACAGATATTGGGGAAGAGATGATGTTCGATTTGATGAGTAAGTCCACCTATAAACCGAGAAAATATTCTCGACTGAGGAGCAAAATTTCCCGTGCTTTGTACTTGGTGCACTACAAAACTATTTTCATCTACTTTCTCAGGGCCTGATTGGTCATATGTTTCAGCATCGACTCTTACGTGGGCACACTGGAATACTAATGCAGTAAAGAGTCCGCTGATTGCATGCATAATAAAGAACGCTTTAACTATCAATCGAATATCAAACCCTGCAAGCAACGGAATACCAAATATCAAAATAAAGTATCGAGCTTTACTTAGATAAAGAATCCGTGATTCCTTGATATATTGTTTATGCTTAACCTTATCTGTTGCTCTATTTTTAAACGCTTCTTGAGTATAGGTGTAAAATTTCATAAAATCTCCTACGACTACCCAAATAACTGTTTGCAGTGCGTAGAGCGGCAAAAAATACAACCGTTGGAATTGATGTCGTCGATGGTGCGGCTGCTCTTTTGCGAAACGGAGCGCAAATCATGGTTGTATATCATCGTCATGGCCGTCAATATTGGTGAGCACGTGATGTCTCAAGTTATGTTGCTGCGTCCAGACCCACTTATTGTACCCTAACATGTTCATTGAATATCACAGGAGTTTGTTGACTGTTTTACTGCTACTATAGGCGCCATGGTTGGCGTCGTGCATAACGCAAAATCAGATCCCAACCCCTGAAAAACTAAAAATAACAAAGAGTACTATCTGTCGACCGACTGGAAGATGACTATGAAATAGTATTATTGCAAGATAGCTTCCCATTCGCGCTGTTAACAGCGTTACTGTCTTAGTTTTCATTTCCCCATTTGCGGTTCTTTGGATTCCATTTTGCGCAAAATAAGTTTTTACTCTCTCTTGGAGTTCTTTGTGGATTTTTTTTGGGAGTAGGTTCATGAGATTTATGAAAAACAAATACTATCGTTTACTAGCGCCTCATTTAGATTAGTAATAATCCCTACTAAAACAAGCCGGAACTGGATACTATATCACGTTTTTATGAAATTGTTCATTGGTAGGAGCTCCCTAGCCTGCTCTTCCAATAGACAGTTGTTTCACTATATATTTTGTATTATTTTTTATAGCTTGGAGAAAACTATCATGCATAGAACGCACACGTGTGGACAGTTACGTAAAGAAGATGCTGGGGAAACCGTTACCCTCTCTGGATGGATAGACGATATTAGGGATATGGGTGGACTGCTATTTTTGGTCTTGAGGGATAGATATGGAAAGACACAAATTAGCGTCGGTAGTGCGTTAGTGCCTACCATGCCTGAATTGAAGCCAGAATACTGTGTAAAAATCACGGGTGCCGTTGTCGCAAGACCACAAGGACAAGCAAATGGTAATATGCCCACAGGAGATATAGAAGTTGCATTGGAGACGATAGAAGTACATACCGTTTGTAAAGAATTGCCTTTTTCTATTAGAGATGAGTCAAACACCAGTGAGGAGAATAGATTTAAGCATAGATTCTTAGATATTAGAAGGCGCCCTGTATTAGAGAATATTGAGTTTAGGGCACGTATGAATCATTTCACGCGTAACTGGTTTACGAATGAGTGATTTTTGGAAGTACAAACACCAATTTTTACAGTAAGTTCACCAGAAGGTGCACGTGATTATGTGATTCCTTCGCGTGTTAATCCTGGGAAATTTTATGCACTTCCGCAAGCGCCGCAACAGTACAAACAATTATTGATGGTAGGATGAGTAGATAAATATTTTCAAATAGCGCCTTGTTTTCGTGATGAAGATCCGCGTGCAGATAGACATAGTTGTGAGTTCTATCAAGTCGATGCAGAGATGAGTTTTGTGCACCAAGATGATGTGTTCGATATTGCAGAACGTTATATGCGTGATATGGTGGAAAGTTTAGTCCCAACTAAGACAATCTGTGTTGAGTTTACGCGTCTCCCTTATGCCGAAGCGATGGACTATTATGGTAGTGATAAGCCAGATCTGCGCTTTGATATGCAGTTTGTCGATATTAGTCAACTTGTCAAAAATTCGGAATTTGGGGTGTTTGCCAATGCAATCAAAGAGTGAGGAATTGTTAAAGCGGTGAAACTCGACCAACATATTATGACGAGAAAAGAGATCGATGATCTTACTGAAGTAGCGAAACAAGCAGGCGCTGGAGGTCTCGCCTATTTCATTTATGAGAATGGAGAGATGCGCTCACCTATTGCAAAATTCTTTACCAAAGAACAGTTAGATTTCATCCAAGAAGCAACTGATGCAGAAGAAGGTGATATGCTTTTCTTCGGTGCATGACCAAAAGAGCTAGTTAACAAAGTATTAAACAAAGTAAGACTGTATTGCAGAGACTATTATAAATTAGCAGACGATAAGGATCTAGCATTTGTGTGGATTACCGACTTCCCCTTCTACGAGTACGATGAAAAAAATAAGAAACGAGATTTCTGACACAATCCATTTTCGCATGTTGTCGGAGGTGTAGAAGCGTTGAAGACCAAAGACCCTAGTGAGATTCAAACTAATCAATATGACATGGTCTTAAATGGATTTGAAATACTTTCGTGATCAATCCGTAACCACAATCCAGAAGTGATGGTCGCAGCTTTCGAAAAGCTAGGTATGGGGGAAGATCAAATCAAAGAACGTTTTGGGGCGATGTATGAAGCCTTCCAATATGGGGCTCCTCCACATGGCGGTTTTGCCTTTGGATTTGACCGCATTATGATGATCTTCCAAGACGAACCAAGCATCCGTGAGTGCTACGCCTTCCCCAAATCAGGAAGAGCTGAAGACGTTATGATGGGCGCTCCGAGTATCATAGATAAGGCACAGCTGGATGAGTTGCACATTTCACTAATTGAAAAAGAACTTCCTGTTCCACCAGAAAATTCTTCCTCTACTCTACCAACTTCAGAATCAAATTCTTGAAATTAATTTCAACGACATACAAACTAATGTACAACGGGTAATATAGTAACATCGTTTGATGGAGAATTCTTAGTACTGCTACATCCCTTTCTCAACATTTCCAACTGTACTCTTAACACTACTTCTTTACCCAAAGGTGCGTCCTCAAAGTCGAAAGTGACGGTGTCTGCATTCATTGAAATTACTGTTCCTAGGATTGCTCCAGGGATTGTTTTAGAACCGAAGACATACGTAGCTCCTACATAAGGAGGTTTATTATCTTCGATTTCATTACGCGGCATCTCTTTTGTCCGCTGACCTTCATCGTCGGGATTAACTTGAAGAGTGCCTATAACATCTACATTTGCTTTATTCTTTTGTAGCCCATAGACATTGTCATCTAATGACTTCCGGACTTGTTCAGCACCAGGATTGAATACCAGCGGGACTGAAGTTTCACGAAGTAATTCTCCGTTTGTTCCACGCACGGTATACATTACTTCGACTGTATCTCCTGCTTGGGTATATCATTGGATACACACGTCGTTGTTCTCAAATAACTGCTCTACAAAGACCTCTTTTAGTTTTTCAGCAAACCAAATCCCACGCTCTCAATAGGTGATAGTCAGGTATGGTGTCAAGTTTTGTAATCTGCCGTATGCACGCAATAGTGGTGCGATACTTCCAGGATAGAGAGAGTCTACATGGGCTCTCACCTCATTGCGGAGATCACGATCTTCTTGAGTTGCATCATAAGCAAATATACTGCTAGTCATTGTAAAGAAGCTGAGCGCGCTTAGTGCAAGAAGAAGGAACTTTTTCATAGGAGTAGAGTGAATAGTAAAATTATTTAAAATGTACTCATTTTATCATAACAAGCAAATAGTTCTTTTGTCTGCGATAAATCTTTGGAATTACTTGGATTCTGGAATGGTATAATCCAACTCAACTGCACAGAAAGGGACGCACTGCAGTGTACAGATAGTGCTTTCTGGTTCATGTCTACAGGCAGAACCACACTCATTAAATGTCCCATCTAGCGTCTTACACTGATCTTTACTGATAAGTTCGCACTCATTTACAACAGTCACCCACGTGCCTCCTAGGGTCGTGCAGTGATGGAAGCTAGCTAACTGGAGGAGTAATCTATTTGCAACGTATTCGTTTCTATCATCACCCTTTAGATCGAATCTAGTTTTATATCACTCTAGTAACACAAGGACCTTGTTGCCATAAGTTGCATCCTTCCTTACCATTATATCCATTATTGCATCAGCTACTCTATCGATCCTATTATCTAAGTCTACCGTTGATTCATAGGCATAGACAAAAAATTTGCTACTTATTGCTACGATTACTACGATCGCTACGAGGAAATATTTCTTCATGACTTGTTGGTAATAAATAAAGCTGCGAGATTGATAAAATATTGATTCTAATCAAATATGCAATTTGTCCTAATTTGACCCAGAGAAGAGATTCAGATAATCCCCATATCATTGGGCTTCCATTTGCGATTTAGGAATAAATTTCAATGCAGCTGAGTTCATACAATAACGTAATCCTCCTTTGTCTTTCGGTCCATCAGTGAACACATGACCGAGATGTGAGTCACTATCAGTACTTCTTATTTCAGTCCTAGACATGCCAAGTTTTCCATCTTCATGCTCTGTAACTACTCCTGTATCGATTGGTTTAGTGAAACTTGGTCGTCCAGTTCCAGAATCAAACTTATCACTAGAAGAGAAAAGCGGTTTGCACGAAACCACATCTACATAAATACCCTCTTCTTTGTTGTTTCGGTACTCATTAGTAAATGGTGTTTCAGTCCCATTTTCTTGAGTAACGAAGTATTGGATGTCTGTTAGTTTATCTTTCAACTCTCCTTTATCTTTTGGTTTAGATGGATCAAATATGATTCATGTGTCACAGGTAAGTCATTGTGCTACAGGCGCGCTTCCTGTGTCTGTTGCAGGCTCTTTAAATTGATCAAAATACTCTTCACGACCTGAATGATTTTTATAACTGGTGTAGCGTTCTTTAGCTTTGAGGTAATATTTCTGATGGTAGTCCTCTGCTGGGTAGAATGTTGTGTATGGTAAAATCTTAGTTACTATACGTTTTTCATATTTTTTGGAGTCTGTAAGGCGTTTAAAGTACGCTTCAGCTACTTGTCTTTGATCATCGTCATGATAGAAAACGGCAGTTGTGTACTGCATTCCTTTGTCTACAAACTGTCCATATGGGTCGGTAGGATCGATATGAATGAAATACTCATCTAAGAGCTGTTCATAGCTTATCACTGCAGGATCATATACCACTTGGATAGACTCTCTATGTGATGTTTCTCCATGAGCTACTTCTTCATATGATGGATTAATTTCTGTGCCTCACGCATATCATACAAGCGTTGAAACAACGCCACTCAACGAATCAAATCAAGGTTGCATACATCGGAAACACCCTCCTGCAAATGTTGCAAGCTGTTGATTTCCTTCTAGCGTAGTTGTTGGTGTAAGCGTAGGCATTGGTGTAGGTGTTCAATGAGTAAAGGTATTTTCTTTCACTGCAAAAACCCCTGCGATCAGTATTATTCCTACTAACAAATATAGTCGTTTCATACCCTAAGAGTATATAATAAAAACTTCATCGCAAGAGTACTTTTTAGTAAATAGCTAAGAAAATAGACGATATTTCGCACATAATCCCTTGCAACTGTCTATATAGTTTCTTACTGTGCGAACAAGCGAATCTAATTTTACTTCTATTTTCCTATGGATAAACAGCAAGCGCATGCTTTCGTAGAGATGGCTTTGAAAGGCATGAATGAAATACACTTAAATCAGATCGACAGTCATGTGAATTTTTTTGGGATACAGGAAAAAAAATATTTTCTTAGTTATGATATGACTGTAGATTTTTTAAACAAAAATCACGATGCTTTTGATATTTTACAGATAGCTGAACAACACGTGTTTCCATATGAAGATATTTTTATGGATACTAAAGACTACGATCTCTTTCATTTGTACGCAGATCAAGAGGACAAAAGAATAAAAGTAAGAACAAGAAAATATCTTTACAATGATGAAGTATACTTTCAGATCAAATACATGACTAATGAGAGGATCAATGTATTTAGCTACCGTTATCCCACTGAAGATCACGGCAAGATAACCAATGAAGCACTCAAATTTTATGAGGGTGTGTATACAGGGATATTCGGACATGCACCCAAACAGATCATCTTCCCCGCACTTAAGATACAGTTTGATAGATCGATTCTCTACCACAAAGAGACGCAGGAGAGAGTGAATATAGACTTCAACTTGGTCTATACGGACGTGAGAAACCATGAGAGAGAAGTCGTCTGTGCCCTTCCTGACTTATTTATTGCTGAGGTAAAAACTTCAGCGGGCAAGTCTGAACTGAAAAAAATGTTAAAAAAAGCAAACCTCTCTTCTGTCGATAATATGAATAAATATATTTTGTGATTACGATATACCAATCAAATCAATGGCAAGGAGACGAAATTCCTCGAACGCGTTGCAAACGATATTGCAGGTATGACCAAATAGATACTTTTGTGTCCTATACTGGAAAACCTTGTAGAAAGGCATAATGGACGATTTTAAATACAAAAAAAACTAGTCTTAGACTAGTTAATCTTGATTCAGGGCCGGCAGGGATCGAACCTACTGCGCGAGGCTTTGGAGACCTCCGCTCTACCAATGAGCTACGGCCCTAGAGGGTGAAATAGAAATAAGATACTAATACGTAATGCTGACCATTCGTTGATTCCTTAGCCAGAGGGCGGATTCGAACCGCCGACCTGCTCGTTACGAGTGAGCTGCACTACCAGCTGTGCTACTCTGGCGTTGTGTCCCTGTATATAGGTAGGTCGAGTTGAAAATCAAGGTAAACAAAAGGCTGGGGAGAATCCCCAGCCTTAGTGCTTTTATATCGGAAGAACGGCAAACTGTTTCAAGGTTGCGCGTCGTACTTCGTTTCCAGTAGTGAGAAGGTAGTCACATAAGAACTCTTTATGACTATCTCGCAGTTTTGGCGTGAACGAAGTATTTGGTCTTTTATAAGTCAACAACAGAGTCTCTGTCCAGAGCATGGTTGTAGATCTAATATCCGCCAGATACCCGTCCATGATAGATTTACTCATCCAGGTAAAAAACTGGGAGAGTTCTTCAACAGTATCTATTTCTCTGCGCAAGATATCACAGTACACCCACATAAAATAAGGGGCATGTTCGCTGCTATTATTTGATAGGTCAAATAATTTATATCGGTAGCGCGGTGGTTGATTTTTCATGTGTTCGCGTTGTTTCCAAGAGGCAATGTGCATTGGATAACATTCGGGATGCAACTGTCTTTCAGTATAGGAAAGATCAAATACCACAGAAATAGGATTGTCACGTAGCAGGAGATGTAATTTCTCTTTCATAGTGTGTTATGTTAATTTTTCCAAGGACGTATTATTTGATCTTGTGGAGCAAGATCTACGAGAACACGTCCCGTGTTATAGAATAATTTTATTACTTTGTTGATTTCATCGCTGAGATCTCCAGCCATACACAGCCGACAGAATTTTTTAGCTAATTCATCATCCAACTCGAAGTCTGGGATGAACTTTCCTTGAATGTACTCTCCGGAGAGCTCTCTCATATACCAGGCAGGCTTTGAGTCCTCAATTGCTAATTTAATTCCTCTTAGTGAAGCCATCTCTCCAAGTTGGAGTAACGTTTGTGTCATACCAATCTGTGCTGCAAAATGACAGATCTCGAAAAGATCTTTTTCTACCTCTTCCATAATTGGGTAACAGTACGTGCTGAGCAACTGCTCTTTTGCTTTTAGGTGCGTTGCAATGTAATCAGGCCAAAACGTACAATGCGTAATATGTACCTGATAATTAATTCTGGTGAGTCCAATATATAGCTGATCCATAGTTATATTTTTATGTTAATGATGTCTTTGTCACTATTCATATAGGTTTATTGGGTAGACTATCAAGAGCAAATTATGTCATTTGTTACGTATTTCTCTACTGTGATCACGCGAGTGAATGGCGTAAGTACTACTATTTGCTCAGGGTACCGCAGAGATCTTACCTTGTAGTAGGTCTTAATATAAGTAGATTCCTTTGTAGTAATGACTTTTATCCTTACTTAACCATATGCACAATAGCGCTCTCGATCAAGGTAGTACGTTACCAACAATTTTTCGTGTGACACGGTTTGCCATAAAAAAACAGCGGCAACTACTTATTATTTGCGCGCTTTTGTTGCGAGTAATGAATCTATGATTCCAACGAGGATTGGTGCAAACGATCGGGCCAGATGTAGCACAGCAACTACAAAATAGATCTGAAACAATTTCTACAGACCAACTTAAAAATATTGATTGGGGGGCAATAACTCCTCACCTACCAGTCCTGGCTTTAGGAGGGATCATAGCAATAATTATCTATCTCCTTATACATATTTCTATTGCACTGAAAATATTTCAAACAGTAGAAGGGAAAGAGATGTCCCTACAACAAACAATACAGCAAGCATGGCGTAAAATATGGCCTTATATCTGGACCAATATAGTACAAGTAGTATGCCTCTTTTGACTGTTTATATTATTGATTATTCCTTGATTGATTTTTATGGTATACTGGTATTTTGCTCTCTACGTAGTAATTTACTATGGCAAAACTGATATGGATGCATTAAAAGAAAGTAAAGCAATAATAAAGAATAGGCGATGGAAAACATTGGGTTATATGTTCCTGATTGGCATATTAGTTGCGATAATAGTCTTTGGTATTATACGAGCAATTACTGCATGAGTAAACATTATTGGGAATCCAATACTAACACAAGTAGTTACAGAGCTTTCTTGATATATTGCTCAACTATTTGTTGTAGTCCTCTTGGCTGTATTCTTCCTTAGACGAGATAAAACAAGAGTTACAATTCACTCTGTACAGAAATAATACCTCTTGCATTATCTAGGCAATATACTATATAGATAGTGTTTTAGAAATTTTGTAAAGATGGTAGTAGATATTGGAGTGGACGGATATAGCAAGCTAGAAACTAATAAACAGGCTGATTATGAGTTTTCTAAGAGTAACAAAGAACTAATTACCTTACTTGATACTGGCGCTCTACCTTTTACAGATGAAAGAATTTTTATCGTATTTCCAAAAGAAAAAACAGTTGCAGAACTTATAAAAATGTATGAGACAGCTGATAAAATAATTGCCCCATCCTGAATAGACACTTCTCCCCAGTCGATCATGTTAAGAGATTGAAGAGTCTATGAACTATCGCTCACTGAACAATGATATATATCCCTAGAAAGAGATTGAACGACCTATCTGCTTGAATTTGCGAAACCAAAATTACAGCTACCATGGTATGCCAGTGCTTACAAGATATGTGCCCCCTGATCATTTAATAAAAAGCTTGAACAAACACTTATAAAACATTGAGTGGATGATCCATTTGTAAAACAGTGTATTATTGAGTGAATGTCGTTGAATAATATACAAATGATAGACCTAGAAAGCGGAATAGTTGTTTGGGAAAGTCCAGAAAATAAACTACATAAGATTGAAGTTGGCAAATCGATTATTATTGATATTGTGAGCGAAATCCTAGACCAAGCATCACATACGCAAAAAAATAGCTATGGCAACGTGACCTTAGATATAAATCACTTTTCGACTTTGATTGATTATATAGACAGTACCTACCCAAACGGGGATATCAAATGAATAATTTCTGAGCATTTAGATAATGTTACAATTAGAGTGGTTGTAAAATAGAGTTTTTTAACTAACTACTCATTTTCCTGCTCAAAAATTTGACTTTCTACACTTTGTAGGTAATATTAACTGTTATAGAAAAGAGTACCTAATACAAAAAAGGCGGATAATACTGAGAGTAAAGCAAGCGGAGCCTCGTTATTATCTACCGGACTTTATATCCGTTAAACACAAACAAAAAATGATTAATGATGAGCTTTTCGAGACTTTGAGCGGATTTGCTCCTATCTCATTGGAGCAACTTAACAGCACGGTTGAGTTTTTGGATAGAATTGATGTAAAGTATCTCGTACACATCTCTGAACTCCCAAGCATCATCGCTGAGATGAAAGAACGTTTCTATCTTCTTACTATAAAAGATCGTTCGATTTTCTCTTACGATAATGTCTATATGGACACGAAAGATCTCATGTTCTATAATCAACATCAGCAATGAAATGCTGATAGAACAAAAGTGAGAACTAGACTCTATGTAGACAGCGATCTAGCCTTCGTAGAATATAAGCAAAAGGTAGGTGAAACTATCCGTAAATTTAGATATCAATCCGAACCAGCTACACATGGCAAAATGACCATGGAGGCAGCAAGATATGTAGAAGGAATTTTCCATAGTTTATATGGAGAATCTCTCAAACAGTTACTTTTCCCTGCTCTTCATAACTCTTACCAAAGATGTACGCTTTGTAGCAAACAGAACGATGAAAGAGTAACTATCGATTTCAATATCGAGTTTTCAAATCCAAGAGCTGAATGAGAAGAAGTAAATAAAAATATGACTCTAGAGAATCTAGTAATTATTGAAAGTAAATCTACCAATACTTCTTGCTTCAGTCATGAAGTTATGGCAAAACATGGATGTAAACCAGCGAAAGGATGTAGTAAATATTGTTTAGGATTATATTATCTTGGACAGGTAGACCAGTGGAGTACGTTCCAAGACTCTCTGGATACCATAGAAGCAATCAAAAAAACAGATTCACAAATAAATGCACAACAACTTTTCTTAAGTTCTCGTGCGGCCCAATCATTGCAACAAGCAGCTGCTAGCGCTTCTTCTGTACAACAGGAGATCCCAGTAACGCAGTAGGAATAAGATTATAATGTTTAAAAAGACCATGGGCACCGAATGTTGCTGTGGTCTTTTTTTGAAGTCATAATTTATCGATCCGCTGCATAATAGTTTTTTTATCAGTAGCTTCAATTTCCAATATAGGAGGAATATTTCCATACATATCGATATCGAACGTCACTCCTCCATAGGTATACGATATTCTGTGCTTACTTTTTTCCCAGGTAGGAATTAAACCATAGGTTTGTAACAATGTATCAATCTCTTTAGGGTCTTCTACGATGATCTCTGTCTCATGTGCGCTTTTTATACCTGAGGCAGGGATTCTTTCTTTAAAGGTTATGAGATGGTAGGTACCTTTTTTCCTTATTCTAATACGCTTTTTCTCCCCGACGAGTGTCTTATCTGACGTATCATAATAGGTATCATGGACGCTCCCTTCAAAAACCTTGGTTGCCCCTAGTGAAATGAGCATTTCCTGGACTTGCAAAGGGTCTATTTCTAGTATTTTAAGCTCTTTTTCAATGATAGTTGGCATATACAAAAGGAACGTAGTAAAAGTACTTTTCAACTACAAATCACCTCTATAATTTGACATATTATGGAAAGTGTGTATACTTAATTTTGTCCAAATTGCAATACTTTTATATATCTATTTATTGCCACCATGAATGTAACTCTCAGCAAGATTGATACGGCTCCTCCAAAATGAGTCACAGAAGAACAGATTAAAGTAGAGACCAAGAGACTTCATAAGAAAATGATAGAGCTACATCAACTTATGTCTGCGCAAGGCAAACATAGTCTTCTTATAATTCTCCAAGGTATGGATGCGGCAGGTAAAGATGGAACTATCAAGAAGATATTCAGTGGGGTGAACCCATTGTGATGTGGAGTGAACTCTTACAAAAGACCTACTCCAGAAGAAGCAGCTCATGACTTTCTCCGAAGAGTGCATCCACACGTTCCTGGAAAAGGAATGATTCAAATATTCAATCGTTCGCATTACGAGGACGTACTTGTACCAAAAGTAGAATGATATATTTCCAAGACTCAGCTTGAAGAAAGATATGAAGATATCAAAAATTTTGAAACATTGCTAACGAATAACGATACTATGATACTGAAGTTTTACCTTCATATCTCTCGTGATGTTCAGAAAGAGAGATTAGAAGAGAGGTTAAATAACCCACATAAGTTCTATAAGCACAAAGATGGTGACCGAGAAAGCCGCAAGAAATGGGACGATTATATGGAAGCATATGAAGATGTATTTGAGCATACTAATACAAGAAATGCCCCATGGCATATTATCCCAGCTGATGAAAATCGATGGAAAGTCTACCAAATTATAACTATCATTGTAGAAAAGATGAAAGAGATGAAATTGAAATGGCCCGAACTTGAAACTGAAAAATTCTTGTAAGAAGACCAGAGTTTTACTCTTCATGCATTATGGAGAAACAAGATTCACACTTTCCAAACCATGCTATTCATTGAAGTTACTACTCACTAAATATCTTTGAATAAGTCTGTTACTATGGTGTTATACACATCTAACCCTTTGGAGGTTAAGATGATTTTCATATCAGTGAATACGAGAAATCCCTCATCTTGCCACTCTTGGAGATGGGTCTGATAATCAGGCACAAACAACTCCTCTGCAATGGTGCTATCGTATATTAATCCTTGATCGGTTCTGAGAGAAAGAAATGCTTGTTCGTTGCGATATGTATGTTCGTCCAAATATTCGATGGAGTTTTTATCGATCCATGCATTTGCAAGATAGTCCTTTCGGTGCGAGGTGTTTTTGAAACGGACGCCTTTAAGTCACTCCTTGGTATCAATATTTTTTTTGTCCATCAATTCATCCACCTGTTCTGCTAATGCACTAGGTAAAAACGATGAAGCATTTATTCATAGACCGATATATGGTTGCATCGTCCAGTAGACCATGTTGTGAATACTGCGTTTACTCATTTTTGCAAAATTTGAAAGTTCGTATCTGCGATATCCTGCATTGGTAAGTATGCCACTCAAGATATCGAACTCCTCTGCTAATTGATCATTATCACCATATATTTTTTGCATTGCAGGAGCGTGCTTATCTTCATAGTACCGATTACTTCCAGGCGTTAACTCCAGCGTGTACAATGAAAATCCATCGATCACTGCACTCTTTGCGATACTCGTAAAGAACTTCATTCTTGTTTCGTCTCGAAGTTTTCACTTTTTTACCTTACCGAAACCAATGAAGTCTAAATTGTAAACAGTCGTGAGTTGTTTTATCTTTTGTAGTTTTCTCAAAAATTCTTGAATCCCCTCAAACGTATATCATCTTTTGCTTGATTTCAAGATTTCATCATCAAACGTCTGAATCCCAAAGCTAAATCTAAGTCTATATAAGTGCGCATATTTCTTCTGGCAGCTATCTACAAATGCAACCACCTCATCTATCGGATCGGGATTGAGTTCTATGGTTAGTTCTTCCAAAGTTTCAACTCCTCGTGTTTCCAGCAATGTATCGATAAGTAAGAACAATCTCGCTTCGCCTAGCTGAAAGGGAGTTCCACCACCAATATGGATTGTCCTCACTGTTTCTGTCGGGAAGCGACCTTTCCAAGCCATATTCTCAGCCAATAAGGATGCTATATACTTCTCCTTGAGCTCCTCTACTCCACCTGTATCCAACGTCTTCTCATCTTCTGGCATTACAAAAAAACTGCAGTAGGTGCATTTGTGAATGCAGAATGGGATGTGGATATAGAGGGAGAACATAGACATATATTGTAAACTGAATAGATGA
Source organism: Candidatus Absconditabacterales bacterium (assembly GCA_038211735.1). Lineage (GTDB taxonomy): Bacteria > Patescibacteriota > Gracilibacteria > Absconditabacterales > Absconditicoccaceae > JBBQVK01. The sequence continues at coordinate 90,159 of JBBQVK010000001.1, read as the reverse complement.
ATAATACGGATGTGGAGCAAATTTCCTACTTATAAATACAACAAAAAAAACTCCCTACCAAAGGAGTTTTTCTGTGTTTATTCCGTCCTTAATTATTTCGATGTTTTATCCGCTGCGGTCGTTGTATCATCATCGCTGTTTTGTGCCTCTCCTTCGTCGTCATTATCTACGGGATCATCGTCATTTCAAAACATTCTCGCATGTCAGTGCCACTCACCCATTTTACCACTGTGTCCAAATCAACCTTTCATCATTCACATTCCTCACATAGGTCATTCTGGTAACTTACCAGTCTCTTTATAGGTAGTTACTAGAGTATCAAACATCTGCTTTTCTCTAGCGTTTTGTTCATCGGTTAATACTTTTTGAAACGCATCGTAATCGTTTGCTTGTACGGTTGCTAAGACATTTGCTTGTATTGCTTCATGTGCTGCCTGCATCTCTTTGCTTTTTGCTGCGAACGTGGTAAACGCCTCCTGCGAGTTTACTTTTTTCAGTAACTTAGCTGGTGCGTTGTTAACGAATGCTGTATAATCGTTTGAGTCTATAGCATCTTGCACCTGCTGGTTACCCATATAAGCGAACGACCCTCCTACTACAGCAATCCCAGCAATAAAACTTACTCACATTGCGACCACATTTTTAATTTTCATTGGTGTGTAATAAATAAAAGATACCTATATCATACGCAGCTATATACATACATCCCGTACGATATGACGACACTATACTCATTCACCTTAAAAGAAACTTAAAGCATCGTACGTGTTATGGTGTACCGTGGTTTCATAGAGGCCTTAGATACTTGAAAAGTACTTAAGGTTGACTTAAGCGCTTTGTATATACTATCTAGCGTAATATACTATTTTATCTGCTATACACACATGTTACCTATTACGTATTCTAAACCGTTGTTTTGATCAAAAGTAGAGATAGTGATTGATACGCAACAACTTACCTTCCCACTGGAACAGTTAGACGAAGTTATTTCTGTTGTGTATAAAGAAGCAATACAATTACAATCAATCTTTAATTTTTTTGATCCAAAGAGTGAATTATCTTTACTAAACCAAAATCGTGAAGGCTATCTATCCCCTCAGTTATTGAGTCTTATAATAACATCTTTGGAGTGGGCGTATATCACCCATGGTGCTTATGATATCACCTTAGGAAAACAAATTCTTCAAAGAAAACAACATCTTCCTATTACTCCGATTGATGGATTATATAAGTATGTTGCAGTAGAAAAAAATCATGTTACACTGCTCCATGAAGATATAATGATTGACCTAGGAAGCATTGCTAAAGGATATATTGGCGATAAAATAGCTGAATCACTTATGAAAAAATGATGCATGGCAGGACTTGTCGATGCAAGATGAGATATAGTAGTATTTGGAAGTTATGAAGAACACCTATGAATCCAAGATCCAAGAATACCAACAGATGAGGTCGGCCAGTTTATGTTAAAAAACGCTGCGGTGGCGACTTCTGGAGATTATAATCAGTTTGATACTGCCTATACACTATCGCATATACTGCACCAACGTGAATTCTCTTCTCTTACCGTGGTTGCGCCTACATTGACTCAGGCAGACTTATTTGCAACAGTGCTTTTTGTTTGTGACCATGATATGAGAAAAAATATTCTTGTACATCATCCAGAACTAAAAGTATTGGGTGTGGATCAGTCCAACAATGTACAATCTTATAATGATAGTGAGTCCTTTTATATCCTTCCTCAGCAACATACACTCCATGCGTAAAAATTGATTCCGATGACGAGTTCGACTGATCCTTGTCTCATTACTCCCAGTAGCATGGCGAGCTTATGCACAAGATAGTTCAGTACTTTCTACCTATCAAGATATAACTTTTACGATTGGGATAGTGAGCGGATTGGTTGCTTATACAATGCTTGCATTGACCTTTGTCTTGTCATGAAGATTCCGCTTTGTAGAAAACGCGTTTGGAGGGCTGGATAAAATGTATATCGTCCACGCTATTGTGGGAAGTAGTGCGTTTGTTTTCATGCTCATACATCCTATTTTCTTGGTGCTAAAATATATTCCTGATAGAGTGTATTTAGCTGCACAATATCTTCTCCCTGGTTCACATCGATCTATTAATTTCGGAATTGCGGCATCGTTCACGACCATACTGTTGATGATGCTCACACTCTATTTCAAAAAAATGAAATACAATAAATGGAAAAATACGCATACATTCTTCTCGCTTACTTTCCTGTTTGTAGCGATTCATGTGTTCTTAATTAAGTGAGAACTAGCTACTATCTACTTCCCTTGATATTTTGTATATGCTACGATAGTTGCCGTTGCTTGACTTGGTGCATACGCTTACTCAATCTTATGAAGATGGGCCAACAAGCATAAAGTCTTTGAATATCAGATTAGTAAAATTATTGCTCATAATGATAAAGCTACTGAGATATTACTCACCACAAAAGGTAAAAAAATTTCGTATGAGGCTGGGCAGTTCGCATTTTTCAAGTTTAAGAGTGATGAAGTGAGTTCTGAACCACACCCATTTTCACTTGCGTCATCTAGCAAGTCTAATAATTGAGTGAGAGTGATTATGAAACATAGTGGAGATTTTACCAATACGCTTCCTCGTCTATGTGTAGGAGATAGTGTTATGTTGGAGTGACCATATGGAAAGTTTACCCTTAACGCTAACTCTTGACTAAAACAGGTTTGGATTGCCTGAGGGATTGGTATCACGCCTTTCATTGCAATGGCCGATGAGTTGGTATATGTGAACGATGTAAAAGTAGATCTCTACTATTTAGTTCGTACACAAGATGATCTAATAGGGTTAAATTATCTCCAGGAAATTGCAAAAAAACTACCTTCATTTCTCGTGATACCTCGAGTATCTAGCACACAATGATATTTAGATATAAGAGATATGGCCTCCATAAGTGGGAACCTAAGGCTTTGTGAATACTATCTTTGTTGACCCACTGGGATGAAAGAAACATTTACAAAACTCTTGCGTGATAGAGGCGTACCATCTCGTCGTCTCTATAGCGAAGCATATACATTTAAAATTTAACTGAATCTACAATGATTGCAAAAACGATTAGACGATTTGTAACTACTAGTTTAATAACCAGTTCGTTAGCAATTGGTGGGATCATGGTTGCTGGATTATATATTACTCCACAGTGAGATGCATCTGCGCAAGATAGTGATGAAAACGTGGCATCTACATTTGTGTTAGATGACGATCTACTAGTTGATGCATGAAGGCCGTGCGATATGGACTCGTGTCTATTTAATAACGATTGTATTTCCAAACCAGAAAATGCAACCTGCTTAATTGGTGATAAGGATAACGCCCGAGTGTGTGATCCGTGATTTGTTGAAAGATGATCAGACTGTATAGCCAATGAAGAGTATGAACAAGAACGCTTACTTGCACAACAAAAGAAAGCTTCACAACAAGTGCCAACTCAACACGCCGCCGCTACTGTAACACCTCCACCATCATCTCCAACACCGACACCGACACCAACGCAGTCAGCTCAACAAGCTAATCGACAAGCAGACCTTGCAGCCAAACAACAATCTGCTGCAGAAGCCAAAAGACAAGCAGATTTACTTGCGCAACAACAAGCTGCTACAGACGCTGCCGCGGCAAAAAAACAAGCCGCTGCTGACGCAAAAAGGCAAGCAGACTTGCTTGCAGCCAAACAACAGGCTGCTGCCGACGCTGCAGCTGCAAAAAGACGCACGAAGGCTTCTTAATTAGAAATATATCATCTCCATCAGCTTTCTAAATCCCCTTTTCCACCTCACATTTCTTCCTGCTTGTAATGTTTTGATAATGGTACGATAGATCGTTTTGATCTGTTGCGCTTTTTTATTTTTTCTATTAAAAAATTCTATTCCTTTTTTCTTGATAGATTTCTGGCTGATTGAAAAGAATTCAGATCGAGAAGTTATTTCGCCAAAGATTGAATATCATGCTTTAAATTTATTTGCTTTTGCGATTGCGACCATTCTGTCGAAATGCGCATAGAGTTCTCCATATTTTTGTTGGACAGAGAGTGATTCATCATAGACGTGGGTAGGTATGCCTCCTCCAGCATTGAGTTCGATTACTTTTACATTTCACCCGATGAGCTCTTCTAGAGAATTTGCTTTTAAATCAAACCTTCCGACATTTAACATCTGTTGATTGATGTTAACTAGAATTTGATTCAATAGGTGGTTTATCATAGTAGTCTGCTCTGGTGAAAGCTGTATATGCTTATATTTAGTGCCAAAATCTATGCTGGCCGTACGAACTATCTGAACTTGTTCTGTGTCTGCAGGAACGCGATGAAGCGTTGTGTTTTCTGTAATACTAATCTTCTGTATGATAGCCTGCTTGTGAGCATCGTGAATTGGCAGTTGTTCAATAAGAGACTGTATAGTATCTTGCCCATTTCATAGAACATATGGGATATCTCTCAACGTCAGTGAACCTGCTTCTATTTTCCCATGCTGGCGATAAAACTGTAAACAATACTCATGTTGATAATCGCAGTAATCTTGCAAGGATGATGGCTCTCGATGTTTTTCTTTTAGCAAGTTTTTCCAATGTTGCTTGAGAGCATCTTTATCAGGAATATAATAAATACCTGTTCCCCTTTCTCCTTTATTCGCTTTCATCATAAGAGGGAATTGAAGGTTTGACTGGACAATAAGATCTTCAATCTGTGAAAAAGAAGGGATGTCGTCTTGCAACAGATTGCTAGTTTGTAGTTGATATTGTACAGGAAGGAGGTCATATATTTTACTTTTATCGTACTCTGTTAGTCCACCATAACGTATGCCAGGATTTACTCGTTTTATGTCTGGTATCCTTTTTCCATACTTTAACAAGACTGGACCAAACTGCACTAGATAAGGGAGCTCTTGTCGCGCTGCTGACTGTTTTTCTGGTGTAAGGCCTGCAATATAATGCTCAATTGCTAAGGCTATTCTCTCCGGTAATGCAGGAGTATTTGCTTGAGTTAATATAGTGAAAAGATCTCCTTGCCCTCTTGCAGGAGCAGGTATATGACGGAATGATTCTATCTCTAGACTACCTCTGGTTTCCATCTCTTGAGAAAAAGGTTACATAAAGTAAGAGTGCAATAGCGATTGTTAAATAAATGTCCGCAAGATTGAAGATTGGTCGTAGATGGAGATCAATAAAATCCCTCACCCCATGATAGATTACTCTATCGATTGCGTTTCCAGCTGCTCCCGCAATAATCAACAGTGCGCTGGTGCGATGCATCTTTTGTTTGTAGTAAGTGAAACCTACGAGTATGATAATAACCCCAGTAAGTAGTAGTGTAATCATACGAGGTACAGGAAGACTTCGTCCGATACCTGTATTAAGTACAGGAGTGATCCATGAAGATCTTTCCCACAGGTGTAGCGTATAAAAAATATATTTTGAAACAAGGTCTAGCAGAATCAGTAGACTAGTCCACCCTATAAAAATCCCCCAGCTAACCTTTGTCATATGGCTTGGGGTAAGCGCCTCCGATGATTTTTGGACAGAACTTTTTAGAAATCCATAGATCTGCTCAGGAGTCATATTCCCTAGACTTTTGCATGATTCAAGAGTTATGTATTGTTCATTCAAAAGAAACTGCGCAAGACTTCTCATGTTTTTTCACGTAAAATCTCCGAAAAATCCTCTCTCGAAATCTATAATTATAATTTCCGCATTCGACGACTGGCTATTGTTTTTTATGAGCACATTTGTGTGAGGCCTCAAAAGTTCTCCATGTATTACTCACAATTTATCTAACTCATATGCTTTGTCTAATAAGCTATGTAGTAACTGATTTTTTTTATCAAGTGAGGCTGTTTTGAATACTTTTGAAAATACTTCTCCTTCGATCCATGTATAACTAAACCATCCGTCGCCTCCGTCTACCACATCTGGAATGAAATCAATCTTAGCGCGTTGCAAAAAACGCAATATATCATGCTCTTTGTTGATTGCTGCTTTCGTCCAAGGATAGAGCGCTTCTTTGGTAGCAATCGCTTTTCACCCTTCTGTCGCAAGCGAGATCTTCCCTCTTCGTCCTTGTGCTATTATTTCATTCATGAGGTTCGCTTCCTAAAACGCTTACATAATAGGAATTTTATGTCAATTTGCATCTGTTTGTGCTACCGATTGCAATTAGGTGGTATTTGAATATATGTACTTATGAAGCCTTTTTTATGTCCTAATTGTTAATCAGACCATGCAACAACCTATCTACCACTCTAATAGAAATGCACAAAAACGTAACAGTTCTTCGATCATACGAGTTATTGTAGTTTGAACCTTGGTAATTTTAATCGGGGTCCGATCTATATTTTTTACTGATAAAAATCCTAGTGATGATAGTGACACTCTTTCAGGAAGTGTACTTTCTGGAGATGCTTCTACACACTATATCGGAGAAAAAATTCTTAGTTCTGGAGTGATGACACCCGTAGCAACATTCACTACCTATACACATGAGTTCGTTGCAAATAATGGTGACCTGTTCGGTCTTAAAAGTAAAGATATTGACCTGTATCAGTACAGTGGATCTATTGATCTTAAATGAGAAATTACTGACTTCAAAAAAGACGTGCCAGTTATTACTGTCTCAGAAATCGTTTGAACAAAACAAGGGACATGACTCGCTGAATGATTGGTCGAGGGTAATCCTGACTACTACTTCTTCAAGGATGTAGGCTTGGGATTTGATCTTTCTATTACGCAAGGATACACGGTTGAACAACAAGCAGATGAGATACTCTTAATCGATTTGGGTAAAAACAACCAGCCAGAAACAGTCTTAACGATCGCTCCATTCATCTGTCAGCCATGAGATAACTTGAAAGACTGTCAGGCATTACTCGCTACCTTTGCTACAAACGGAAATGAAAAATATGTTTCTGCTCAAGATATTACATTCTACAATCTTACTGAAACTAAAACATGGATAGCGTTCAATAAAGGATATGGGTATTATGTAACACCCACAGAAGAAAACACGTTCTCTTCATTCATTGATTTTATGTCATTTATGAGTCAAGAACGTATTCAAGAAGCAGCTACCAAAGACATTGCAACTATGTGTAAAGATATAAATCAAACGATGTCACAAGTGACTAGCACTGAGTTTGACTATCAAGCAAATGGTATTGTAGTAGTGACTATGCGTTGATTGGACTCTGAAGGACATGCAGTTGGTTGTGAAGTTGGAGTTAGATTAGGTAACTCATTGAAAGTGGTGCCTATTCGTTTCTTACCAACACAAGGATGAGCACTAAATGATGATAACCAGCAAGTAATTATTACTCCTCCTACTGGGACTACTGCAGCTACTGGGACTACTACCCCCCCAAAGAATGACGACAAACAACCTGTTGCAACTGATACAGGGAAAGATGAAATAATAAAAAATCCTGCAGATGAACAATGAATGACTCCCCCTGCACAACAAACACCACCTGAATCTTATTCTGGACGACTTTCTCATCAATCAGTCAGAGGATATACGATGTACTTCTCGAACAAAAGCATCAGTTATGCAGGACAAATAATTGATAAGATAGACCTTGGCATAAGTGGGCTCTCTTGTACCTACCAGTTAAACATTGTCCAATGGGCGCATGCTGACCAAGCAGATACAAATCCCGATGTGATAGTCTATGAATGCACGTGAAATCCATCTGCTAGCGATCTTGCATCAAAAAATTTACAGAAAGTTGGAATTACGAAAGATCTTATTTTTGTTGCAAAATACCTTACGACTAATCTAGGTGATATACAAATAGCAGTTGTTGGTGCGACAGAGTAAAGACTCCTTACTTCTTTTTGGACTTCTTTTGCCTCTTTAGCGATCAATGTGCATTATATATAATTTATTTGTCCTATAAACTTTCTCCTCGTGACGTTCCTTCGTTGGATAGATACATGACTAGCAAAAGTAGCAATTGGGCTTATTGCTTTTTATCAGGCTACCCTTTCTCCCGATAAATGACCGCTTAAAGGTCGATTAGCTTGAAGTATTTGCACACATCATCCTCACTGCAGTGCTTATTGCAAAGAGTGCTTTCAAAGATATTGATTTATGAAATGAATGGGCATGAGTTTGGAAAGAGTGAGTACGTGTACTCCGTCGACTACTATAAAATATGATCCAAGCAGATACAAAGTTGTTTTTTTTTCTAGTGCACCTATTGGGATCCCTTTCTTGCAAGCACTTGCACAAGATGCTAAGTTTGAGGTGATTGGCGTAGTCACTATGCCTGATGCTCCTGCATGAAGAGGTATGAAGGTGCAAGAAAATCCTATTAAAACAGAAGCAAAAAAAATAGGCCTCCCACCAGACGATATTCAAACTCCTCAGTCATTACAACTCACTTCGAAGAAATTCAGCGGACAAGCAAGGCTCTTTCATGACTGGCTACTGGATAAAGAGCCAGACTATCTGGTCGTCATTGCGTATGGTAAAATTATTCCACAAGCTATATTGGACATGCCACTTGTTGCGCCGATCAATGTCCATGGATCACTTCTTCCAAAATATCGTGGAGCTTCTCCCTTACAATCAGTCTTTATAGACAAAGAATCACATACGGGAGTTACAATTATGATTATGAACAAAAATGTCGATGAGGGAGATATTCTTAGCAAAAAAGAGTTTCCGATTCCCCTTTCACGAACTGCAAAAGATCTTATAGAAAAAATGAAAGAGGTTGGCGTTTCGTTATTGTTGAAATCATTACGAGCATATGGTAAAGGGCACATAGATGCTACGCCTCAGGATCACACGAAAGCAACCTTTTGCAACAAAATTGAGAAATCTGACGGCGTAATAGAGCCATTTTCAGACCATTTGGAAGGGATCTACAACAAACGAAGAGCTTATATCCTCTGGCCGAAAACGTCGTTTATTCACCAAGGTAAAAATATTATTATTGAACAGATTACACTCGATACAACTTCATATATTGCACAGAGAAATAATCCCCTACTTACTGAACATAACGAACTCAACCCCGCAGTATCGTCGTTGCTCGTTAGGCCTGAAGGCAAAAAAACAATGAGTCGAGATGACTATCTGAGAGGATATGTAAAATAATTTCTAAAGAACTTCTTGAGAACTCTTAGAAAGTTTTCAAAAAGTTTCCAAAGAGTTTGGTGTTCATGGAATTCATTACTATAACTTAGTCTATCAACAATTTTCTTAATTATGATTTCTTCCCCGAAACCATGGTATACAATTGTCACGCAAACAGCGCCCCAAGCACTTGACCTATAAGATGCATCCAGATAATATTCCATGAAAATATCCCAGCTATTGCTCCTCAGATACTAACCGCAGGATTGAATGATCCGCCAGATATTGCGCCTACGGCAAATGCTCCGGCAAGGACACTGAATCAGATTGCTAGGCCAAAATAGTTATTTCCTTCTACCTCTTTGTCAGTCGCAACATGCAACACTACTCGCGCTAGTACAAAGGTAAACATAAATTCAGCTAAAATAATCTGTCCTGTTGAACTAGAAAGTGTCGCAGGAGTAAGACTACTTCCTAGTAGATAGCTTGCAATCAATGCACCTACCATTGCTCCTACAAGTTGAGCTGCCCAGTATCAGATCATTTTTGAGAAACCAAGCTTACCCCTCACCCGGACCGCCAATGATACTGCAGGATTGTAATGCCCGCCACTGATGTGCCCTCACACATACACTAAAATCATCAAGATAGATCATATTGCAAGTGGCGCAAGGGTGCCTGCATGTGCCACAACCAATACAATAGTAAGCACAAAAATCATGGTGCCAATTGCTTCCACAAAATACTTTCTCATGAGATATAATCTAAAAAAATAAATCTTTTAGAAATCATTTTTAAGAACGGCTATTTAGCATTCCTCTTGCTTAGAAGTTTGCCAAGAGTTCTTTTAATGTTGGGATTCCTCTAGAGATTTTCTCTGCTTCCATATTTTGATCTAAATATACGATTGTGTGTTGGCTAGTAACTCCATATTTTTGTTTTAACGCTACCTGCGTATCATAATCTACTTGGAAAATAAGTGTGTTAGTATCGATATCTGCTAGGTGTGCTTGTATGTCTTTAGCTAGTGCTCTACAGGTAGGGCATCGTGTAGCATGGAAGAAAAGAGCTACTCTTTTTCCATCTGCCAGGGCCTGTTGTATTGCACCAGGAGCATACTCGACGAAACCTTTGGTGTTTGCTGCTAGTTGAGCATCTACCTCAGTAGGTACTTGATTATCAGCTTCAGCCTGAGCATCTGCGTTTCCATCTTCATTATCTTCTGCTCATTTCGCATCTCCTTCGTCTTTTACAGCATCTTCATCATTATCTCCAGCTTTCATATCGTCTTTAGCTTCTTTTTTTATGCTATCTGATGCAGTATTCTCTTGCATATTTACAGTCCCTGTCACTCCTCATTTACCTGGCCGATAAATAATTGCTAGTACTACCAAAATTATTAATAACACAATCCACCACATAACTTTTTTCATCTGTCAGATTGAATAAGTAAAAGTTATTCGTCAAAAAATATACAAAAAAAACCTGTTAGTACAAGGGATTTGTACATAACAGGCTTTACATATAGATTATAACGGTTTTTTTGATTACTGTCCGAAAATGGATACTAATAGACTCTCAAATGCAGAATCAAGTTGCGTATCGTCTGCGTTTGTAGCGGGCTCTTGTGTAATTTTTACTGCGACTGAGCTACTAACAGAATTGTCAACTGTATCAGAATCGCTTATACATATATATGACTGCTTAGTAGAAGTCCAATTATTCACATTCCCTCTTTCTTTCCAGGTATCTATAGTTTCCATTTTATAAGTCTCTATTTTAACTGTATCTGCATATCGTTTTTTACAATATGCTAATCTACCTGCATCTGAAGAAGGGTTACCTGAAATTCCATCTGGATCAGTCTGCCAATCTCCACCTGCATCTGTATGTTGATTTACTTTCCCTCATCGAAACATAACGCGGTTATTGTTATCATCATTTTTTACCTCTTCAGTGCCATGAGCTTTTGTATTCATTACATCAACAAGTGTTCTTTTGCTGTTTCTACTATCAAGAGGTTTTTCAGCAGTTGCTGCCTTTACATCCAATTTGAATATTTGCCTTCCAGTTTCTCCATTTGCGTATCTGAATGATATTACAACTTGATAAGTATCTGCTCCACTATACATAACACCTACTCTACCACATTGATTCCAATTACATGTATATTTTTTGCCATTTCAGAAATCCCATGTCGCGCGTTTAATATTTGTAGGACCTCTATTATCCATATGAAACACAATTGGTAGTCATGCAGTAGCTTTAGATACTCCATAGAAAAGTTCATACTCCAACGTAAGGTCGTCAGTATTGAATGACTCCCATTTCTTTTTTGGAGTTGAAACTGTGGCTACACCGTCAGTAATAAGTTCACGTTGGTCGTCAGCTATTCCTGGCAAAACATCCATGAGACCAGCTTTATTAAGCCCATACAGCTCATAGATAGCGTCATTCAAGATGTCTAGTTTGTCTACAATACTAACAAATTTTGCTGCCTGACCTGCAGTAGTATATCAAGCTAATCTATCACGCAATAATTTATAAAAGTCTTCGTTATTTCATTTGAACACATTCAACTTACTATAGGTTCACTTTAATGCGAGTAAATCATTTAATTGATCCACAGCACTTCCCACTTCATCGTTATAAGTTGTACTGGTTGTGGTCGCTACCACAGTAGTTCCTGTATCAGTATCTCCAGTGGTAGTAGATTCAGTCTCTCCAAGTGATATGGCGATATCTGCATCACTGATAGAACTTATTGCTGCATCATGTTCACCAGTTGATTGTGCATAGGTTAGACTAGGACCGCTTACTTGCACTAGCACGATTAAGAGTACTGCAATAGTTACATATCATCGAAGTGCCTTTTTGATATGAGTTCCATATCCAAAGAAATAAGCAACGAGTAAGGCAGTCATAGAAGTTTTGTTTTTATTTAGTAAAGTTAGATAATTAATTATAGACAGAAAGCCGTTTATGTCAAATTTTGAGGTATCAAAAAAGGCAGGTAGACTACCTTTTTATATTATATCTTATAATGCGGTAAGATGTAGCGAAACCCAGAGAAATTCGAAGAAACCCAGAGAAACACTTTGTGAAATCCTACCTCCTAGAGCCAAAAAGCCTGAGCAGGAAAAGAAATACATTAAGGAAATTGATAAACAACCCTAGCGCCATAAGGATAGAGATTCTGTCATCCCCTGCTAGTGCTTGCTGTTTTAAGACATTCATGTCATAGATAATCAATCATGCAAACAAAATTAGTCAAATCGCTGACAACCAGATGTTGAATGCGCTATTTTGTCGAAATGAATTGATCAGTAAAGCAATAATAAGCATGATCAGTCACGTTGTTAAGACCGGCGCCACTCTTGCTATATCGATATGAAGGTAATATCCAGCGACAGCTAGTCAGAAAAACATGCCAGAGCTCAGCAAGAACACTTGGAAGATGCTAGATCACGTATATGCCAAGAAAATCGTACTCAGACCATACCCTTCCAACACACCAAAGAGTACAAAAAGAATAGCCAATGTTCCATAACTCATACGTTGCCATCTCCAACTCATCAGCATGATTAACGCAAATCATCCAATCCGTGATGTCCACATAAGTGTAGTAGTAAGCGGGATTGGTAACATGCCAGAAGCGACACCATATCCTACTGCAAATGCTACGAGTAGGACACTTCCCATCCACATAAATGTTTGAGCGATGGTGTGGTCTACTCTGCTTTGTAGGTCTTGCTCAGAAATATTGAGTGCTTGTGCATTTTGCCCAAGATCAAGAAGCTGTTCTTTGAAATTTGTTTGCATCTGGCGTGAGGATTATTCAGTAAAATTTAACTCGGTGTGTATTTTTTGTAGGAGTTTTGCATCTTCATTTTTATCTGCTTTTCTCTTGTTTATATATATCAAAATCATAGTCAATGTCTTGTGTTTTCAGTGAGTCTAGTCTTTCACCTTGTATAACCGTCATTATAAATCATCTCCAGTATACTTTTGCCATATACCATGCTCCTTTTTGCTCAATTCTTCTCATATCAAAAAGGAATTTGTAAGGCATTCTACCGAATTTAGCTCACGCATCTCTACAGTGTTTAACATACCAAGAATCTTCTCATAAGTTTATAGATTCATCGAATCAATTTACTCTAAAGTGAAACATTTTTTTGTTTAATATATATCATCCTGGAACTAAAGGAAATTTTTTTTGATAATACCTCGCGATCAAGTTGGTAATAAAACATCCAATTTTATGAAGGAAATTATTTGTTTTTGACCTCACATAACATCATGCAATATCTAAGTTGTGGTTTAAATAAAATTTTAATGTATCTTCGATAAAATGCTTATTAGGAAGGCCAGTATCCGCATCTAAGAACAGCAAAATCTCATGATTAGCAAGCAAAGCTCACTGATTCCTGCCATATCCTGGGCCTTTAGTCACGCCACAGTTATGAAATACATAAGACATACCCACATGAGCATATTTCTGTGCGACTTCTTGAGTGCTATCGTTACTATTACTATCAGAGATAATTAATTGGAAATTTTGATATGATTGCTCTGCCAATTCTTGTAGTAAGACGGGAAGAGTTTTCTCTTCATTTAAAGTGATGATAATGATACTTATTTCTGGAAGTGTATTTGCTGAGATTTGTTTTTCCATTGTTATGAATGTTTTTTCACACTCACATAAAACTATTTACTGCCCTACTATTACTTTCGCAGGTAAAATAATTTGCTCCTTGTCATTTTTGTGATATTTGTATCCTACGTCAATGAGTTCTAGAACTTTTCCTTTAAGTGTTTCATCATCTGTGGGCTGTGCGCTAAGAGGTATATGAGCTAGGAAATCTGGATCATCTCCTATGTTGACATGTATTGGTACGATATACAGATGCGCAAGATCTGAAGTTACCTTGTCATACGCTAATTTTACCCCTTGTGCTCGGCTATTGTCTAAGAACTCCTGAGGCATCGTTTTGACGATATGATAGAGTTGGTTTACCGCAGGAAGAATTTTCCTTGCTACCTCACACAATGCATCCACTTTTGCACTTGCTTGAGCCTCTTGATTTCTTTGCATATAACTATCGAAATCTAATTTCAAACGGAGGTAGTCACTCTGAGCCCTCTTTGCGATCTCTTCGGTTTCTTGAAGTTTTTTAGTTAGTTTCAAAAACTCCTCGTGTCACTCGGTATGTGGCTGATGCATTGCTCATTCTTTTTTCGTATGTTTCTTGGGGTCTGTGTGCGTCATGGATTATTGTAGAAGAATAAAGTTTATTTTAGCATGAAATGGATTTTATTTTTACTGCTTGTGATACTATCAAAACGGTCAAGTTGTGTACGAGTCCCTACATCATCTGGTTGACTGATCCTTAATGTCCCAAATAAATTCTTATAGAGTTCAGTTACATCTTGGTCACCTAAGAGTATCTTTACAATCTCTGCATCTACTATAGTATCGTGATACGTTCAACTAAATTGGACTATGGCATTGAATCGCTTATTATTGAAAAGGCTCATCGAAAAGGCTCACAAAGGTACACTTCCATACAGCAAAACATTATTATCTGATGGGAATGTTACAAACATTTTCCCAGGAATAGAATGTTCTATTTGGTAGTTTGCCATAAATTGATTGATATCGTCTTTTGTTATTACTAGATCTTTCGTATCAGTTGGAAGCGGAAGTTTCCCTTGCAGTTGTCCAATTAGTGCCTTTGAGTTTGCAATACTTTCCTGGTTTATGGCAATTTCTGGAATAGGTAACTCTTTTTCCGCTAGATATGGAGCAGCTTTTGTTTTGATTGCCCGTATAAGTGCCAATACAAATAACACCAACAAAAGGAATAATGATCATAGAATTACTCATGTTCGAAACAACCACCCATGATGTTTCTTTTTTTCAATTGCTTGTTGTGCTACGATTGACTCATGTATATTGGCTGGTTTCCCTTTTCTTAAGTCTATTTGTGTAGTATCGCCTTTGAACGTCATTGATGTAGTTGGCGATTCTGCTACTGGATTAGCAGGATGTTGCGGTTGTTCAACCTCTTTTCCATTTCCCTCTCCCTCTATTTTGATCGGGTTTCCATCTGGTTTAGTGAATTTCATCTTTTTACAGAATAATGTAAAAATAATTACTGGACCCCTGCTAAAATTTCGTACCCGTTTTCAGTAATTAATACGGTATATTCTCGCTGTGCTCCTAGATCATTATGTTCTGTATACAGATTCCATGTAATTCCAGGATGCTCGATAAAACGATTACTACGTATTGCAGTTATAGGCTCTAATGCTACTACCATATTTGGTTCAAACGTGTACTGTTGAGCTGCAATATTTGGCCGATTATAGATAGCAGGACCTTCATGTACATGTACGCCAACACCATGGCCAGTAAGGTTTTTGATGATTGAACAGTTGTTTTGTGTAACATACTCGTAGACAGCTTCTCCGTATCCTAGGATTGACCTCCCTGGTGCTACTTGGAGCATTCATTGATCTAGTGAGCCTTTTGTGGTCTGAATAAGATGGGCTGCTTCTTTGTTTGTTTCATCGCCTCCTACCACTACTCCTATTGCAGCATCGCTAATCCCTCACTTATAATCCACTCCTGCATCTATTTTCAAAAGATCTCATCTTTTCAAAACTGTGTTGTCTGGCGCTCCATGTACGACACACTCATTTACTGACAGACATAAATTACTTGGGAATCAATCATATCACTTAAACGCTCACCTGAGATCATGGTTATTCAAAAAGCGTTGCGCAATAGCTTCCAACTCATTGAGCGTTACACCAACTTTCACACTATCACGCAACAACTCCAAAAGTTCGGTCAAGTATTTTCCAGACTGACGAATATTGTCTATTTGTTGTGGTGTTTTATAGATTATTTGTTTGGACATGGTAGCAAAATAGCTATATGAAAGAGGAAATCTATTTATTTTGTACTAAACTCCTTGAGCTTCTCTCCGAAATCTGCTGGATGATAATTTATCGACTTTAACGTTTTATGGTCGCTTACTCTATGGACAAAATATTTTCCATCTCTTTCCACAGTGTAACTTTCCGTGTCTCTGTTTGTTTTATAATACATCGCCGTCTCATTAGCTTCTTCTTGCGTAGCACAAGCTTTGCTCATATTAGATATTTGGACTTCATCAAAAAGTTCTGCAAAAATATCTTGCAAACCGAATGAGATAACTGCTCCACTAAGTACATATTGTAAATCTACAAGTGCATCCGCGACTTCTACTAAATTTTTATCTGCAATTGCCTGTTTAAACTCATTGAGCTCTTCTTGGAGAATATTTATCCTGAGTTCACAAATCTCCGCAGATGGGATCAGGGGAGATTCCCCTATAAAATGATCAAACATCTCGTGAAACTTCATCACGTCGTTTAAAGCTTGTGGTTCAGGGATTGTCATAAGGTAGTTGTGGGCAGTAAAGCTTATGTACTATAGGTAAGTAACAAAAAATAGCAACTTGGCTTCTTTGGATATATCTTGACTTATACTGTAATTTATATATTTTAATATTCATAATCGCTTTTATACCGACTTTACGCATGGACAGGACTGATCCATTAGTTAGTTATATTGTACCGACATACTGATCCAATATTGCATATTTGGAAGAGTGCTTGGAGAGTATCAGAAAACAAACTTATGAGAATATTGAAATAATTTTGTCTATAGACGCGAACGCTGCACTACAAAAATGAACATTAAGAAAAATTTCTGATTATTGTTGTGAGTTAGATAGTAGCGTAGTGTTGGCAGTGAATCATAAAGCATCAGGACCAGCCGCTACGAGAAATCACGCAATAAAAAATGCAACTTGAGAGTTAATTGCACTACTTGATGATGATGACACAATTTCTCCAACAAAAACTGCTTTACAGGTGGCTTATTTCCAAGCAAATCCATGAACACAACTTATTGGTTCTCAATATAGGAGAATGGATAAACAATGAAAAATATTTTATAACAAAAAACTTTACACCGAAGGTGAAGATATACAGAAGAATTTTTTATCTACGTTCCCTTTTCTTCCATCAACCTGTATGATAAATAAAAACTTATTCGAACAGACATGATATTTTGATGAATCCTTGAAGACAAGTGAAGATGGCGATTTTTTCTATAAGGCTATTTTGGCGTGCACATGATCACAGCTTCACAATCTACCAGAATACCTCACTAACTATAGAGTACATTGATCAAGTATTAGTAGTTCTCAATGGTTAAAACAAAGGGCTGAATGATTTAGGTTGGTTTATAAATACTGAATGATAAAGTATGGAAAGTACTCACCAGAACTATTAAAAGTGCTTTCAATTCATGCCCTTAAATTCTTTTTCGCTCATCCAAAAATTAAACCAATAGCATTACGTTTTCATGATAGTATAAAATGAATGTTAGCCCACTAACTCCTCCAATTGATCTCTGATACTAGCTATTCTCCCACTAACTCTTCCAACTGATTTCTAATACTAGCTATTCTCCCACCAACTCCTCCAACTGATCCCTAATGACTGCAGCGTCCTCAAATTTTCGTTCTTTGATCGCTGCATCAAGCTGCATTCTAAGGTCTTTTGCGATGAGTTCTTTTTCTGCCTTGGTCATTCTTTTGAGTCTTTTTACTTTTCCTGATCTGAGAAGTTGAAACTCTTTATGCTTAGCAAGTTCATCATCACTCCTTACGACTTCCAATGCTTTGACGTTTGAAATGGCTTTTTCTGGTGTAATACCGTGCTCCAAATTATACGCTTCTTGTATATGCCTCCTGCGGTAAGTCTCCCACAATGCTTTGATCATAGATGCGGTGAAATTGTCTGCGTATAAGACCACTTCACTGTCAGGATTTCTAGCCGCTCTACCAATGTTCTGAATTAAGGCCGTGGAGGATCTCAGAAACCCTTCTTTATCAGCATCTAATAGAGCTATGAAGCCAACCTCTGGCAGATCGATACCTTCTCTGAGTAAGTTTACTCACACGAGCACATCGATCTCTCCAGTCTTTAGTTTTTTAATGATTTCCCAACGATCGATAGTTTCCACTTCGCTATGTAAGTAGTAGGTCTTGTATCCTTTGGACAACATAAAATTCGTAATCTCTTCGGAAGATTTTTTGGTTAATGAAAGTATGAGAGCTCTATGTCAATTCGCGATAGTCGCATCAATCTTAGCCAACATATGGTCTGTAAATGCTGGGACAGTTCCCGTAGAAGTGCCTTGAAAAAATTCTTGTAAATTAGAGAAAGACGAGAGTGTATTCATACGTGATTAATACTCACAAATATAATTAGGATATTAAATATCAGGATTAATTGCAGTTCACTCTAGGTCAGCTAACTCTTGTGCGGCGTAGGTATTTGCAGGATTAATTTCAAGAGTCTTGCGATAAGCTGCTTTTGCTTCTTCGATTCTACCTAGTTGTGATAAACTTTGTGCTTTATAATACCACGCATCTTCATGCATTGGATTGATGAGTAGTGCTTGCTCTGTCTCTTCCAAAGCAGTTTTATAGTCCCCCATATCATTATAGGTAATTGCCTTGTAGACATAGATATCGACATAATCAGGATTAATGTCTAATGCTTGGTCGAATAATGTCAAAGCTTCTTCCGAGTCTGCGTCTGCTCCACTCATATTACTTACGCGCTTTTTGTAACCAATATCGCTTATAACTGTTCATTTATAATAGATGGTGAGGAAGTCGTTTGGATCAATTTTTAACGCTTGGTCAAAATAGGTAAGTGATCCATCGAGATCACCACTATCAGCAATTGCTACTCATTTGTTGGTGAGTGCTTTTAGGAATGTACCACTCAATGCTAATGCTTTGTCGTAATATTCGATGGCTTGTTGATAGTTACCAAGTTTGTATCGTGTATATCCTTTGTTATTTAACGCGTAGAGATGATCAGGTTTTAATGCTAAGGTTTGATCAAAGTATTTTAATGCTTCATCGAACTCTCCTTGCTGACTAAGTAACAATCCCTTATCCGCTAATGCATCTACATATTTATCATCTAGTGCAAGAGCTTTGTCATAACTTTCCATGGCCTTATCGTACTCACCCAACTGATAGTGAGCTAATCCTTTGTTATACCAAGCTTTCTTCATCTTTGGTGCAGCAGCAACTGCAGCATCAAATTTTGTTAATGCTTCCTCATATTGTCCTGATTCATGTAGGCTTACTCATTCATTGATAAGTTTACTAGCTCCACCATCAAACAGCGCGCATCCGCTTAGGGTAAGTACTGCAAGTGAGAAAAAAGCTACTAATACAATTTGCTTACGCATTGTATACATGCCAAAGGGTAAAATATCTACGTACTGTCGATACAGTAGTTAACCAATATGAAAATGCAATAGTGTCAACACTAATCTAGAACAGTAGCACTTGTCAAAATCCCAAAAGTATTATTTAATTGCCTGCATAGCTTCTATAACCTGCCCAGCAAACTCATCGAAAGAAATTCCTAGATATTTTTCGCAGTTCATGACGTGCTCTCTATCTACTCCAGCTGCAAACTTTTTGTCTTTCATTCTCTTCTTCACCCCTGCAACATCCATTCCTTCAAGTCCAGTCGGTCTCATCAATGAGTATGCATGGATAAAGCCACTCAACTCATCTATAGATGCTAAATATTTTCTGATCGTAGAATTTACTGGCACTCCCGTTAGTCGTTCTCCATGAGATTTGATATCGTCTCTCAGTGCTTGGGGAGCATGTATTTTATCCATAATCTTTTCAAACTCATCCTTGAGATGTTTATCACCGTCTTTCGCAATATGATCCCAATCGATATCGTGTAACAGTCCTGCAAGATACCGCAAGTGTGTATCTTCTCCTAATCTTTTCGCAAAGGACTCCATCACGTTTCCTACCTGTAGGCAGTGACGTTTAGTCTCAGTCAGATACTCGTCTACGAGGGCATGTGCTTGGTCGAGGGTTGGGAGAGTCCCATACTCTGTCGTCTCTGTGACTTCCATAGAGGCTGTTTTTTCAGATCCATACAACGAGTAAGATTTTGTTAGCTCATCAACAATTTTTTTATCTCAGAACAACAATATCCCTAAATACTCTACTTGATCGTGATTTTTTAATTTTGTAGATTCGATTACTTTTTTATCGCTCGTGGTTTCAATCATCTCTTTGGTGAATGTTACACAATCTACTCACTGTTCTTTGGCGTGCTCCATAAGTTGGATGAGATCCTTATTTGCTCCTCATTGTTTGATCATAATCGCGTGTTTGATATTTAACTTTATCTTGTGATTATCTGCTGTTATAACTTCGTCTTGCGTAAACAACTCATTCCCATGTCTTGCAGCAAAAGACGCATTGAGATGTGCAATAGTATTTAACTCTTGCCGGGGTTCTAAACTGAGTGAAGTATTTAGTAATGCAACCGCAATCTTTGTCTCTTTGTTTTTTACTTCTTCGTTTTTGCTTTCACCCTCCTCTGGTTTCATCAATGGGAAGAACTGCGCTTCCCTGATCGGAAGATTTTCTAAGAACGAAAACATCCTTTCTGAGACACCAAATCCTGCTGCAGGCGGCATACCGTGTTCAAGCGCTTCCACATACTCTCGGTCAGCCATCTGTGCTTCCGCATCGCCTTCGTCTCTGAGTTCTTGTTGTTCAGTAAATCTTGCTCTTTGATCTAATGGATCGTTAAGTTCTGAGAATCCATTTCCTACTTCACTACCTGCAATAATAACTTGGAATCTTTCGGTTACTTCTGGATTGGTAGGAGATGATTTTGCTAAGGGGCTCATAAAGGTCGGTACATTTACTAAGAACGCAGGACCAGAAAGTTGCTTGCGGCAATATTTCCATAGCGTATCAATTAATCTAATACGATTAAATGGATCATATGAAACTTTCAACTCTTCTAACTTGTTTGTTATCTCTTTGTCAGTTGCTTTTCGAATATCTATGCCAGTTTTTTCTTTGATAATAGTAGTATAGTCTATCTCCTCCCATGGTTTGTCAAAATCTACTGTATAGCCTCTTATTCCAAACACTCTTTTTCCATATACATTATCAAAAATATACAAGTACATACGTTTTACTAAGTCCATCATATCGCGGTAGTCTGCATACGCTCGGTAATTTTCCATCTGGGTATAATCTTGTGCGTGTTCAGGACTCATACCTTCATTGCGGAAAATTCTCCCTATTTCGAACGTTTTTTCGAATCCTCCAACGAGCAATCTTTTCTGCCAGAGCTCTCCACAACTAATTCTCAAAAATACATCGATATCCAAAGCTTGATGATGCGTAACAAAAGGATTTGCATCTGCACCTCCTGTGGTTACTTCCAAGACCGGTGTTTCTACTTCCATAAATCCTTCTTCAAGTAAGAACGATCTCATCGACTGCCAAAACTTACTCCTGCGATGCAGCATCTGGCTTACTTCTGGATTCATAGTGGTATCTAAGTATCTCTTTCTGAGCCTTGTTTCTAAATTTTCTACGCCATGCCATTTATCTCCAAGCGGTCTCACTGCTTTGGACAGAAGTTGAAACTCATTGATTAAGATGGTTAACTCTCCATGGTTTGTCATAAACAACTCCCCTTGTACTCAGATGAAATCACCTAAGTCCAAATATTTTTCAGCGAACTTATACGCTGTCATCTCTTGTCCATCTATTTGCAAAGCACTTACAAGCTCCTTTCCAATTTGTAATTTGCACATATCTTTAATCCATGCGACTTGTATCTGGCCAGCACCATCTTGTAAGGTTGCAAAACTTAATTTCCCATGAGTACGATACATCATAAGTCTCCCTGCCGCACTATAGATATTTTTTGCTCCAGTCTTCATAAGTTCTTCCCCTGTAGGCAATGTCTGATTTTTTGCGAGTTCGTGAAGTTCCACCGTATTGTGTGTTCTTTCAAACCTTGTTACATATGTATTTATCCCTGCTTCTCTGAGAGCATGGAGTTTCTGTATTCTCACCTGATGTTCGTTAAGCTGTTCACTCATTTTGGAAAACGAAAAATAAACAAGGTCCATATTTACCTCTTCTATACTGATTTAAGGAGTGGGTGCAATGGTTTTACCTATAAGCAATTGGATGTTTATCTCATTTAACTTCTGGTATACATACCTGTTGTGTTAGTCATTCTTTAAGAATTATTCATTCTAAGTGTTTCTTACTAGACATTTCCCCATGTACTATATGTGTAAGTTTAGCTTTTACAGATCCTATAAGCGTAATTAACTCATCACGATCCGCATGAGAAGAAAAAGTCTTACATTGGTATACATTGGATTTTACATCGTGAGTAATCCCGTTTAATTTGTATTTTCATGTACTTAATATTTGCTGTCAGCGGGAACCAGCTGCTTGGTATCAAGTAATTACTAATAATCATTCTGGATCAGATAATACGCTGTGCATATAAGTTTCTATTGCTCCTCCATTCATCATTCCACTTGATACGATAACAATATTTTTTTCACCATTTTTCAAATATCTATCGACTTTTTCAGTTCATTTACCTTCTGCTCGTTTCAGGGCTCGGTGATCTAGATTGTTATACGTGTGCGAAGAATGTTTCTGAAAAAGTTCAGTAAACTTTTTGGATGTAAATCCATCCAATACGATTGTGTCCGCGAACTTCCCATATTCCTTACTGTCTCGTATGTCTGCAAAGAACTGTTGGAAATCTTGGTGTCTATTATTTGAAAATGCTGCAACCAAGACATTTCACTTGGTGTTAACAATTAGTTCCATTAATTCTTTTTGTTCAGGACCTCTTGGTGGGTGGAGTTTGTCACCATAGGTTGATTCAGTAATAAGTGTATCTATTTTTCAGTATGTATTCCCAGGCAAAATGGGTGCAGGGAGATAGAGAGTTTCTTTTAATCTTCATCGATCTCCTGTAAACCAGATATTTCCATGTATTTGATCTTTAATCATTATTTGTGATGACCCAACTATATGTCATGCATTAACAAATATAGTTGATACGCAATTATCACGACCTTTCTTGAGTACTATTTCTTTATTTTGTGGTATTGGAGAAAAATGAGAAACGATATTTGCAATATCAGTTGAATCATAGGGCAAATAATTATTCTCAATTTCTAAATTATCTATATCAGCAGGACAAGAGATTTTATATCATTTCAACTCATAGATATATTTAAGATAGACTAAGTGATAATCAATAAAATCGTCGAAATCATCTTCTTTTATATTATGGTTTCTATGGTGACCTTTGGAAAGTACATGATGCATATTTTCAGAAATAGTTGGTTCATATAAGTATTTTTTGGACTGTATAGCCGGACCGAATTGTTTTGTAAATTTCCAATACTCTCTAAGTTTCTTCTTAAGATCACTTTTGTTTTTTCCAAATTCGTTTTCGGCATTTCTTTGCATAACTACAAGGCTGTCAATCAACGTAGTATTTATTCATTTCAATGTTTCTTCAGTACCTAAAACCTTTCCAATAAATCCTTCCTTACTTAGTAAAGGTAAATTTCAACAGTGATCTAAATGACTATGTGACATTAAAATTATATCTGGAATTGACGTAACTCCACTAACTTTCTTATCTTCTTGATTCACTCCCCGCCCTTGATGGACTCAAGCATCCAAACCAACACGAAATGGTATCTGGTCTATAAAAGTTGTATAACGATGCATGCTTCAAGTCACATCATTATCAATAGCTCAATGAAATTTGAGATATGCATCATATTTTCCGTAGGATTCTTGAGATTTCATGAACAACACGATTTACTGATAAATCACTTGCTTATATCCTTTCACCATACCATGTCAACTTCAACTTGACATAAATTTCTACATTCATATCACATACCTTGACAGAGCTCTTTAATAGTACGAAATAATGATTTCAAAAAGGGCGATTAAACCACGGAAATAAAAAATAAATTTATGAGATTAACAACTGGGAAAAATTGTGTCTTCGTCGAGTATATATGGCTTGATGGAAAGACAGTAAGCAAAAAGGGTCCATGGTTTGGAGCTCTTGAACCGGGAATCCGGAGTAAAACCCGAAATTTGGTTTTGCCAGATGATGAGTACCGGCAACTCCCCAATTTAGGGGAGAACATACAAGCGGATATGGTCAAAGGATTTATTCGTAATTGGTCGTTTGATGGTAGTAGTACCGGACAAGCAACTGGTGATAAGTCAGACTGTATTTTGCAACCAGTTCGGGTCTATTATGACCACTACCGTACACAGACAAGGAAAATTAATTCATACCTTGTTCTGTGTGAAGTATTGAATGCAGACGGCACTCCTCACAAAACTAATACCAGATCTCAAGTGAAGGAAGACGATACGCAAGAGTACATCTTTGCATTTGAGCAGGAGTACTTTTTGTTTAACAGGGATGCTCAACCAATTCTGAGTGAGATGTACCAAAAGGCAAGCCAGACTTTCGGTGGTCCTCCTCAATTTAGTTACTATTGCGGTGTTGGAGCAAAGAACATTCACCCACATGCACGAGCTATTGCGGATGAACATGCGATAGCATGTCTGGCCTGTGGTATTGAGCATGAAGGCATCAATCATGAGGTTGCTCCTGCTCAATGTGAGTGTCAAATCAAGGGACATGGAGCGAAGGTCGCTGCTGATGATCTTATTATAGCTCGGTATTTGCTGGAAACAACAGCTGAGCGATTTGGGATTATTGTTGAACTACACCCCAAAGCGATGGGACCGAACTGGAATGGAAGTGGTATGCATGCGAATTTCTCAAATAAAACTATGCGAGAGAATGGGAGCAAACAACTTCTGGATCAAATCTGCGAGGCATTTAGACCAAAAGTTCGAATCGAAAAACATATTCGGGCGTATGGATCTGATAATGATCAGAGACTTACAGGGAAGCACGAAACACAATCTATTCATAGCTTCTCATACGGAATATCGGATCGTGGAGCATCTATCAGAATTCCAATTGCGAATATAGTGAACAACTATAAAAATGCGTATTTGGAAGATCGGAGACCAGCTTCGAATGCAGACCCGTATCAGATAGTTGCAGTTATTATAGAAACTGTTGAGATTGCATTTTCAAAGAAGGGTCAGCCGAAAAAGAGTCGTAAATCAACAACTAATTCTGATTGGTCATTATAAAAAATCACTTTTAAAAGTAGAAAAGTTGTGGGCAAGTCTACTGATTGAGCAGTCAAAGAAATTATGACAAAACAGATGGAGATTAATTCACATGAAAGGCCTCCGTCCCGGAGGCCTTTTCAAAATACAAAAAAACCTCTCGGCATCCGGGAGGTTTTTCCTTATGTGAATTTTATTAGATACTTATTCTACTTCACCAGGAGTACCAACTTCCTCGCCTGCGAGGTCGTCTGCTGGGTTTCATGCCTCTGGTATTTCTTCTTTAGGTGCTTCTTCCTGCGCAGCTGGGACTGGTGCTGGAGATCCTGCTTGGCATCCTCCGATTTCTGCTAGCTTCTCAAGTGACTGTACACCTGGGAAGAAATTTCCTGCTTTATCTTTTCGTGTTGGGTATCCTTGAATACCGTTATCCATACAAACTTGTTTTTGTGCATCACAGTCGATGTAGGTGACTTTTGCGAAATCTGCACCAAAACGAGATTTTTGTTCTTTACAATGACTACACCACTCTGTCCCATACATTTTTAGTCCATTATCAGTGAGGCATTGTGCGAGTACAGCATTTGCTCCTGCTTCAGTATTATCAACAGTTCCTGCATTTGGTGTCGGCGCTTTGTTACATCCTACTAGGAGAACGCTTGCCATGACCACCCCTGCAATTAATGACAATTTCATAGTATAATCTCTTTAAAAATAAAGTCCGATATATATATGTTTTATTGTCTAGATTTCAATATGATAGTAAAACGATGAAAGTAGTAACTAAGAATAGAAGAGCCACCTTTGACTATGAGGTTGTCGACACACTCGACGCTGGCATAGTTTTACAGTGACATGAAGTAAAGTCAATAAGGACGCAAGGCTGCTCACTACAGGACTCTATCGTTACAATTAGTGGTTCAGAAGCACGAATAGTAAATATGGACATCCCATTGTACAAAAAAGCATCTCCAGCTACCCTTCCAAACTATCAACCGAAAGCAAGAAGAAAATTACTTTTGACAAAACAACAACTGGCAAAGTTACGATCAAAAACCCAAAAGAGCTCTCTTGTAATAATCCCTACGCTTCTTCGAGAAGCAAAAAACCATAAATTTAAATTAACTATAGCTGTAGCAAAACGCAAAAAGAAAATAGAAAAGAAGCAAGCACTCAAAGAAAAAGATACGAAAAAAATGATGGATAAAGAGGTGAGAAATTTTAGAGCGAAAAGATAAGTGAGAAATTGCTTAAGAGCTCTTTGTGTAGATGAAAAGTTGTTTTCTATGTTTTAGAATGGTTATTCTTTCCATGCGTATAAAAAAGACTATATTTCAATAGTTTGCATGATTCACTCTAGATCTTCGAAAACTAGCTTCCATGCAGTTAGTTGCATAGACTCTTCCTCATCACCTACTCCATATAAATAGTCACCTACGATGGGTAATCCATGATTGCTTAGGTGATATCTGATCTGATGCGTTCTTCAGGTGAGAATTTCTACGTCAACTTCGACACATGCATCATTTTGCAAAGAACTTTCAATCGCTAGGATTTTAGTAATTCATCTCTTTGGCTCTTTGGCATGAGGTAGTTTGGCGACGACTAATTCATCAATATATCGCGGAAGGTTTTTTACTATCGTTTCCCAGAATGACTCTCCAAGAAGCGTAAGTCTGCACGTTGCGCGATAGAATTTTTTTAATAGGACCGCTTCTTTTTCTGCAATAGTTTCACTTGCAGATTTTTGTTGGAAAAGACGTTTGAAATGAGTTAATCATGTTTCGCTTTTTGCAATTATCATCAATCCATCAGTGTCTTTATCAAGTCTATGTATTAATCCAGCCCTAATAAATGACCCCATCGACGGAAGGCCTGCTTGTTGGAAGTAATGGTAGAGCCCACCTACCACACTTGGCTGATTCACATCTCGGATACTGCTCGGATGAGATAAGACTCCTTTTGGCTTGTAAATAACTAAATAGTCTATTGTTTCTTGGAGAATTATTAAAAATGCAGGGTGTAGCGATTTGTATACATCGCCTTGAGTGGTAAGTTGTCTATCAGTGCTAATTTCCAGGCTTGGACACTCGTCTAGTATTCATCCATCCAGAAATCTTTCTAAGTTTTCAACACGAACGAGATCTCACTGCTGTAACGAGTAAGATTTTTTGGGGACAAACCAGTCGCGTTGTGAAGATTTTACTTGTAAGCGTCATGAGCTGATAATATGTTGAAAGAAATTTCTGCTATAGGAAAATTGTGTCGTAAGTCGACTATCAATTCTTTCTCAGCTGCCTTGATAAAGAAGCTCTTCCATTTCTACGTTAAATAAAAGTTAGAGGGTTTTCAATAAATGCATAAGATATTTCTCTTTAATTTCTGTTGCTTCTGCATTCTGCGTAAATATCTCGAAGAGCCTGTCAAAATAGCTTCAAATCATCAATTTCTTGCTTTCAGATAAGGGAATTCACTTTGAGGTTAGATAGAAGAGTTTTTCAGAATCGAGACGTTGGATGGTTGCGCCATGCGTCGCCTGAACATCGCTCGAACGAACATCGAGCATTGGCAAGGTTTTTATCTGTAGGTCTTTCCCCAGCAGAATATTTTCTTCTAAGAGATGACCTATTCCTTGTGTAATATTTTTCTCCAAGATCACTCCTCCATCCAAGACGCATTTCCCTCATTCTCCTATAAACGACACGAGGTGAATATTCGCTTCAGAACTATCATGACGTAAATAAGCATTTACTTTTATCGTGATCTCGCTTCATGTCGTCGCTAGGCATAGTCCGCAGATCGTCGCCTTTGCTCCAGAGGACATAGTCTGGAAATCTAAAGTAACCTCACATGTTTGAGTAGCTATAAACAAGTAGTTGAGCCTACTTCCTTCGCCCAATTCGATTTTTCTACTTCCCTTTCAAGTTGAAAAAATATCAATTACCTGCAAAGACTCTTGATCGTTTATCGAAAGGGATGTATATTGATTATGATATATCGTGAGCATCTTCTATTAATCAAATCTAGGAGTTCGTAGTAATAATATCTGGTTCACACGTAAGAAAAATTCCTCCAATAGTCACCTTATTTAATCCTTTCCCTTGTGTATGGGTAGGCAGTCATTGTGCTAATGCGCGGTTGGTGTTTTCGTCATAGACGGGAGAACATCCGCTTCTTGCAATGCATTCAAACTCGGTAAATTTGCTACAGTCGCTACTGTGAGCGACACTATTGTCCATTTTTTCTAGGTCATTGTCAAGTTTTCCTGCAAGAATACCGCCGAATATAGCAAATCAAACGATGATAAATACTAGACCAAAAACTCTCATAGAATCTAAGGAGGAAACAAAGCTAGTAATAGTATATATAATAGCTTAGAAATAGCAATATTATGTGAGTAGGGGCCTAGTTTCTTGTAAATATACCCTTCTCTAGCGACACTCATACAAACCATCGTAACGTACCTTATTTTATGGTATATGATTTCACTATAAATCGAGAGTAAGAATTTGCAAATAATGCGTTAGCCGGATATACTCTAAGACAGGGCATTTCACTTTATCCACTAGTCAGATCTATGATTGGCTACCCAGCAGAGCTTAAAGCGAGGATTAGTTGAAAGACTTTTGAGGAAGTACTCATTCGCCTTAGTAAAGCCGGAAAAGAAATGAACTATTTGTTAAACCAAAGAATAGTTTATTTTGCAGACACTCAAAATCTTGATGTATATCACTCAAACAAAATTCTTATTAGGTTCCGTTGGAACAACAAAGTCCTAGAATCCGTGATAAAAATCAGAAAGAGTTTTCTCTATGATATCAAAAAAATTAGGAAAGAGTTCGCTAATCTTGATGGACATATCCTAAAAATTGATGGCGATTGAGCTACTAGCGAGAAAACTCAATGGGGGCTTTCGATTAAATATCGTTTTTCAAATGTAGATCCTGCTTTCTCATTCTTCAAAACTCCTGCCGATTTTCTTACTACATTTCAGAAGAAGTTTCTTAGAAAGTTAGCACCAAAACTTAATGTAAAACAACTCAAATTCGGCATTCCTATTGAATCAAATGCTTATACGTTTGACACAGATTATAAAGAATTTACTTCTATCACGCTAGAAGAATGGAGACTCCCACGCCTTTTGGGAAACAAGATTTATGAAATATCTATGAAAACAGATACTTATACAGATGAAAAAACTCAGAAACATTTCAGTAAGATGTTAGATGATCTAGACGTAATAGTTTCAAACGACCTGAAGCTTAAAACACAACGATATTATCGTTCGTATTTCAATCTGTAAAATTGTTATTCTCTATAGAGCAGGACAATACGTGAAGTAGATACGCAAAACGCGTATCTATTTTTCTAAATGAAAGAATTCATGAATTAATTTATCTATTACAGAGGCAGCATTACCTAGGTATAAACTGCATGACAGTATCAATAAATTTTGAATCATTATGATCCATAGTAATTACTTTGTGTTCATATGGAATCCTTATGGAATGCTCATGGCAAGCTTTCAGTATTGCCTCCTGGATTTGTCCAATAGCTTTTTTCCTGAGCATCCCAGATTGTGGATCATAATAGAAGTCGACTAGTAAAATAAGGTAATTATCTTTCATATCTTTTATGTTGACGAGCGTATTTTCGGTGTTTTTAACGAATGATACGCTGTTTACCGCATCCTTGATAATAGTAAGCCCTCGAGGGATTGGCGTATTGCTGTCTATCTTCATTTCGAATGATAACTTGACGGTATCATCTGAATCGAAGGTCATTATAGGATTTGTTATCAAATGCAAGTTTGGAATTATTACCTTGCGACGATTTAGCAATCTGATTACTGTGTATCTGATGGTGATATCTTCGATCCTACCAAAATAAACTCTCCCTTCTTCTTTGATCTCAATTATGTTATTAAGCTTGAACTCTTTATTGGTGAGTATGAAAAGTCCAGCAGCCATGTTCCCAAACATGTCCATAAAGGCGAATCAGATACCGAATGAAATACCTCGTATAATAATTCATCAATCAAATCAGATTATTTGTACTCCGATTAGTATCGCTATCAGTACAAACAGATAGAAAATGACATTGCTCACCAGTCCGGTAACTTGTTCAGTATACTCGTCTCCTCCAATTGTTTTTGTTCTAATCTTATTGCTGACTATCCTTCCAATGATTTTTGCAAAGACTATGAGTACGGCTACAACTATTAATGCTATGAAAACTTTTATAAAAATGATTCATGCCGAGCTGAATGCCCCATCACTCCCAAAAAGGTGAAGTTGTGTAGGTGAACTAGTTGTTTCTGCTACGGCCATAGATAGCTGTAATATTAGATACTAATTGAACTCCTAAGTATACTCTAAACCATAAAGAAAGGCAAAAAAACCATTATGCATAACACAAAAGATAACACTGTCAATATTCTGTGCTCTATGAGTTGAGAATATTCTATTACTTCCTTAACTCTCCGCCAACTGCTTCAACAGTTTTCACCGCCTGTTGTATGATTTCATTGATTTGTGTAGTTTGTAGCTCTCCATCTCCTACTATTTTTACACGCAAACCAATACTCTTTTTCCCTTCTGGAATACGACTTCCTGCATAGAGATCAAAAAGCTCAACCATTTTTATTTCCTTTATCTTTTGTACTGCGTGCGAAACTGTTCAGTATTCAGTAGCATGAGCAACAACAAAATTTAAATCTCTTCGTATAACTTGATCTTGTAGCGTTTCATAAGATTGAGCTAACAAACTATTTTGAGATGCGGCTATGAGTTGCAACGTGCTAATAGAAATCTCAGCGAGAACTAATTTTCATTGTGCTGATAATTTTGTTTTTTGTACGCCATAGGGATGTATTGTCTGGATAGTCCCAATTTGCTCTTGGTTGAGGGCAATAGTTGCTTGTTGCTTTGGATGATATAAGGCATTATTTGTCGTTATGTACTCTAGCTTTCCTTTGATCCCAAGTGTTTGTAGGATTGCAGAGATCACCCCCTTCGTGTGTAAAAGGCCATCTTGAGATCGATCATCGCAACTTTTTTGTCGATAAGCAAGACCTATATGTTCTTGCTCAGGGATATCGCGCCCTTGTTGTCGCGTCTTTCCAATATCAAACAATTTCATCACATCGAAGAACGGTGCATTTTTCTCAACTACCTCGAACATGCTTCGTAGCATAGTATCTCTGGCATAACGCTGTTCAGGAGTGAGTGGGTTTTCCATAGTATACAATGCTGACACAGGAAGAGAAAATATATCTATCCAACGTTGGTCTATCCAAGGGTATGTCTCGATTTGATCGTATGTATAGTCGTGTGCAAGCAAATTCTCAATTTTTCTATTCCATGTAATTGCTGTACCAAAAGGCACAAAACAGCTCTGATCTTTGTATACTAGTGGCTCGATCGCTTCAAATCCATAAATTCTAGCTATCTCTTCGACCAGGTCAATCTCTTGAGTAAGGTCTGCAGGACCTCTTCGTCCAGGTATCGTTACTTCTCGTTCTTCATTGATTAAACAGCCCAATGACAAGAGAATAGTTGCAATTGTGTGATCGCTAATCTTATGCTCTCCAACATTTTCGTTATACCCGAAAAGAAGATGTTCTACGACAAGTGTATCTAATGGAATTTTTTTGACAATTTTGGTAGATGCACTAGAAGATGCCCATCGACTTAGTCATGCAATAGTATATGTTCACAAACTTTTTGCGAAGTATTGTAACTCATCCAAGAACATGGTGGAAGTGTGGAGGCTGTAGAGCGGATTAATTTGTTTCTCAAACCTTAATTCAGCATCAGTTCTCAGTGCCAGTCTTGTCCCAGTTTTCCTGACAGTCACTGGATCGAAATTAGCGATTTCTACTAGGATATCGGTTGTAGTCTCGTCGATGCATGAGCTATTTCCACCAATTACACCTCATAATGCTAGGATTTTGTCGGCGTCTGCTATTACAATATCCTCTTCCAACAACTGATGTTCTTTCCCCAAAAGATCTACAAATACCTCCCCTTTCTTCGCCTGTCTCACAATAATATCTCACACAACTTTCTTAGCGTCAAAAAAATGGACTGGTTGTCCTGTGAGGTACATAAAGAGGTTGGAAAGATCCACCCGGTTATTTTTCGGTTGTAACTCTAAATCATGTAAATGCATTCTGAGTAGAAAGTCACTTCTTTTGATCTGGACATTGTTTAGTTCGATCAATGTATAGGCCAATACAAGGTCAGTCTTCACATCAATTTTTCTTTTGATTGGAGTTGCGTTTCCAAGAGTTTCAAAAATATTCCCTTGAATAATTTGTTGCATATATCTTTTCCCATTTGAAAAGGTTGCTTGTCATGGGAACAAAGTATCTAGTTCTACGCTCAAACCAAAATGTCAGAAGAGGTCTGGTCTATGAGTAATTGTTTTGTTTTCTACATCCGCCATCCGATTATGCAATCGTGGGTATTTTTCTCCCAATGGGATTCCTAGATCTTTATCAGTAAGGTCATCCATATCAGGCTGTTGTGGTACGGTAGAAAGGTCGGTTCTATCCGCATATTGGAGTGTCCGTATTCGGTGATCTTCAAGGTTTTCTGGAATCCCCAACTCTTGTTTTGAACAGATCATCCCATTGCTAGCTTCTCCTCTCATTTCACGAGGGTCTATCTTGAGATTTATGACGGGCAAAAAACATCCTGGTAGTGCAACAGGTACATAACTATCGACTATAACGTTCTCTCCTCAGGTACAAATCTGGTAGGTTCATTTACTTCCGCAGTCCAACTGGCACACAGTAAGTTTATCAGCATTTGGATGAGGTTTTATCTCAGTAATTTTACCTATTACTACTTCATCTGGCAATATTCTTACATGCATTTCTTCAACCTCACAAACTTTTAACGTGAGTTCGCTTGCTATCTGATCTGGATGTACATCCAATGAAATGTAACGTTTGAGGAGATTGTTGGAATAACGCATGGGGGATAATGAGGCTTGAATTGCGGTAAAAACGTCTTTATCTATTTGTAAGAGCTACTTCGTATATAGGAAAGAGTGCAGAAATTGCAATTGGTTCCATAGAGCAAGTTTTATGATTGTTTTTAATCACTACTCTGCTATCATACAGGCAATCTCGCTTTTGAACAATTCATTACTTTTACAATCATCTTACTTTCTATTCTATGCTAGTACTAGTTGATAAACCTACCGGATATACGAGTTTTGATGTAGTCAAAAAACTCAAAAGATTATATCCTGGCGAAAAAATTGGCCACGCTGGGACACTAGACCCTCTAGCAACTGGCTTACTACTCATAGCAATAGGGAAAGATACAAAAAAAATTGATGAGTTAGTATGATTGGACAAGACATATATTACTACAATAGATTTTTCTCAGAAGACTGATACGCGGGACAGTGATTATCGAAAGGAGCATGTTAGGTATACTGTATGAGAGGAATGAATATTGATACATGATACACTTGTTAAAGCTCCACCACAAAAATTACTAGAAGAGTTACTCCAGTCAATAATCGGTACGCATCTTCTTCCACTAACTCCATTCAGCGCAAAAAAACTAAAAGGGAAAAAGCTGTATGAGTATGCTAGGGAAGGGCAACCTATCTTTATTGATAGCCCTATGGAGTTGATAAGTTTTCATACACTCTCTTATGAGTTCCCACTCTATACAGTCGAGTTGAAAGTTGGTTCTGGGACTTATATAAGATCAATTGCTCATCGATTATGAGAGAAATTGGCTGTTTGAGGGATCTTGATATCTTTGAGAAGAGTTTCAGTTGGGAAATTTTCATTGTAATAGCATATCGCCTGTTGAGTAGAACACACTATTTGATAAGTCCTCGCCTTTGTAAAAATGTGAGTTTTGTCTGGATAAAGTGATTTCGTGCTTCTTGCGGGGTTGAAATGGTAATTGGAGCTTTTTCTGCAATCTCCGGAAGCAAAGATTCTCCCTTGTCTAATTCATTCTGATAAGACAATCTCACAATCTTTTCTTCTGGATAAATGGTCCCATTCTCATGACCAAGGAAAAAAGAAGCATATTCAGATTGTAGATATCCTTTGTAGAACTTATCCATAAACGCGTTCTCTTCTTCTAGATTAACGATATCTTTTTTTACCTGAGTAATCTGTTCGTCGATACCTAAGTTATTTACATAGACTTGGATGCTATATAGACTAAAAAAAATAGAAACGATAAAAATTCCATATCTTCGATATGCACTATGTCTAAGAAATTTATGATATCTCATATTCGCCATTGCGGCTTGATACAATTAATCTCGTAAAATATATTTGGTCTCTTGTCATGGATAGACAGAAACTATTTTAAGAATATCTCATTTTTTTGCACCTGCTTTTGTAAGCCGTTTGAGATGTCACTCATTACCTAATGTCTCCCGATATCGCATTTGTGCTTCTTCATTTCACCGTGGGAGTACAGAAGTAAGAAAAGATATTTCAGGATGGATTACGTTCCGTACTTGGACTTTGGTTGCTTGTTTCTCTTGGATATATCAGTGTTCTAAGAGCGTTGCGATTTCTTCTGCAGAAACATTTGTTACTGAAGGCGTCATCAACTCACTTTCTGGAGCAACTATTTCCTGATCGCCAATTGTACGGAAATTCGTATCTTGTAACATACTGATTAGTGTATCTAACAGCTGATCAACGCCTTCTCTAGTCAACGCAGAGATAAAGATAGAGTGTTTAGAAAGGTCCAATGTAGGGCTGGGAATGTATTTTTTGACATACGTTTCTATATGAGATTGTAGAAGTTGGGAGAACTCTCCACGTATCTCTGCATCTGGCAAGGTATCGATTTTATTTACTACAAAGAAGAGCGCTTTCTGAAGAAGAATAATAGGTTTTTTATCGATAGTGGTGCTTACGCGATATCGTAGCTTATCGTTTTCCAAGAGCAACTCTTGGTGGATAGAATCAATCGCTTGCCCTCGCTCGTGTGATCCTACAAGCCTTTGTTCGACGTAAGTCATGATCTCATCCAACAGTAGTCCTGGCTCTGACATGCCAGGGATATCCTTGGTAGCGTCAATGAAAATTAGAAATACACGCGCTTTTAGAATATGTCTGAGAAATTCGTTTCATAAACCTTTTCAAGATCATGCACCCTCTATCAATCCTGGAACATCAATCATAGTAAAGCTACTTCATTTATGTTCGACTACTCAAATATTTGGTACAAGCGTAGTAAAATGATACTCCGCAGTCTTTGCTTTTACGCCAGAAACAGCATTAATTAGAGTAGACTTTCCTACGCTAGGTGTTCCTATCAAAGCAACATCTGCTAGGAGTTGCAATTCTAACAAGAGCTCTTTTTTCTTCCCAGGCTCGCCATACAAAGCCATCGTAGGAAATTGATTGTGAGAATTTTTGAAATGGATGTTTCCAATTCCTCCTTTCCCTCACTTCGCTCCTACTCGTGTTTGATCGTCTTCATACAGATGGGCGAGAACTTTCCCTGTGATAGCATCCTTGAGAAGAGTGCCAATAGGTACAAGCAATTCAATGTCTTCTGCATCTGAACCATACTTATCCTTTGACATACCAGGATTGCCAGGCTTTGCAGTGAATAGTTTCTTATATCTATAGGGCATAAGTGTCCATTCATCTTTGCATGCGCGGAAAATGATAGAGCCTCCTTTCCCTCCATCACCTCCAGCAGGACCACCTCGTGGTATTTTCGCTTCACGCCTTCACGCGACACTACCATCACCTCACTTTCATGATTGGATAGTGATGGTGACTTGGTCAAAGAATTTCATAACATTATTTACCTATCGTTAAATACATTTACTTACAATCTCATCAAAAAGATCCTGTCCTGTCTTTACTTCTGGCGAGAGGTTGTTTTCATTGGACGATATTAATATCTTATACACCTGTGCTTCTAATTGCATTTAGTACAAACTCTGGTAAAATTGATTTTATAAGTGTTTATAGTGATTTACTACTGAAACTAAACATGAATATACGCATTTTATCTATTTCTGATTCGGATAAGCATTTTGGCTCCGCAATTGCAGAATATAGCAAAAGATTAGGTAAAACAGTCGAACTTATAGATATTAAACCTGTAAAAAATGGTACACAAATACAAATCATAAAAAAAGAGACGGAACTACTACTAGCGAAGATTACTCAAGAAAAGAATAAAGGAAGGACCGTTGTTCTACTGAGCAAAGAAGGAAAACTTTTTACCACGCAAGAACTCAACATAATTTTTCAAAAGCATCCTACATTGTCGTTTGTAATTGGAGGACCCTATGGATTAGACGAACCCCAGTTGGATGCATCAGTAGACGGTAAGCTTTCTTTGGGAAACCATACGATGCCTCATGGATTGGCTAAACTTGTCTTATTGGAACAGATTTACAGAGTTTCTACTCTACTCACAGGCAAATCATACCATTATTAGAAGATTTGTAAAGCATTGTTTTTTGACAGCAATTATATCTCAGGGTATAGTTATGGTATGGTAAAGAACGGATGTTTTATCAATAACATCTTCTTGCTCCATGAACATAAACAAACTCTCAACAGAACAACAACAAAAAGAGAGATTAATTACAGCGTACAAGTCTGGCAAACTCACCGACAGTGCAAAGCACAAGATCAAGGTGATGCTAGAAAATGGTGATCTTTGGCATCAAGTAAGCGAACTAAACGATTTGCTACATGAACAAGCAAACGGTTAATTTACTAGCTTAGATCTCTACTACTTGCGTTGAAAATGATTCTCATCGTATGATGCTTCCTACACTATGGAAGGAGGCAAGATCCTTACTAACGTTGAAAAACACACTCCCTCCACGATCCAACTTTGTTTCGACTTCAGGATGATTCACTAAATATCTAGATAACGAATGAGCTGCTTCTTTTGCTGGGTCTATAATAAAAACTCCTTCTGGGAGATTTTTTTTAATTGAAGAAAGTATAATTGGATAGTGAGTACATCCTAAGATTAACGCTTCAATCTGATCACTAAACTGACTGCATACTTTTTTGCACTCTTCATCTATCTCTTGTGTGGTTGCTCCTTGTTCGATGAGTGTTACTAGATTCCCTCCTATCACCTGCTCCATCGTTACTATGTAGTTCGGAAAGCGTCTCGCAAAAAAACTTGGGTAAAGATTGCTTTCAACTGTTGCCTTCGTGCCAAGAATACCA
Source organism: Candidatus Absconditabacterales bacterium (assembly GCA_038211735.1). Taxonomy (GTDB): domain Bacteria; phylum Patescibacteriota; class Gracilibacteria; order Absconditabacterales; family Absconditicoccaceae; genus JBBQVK01. Next base: position 52,679 of record JBBQVK010000001.1, on the reverse strand, counting down.
ACATGATGTACTCCTCTATCCACCACTGCTTCTACTCCTGGCACGGTAACGGAAAGCATTTTTTTCTCAGGATATGTATCTTGTCGTGATCTGATTGCATAGGTAGATGCACTATTGCACGCTAAAATTACCAGATGACACCCTTGATCAAACAATCGTTCACAACACGCAAACGTACGATCATGAATCCACTGTGGATCTTTTGGGCCATAGGGAAGTCATGCCGTATCTCCTAGATAGCAATAGGTGTACTGAGGAAACTCATCGACAAGATAACGCAGTGTTTGAATTCCGCCTAATCCACTGTCAAATACTCAAATCATGAGATTGCACTATGTGATGAAAAATATAGTATACATCTGTGTTTATTTATTTGCGTTGAATGGTCAAGGAGTTTACAGGTAAACAGATAGCGATATTGTGATTTGGGCTTGAAGGGCAATCAACCTTGGAGTTTTTGCGTCGTCAATGAGTTGCAGATACTGACATTACATTACTAGATAAAAAGCCAATTGAAGGCAACTCTTCTTTGAAGCAATTTACTGGAGAAGATTATCTAACTACGCTTGATGAGTATGATATTATTTTCAAAACACCTGGTCTTACAAAATATATGATCGAACAAGAGACGGGTCGTACCGATATAAACCGATCTCGTTTTACTTCACAGACGCAGTATTTTTTCGATACCTATACAGGGCAAGTCATTGGTGTCACAGGTACCAAAGGAAAATCAACTACGGTGAGCTTGCTGCAGGAGATGTTACTCGCTGCTGGTAAAAAAAGCATGTTGGTAGGTAACGTAGGAAAACCTGTCCTGGATGAGATTGATTTTTCGAATCCTCCTGACCTAGTAGTCTATGAACTTTCAAGCTTTATGATTGACGCATTGGGAGAGTATCATGTAGACATAGCGATCTTTACCACATTGAACGCTACTCACACCAAGGAGCATGGTGGATATGAGCCGTATATAGCTGCAAAATTCAGCTTGTTAGCTCATGCAGATCATCTATTAGTGTGATCTCAACTCCAAGAGGCAGCAGCAAACCACCCAGTATTTATACAAGCAACGACATGAAAAGAGATCGTGTGGTTCGGCAAGGAGTGAACGTACACATTTGCTGAAGGATACTTCAGAAAAAATGGTATACCAGCATTTACGGATAGTGAGATGAAAATTCTATGAGTTCATAATAGATATAATGCCTGCGCACTTTTAGGTGTTTGCGATATATTGCAGATCAATTACTCATGTGCAGAAGACGCACTTGCTACGTTTACGTGATTGGAACATAGAATTGAATATGTAGGTACATACAAAGATATCCTATGGTTCAATGATGCTATTGCGACTACGCCACAGGCTACCATTGCAGCAATTGAAACATTTTGATCCCAGTTGGGGACGATTCTTTTGTGAGGCAGTGAATGAGAGTACCAATTTGAAGAACTTGTTGCCACACTAGAAAAATATGAAGTACCAAATGTTGTACTCTTCCCAGACACTGGAGTGAGAATTAAACCATTACTTGATTCCAAAAAATTTACCATATATGAAACACGCTCTATGCAAGAAGCGGTTGCGTTTGCTTACAAACATACAGAGCCGTGAAAAGTGGTGTTACTATCTTGTGGTTCTCCCAGTTTCAGCTTGCGAAGTGGGTTTAAAGAGAAAGGGACACAGTTCAAAACCGCGGTTAGAGAGTCGGGCTCATAATAAGAAGTTGGATATTACCTCCTTTTTAGACAAGGAGAAATTTTAAATCTAAACCTTGTATAGTCGAAGTTATGTAACTTTTCCCATACTTCTTCATAGATTCTATTTTTTTGTTTCAAACATATTAAGAAATCATACTCTAATTGATTTACGTCTCCTGAATAAATCATCTTTTTCTCTGAAATGAAAATCAATTCTTGATACAATTCGTAGAAATTTTTCAAGAATGAATCGATCTCAGGATTTATTTCTTTGGCATAAGTGACAGGGGCAGTTTGTTGTAATTTTTTAAAAAACTCTCTAAACTTATTTTCATAATAATCTTGATATGAACCTATAAGGTTGTTTGGCTGTAGATGTGCTAATTGTGTAATGCCCCTCTGAGGAGGATCCGGAAGGAGATTCTCACGAGGAAGTGGTACAGGGCCTAGTGGTTGTGGCTCAACTCACAACTTACTTTTCTTCGGATGGTCTTTTCAAGTAAGACGTTTGGGAGTATTTAATTGTTTATTGCCTATTAAAACTATTCTATTGCGCGCATATGAGTTTTTCTTTACTTTTATAAACGGTTTCACTACCTTTACTTTTGAAGGTAATGGGATTTTCCCTTTCATTACTTTAGATGTAGCTTGCTTTTTAGAGGATATCGAAACTGCTTTTGGTTTAATAAGTTTCCCTTTACGATTATACAATGCTTTCCCTGCTCATTCTGTTTTCCATATCTTCCGTTTTTCTAACAACGAAAGTTTTGCATCGACAATCTTACTTCTTGACCCTAAAAAACTAGCGGCATAACTTCTAAGGTATTTCACTAATGCTATTTGTTGATATTCACCTTGCCATGATTGAGAAAGAGTAGGATCAATTGCCATTACGTTCTTTAATGGTTGATCTGAGGTAACATGGATATTACTAAAATTACTTGTCAGGGCTGTGCATGCGCTAAAGAAATTATCTATAAACCCTTTAGATTGTCGTAGTTCTGGCATACTAATCTCAGGAAAATCTACAAAAATAGAGTTTTTTTTATCATTTTCTTTATTCAATAGTTCTAGAATATTGTCAGCAATATCATTACTAACCGTTTTATTTCCACTGATATTGTCAGTAACGCTAGATAGAGAACGCTCTGTGTTTTTTGAAGTTTGAAGGCTCATAGAGGTAATTTCATATAAATATAACTATATTTAATGATTTACACAAGACTGTCAATATAACTTCCTAGGTAGAATTTGGAGGCTATTTTTGCATATTTTTGACTCTACCACTATACTTATATGGTTCTATTTATTCAAAAAATGGTTCTATGGATATCAATTTGCTGTTAGCACAATTTGAAGAAGATAAAGCTATCTCAGACGTGCATCTGTGTACAGGTGAGTATATTACTTATAGGAAAGTAGGTGAAATTATTTTCCTGGAAGAAAAACCGAAAGTTACTACTACTGAGATGGAAGAGTATGTGAATCAACTGCTCGCTAGCCATCCAGATGGGCGTGCAAAACTTGATGCAAATAGAGAGATAGATTTCAACTTCTATTCTACCAACGGTGTCCCGTATAGAATTAATGCATACTACACATTGGAAAAACTAGCAGTGGCAATGAGAAAAATTTCTTATAAGCCTCTTCCTTTGGAAACTATTATGTATGATGATATCGCGAACGCAGTCAAAGAACATATTTTGCATCAAAAAACTGGACTCTTCCTTGTAACCTGACCAACAGGATCTGGTAAAACTACTTCGTTGATTGCCATGATCGACTATATTAATGCAACCAGGAAAGAACATATTGTAACGATTGAAGATCCTATCGAATTTATCTTTGAACGCAAACAATCACTTATCTCTCAGAGAGAACTTGGTTCAGATACGTTGTCTTTCCCTGCTGCTATGAAATCTGCAATGCGTCAGGACCCAAATATTATCTTCGTAGGAGAAATCCGTGATCCAGAAACAGCTGAGGCCGCAATCGATCTAGCTGAAACAGGGCATCTCGTTTTCAGTACCTTGCACACGAGATCTGCGTCTAATACTGTCTATAGACTTATATCTTTCTTCCCTCCAGAGATTCAAGATAGTGTCAAAGATAGAATATCTGCGAGTTTACTAGGAGTGCAATCTCAATTCTTATTGCAAACGATTGATGGGAAAAGCAGGGTTGGGTTATATGAACTCATGCTCAATACGACCGCAGTTGCAAACAACATCCGTAAAGAATCAGGTAAACAAATCGACTCAATCATCGAAACCTCCCGTCAACGTGGTATGATCTCTCATACAGAATATGCGAAAAGATTAATCGCAGATGGAAGAATTGATAAAGAGCAAGTGGCGTGGTTGTTTGAGTAAAGAACGTGAGAATAGATAATTTGCTAAAAACTATTTGATTGTACACAACTAGATTTTTCACAAAAAAAAACTAGGCGCTGAGGAACAACACCTAGTTATTAAAGTTCGAACTTGCCCAAATTCTAAAACTTTGAGAAACCAACTTGGGGCCAGCTAACTTTTTAGCTGGGAGTCATAAACTTTAATCGCAATATCTATAGTGGATTCTTGTAAGAAGTCAATCGTAGGGTGTATAAACTAAAGAGTGAATTTTCAGATAAAAAAAATCTGCATCGGTATGCAGGTTTCTTTTTCTAAGTTGTATGGGGTTTCTAGGCAACCCGGGATTCGAACCCGGGACCTTGGGCTTAAGAGGCCCCTGCTCTAACCAACTGAGCTAGTTGCCCGCAATAGTACGCGGAAGGTGTGATGTGTAGTAGTTGTGGTTTTATAACGTCCTGCTCTAACCAACTGAGCTAGTTGCCCGCAATAGTACGCGGAAGGTGTGCATGTGTAGTAGCTGTAATTTCATGACGTCCTGCTCTAACCAACTGAAGCTACCTTGCCAGTCATTGACGAAACGTTGGGTTGTTATACCAATGTATGTTGGCAATTCAACCAATTATTCGCCGACACGGAGATGGAAGGTAATTTCATTGAGTTCGTTATTCTCCGTCATTTTGGATTTATAGTAGGCTGCGTTGGCAAACGGCGTTTCAAAGGTGCTGAAATGATAGTAATCGCCTGTAGAATCTGTGACTGATATATTTTGCGGGAAGTAGACAACTCCTCTCGTTGACCATTCAGGCTGAAGAGCAAGAATGTGTTCTTCCCTCTCAGTTAGGACAATCCCATATTTTTCAATCAATCATCTTATGAAGGTGCGATAATAGTCTGGGATATGTAGTGAATAAAAAATTTTGACTTCGTAGTCACCCGGAGCAAGTTTGCCTGTAGGTACAATATCGTCCATAGTTTCTACGATGAGTTTACCTTGAGGATCAGTAATCTGGATAATCTTATCTACAAACATATCTATCTTATTGAAGATGATATTACTGTCTCGGAAGTACATATAGTTTTCTTCAAATCTCGTAGTGAGATTGCCACGGCGCAATAGACCATGGAACGGTCATGACACATCAGCAAGGTAAATATTGATATATCTCTTCTTCACAAGTTCAGGCAGATGTTTGAAAATTGCTATAGCCAACGTTTCCATATTATCTTCAAAATATGTATTAGACTCATCGAGATAGAGCTCTTTCTTTCCAAATTCATCACTTCATCTAATAAGGTCGACACAAGCATTAGTAAACTGCCACTCTCGCAACTTCTTTCTAAATCATGGCAGTAACTCTTCGAACATATCAGTCCTAAGGAAAATGACGCCTTCTACTTTCTGTCCAGGATATGATTTCTCATACAGGGTAGCAATATTCTCCCCATCAAAATAGGTGAAACCAATTTTGTTTGCTCCAACGAAATAAATATCACGATCAGGTAAGAAATTTAACATTCGAGCAGGTCCTGTAATCTTTGTTCAAGGACTATCATAATCTGGCAAGTAACTATCTACTATTTCGAAATGGGTAATCTTCCCTTTGTTTATTTTTAAAATACCAAATGATCCGAAGAAACCACCATTTGGTCTGCGTTCTGCCGTGTTCTGCAAAATAATTAAATATGTTTGTTCTCTTTGTTCACCCAACAATGAAAAAATATCATCTTCGTGTTGGCTAAATCCTTGGAGTAATCTTCGTAGATCGTAGTATTCCCCCAACGTATTTTTATCCAGATAGGCTCCACCTTCGTGGATAAATGCCAGCATCTGTTGTAGCTGTACACGATACGTAGGGAATAACGGCTCACTTTTACTTATCGCTTGTTGAATTGTCTTTGCGTTTACCAAAAACTGGCCAAGTTCTTTATCTACTCATGCTGCTAGCGCTCCTGCTTGGTCTAATTTTTCAAGTAAGGAAGTCGGTTTTGGCGAAATAATCACCTCTCTAGCTTTTGACAATAATGAAAAAAAAGGGAGCAGCCCTAACAAGAATGCTCCAAAAAGTCGTGAGGTTACCGTACTCCGTTGGACTCATTTGGATGGTCAAGGAGCTTTAAATCAAAAATCCTGCATGGGGCGAAATTGTTTTTAAACATTTTATACTAACGTACGAATATTTGGTGCCGCACAGAAGGGACAATAACTATACGAAATTGCATAATTTTTTTTGCATTCTTTACAAGGAGCTTTTAGCTTTTCAGAACAGAATACACAATAGGTATACTCCATAGAGTTCATTTCCCCGCAGCTTGCACATGCTATTTGATCATTACCGGCAGGAAGAGAGTTCCCCCTTGCAATACCGATAGGTGGTCTGATCAAAAAATAAATTGGCAATCATATAAGGGGCGTTAGAAAAACAACTAACAATATACTTACCAATTGTAATCCAAAAGAGTTGGTTCTTCGTGAGATATCTTTTGCAACCCATAAGAGACTATAAATCCAAAAAAAGATCAGAAGTCCTACCAAAAAATAAACAATAAGTTGTGAGTCCACAGTAATCGATGACAATGACATCAGAAATAAATGAGAAAATAAAAAATTAAAGTATCTGTAATGAGGTTATCTTAAGCAATTCCTTCCTTGTTTTCAAGTCATTGATGAGATAGGATATCTTGGAAGGATTGTCAAACTCCAAATCGACCCATACATGAGTGTGATCGTGTTCATCTCCATGTTCAGTATAAATATCTTTCAAATTGATTCATAAGAACTCGAATATTTTTAATATCTCCAACAATATGCCGGGCCTGTCTGGAGCTAGGAGCCCAAGTTTTAGTATGTACACCGTAACAGGAAGTCACTTCCGATGAGCTTCTAGAAGTTTTTTATAGTCGACTGTTTTCAGAGCCTCACAGTCTAACGTGTGAATTTTGATCCCGTCTTTACCAGATCTTGCAATTACTTTTTCTGGGTAGATGGGAGTACACTCTGGACACATGAGCAGTTCCATCTCCTTGTCACTATCTACTACTATCGTGTGAGTAGACAATGATAATTTCCCTTTCGCTATTGCGGAAGGCGTAGTGTGGGCAACCTCATCTTTCAATCATTCAAGTACTTCTTTGTAAACGAGTTTGATCAATCTGGTAGTGCTCATCTGTTTGTCACGCACTTGCAGGAGTAGACGCTCGTACTCATCACCTCTGAAAGTTTTGGAGATACGATCATCTTTTGTCCCGAGTAGTGGGAGGTTGTGTTCTTTCAATTTCTCATTGATTTGTGCAGTGATTATTGCAAATACATCATCTTTTTGTAACTGTCTGACATATCTGTGCAATCTCGCTTTTGCCGATGGCGTATGGAGAAATGCATCCCATCCACTCGCAGCGGTATATTTATTTTTGAATGTTTTGATGTCTACAATATCGCCAGTATTAAGTTTATAATCGATAGGCACGATCCTCCCGTTAATAAATGCACTTTTAAATTTTAATCAGATATCAGTATGTACCCTAAAAGCAAAATCCAAAACAGTGCTTCCAAGAGGTAGCTCAATGATATCTCCTCTGGGCGTATAAATAAAGATATTTTTTTGTAAAATTTCAATATTTAATTCGTCTTTGAATGCTCCTTTGTCTGTCGCTTCTTGATATCTTTCCATTATATCCTGTAGTTTCTCAATCCATTGTGTCTGCTGTTGCGAGACCATAACCGGTTTTCCTGCATCACTATATGCATAATGCGCTGCTACTCAATAGTTGGCTACTCTGTCCATATCTGATGTCCTAACCTGTATCTCTACGGGGAAGTCAAACATTCCCAAGACGGTTGTATGCAGACTCTTATATCAGTTTGGTTTCGGGATAGCGATATAATCTTTCATCTTGGCAAAAATCGGTGTATAATGTTTGTGGATCACTCCCAAGATACTATAACAACTACTGACATCTTTCGCGATAATTCTAAACGCTAAGATATCCATAACTTTGGAAATATCGTTTGTTTGATATTTTTGTAATTTTTTGTAAATCCTATATGGACTTTTCAATCTTCCAGTTACTTTATCTACCACTACTCCTTCTTGTTCGCACAGGTAAATAAGTTTATCGACTCCCTTATTTCTATACATATCTACATCACCGTATGATTTCTCTACAAAGTTTGTAATCCTATTGTACTCTTTTGGTTCAAGAATTTGAAATGCGCCATTCTCTAGGTACCCTTGATAGATATAAAGCCCTAATCTTTTCGCAATAGGGACAAATACTTTTAGTGTCTCTTGCGCTATTCTTTTTTGTTTTTCTTTTTTCGGATGGTAATGCAATGTCTGAATATTATGGACACGATCTGCGATTTTAATAATAATAACTCTCAAATCTTTCCCCATTGCTAGAAATGTTTTCTCCAATGTTTCTAGTTGCCTATCTTCTCCCATTCGTCTTACCTTAGCGACTTTGACTAATCCATCACAAAGATCTGCGACCTCTTTGTTGAATGCTTTTTCTATATCGTGATATGTAACTTCAGTATCTTCAATTACATCATGTAACAGTGCTGCTTGCATGGTTGGCACATCTGGCTTGATGGCCATCAGAAATCATAAGACTTTGATAGGATGGATAATATATTGTTCTCATGAAAGTCTCTTGATCCCTGCATGATATTTTGCAGCGAACACATATGCCTTTACAACTTCTTTTTTTTGAGCAGGAGTGATATATGTTGCTTTCGCAAGAACTTCCTCAAGTAACACTCTCGGATCCTTGTCCATGACAGGTTCGTAGTGCATAAATTCTTGAATTTTAGAGATATCCATGCAATGATTTATATACAAAATTGTTTTAAGGTATCCATTTTACTTACTCCAAGTCCAATTGCAACTAACGCAAGAAAATCTATAGTGGTTGCATTTATTGGTACTCACTACTCATCAATGATAGATTATCGAACCTATCTCCAGACAGCAGTCGTCGCGTTCGGTGGCATGATAGCTATTTTATGTCTAATCATGGGGCTCGAAAGGACGATAAGAATAATTATGGCTAACTACCTTATCGCTAGCATAATTTTGTGATTAGGGAATTTCATCCAGCTCATAAGTAGCCGTCTACTAATTGGGCCAGCTGAAAGATGGGTAGATGGATTCCAAAAACGGACTGGACAGCTGTTATTGGCAAGTAGGCCTACCGTTCTCTTAGCGGTTTATGCGTTGTTGCTTATTTTCATCACTACCAAATCGCATATTGGAATTGGAAAAGTAAGACAAGAGGCGGTAAGAGTTACCTTACTCATCGTATTTATACCTTGCGCGGTTATCAGTATCTTATTTAATCTTTCTTTGGCAATTTATGGAAACCAAATTATAAATCTTGATGAGTTAAAGCTACTTGCTGATAATTTTAGTAACCACCCGTTTGCCCACAATATTGTCATGTTGACACCACTATGGATTATATTACCAGGAATAGTAACTATAGCGGTTGCGGCGTTTGTATTGAGGACAAAAGACGAAATCATACGTAGAGAGATATGAGGCAAAGACGATAAAGAAGAGAAGGAAAAGGATGATGAAAAGTAGATAGTTACTCACCTTGGTAGAAGCCTTAAGAGAGAGCCTAGAATCTCTTGTTTTCGTGCCCCACTTTCCTATATATTAAACCACTGTATTTTTTATTTTTGTGTTAATTTTGGGAGAATGAAACAAAAAACTTTAGTAGTATTGAAGCCAGATACCGTTGGACGTAGTCTTGTAGGGGAAATTATAACTCGTTTTGAGAAAGTTGGACTAAAAATATGTGCAGTAAAACTAGCTCAACCAAGTAAAGAGTTCTACTTCCATCACTATGAGACTATTGGGAAAATGATTAGTCGTCGTGGAGAGAAGGCGTTTACTATTACGCTTGACTATATGAATGCTGGACCAGTGGTTGCAATCGTCTTAGAAGGGATTGAAGCAATTGCGTTAGTGCGCAAAATGATCGGAGATACACAGTCTAGCCAAGCTGCACCTGGGACTATCCGTGGAGATTATGGCCACATGACGTATGGATACGCAGATGTAATAAGCCAGTGAATAACCAATATGATTCATGCGTCAGGTAACGAAGAAGAGGCAACGTTAGAGATTGCACATTGGTTTAAAGAAGAAGAGCTCTTTGATTATGATTTATGTAATAGAGCCTTTGTTTACGGGAAGTAGTTCCAATAATAATTTGTTTACTTATATTACTATTATAACAATGCCAAAGAAAGATATTCACCCAGCGTATCACCAGAAGGTGCAAGTACAGTGTATTTGCGGCAACTCTTTTATGGTGAATGCAGCTGTAGAAGGTCCACTCAAAGTAGAAACATGCCCTGCATGTCACCCTATTTATACAGGGAAAAAAGAAACTAAAATTTCTAAGGGAAGAATGGAGAAGTTCCTAGAAAAACAGAAGAAAATGGATGCTTTGAAAGCGTAAATTCATCCTTACTTATACAAGATTGCTCTATTAGCATCAAGATGGTCATCTTCTAAATTCTAACCTCCACCTTCTTTATGAGGACCACTCTTATTAAAAAATACTTGGCTGATCATGAAATCTATGAAGTCATAGGACATCATATCTTAGTATATATTAAAATTATCATTGGCTATCTTGTTATTTTGGTAGCTATCGCTTTGTTGTACCGACTCTTTGTAAATAAAATAACAAATCACCCTCTTGTGACGCGGATTGCATGAGGACTAGGAGTGATTATCTATGGAGTTGGACTCTACAAGTTTATGGACGAATATATGGATGCACTTGTAGTTACAAATTTGTGACTACTCTTCTTTAAATGGAATTGAATGTTCAGCTACAAGACTTCTTCAATGCAATGGGTTTCGATAGAGTCTGTGGCGGACCAACAAGACACTTTTGCAGATAGCCTTTTCAAAAAAGGTGACATCAGTATAAGACTTGAAGAAGAAGATCTCATATTTAGGAATGTATCTCAACCATCCTACCAAGTCGCTACAATCCTAAAGCGAAAAGAGAGAATCCTTGGTACTCGTAGTGCTTATGAGAATGAAAACCCAGAACAAGCAAAAGATAAATATGAGCTATTGGTAGAAGCGTTGGGAGAAGTAGTCTCAGAATATGTCGAGAAAAAAGATAGATGATACAACAGATAAGAATTATTTTAGTTATTTATTATAGTCGCAGATGCAAGGTACCATTAGTTCTATCAGAGGTATTGTAGTAGATATCAAATTCGACAATAACATCCCAAGTATTTATGATGCGCTCAAAGTGCAGACTAAAAATGCGGATGGGCAAGAGGTGGTAGTAGAAGTGCTACAGCAGCTTGAAGATGGGTATGTAAGAGGTATTGCGATGACGTCTACTGATGGTCTTAAGAGAGGTGATATGGTCACCGCAACTGGAGCTCCTATCACTGTACCTGTATGACCACAAGTCTTAGGACATATTTTCAACGTACTTGGAGAGACTATCGACGGTACTCCACAAATTAAAGGAGAAGAACAATGGCCGATTCATCGCGAAGCACCAAAATTCATTGAACTTTCAACTTCTTCTGAGACATTGGTTACTGGTATCAAAGTTATTGATCTGTTGGCTCCAGTATTGAAAGGAGGTAAAGTAGGACTGTTCGGAGGTGCAGGAGTTGGAAAGACGGTAATCATGCAAGAGTTGATTCATAATATTGCTAAAGAACATAATGGAGTGTCTGTAGTATGTGGAGTGGGAGAAAGAACTAGAGAAGGAAACGATCTCTACCACGAAATGAAAGATTCAGGAGTTATTGGTAAAACAGCAATGGTCTACGGACAGATGAATGAACCTCCTGGGCCAAGAGCAAGAGTGGCTTTGACGGGTCTTACTATGGCTGAATACTTCAGAGAGAAAGAAGGGAAAGACGTGTTAGTATTTATCGATAATATTTTCAGATTCACGCAAGCTGGATCTGAGGTTTCTGCTTTGTTGGGAAGAATCCCATCAGCGGTAGGATACCAACCTACGTTAGCAAGCGAAATGGGAACATTACAAGAAAGAATTACATCTACTGATAAAGGATCTATTACTTCTGTACAAGCGGTTTATGTGCCTGCGGATGATCTTACTGATCCTGCTCCAGCTACAACTTTTGCTCATTTGGATTCAACGATTACGTTAAATAGAGCTATTGCTGAAAAAGGAATCTATCCAGCGGTAGATCCACTAGATAGTACCTCGACGGTATTAAACGCCGAAACGGTAGGCGAGAAGCACTATACAGTAGCCAAAAGAACACAAGAAATTCTTCAAAGATATAAAGAACTTCAAGATATCATTGCCATCCTGGGTATGGAAGAACTTTCTCATGAAGATAAACTATCAGTATATAGAGCGAGAAAAATTGAAAAATTCTTCTCACAACCATTCCACGTCGCTGAACAGTTTACAGGATTCTCAGGGAAGTTTGTGAAACTTGATGATACGATCAGATCATTTGAAATGCTTATCGAAGGAAAATGCGACGAAATACCTGAAGAACATTTCATGTACAAAGGAAGTATCGATGAAGTAATTGAAGCTCATGAAAAAAGTAAGGCGTAAACTAAGACGAAAATTCATAAACCATAGACCATAAACTTAAGACTTATTGATTTCTTTACCGACGTACCAAAAACTAGAAAAAATATTTTCACCTACGAGAAAGGCTCCGACATGTCGGAGCCTTTTTCTTTCCCATTTCTGGCTTCTAAAAAAGAGTTTTACCAAACCTTTTAATGTTCACAATCTCATATAAGTCAATATAAATACAGGAAGCTTACCTTTTGCAATTCGCTGCAAAATCAATACCAAGGAGCTTATAAAAGTACGTTTTGTTACCTAATGTTATTATCTCATATGAATCCACTCTACCTGCTCTGGCTTGAAATTGTTAAACGTCCTATATTCAATCTTTTGATCGTGTTATTGTCTGTATTGTGAGGCAATTTAGGCCGGTCTATTATTTCACTTACGTTGATTATTAGACTACTCTTGGTAAAGAATGCTATGGCTGCTACGAAGATGCAAGGACAAATGGGTGATTTCCAACCAAAAATGCAAGAACTCCAGGATAAACATAAGGACGATCCAAAACGTATGTCGTCTGAGATGATGGGGCTATTTAAGAAGTCGTGAGGATGACCTTTGAAAGGGTGTTTGAGTATGTTGATACAGATACCTGTGTTCTTAGGACTTTTCTATAATGTGAAAGATATTGCGCTCGATAGACTTCATCCAGATGTGTATAGTTTTTTGAGCTGGTTGCATATTGATTTCGCAACGATTGACACTAATTTTATCGGTGTAAATTTATTGACGCCAAACAATCTAGTACTTACGATTCTTGCCGGTGTCCTCATGTACGTACAGATGAAGACCTCCACCATGTTCAAACCAACTACCCCAAAGGTTCCTGGTATGGGAGGAGAAAATATGCCAGATATGACTAAGATGATGGGAGGTATGAACTTCTTCTTTGTGTTTATGATGGGGGCATTTGTTCGACAGATGCCTGCTGCAGTAGGATTATATATCGTAACTACAACACTCTTTGGAGTGGTCCAACAGTGCGTACAATATCGACCTATGATAAAATTAAAGTGGTTCCGCAAACCTGGAAGCCCTGAAATTATACCTTGATAGTTTTTGGAGTAATATTCTGTGATAATTATTAGCAACAGTGGAAATAGTAGCTATAGATAAAAAATTTTGTTTACATATAAAGATTCACTTCTTGAGACGCTTTCTGCAGTGGCACCTATTGTCCAAGTTACTACTGAGCAGTCGATGAAGAATTGATATGAAGGTATGGAAAATTAGGTTTTACCAGAGAAGGTAATCTAATGAGAATCAGCTTAAAGTAACCACAATTTTTGGCTCACCTACTCTCCTATGTCAAACCCTATAGAATCATACCTAAAGGCTCAATTAAACGACGAGCAATACCAAGCAGCAAGCTATACACAAGGGCACAGCTTAATTTTGGCGTGAGCTGGATCAGGGAAAACAAGAACATTGACCTATAAGATTGCAAACTTAATTTATGGTCATGGAGTGCATCCCTCTAACATACTGGCAGTGACGTTCACGAACAAAGCCGCGCAAGAGATGAAAGAAAGATTGCAGACTATTATGAATGATTTGCGTGAGGGTGGGAATAGCTCATCGCCTGGATCAAGTAGCATATGAAAGTCATGAACTAATGGAATGATGCTAGATGAAGCTCCGCCTTTGGTAGATGAAAATGCTGGAGGCGCTATAGAAGAGTTTGACTTTGATCAACTGCTCTGAAGTGAAGGTACAGCTTGAAGCACATGAGCATCTTCTTGATGACTCCCTCACTATCAATGGCGAGATTATCAGCGGATTGGAACCTTTCATTCTGTGTTTTTGAAGCTTCTCAAAGAAGATATTCATCATCTTGGAAGAGCCTACACCAAACAGTTTACCGTCTATGATGCTAATGATGCTGACGCGTTGATTAGAAGTTTGCTCAAGCAACACAATATGACCGATAGAGTGGAACTTAAAGAGGCTCACGGACAAATTAGTAGATGGAAAAATGGAGCACTCAATCCTAGTCAGGCAGCACATATTTGTGAGTCACAAATGGATGAGTGGATTTTGGGTATTTATCAACACTACCAAAAGGCATTAGAAGATGCAAATGCGGTAGACTTCGATGACCTGTTATTGCTGCCTAAGGAACTGTTTGAACATAGTCCTGAAATTTTGCATAAGCGACAACAGAAGTTTCAATATATTCTTGTAGATGAGGCACAAGATACCAACGCGATTCAGTTTGAACTGATGCGTTTGCTTGTAGGAGACAAAGGAAATATTACCTTTATCTGAGATGACTACCAAAGTATCTATCGTCGACGCGGTGCGGTGATGGATAATTTTTTGCGTGTAGATAAACGATGGCCAGATATCCGCACATTTAAGCTTGAGATTAACTATAGATCAAAACCTCATATTGTCCAAGCAGGGAACGCAATCATTCATAACAACCAAAAACAGTATGAAAAAAATGTCGTAGCGCATAGAACGGGTAGCGATAAAATTAGAGTGTTTACCTTCTCTGACGAGATAGATGAAGCTATACAAGTGATTGATCTTATTACCAAACTAAAAGAAGAGTCCAATCTTCTTTGGGCAGACTTCACTATTTTGTATAGAACTAACGCGCAATCATCGCCTTTTGAACAAATCCTACTTACGGAATGAATCCCCTACAAGGTAGTCGGCGCATTTAAGTTTTTTGAAAGAGTGGAGATCAAAGATATTTTAAGTTATGTCAGATTTTTATTGAATCCGAAAGATATTATTTCACTAAAAAGAATTATCAACACACCCAAAAGAAATATCTGACAAACAACCATCGATCAGATCGAACAGTATGCTTTTCAACAATGAACTACGTTCGCAGAAGCAATCGCTCAGATAAATCTCATATGATGAGATATCCCTGCTGCGACCAAAGGGAAAATCTCATTGTTTAATACACTTCTTCAAGACATTTTACGTAGAATTGAGGACTTTACTCCTGCTCAACTGATAGATCATATCGTTCAAGGTATTTGATATAAAGCATATGTACTCAAAGTGGATGGAGAAGAAAAAGGAATGGAAAGGATGGAAAATATCTGACAGTTGGTAAATATCGCTAGTAGATATGAATGAACTGGCGTCGACGCACTGTATCAGTTGATGGAAGAGATATCACTGATGACAAGTATTGAAGAAAGTTCTGTTGAACAAGCAGATGCGGTAAAGTTGATGACCGTACATAGCTCAAAGGGTCTCGAATTTCCCTATGTGTTTATATCATGACTTGAAGAAGGTATCTTCCCTTTACCTAAAGCAAAATTTGATAACGAAGAGCTCGAAGAAGAACGTAGAGGTATGTATGTTGCCATTACGAGAGCAAAAGACCATCTCTTCTTGAGTCACGCGCAATCTAGACAACAACGATGACAGATAAAATACAACCCACCTTCAAGATTTCTTGAAGAACTCCCACAAGAGCTCGTCAAACATTATGATCTAGCTGGGAAATCTCAAAGGAGCGCTGGTCCAAGCCGAGATGAGGGAGATCGTATCTGACATAAGCTGTTTGGCCCCGGGACTGTACTTGAAGTATGGGATAAGATTGTTATTGTCAAGTTTGACAATCCCAAGTTCGGGGTTAGAAAGTTGGAGGGAAGATTTTTATCCAAATAACAGTTGATATTTCTACCTCTTATATACTCGACCACTAATACAATTTATAATGTAAAATCTAGTTAATGAACAATCGTAATTATTTCTATGAATCTGCTAAAGCGCTAACTGATTTTATAGACGAATCCGAATGAAAGTTGGAGCAAGTAAAACAACTTGTTATCGATACATTGATGGCAGGAAATACAGCTTTTCATGCAGGTAATGGATGATCTGCAGCAGATGCACAGCACTTTGATGCCGAACTAGTTGGCACATTCAATAATAAATCAAGAAGATGACTGCGTAGTGAATCTCTTACTACTAATACCTCAACACTGACCGCAGTTGCCAATGACTTAGGATATGAACAAGTGTTTGCTAGACAACTTGAAGCAAAAGCGAGAAAAGGAGACATAATTTTTCTTTTTTCGACAAGTTGAAACAGCAAGAACTGCTTAGAAGCGATCAAAAAAGCTAAAGAAATTGAAGTTACTACTATAGGTATGCTCGGAGGCAGTGGTGGTGCAATGAAAGAGTTATGTGATTATAACCTAATTGCCCCAAGTACTGAAACACCAAAGATACAACAAGTCCATGAAGCGATCTTTCATGCGATCTGTTATGCTATTGATGAGCATTTTAGTTAAATTGTGATCCAAATGATTATAGAACATATTGAACAGTTAGTAGACATAAGCAACTCATTGAAAAAACAATGAAAAGTAATTGTCCGAACTAATGGCTGTTTTGATATTTTACACCCAGGTCATCTCAAGACATTCCAAGCTGCAAAAGAACTTTGAGATGTTCTTATAGTAGGAGTAAATAGTGATATCTCACCTTATCGATCAAATAAACCTTGAAGACCTGTAAATAATCTTTGATTTAGAACTGCTATGCTTGATGCATTAAGGGACGTAGACTATGTTATAAGCTTTGATCAGGAAACGCCATTAGATTATCTAAAGAAACTTCTACCTAATATTGTAGTAAAAGGAGGAGACTATAAGGTTGAAGATGTAATTGGACATGAAATAATCTCTGAAAATGGTGGTAAAGTTGTAATTATTCCTATCTTATGAACTTATGCGACAACTGACATTATCAATAAAATTTTAACGACTTATAAGACCGATGGAAAATAAATGTGTTGCAGTTATTGGGGATATAATGCTTGATCAATATCATTTTTGAAAGATGACCAGATTAAATCCTGAGTCTGCTAGTGCTCTATTAAATCTCAAGTCATCTGAAAACATGATAGGAGGAGCTGGTAATGTTGCGGCAAACCTTGCTGCAATGGGAAGCGAGACCATATTGATCGGGAATATTGGAAATGATAGTGAAGGAGCTATTATAGAACAGCTCACCAAGCAACATAAATTTGAGTTAATGAGCATTATTACTAAACAACCAACAATTACTAAAACAAGGTTTATGGAGAGCAAGTATAAACACCACCTTCTAAGGGTCGATAGAGAAGAACCAATTGTACTTACTCTAGAAGAAGAAACTGCAATAGTTAATAAACTTAAAGAGCTAAAACCAAAGTACCTTGTCGTATCAGATTATAATAAAGGCGTGCTTTCAGAGACGTTGATAGACCAGATTTGAGAACTACCGTTGCAACTATTAGTAGACACTAAGCCTGGGAAAGTAGGAATGTATAAGAATATGTTTTTGTTAAAACCAAATTTTGAAGAGTTTGAAAAGATGGTGGGAAAGGTTATAGAAAATACAAATGAGGAAATAGAAAAATATGGATACGAAATGGTTCAAAAATTACAGTGCAATCTTGTAATTACAAGAGGGTCAGAAGGGGCCTCATTGATTACTAAAGAGTGAGAATATCTCCATCTTCCTACTGTGGCTCAGTCAGTATTTGATGTTTCAGGGGCTGGAGACACCTTTATGGCAGCATTAGTTACTGGACTTACGAAGAATATGACCCTTGCAGACGCCGTTATACTTGGTAATAAAGCAAGTGCTATAGCAGTTAGTAAGTTTGGGACCGTGATAGTGTCTCATACTGAACTGTTCTAAAAATAGACTTTATTAGAATTAAATACATGATTATTGTCACAGGAGCTGCATGATTTATAGGTAGCACTTTAGTGTCTACTCTACTCTCCTCATGACAAACAATGATTGCAGTAGATGATTTCACTAAATCGAACAAAGAAAAAAATCGAAAACGAATGTCATTAGTGACGCCAGTTTCAAGAGATAATTTGTGGGAATGGCTTACAAAGAACTCATCTCACATTACATGTATAGTACATTTGGGAGCAAGAACGGATACAACTGAGTTTGACGAAGACATTTTTGATAATTTAAATTTATGATATAGCAAAAAATTATGGCATTGGTGTACGACACATGCTATACCCTTTATATATGCATCTTCCGCGGCCACATATGGTTGAGAAGAATCCAATTTTGATGATGATGAGGTTGATATACCAAATCTTAAGCCATTAAATCCTTATTGACGATCTAAACAACTATTTGATATATGGGCACTTGGACAGCAAAGGAAACCTCCATATTGGATCTGACTTAAATTTTTCAATGTCTACTGACCAAATGAATATCATAAATGACGTATGGCATCTGTTGTACTTCATGCGTATCGCTCAATTTCTACAACAGGTAAAATGTCATTATTTCGTAGCCATAGAGAAGATTTTGCAGATGGAATGCAAAGCAGGGATTTTATTTATGTGAAGGATCTCTTGCACGTAATAGAATTCTTTATTAAAAATATTACAAATACTGCATTAAATTGAATTTATAATCTCTGAACCGGGAAGGCAAGAAGTTTCTATGATTTAGCTAATACAGTATTTAGTGCTCTTTATTTGAAGCCTTCAATTAGCTATATCGATACGCCATCTGACATAAGGGCAAACTATCAATATTTTACTGAAGCAAAGATGGACAAACTTTATAATGCCTGATATCATTTTCCTTTTATGAGTTTGGAAGAAGGAGTGACTGAGTATGTTAAGGAGTATTTAGTTACACAAACATATTTGTAATGCATATCAAGGTTTTGAGACAAATTGATATTGTACTAGTATGAATTTTTGTACGATTATTTTCCCGGACAAAATATTTTTATGCTTCAGACAAAGCCTTATTATATACTACTCCCAAAAAGATATTAATCATACGTATACGAGGGTTAGGCTCTGCTGTACTGACTTTCCCTATGATTAAACAACTGCAATTGAATTATGGCAACGATATACAATATGATCTTTTAGGCAGCAAGAGAACTATTCCTCTTTATAAAAGACAGGGATATTTCACTCACTATTATGACCTCTTTAATCTAAAAGATTTTTTGAGGCTTATATTGAAATTTAAAGACTACGATATCGTAATTGATACAGAAGAGTACTTCCGCACCTCTACTCTCTTGAGTATGCGACTCGGCAAACTGTCTGTTGGTTTTGCTGCAATACGAAATAGAAGAATTGGCTATAACATGCCAGTCCCCTACAACGATCAACAACATGTTGTGTTAACGTTCTTAGATCTATTGAGACCGTTACAGATAATACCTGCTACTCCACTGACTCTTGAACCTGTAAAAATAGAGACTCAAGATATTGAGAAGGGAGATGATTTTTTGGAACCATATTCCGCACAAATTAAAGTATGTCTTCATACAGGTGGAGCTGAAACCTCTACTGAAAGGTTTTGGTCAACTACCCATCGAATAGAACTCATTGAACTTTTACATACCACCTACAAAGAACGCATTGTTTTCTTCTTTTCTGGGACTAAAAGTGATCTTGAAGTCATACAAGCTATTCAAAGCGGGATAAACACTGCTATAAATACACAAATCTTAGCAACTCCTCTGTTTGTATTTTGTTATATTCTTTCTCGTTGTGACTTACTAATTAGTAACGACACAGGCCCCATGCACTTAGGAGCTGCCATGGGTATAAAAACTATAGGTCTATTTGGCCCTAACCTCCCACAAAGATTTGGGCCTTATCCTGCTGACAAAAACATTGCCTTGTATGAAGGAGATGGAACCGCATATATCAATGTCCATTTGGGAGAATTTTTGCCATGTAGCCAGTCTATTGTAGATCAAATTACTCCCCAAATGGTATATGAAGAGGCTGTTAAAGCAATATCATAAATCGCACTATTTAAGAGATGCCTATTTTATTAAAAGATTCGTAAATGGATTGAGAATTATTGTCAGATCAGCCACTTTGAGAAAAACTCATCAAGAAAGGATTTTGGTTATATTTTTTTGCATATTTGATCGCGCCTGCAGGATATATAGTAAAAGTTTTGGTCTCCAATTCACTATCTGTAGAAGATGTAGGTATATTGTATACTATAGTTAGTTTATTGTGACTGTTAAACGTTTATAATGATCTTGGTTTAACAGAAAGCCTACAATATTTTTTACCAAGATATCGAATTAAAAAACAGTATAATTATATTAAAACCTCTATATATATTTCTTTAAGTATGCAAATGCTCACTGCTGGGGTAATTGCTACGTTCCTTCGGCTAGGGGCTCCATGGCTAGCTGAAAATTACTTTCATAGTGAAAGTTCTATAGTTATATTGAGATACTTTTGTTTCTTTTTCCTTGGTATAAATTTATTCCAAACTATGCAAAGCATTTTTGTTGCCTTCCAGAATACATTTGATTATCAATTTATAGATTTTATAAGAATGCGGAGTATAGTTGGATTTACTATTTTCTTTTTCTTTACTTGAAGACAAAGTATTGAATGGTATAGTTTAAATCGAATCCTATGACTAGCGGTAGGTATTGTCTTTTCATATATAATATTTCATAAAAAATATAAAAAAAGATTATTACAAGGAGATTTTGTACGAGAGAGACCTATGCTTAGAGAATATATGAAATATGCATTGCGGTGTTTCCTATGATCGAATATAAGTAGCTTATTTGGACAGATTATTCAGCAATTAGTTATAATTATTATTTGACCTGAATCAGCGTGATATTATACTAATTTTTTGAGCCTATTTAGTATGTGATTTTTTATAATTTGACCAATTTTGTGACTTATATTCCCGATAGTTTCGGAATTAATAAACAAAAAAGATACAATAAAGTTGTCATGATTGTTTAATTTTTTCTATACATATTTTTCTGTTTTTAGCTTTACTTTAGCGATTATTTTACTGTTTTTATGAAAAGAAATAGCGCTAATTGTCTTTTGAACTAAATTCTTATTTAGTGGTGCCTTAATATCTATTGCCGCTATATTTATTGTATTTAATATCTTACAGGGATTTAATTTTTCTGTATTAGCAGGTATGGGTAAAATTAAAGAAAGAGTAAAAATAATGGCTATATCTACACTATTTGTTATTGTGACCGCACTTTTATTTATTCATATGTTTTGAATATATTGAGCAATAATAGGGTTCTGTCTTGGTCAATTACTTTTGTTTATTCTAAGCTATATTATATTGGATAAACAGATAAAAATCACTATAGATTGGTATTTTGTAATAAAGAACATTGTTTTTGCTTCTTTGTTGGGAATTTTAATCTGATATTTCAAATCAACGATATTTATTTTTGATGATCTGCTGAGATATAATAATTTGTGGAAATTAATGTTTATATTAATTGGGTTCTATATATTAATTGGTATATTTAACTGGGAAAAGATAATTACTTTAAAGGGTGAAGTAATGAAATTGAGAAAATAATATAATGTGTTTTGTATTCTTTATATATAATTTTATTTTTCTTTTAGGAAATAATGTATGCGTTTATAATTAGCAAAGCTAGAATATTAGTAGATAATACGAAAACTATGTTTTTGGTTTTTTCTAATAATTTACAAATTGACTTTATATGGAGATATCTTCTTTTACTATTATTTACATGGACTGTAAATATAGTTTGATATAAAGTTAATAAACATATTTATATGCCAATAATCAGAAAAATAAAGAAACCTTTTCTATTTACTACTTCTTTTGGTTCATACGTATGAAAAAGTTTTGATGCACGAGGAAGAATGCATAAAGATTATGAACCATTAGTTAGAAAGTTTATAAGCATTAATGCTGATAAATATAAACCGCAAGATAATAAGATCTATTGTTTAAATATATGAGCAAATCAATGAAGATGGGCAGTAGAATTAGCAAAAGTTTATAATTATAACGTAATTGCTTTCGAACCAGTACCAAGTATCTATAGTGAGTTAATGTCCAATATTTAGCTATCTTGACTATGAAACAAAATCACAGCTCATTGTTATGCCGTTTGAGATCATAACTGAAATATTGAATTCCAATTTGTTGAGGAACATGAATGAATGTCTCATGTCGTAAACAACAATAAGAACGACGGCAACATACTAAAACTGCCGATAGTAAAATTAGATAGTTTTGATTTGGTTATCAATATTCAAGACATAAAGTTGATGCTTATTGATGTGGAATGACATGAATATGAGACACTACAAGGAATGGAAGAAACATTGAAAAAGCTACAAGATGTTGATATTATAGTAGAAGTGTTTGAAAATGGTCAGAGTGGAAATAATGTCATTACATTTATGAAAAAACTGTGATTTGATTACAGAAAAATAGATGTAACTGAATATCTATTTCATAAACCTAAGAAATAGTATAATGAGTTTTATTTACTAGATAGACGTAATGCAAACGTACGAAAACTATTTCCAAAATCACTCATATTGAATACAACTAGAGAAGGATTCAAAAGAGCAAAATAGGAAGATGGATAAGAGATTTTGATCTTATATCAATCCAGGAACTAAAGTTTTAGAGCTAGGAACTGGATTAGGAGGCTTTGCGAATTTTTGCGTATACAAAAACGTTAAAAATTATACTGGAATTGAAGTTGATAAAACAGTCGCTGACGAGTTATCTAAACAGTTCTCACAATACAAAATACTCTGTGTAGACGCCCTAGAATACTTTGATAAAACTGATGAAAAATATGATGTAATCTATCTAAGTCACGTATTTGAACATTTTTCAATTGAGGAAGGCATAAAACTTGCATGACAGATCGTACACCACCTTACTCCACAGGGAGTTTGGATTAACTTCATGCCAAATGCAGGATCTATTTCAGGCGCATTGTGAAGATATAATGACATTACTCATAAAACTATCTATACCTCTAATTCATTTAACCAAGTATTGCAAGAAGCGTGAGTAGATAAAGCCAATATACAGCACTTTAATGTACAGCCAAATGGATTAATAAAAACATTGATATCGCGCTTACTATGAAAGTTAATTGCAATTGATTACTACACATTTGAACTTATGAGTGTAATAAAATCATGCTCATAGAAGATCTTATCTCAATTACTTCGAAATGAAAAAAAAGAAGATATTATTTATTGCGGCAGCAAGCGGACTGGGAGATCGCATAGCATTAATCCCTAAACTCTTAGATCTCAAAAATCAGTGATATCATGTCACCCTGCTCTGCTATGAACCAGAGTATTTCATCCTTTTCTACAATACTGATGAAATTTTTGAGTTCTATAAAAAGAATAACTTATACGATGACATTATCCGAGTACCGCGTAACAAGTTGAAGTTAATTGGTTTTATTTTACGCAATTTACTAAAGTTTAGTGAATCATACACTCCTACAAACACCTTTTACTCTTCGCTATGGTGAAGACTTTTTTCAAGAAAGTATAGATATACTTTTAAACATATGAACGACATATCTGGCCCATATACTAATATAATTGAATGAATGCTTAATCGTAAGATAGACTCTTTATACGAATATAAGAAGTTTCTAGACTTCGAGTATAGTAGTGAATACAGGACAACATCTTGAATTGGAGACAAGAAATTTATAACGCTCTTCCCCTCTCTCTATGTGAGATGTTTGCCCATAGACGAATTAGTTAAAGTGCTCGATTTTATACACGAGAAAGGGGTAACAATAGTTCTTCTATGATGAGAGAGAGAAAGGCGAATTACACAAAAAATCGACTTTAGCAGATATAATACGATAGATTTGTTAGGCAAAACGAAGATATTAGAAGCATCTCATCTCTTAAGCGACTCTTTGCTCAATATCTCCATGGATGGCGGTTTGATGTGGCTTTGACATCTTATGAACCCAAATAATATCTCTATTCAGAATATTACCGCCTTTATCATGCAAGCACCTGTAAACAATACTACAAGTTTCAATATAAGGCAATATCCCTACCCTCAGTGTGTCCCATGTAACTACTTCAGTGAAGAGGCTCCTAAAGAGTGAATAAAGGGCTGGATCAAAACATGCGTCTTCTATGGGACCGATAGAGAAGGAGAGTGTAGAAGAGCAACAAAAGCTGAGTATGTAATATACGCCATAAAAAAGATTTTAGATAAGTAGTATCATCTATGAACGTCTACTTTGATAAATCACTAATACAGCAGGAGTACTTGAGCTTTTTGTCACCATTTTTAGGTGTTCCTTCATTCTCTATTTGGTGAGAAGATCCTCAACAAATCAAACAACGACATGATTATTGCAAACAATCAGACTTATTAACTCTGGAATCAGAAGAAAGTTGTGACTATTACGTATATCCAAAATACTTTCGTTTAGATAACTTTGATGAATTAAAAGTCTATTCAAATAAGGCATTACGCTATGGTAAAAAAGTGTTGGTTTTTTCCTATTGAGAGATAGATGAATATATTGATGTAAATAGCAATATAGTGCGATTTAAAAGGTCTACGAATGTAGAAAACCCTTGAAATGAGTACTGTTTACCGCCCTTCCCACAAAATCTGCTCCAGATGTATAACAATAAGATTACGTATATTGATGAGTCAGAAGATAAAAAATACTCTATTGGATTTACTGGATATTCGACTTATCATGATTTTCGTTCATGGATTTATTATCTGTGAGTTAGAATAGTGGGAGTAATACTTAGAAATACATGACTAAAGAAGATTCTTATAAGATATAAAAGTGAGAAACTATACTGACGCTTAGTAAATGCAGGGATTGGTAATTATTGTAGAGGGGAAAGTATCTCCTACATTAAAAAACTTCCTCAGTATAGATTTAACTTTATTCAAAGATCTCACGCATTAACGTTAGATGCTACAACACAGTTAAGAGATGAGTATATTGAAAACATGAATAACTCTGACTTCTCACTTGTAGTCAGATGATTTGGAAATTACTCATTTAGGCAGTATGAAGCAATGAGTCTAGGGAAAATTGTGGTCTATATCGATACCCGAGCAAAACTACCCTTTCAAAGCGAAATTCCCTATAATAAGCTGTTTATTATCATTCCTTTCAATGATATTGCTAATATTTGAAACTATCTTGATGGATTTGTGATGAGAAATAAGTGATCACTAAACACTATTCAGGATCAAATTAGATCTACATATGAAAGCCACTTTTTAATGAAAAATTACTATACGAAACTGATTACCATACTTGAATCCAAAATGAACAAGCTTTAACAACCTATTACTTATAGATGAATACGCTCTTACTTACCGGAACTATCGAACCTCAAAAAGATATCCTATTTTTGAATATTGTTGATCCTAAAATTAGATATGCTCAATATATCGAAAGCATCCGTACATATCTCATTAAGTCTGACTGTGATTATCTAGTATTTTGTGAAAATTCAGAATATGAGATCAAAGACATGCCAGCACTTAATGAACTTGCGAAAAAACAGGGAAAGAAACTAGAAATTTTACAGTTCAAGGGTAATCATACTAAGTCTGTTCAAAAGTGAAGGTGATTCGGAGAGAGTGAAATCATAGAATACGCAATCAATAACTCAGAGCTTATCAAGAGCTCAGGATCATTCATAAAAATTACCTGAAGGTATCGATGTGAAAACATCAATAAGATCATTCATGCATCACAAGAGTGGGATGTATGCTTTTCCAAACTAATGCCTTCATCACTCTTTTCGCTCAATACCAAGGCCGTAAATACAGCACTTTTCAAGACATCCGTTTCTTTTTTTAATCAATATTTAACGTGAGCATGAGAAGAGGTAGATGATACGAAAATAGTATTTCTAGAGCATATCTATTACAACAGATTGAAAAAAGTGCGTAACCTGATTCATCCTCTACCCGTATACCCTAAAATGAGAGGAATCACTGGACAAGGAACGAGTTTAAAAAAGTGATTCATGACTGAGGCACTTATGCAGCTCTTACATAGACTAGGTGTTACTAGAATTTAATTGAAATTAGTGTAACTCAAAATATATATTACAAAACTTATAGGCAAGGATCTCAGCATCAGTAATTTTCTGATTTTCGTTCGTAATAAGGTAATAGGAGTATCATTTTTTTACAATGAAGGCAATAAACTCCTTTAGAAAAGTCAGATTTGGAGACAAATTCAAATCATGAAATTCAATAATTCATTTAGTAAAGTTAAATAGGTCGCTTTCTTGTAGCAGAGTTCTTAATATATCATACTCACCTCCTTCTATATCTAGTTTAATCCCGTCATATGCATTTTCTTTAAGTAATGTGAGTATATTATAGTTTTTCACACTAATCGTCTTCTGCGTAGATGATAAATCTATTTTAACGGTGCTATCTACCTCACTATCTTCTAAATATTCAACATGTTCAGTGTCTGAAGTAGTTACAGCACCGTTGTAAAAATGTAAGTTTTTAACTCCTTTACAGTTCACTGTAAGATATGAAAAGTTCTTCTGAGAGAGTTCGTAACAAGATACAGCTTTATTATGTTCAGCTAGGTAAACAGCGCTTTCTCAAAGAAATCATCCAATATCTAATAGATTTGAAAGTCCCTTCATATCTGCAAATATCTTGTAAATGAAAGTTTCCATGAGTACGTAAGAAACTCAGAGATTGTTTGGAAATTTAATGAATGTTTTGGCCTTGTAGAAAAAATGTAAGTCTTTTTTAATTCATAGAACATTATTAAGAAAAAAACACCCCCATCGTCTAAGGAAAAAAAGTTGAGGATTTTTTCCCAACAAAGATAGCTCTCTGTATATAATATGTGCCAATCTTCCAGTCATCTTTCGGAAAACTCACTTAGTAAAAAATTTGACAGTGAAATTAAGGGTATATTTATTTACAAATAACAACACTTCCGCAATTATCAGTTAATGGGAAATAGCCAATTCACTGCTCACTACAGTATTGTTCGACAGCTTTTCTAGCTCAGGTGTACTCATAGTTGTTGAAATCATGAATGAAAATATATCCTCACGTTACTAGTTTTGGATAGAAGAAAACTAACCCATCATAGGTGGGCTTAAAAAGGTCTGCATCTAATGAGACAAAACAGAATGTGTCATCTAAACCTGAAGCAGTATCTGGAAAGTATCATTTTTTTACGATGCACTTATCAGGATAGTTCATTTGTCCTAGTACTGTTTCAACGGTAGTGTTTGTAAATCATTGATTCCCGTGTGAAAAAGATTTTTCTTTCTCCATGTCTAAATCGTTTTGAGCAAATCACTCAAATGTATCGAAAAGATAAAGAGTTTTAGTAGGGAACACTTGATTTATCTTTGCTGCAAAATCTCCACGATAAACACCTACTTCTGCGCAATTTCATGGGATATTTTTCGTATTTATTTCAAATGCTACAAGCTCTAAAGAAGAAAATCTCACATAGTCCCAACCTTTGTATGCGAGAAATTTATGATCTCTTTCCCTTCATAACATATATATATCAGAACCCAAATATATGCCGAAGTGCAGCAAAATTCTTTCAATGAGCCTCAAAAATGATTTAATCATACTATAGTGTTATAGATTAGAGATTGAAATATATATTTAGCATTTAATCTTTGGGAGCATACCTTTTTAGATCTGCCTCCATCATCATTTCTACTAGTTCTTTAAACTTAACTTTTGGTTCCCATCATAACTTCTCTTTTGCTTTATTTGATTTTCCTTCTAGAGCATGTACTTCTGCAGGTCTATAAAATCTAGGATCTATTTTTACGTATTTTTCTCGATTATCTATGCCTGCATAAGCAAAAGCAACATCCAAAAATTCGCGTATAGAGTGATTTTCGCCTGTAGAAATAATATAGTTATCTGGTTCTTCTGCTTGTAGCATCAACCACATCGCTTCTACATAATCTCCTGCAAATCATCGATCTCTCCTACTGTCCAGATTACCTAGGGAAATACTGTCTGCCAATCCGTATTTTATCTTAGCAATTCCGTCAGTAATTTTGCGAGTAACGAATTCAATGCCACGTATTGGGGATTCATGGTTAAATAATATTCCATTACAACAGAACATACCATAACTTTCTTTAAAGTTATTAGTCATTCGGTATGCATATAGTTTGGATATAGCATACGGACTTCTAGGATGAAGCGGCGTATCCTCTGTCTGGATTCAGTTTACATTACTATTTCCAAACATCTCACTAGTTGATGCTTGGTAGAATTTTGTCATTGGAGTAAATAATTTGATAGCATTCAGCATGTATAATACCCCCAATGAGTTAATATCGGTAGTGGTTTTAGCTAAGTCTCGTGAAGAACCCACAAATGACTGAGCAGCAAGATTGTATACTTCATCTGGTCTTATTGATTTTATGACGTTAAGAATAGACGCCTCATCTGAGAGGTCCCCAATAATAAAGTGAATGTTATCCGTTATTCCGAGATAGGTAGTGTTAGAAAAATCTGGTTTAGTATATCTTCTAATCAGTCCATATACTTTATATCATTTATCAAGCAAGAACTTAGCCAGATACGGTCCATCTTGTCATAAAATTCATGTAATTAACGCTGTTTTAGCCATTATAAGAGATATATATGGGTAAATAGATACACAAGACGTCTATTTCTTTAAATGGCATCTTATACCTGTTTTGTTAGAGTAATCAATAGGTACACTTTCCTCCAGCTGACTAATAAAGGCTTCTAATAGTGCTTTTATAAAATTTCTTTTATAAACTCTAGATATTGTTGACTCTCTGTTTCTACGGACTGTATTTGAGTTATCGCCTTAAAAATAAGGTTTTGATTGAATATTTTATCTATAGGGCCAGTATACTCACTAAGTGATTTTGGATTATGTACAATAAACACATTTGGATCCTTTTCAAATATTTGTGCCACGTCAGAAACATTAGTAGAAATAATGAAATTATTGAAAAGGTATCCTTCAAAAATCTGTTTTCAAAAACCTTCTAAAGTTGACGGAGAAAGCACGATATAACTCGATTTATACAAAGAAAACAACTCTTCTACTGACAATCAACTTACGTATAAGAGGTTATCTAGTTTATGCTGTGCAATATACGCTTGTGAGTCTACAGATGGTTTTCACACTCTTATAAAGACCATACGCTCATCGTCTTTATAATAATTGGCGATTTCAAGAAATGTTTTAATGTTTTTACGAATATCTTCAGATCACACGTTGAGGATAATTTTCTTATTCTGGAGCACTAGCTTATCAATATATGGCTTTTCTATGGTGTTTTTTTGGTGTTCATCACTTACGCCAATTGGGATGGTTATAGTTTTTTTCTGATTTAAACCTCCGTAGTAATGCTCGTAGTCGTGTTTCGTATAATCAGATATAAAAGAAATGTTTTCTATGTTTTTAAGATTTTTAAGCAAAAGCTTATTATAAATAAGCACATTAACTCATTTTGCGTACTCATATAAAGAAAAAAGGTCATCAACTATAATTAGATAGTTGACGTTCAATGTAGATAGCGTACTAGATAAGTATGCCAGTCATTGGTGTCACAAAATGACTATATCATATTTTTCTTTGGAAATTAACTTAGAAAGTCCCTTCGGGAACTTAAAAAAAACCCCATAGGCAAACGAAAGGTAGGTGCTTCACCACAACGAGCTAACTATATTTTTTCAATACGTAGGAATTCCTTTAAATCATTGTGGAGATACTAGATTTATAATCTCCGTTTCTACTCACAACTCATTTAAACCTCTATATAAATTATAGTTTTGAGATCAGACTCACGTCTTGTTGTTATAATCTGCTATAATTGCAATTTTCATGAAATATAGATTTAGTAAAGTTACTTTGTATCCTTATTAGCAAAGAGTTGAT
Source organism: Candidatus Absconditabacterales bacterium (assembly GCA_038211735.1). Lineage (GTDB taxonomy): Bacteria > Patescibacteriota > Gracilibacteria > Absconditabacterales > Absconditicoccaceae > JBBQVK01. The sequence continues at coordinate 22,268 of JBBQVK010000001.1, read as the reverse complement.
TATATACGGGAGCAATTTCGAAATCCTCATAGTGTCAAAATGATTTCCTTGCAGCATAGGTATTGTATAATGTTTTATTTCAAATTACCACGGCGGCTTTCCCTACAATCCACTCTCTTGAAACGTTAGTTTTCTTATATGTTGTACCTCCAACAAAGGCGCTCCATATATTAGAATCTGCAAGAGTAAAAATAGTAAGATTATTTGTCACTGATCTAATATGGTTCATTCCTCCTCCATCTAGTCATACGATCCATCCAAAGTTTCAAGCAAAGGTTTTGAATTGAGCAAGCGAAAATTTATTTTCAATAACCTCTACAGAAGATGAAAAGTGAGTTTGGGATAGTAGTTTATAGTAGTTGTTTAGATTGTCATCAATTACAGTAATCGGTCAAGGAAAATTTTTTGCAAAATAATCAATAATTTCTACTCGTTTCTTCACTGAAAAATTTCTATCTTCTTTGCATCATACAAAGATCAAAACTCAAGGTTTTTGTAATCTTTCGCTAACCAAGTACTCAGGATAAAATAGGCTAATATTTTCATAAACATACTCTCTAAATTTCCCGTCTAAATCAAACGTTGCTTCAATAAGATCTATATAAGTTTCCATCAAATTCCTCTTTCACTGAAAGGTCGTAAAAGGAGTATTTATTCGATTAGACAACATACTACTTGAAAAAGACAAATTGCATGAAACAATAGCCGTATAGCCCTTTTTATAGTAGTGGTGAAGCACGCTCATATCCCACCGCCCTACAAGATCTATGAGTAGAGTTCTTTCTTTTTTGCTTCTTTTTTTTGTTTTTAAACGAAAGCTATTGAGTCACTGTACTATTTTCAACCAAGTAATCTGAACAATATCTCCACTATCAATTTTTATGTCTTCATCCACTAGTTCCACTACCCCATCAAAATCATCAAAAACAGATTTGTTTATAGAAGAGACTAATATAGTAAATGTCCCCTTATATCATGACTGTCTTGCGTACTTTTGAAAAAGAGTAAGTAAGGGTTTAGTAAGGGTAGCATCACCAATTCTATCTGATCTATTTATAACAATTTCATCTAATTTATCTCGTTTGTAGATAGTTCTTTTTTTGAAGATTAAAATTGCCTGCCCTATCTTCATAGATAAGTATCATAAACCCTTAATGAAAAAATGTTGTACTTTTCTTGAATCCATTAGGATTATTATTTAAAACCTATGACAGTATTGTCAATCATTTACATCTCCATCTTATCAATGTCCATAAGGCAATGAATCCATCTTTGACTTTAATTTTCTTCCCTGCAGTGGCTTTTCTAGGATAATATCTTATCGGTCGCTCTTTGTAACGGAATCATGCTTTCAACAACAATATAGTGACTGCAGGCTCCCATTCAAAGCCATTTTCAGGGGGTAAAAGGAGGTGCTTTTGGCAGGTTTTCCTAAACATTTTATAGCAGGTCGGTTCGTCTGATATGAGATGTCCAGATAGTACAGAAGCCAGCAATGAAACTACTCCTCCTCAGATCAAAAACGGCCAGGTTGAATAGGTAAATCCATAACGTTTAAATCCACGGATTCTGGATCCATAAGCAATATCAAGATTCTGTTGCTCCATCAACGCAATTCCCTCAAGTAGATCATTTGGATCATATTCAAGATCAGCATCTTGAATTACTAGCAGCTCTCCTGTAGCAAGTGAAAATCATTTTTTTACTGCGGCGCCTTTCCCCGAGTTTTTTTGAGCGTGATAGATAATCTCTTGTTCTGGATGCGTATGTATAAACTGCTCTATTACTGCCCCAGAGGTATCTGTGCTTCAATCATTTACAATGATCCATTGTGTGTTTCGTCCATTACTTTCAAAAGGTACCGTCAATAATTTCTCGAGGAGAAAATGAACAAAGGTTTCTTCATTGTATACGGGAATGATTATACTCAAGAGTTTCTTATCCATATGCTATTATTTAAAGTTATATTTTTGATTCATATAAAAGTTCCATCAAAATACGATACCTTTTGCAATAATGGAAGCTATGAGATAATGTATCCCTCCATATTCTACCAATATTGCCATAATTCATAGGTTTATAAGTATTCCTACTACTTGAAACGACAGAAAAAGGCCTGATTGTTTTTTGATATTTCATCACTTATTTTCGAACGTAATATGTTTCTGGAAAAGAAATCCTACAAATACGCTAATGATAAATGAGAATACTTGTGAAAGTAAGTAATATATACCAAAATATTCTGTAAAAACATACAAGAAAAATAAATCGGTCAAAGCACCTACCGCTCCTCAAATGCCATACTTAATAATTTTTTTATATGGAACGTGCATTATTTTTTATGCGCAACGATTAAATTATTCATATAGCACTCAAAATATTCATGATGAACACGTGAAACGTCAAATCCCGCTTTTGTATAATAGTCCAGTAATATTGCTTTATCAAAATACTCTTTATGATCCTCGATCTCCTCAGCAGAGATTACTTTGAGTTTGTAAGCCATAAACTCTAATACTGGTTTGGACCATATACTTGGGGTTGTCACTAACAAACATCATCCTGGGGCAAGCTTAGAAAGACACTCTCTCAGAAAAGGAATTGGAGCAGAAAGATGTTCCAAGATAGCGGTTGCAAAAATAAAGTCTACTGTGCCATCAAGTTGTAATGGCATATTCAGATCTCACTCAATGCATGCTATATTTTCTTGCTCTAGAAAAGGTTTGTTGAGCATCAAATCATATGCAATTGCTTTGCTTGGTATATATTTTTTCTGAATATATCTGAGGAAGTCTGCATTGTATCCACATCCTACATCCATGATTGTTTTGTCCTTACAATCGCAGTATTTTTTTATGGATCTTACTCTCATCGTATAAATCAGTTTGTCCAATCGAGAAAGTTTTTTTACCCCAAATGACTCTTTCCTATTTTGTTCAGCGTTCATGCATATAGAATCAAATAAAAGCAAATATCATAAAGAAGCACATCGTATAAACTCTATTCACCGTTGTTTGATTCAATACCCACTGATAGTTGTTTGTCAGTAAGAATACGAGAGTGAATAAGACAAACACAAAAATCCCTGCAATGATGAAATACAGTTGCACATACTTCTTTTGTTTCCATAAGTGATAAGCTGTTATCAATAATAGACAAAGCGGAATTAATGCTATTCAATAATTATCTTCTTTGAAAAAGAGTCATTTAAAATTACTAAATATTTCTCGATGTACTTTCTTGTCTAATACCTCTCCGCTTTCCAAAGAAGAGGGATTGAATCCTAAATGATGAGCCATTCTTACCAGTTGGAAGGGAAGCAAGAAAAGTACAAAATAGGTGACGTTTTCGATGATTCGTAATCTGCTTGAACGTAGCGATTGAAATGCCTCTTTGCAAACCTTTCTATCCAATAGAAGGACGAGTACTGCTGCGAAAAACAATCCGCCTGCATATATAATCAATCACTCTATTTTTATATAGCTCATTATATACACGATAAGAAGTCACAGAGTCAGATAGGCTCCTTCACGATTCGATAAGAACTCGTAGATAGCCCAAGCTGCTATCACTGCAAAGATTGTGACAGGCAAGTCATGATATGACTCGATGCTATGTATAAAAATCAAAGGGAGACTTATCAGCGCAACTGCTGGAGCAAGAGTAAAGACGATGTTTTTTGATTTCTCTCGCGTGATCAGCATTACAAACAATAGGCAGAAAAACATGCTAATCCGTTGGAATAGGTCTATATACACATCGTTAATACCGCCGGTAAAATCAGCTATAACCGCTTCATAGATTGCAATATGAATAGGATATCCTAGCCTTCCTCTTGCCAAAATTACATCTTTTGCTCAAAATAATTTCACTCCTCCATCATGCACTATATTTGCAACAGGTCTATTCCAGTTGCTAAAACTATCATCAGCATAGGTAGGGAAGTTAGTTGTAAAAATAAACGAAACTGCCAAAAACCACACTATTGCAATCGCACCTCCCCAAGTAAGAAGTTTATAGATAGGAGTTAGTTGAGTATATGAGCTAATAAGTTCGTTTTTTTGACCTACAACACGAAGAGTTTGGAGATAAGCTGATCGTGATCATTTTTTTATAGAGTGTTTTATGACGAGTCCTATCACTAACACAACAAGTAATAGTACATACTCTACTATTCCTACTCCAAAATGAATGAACTGTACATCGAACAAGAAATTAGAAATAACTCCTACTCCTATAAACCATCCTAGTAGATAGAGTAATACTCCTTTGAATTTTGCACCAAAGCAGAGCCGCAGGAAGAGAACTCCTGGTATCAAAGGCACTACTATATTCACCATAACGGACCAAAGTCACAATCAAAAAGAGGTTGTAAACATGAATACGAGTTATTTATTTTGAATTAAAAAAGATCAATTAAATTCTAATAATACTGGCTTCCCTTCGCTCTCACTACCGATTGGCTTTTTGTAATAAGCGATATAATCTGCAGCTGATTTGTCGGTAGCAGCCTGGCAAGGTTCGCTGTAGAACACATCTGCATGTGCTTTGAATGGCCACTCTTGGGCTGCATCAAAATAGATAGTACAAACTTTATCCTTAAACTGTTCATCGAGTTTAAGCGTTTTTCTCATCTTATTGATAAATACTGGATAATCAGCCAAGTCAAAGAAACCTTTTTGATCTTCAGGAGCAGAGGTATATGAGTGTAACGCACTTTTTGTCCAATCAGTCCGATTCAGTAAGTTTCTTAGGGTAAACAGTAACACTAAAATAATAGCCAATATCATTATCGCCTGTTTTCTCTGTGTTGGTTTTCTAATAAATATTATACAGCACAAAACTCCTATGAAAAATAACCGATAGGTAATTTTAACCAACGATGTTCCCAAAATTGTTACTCCATATCTTAGATTTATAGAATATGGTCTGAGTGTCTCATTAGTCCAAAAATCTCTCCATCCTTGGCTGATTTTTTGTCAGAATGAAAGTCTCATCGGAATAACGCTGAGCGAAGTTGCACTGACTGCTCCATTTACTATAAATACAATTTGAACCTGACCTTTGGGTAACTGCGTAAATGCTGGATGGAGTGAAAATATAAATGAGTGTTGTGTTACTCCCTCAGCTGTAAGTAGCTCTCCAGGAAATATCTGTTGTCCTACGAGGAAACCAAGTCATACTTGTCCATTTCCATGCAATGTTCATTTGATCGAGAGTAAATCATATGAGCCTACTGGACCCACTATCATAAAACATTGTGCATCACAGGTGAAAGAAACGGCGTTATCTGCTTCTTGGAAGGTCGCAAATCCTTGTTGTTGATATGTAGCATGGCTCCATGAAGAACAAGCAAATCAGACTATACCAATAACTACTCCAACTGTTTTGAAAAATAACTTCATGTAAAAAAATTATTATTTAAAAAAGAGTGCTTTATACACAAGCTCTTTCAAAATTTTCAAAGCGCTCGTATTGGATTGTCCTTTTGTAAGGCTATAGTGAGTATATTTAATATGCACAGGGATTTCTATAAATCTTAATTGATAGTGTGAAATTGTTCCTATAATGTCATTTTGATAACTAAATCGATCTGAAGTGATTTTGAACTGCCCGATAACATCGCGATGATACATTCTATATCCTGTAGGGACGTCAGTGACTCGGATACCATTGAAAATATAGGTAACAAACCTGCTTCATAACAAGATAACTCTTCTTAACCGGGGCATGTTTTCTACTACTGCTCCTTCTACAAACCTGCTTCCAATTACTACATCATATTTGTCAAAATAAGCGTATTTCATAAAGGTATTCATATCTGCGATATCCATCTGCCCATCTGCATCATAAGTAACTAGTCGTTCTACAGCTAAATCTTGAGCATATTTAGTCGCAAACGCAAAGAGCGTCTTATTTGCAGCTCAAGGGCCTCTATTGATTAAATGAGAAAGGGGAACTATCAAACGGTCTTGATACTCTTCAGCTTTTGCTTGAACTACTCTCTCCGTATTATCAGAAGATCAGTCATTACATACGATAATCTTGGTAAATCATGCTTGCACTATCTCATCAATAACGGATCAGATCATGGTAGACTCGTTATATGCTCTGATCAAAAACATGAATTTGGATTTTTCGCTCGCTGGAGTAGCTTTGAGTTTGGCTATGAATGGTCACTTATTTAGCTCAAATTCGCGCAGCGCATAAGCCGTTGAGATCCTCGTCACTTCCATCTGTTGTTTTGTCTGTTTGTTCAACAGTTCGAAGTACATATATCCTAGGAAAATAACTGCAAGATATACGATGACATCAGCCCCTCTTGCCCCGCCGAAAAACGAACCAAACCTATTTAGTAAGTCTTGTCTTATTACGAACAACACAACTAATCACGTCCCTCAGAAAAACACCAAAAAATGCAAAAAGTTAAATTTTTTTCTTTGGTAGAGATCGATAGCAAAAAGCAAAAATATGGCTCCGGTCAGGATAATAATTAACTGTAAGAGACTCATGAGCTCCCTTGAGTGTGTGATAAAAACAGTAATATAACTCTTAACGTGTGTGAAAAAGATTCTGTACTTATTCTTTCTACAGAAAAGGGCTGAACTTGCAATCCAGAAAAAAACGAATACACTACGACCTGTTTTTAGTATGTCAATCAGTTCGATGACATCGGCTAAAAAATGGTTAATTGGTCTTGCGATAGTGAGTGTACTATGAGGTAGTACTATTTTCTTTTCCCTAGATACTGCTGAAAACATGCCAATTTCTCTTCCTTGAATATGGGCATTGATTGCCGAAAAAGTCCCAGATAGCTGATTATTACACCGATATCTTGATGTAGTTAAATGGGGAAGCATTGAGCAATCAAATGAGGTCTCATTGGATTTCACTATACATCCTTCACTTTTTTCATCACAGTACAATACCGGTAGCTACTTGCTTTCTGGGAGTAGTACGATACAAATTCAGACAATCTATGATACTATAAGGAAGGTAGGAATGATCTCATGAGCTACTAGCCTTCATGTAGAAGGTATTAGAGAGTATGTGAACCAAGAAGAACCTTCTCCTCTCGAAAACGACTCAATAGAAGACATCTCTGGAACAGTAGATACTAGTCACTCATTTGATGTAACTATCTATCGAGAAGCCAAGATAGAGAAAAACGATCTCTACTTTTTGCTAGACCAAATTGATTTCTCTACAGACCAGGAGAATTGACTCACGACTATTCGCCAACGATACTTATTGATCAATCAGTACAAACAGAAACGGATACATTTCTCTAGATCTGATGTACCTCAGATGGCTTTTTTCTTGCCGGACTTCCTTGTGCAGATCGTGAATAACAACAACCAGAAAACACGCATGGTACCAGATCAAAACGATGGCTGGTTATACCTACTTTCAGGTCAAAACCTAGTAATCTCTGGGAATATTGCAAAAGAAGGAAATGATACACTTTCTGTCGACTTCCCAGAGCATAGAACAACCGTGACATTTGAAGACAAAGATATTCCTGGCATGGTGGGCGTACATGCAGTACAAAACGATCGTTATCAAGGTTCGTTCAATGGTGACGCACAGATAGAACATAGTTCTAGAAAACACTCCCTAGATATGCAAGGCGATCTCCTCTGGCCAGGAGGTATTTATGGGAAACTCTTATACAAGCTTACTCAGGAAAAAGGGAGGCTTCTTACAAATGAAATTACCCCACCAAAACAATTTCTTGAGCGAACGACCATTTACAGAAATCGGAAACAGCTTAGAGATGTAGAAAAAATTTGAATAAAGGCAACAAATTAGAAATTTTTTACGAACTCTTTGCCTTACGGGTGATCGTGATTTTCTTCTCAATCATTTTCTTCCGTTGTTTTGAAATTCCTTGTTTAGGTTGCCATTTCCCTACTCCATGCTTGATTCGTTTACGCTGAAGTGCCGTTTTTTGTGTTTCTCTTTGTTGAGCTTTGGTCTGTGCTTTGATAAGAGTCATGGACAAGACAGGAAAGAGTAAATGATAAGTTGCAAACAAATGTCCCTGCCAGATATGCTTTGATATCTTTATAAGATTATATCTTCACTAGTTCATAGCTATCAGAAGTATCTTTTACCTCTCGTCCTGCTTCACGTATTTGTTCCCTGAGTTGATCAGCAAGCGAAAAGTTTCTGTCTTTTTTTGCTTGATGACGTTGCTGTGCGAGTTGAGCAATGGATTCCGGGGCTTGTTGCAAAGCCTGTGCTTGCAATGCTTGTGCTCACTCTAAAAGTCCTATTTTAGTTATTTGTTGATCGAACAACAGTATATCATATAAGCTGCTAGGAAGCTCATTTAAATATTTTTGTACGAGTGTTATTGTTTTCACTGTATCCAAATCATCAGCCATTGCTTCAGACATTTCTTGATAGGCTTTTCATGGTATATGGGTTTTGAGTTCTTCTCATGTAGGGAGTTTTTGCTGCGCGATTTTTTTCATCATATTTGCTCTAGTCATACGAGCACTTTCTAATGCTTCCCGGCTGAAGTCTAAAAAGCTCCTATAATGCGCTGTAAGATAAAAGTATCTCATATCCAATGAACTAAATCATTTTGCTAGTATGCCTGGGACGCTGAGATCGTGCCCTTTAGATTTACCCATTTTGCCTCCACCTACTTGAAGAAACTGTTGATGGAGCCAGTAATTAACTCGCGGTTTTTTACCTAAGCAACATTCACTCTGTGCAATTTCATTGGTATGATGCACAGGAATATGGTCTACTCATCCCGTATGAATATCAAATTGCTCTCATAAGTATTTTACTGACATGGCACTACACTCAATATGTCGTCCTGGGAATCATCTCGTTGCTTCTTCTTCATCAGTCAGACTACTTCTGAGTACGAACTGTTGTTCTTTGGTATTAATGTCTTGTTTCCGAGGCAATTGTTCTTCAGAATCTACGAGCAATGAGTTACTTCTATCCCCATCGAATACCCATTCCATACCTCTCTTTTCATCTTTAGGAGAAAACTTCCATAAGGCAAAATCAGTAATCTGTTTCTTTTTATCGCTATCAATCTGCGCTCCCTCTCCTCTATATTGAGATTCAAGTCACGCTATATCAAGTCTTGCTAATTTCCCATAGTCAGAGATTTTGGAGGTATTCATATATATTCCATCGTTTTCTATAACGTAGGTATAGCCAAATTCACGCAATTTTTTTACCATCGCAATTTGCTCTGGAATATGTTCGGTCGCTCTTGGGTTCACATCAAATGGGGTAATATTGAACTCTTCCATATATTCCAGAAAGCGATTTTCATATCTTCTTGCAACCTGCCAAACCGTCATGCCTTCCTTCCTAGCTCATTTTTCCATACGATCTTCGCCATGATCTGCATCTCAATCGTTGTCTCCACTTAAATGACCCACATCAGTAATATTCATGACATGCGTAACTTTGTACCCACCTATATATTCCAAGGTTGATCTTAACAAATCTGCCAACGTAAAATATCTCAAATTACCGAGATGTGGCTCACTATATACTGTTGGACCACAACTATAAATCTTCACCAAAGCAGGATCAATGGGAACAAAAGGAACTTTTGCACGACGCATCGTATCATACAATATGATTTCCTGGGACATCAATGGGAAGAAAATAAAAGTCTTTGCTATCTTTTTGCTACTCTTGTTTGATGTTACACTCTTTCTGGACTTTATCATACGTTTTCGAAATAAATTCTACGAACAATGGTTCCTGTTGTACAAACTCATCCACACTTATACGCTGTAAGCTCGTATACATACGTCTTATCTCTTCACGTTGCAAGACATCAAGACAGTTCGCATCTTCTACGATTCCTAACATTTCTTTGTAACTCCTTTCGAGCGAGTATTTAACTTTGAGCTCATTTCCTTGACCATGTGTTCGTTGAGAAATTGCTACCTTTGCTTTTTGCAAAAGTACATCCACACTTGAAAAAACTGAGAGTTTCTCTGCAGGATGCGTTGAAAGATAATTGAAGCAAAATACCAATAAAACGAACCCTATTAAAAATTCGACAAGATTTATCGTTAGTTTTTTCTTTCTCTTCACTAATTTATCAGTATAGCTTTCCCCCACGTTATAGTGTCCAGATCCTTCGACAGGAGATGAAGTATATGTTGCGCTATCCATGTGTTCATTGAGTGATTAAAACAACTGGGTATCTTTGATCAATAGTGCTTACAATTACTTGTTTCTTTAGGAAAAACAAGGGATTTCTCAATTAATTCCAAACTTTTATGAGAGCACAACCGCTTGTCAAGGAGTAAGCACTTTGGGTGTTGCACTTTGGTCAAGCATAACACGCCTAGCAAAATCCATTGAATCAGCTTTGATCTTTGGCCAGGTATTATAATGTATCGGCACGACGTAGTGCGGACGAATAAACTGTGTAGCAATGAGTGCGTCATCTACTCCCATAGTATATAGATCTCCAATAGGCAAAAAAGCAACGTCTATTTTTTCATATTCATGCAATAAACGCATATCACCGAACAGTCATGTGTCACCAGCGTGATAGATTTTTTTACCGTCTATTGTAATAATTACTCCTGCAGCTACCGTATATCATTCTGTCCACGTACTGATCGCTCCTCAATGCCGCGCCTGAAATAGTTTCACATGGAATCATTCTAGAGTAACTCCTCCACCAGTTCCGAGACCTGTCGTGTTTTCTATCCCATGTACTTTGGTGAAATATTTTGCGATGTCATAGGAGCTAATAATCATCGCTCATGTTGCATTGGTGATAGCGAGGGAGTCGCCAATATGATCATCATGCCCATGGGTGATTATGATTGCGTGAGGATTCTTCTCACACGCTTGCTTTACTGTTATATCACAGCTGGGATTGCCAGTAATAAATGGGTCAATGAAAATCGTAATAGTCCCATTAGTAATTTCTACAAACGAGTGTCCATGAAAGATGCATTCGAGCATATTCTACGTCAATAGGAAAATAAAATTCGAGAGGAATATTCTTTAGAAATTTTTGATAAAATCGTCACGAACCGTCAATTTACCAATCATCCCATTTGCTATTCTAAATAACTCTCTGAGATCCTTATAGTTTACCAATCCGAGTACTTCTTGCAAAGTTGCTCGTTTATACATTCACAAAAATCCCTCACCTTCTATGATTTTTACTACTTGTGGATCGCCTGTATACTGGACCAGAAAATAAGTAATATCTTTATCGACTCCAAGTCTGCCTTTGTCATTATACAGTTGCAACGAAAGTGTATCCAACACTTGTTTAACCGCCAAATATTCTCTTGCTAGGTTTGTCTCTTCGCATATCTCTCTTGTAGCTGCTTGCTCAGGTTTTTCTCCGTTCTGGATCTTACCTTTTGGCGCAACTCGTTCAACTTTTTTCGATAATGCGTGTCTTTTGATCAACAGAAATCTTGGCTCTTTGGTCGTAGAGTCAGTAATATACACAATTCATCCTGCGCTTTGTATTTTTTCTACCATTAGCTTATCTTATCATAACAGAATTAAAATAGTTATATTTTCGATGAGAAGAACTTACCTATAGCTCATCGAACTCCTTTGGTTTTCTGCATCGTTGTAAACTCTTGTACCACATTGTCAGCGCTAACCGATCTTCCACGATCCGCTATGGTTGTAATTTGAGCATCTTTTTCTGGTCAATCTGGAAGTAGAGCAATCTGTTCAAGCATCTTTTGTGTAGCTGAAGAGTTACTGTTTTCTTGCCCTGCCTCTTTCTCTATCATCTTATCTACTTTACGTTCGAGATCATTGAGATAGGTAAGTACAACACCTTTTTCTTGAAGCGAATTGAGTTCGTCTTTAATCTGGGCATATTTCTCCTGATCGTTTAATTGTTTATCTTCTAAGGTCTTTTTAACTTCTTCTAAGTCGCGTACAATATCCGGATCTGTATGTTGTTCTAATGACGTTAAAATCTCTTGCTGTAGTTTGACAAGATCATCATGATTTATTTCTTCATCATTTTTTAGTTGTTCTACCATACTGCTCTACTATGAAAAGTTTAAATTAGTTATACATCTCCATAAATTTTTTGAGTACCATGACATTTTTCTTATGATCGATTCTAGAAGGGCCTAAGATACTAATCATTGCATCATATCCATTGATTTCTATCTTGGTATAGATTGCACTGATAAGCTTCTGATCGGCTTCTAGAAAGGTATAATAGACCTTTCCTTTTTTGGTTAGTTTAGCATCAAGTTCCTGGATTATCTTTTTGGACTCTATGAAGTTCACGATATACCTCGTAGTTTCATGATCTATAATCAACGTCTCCTTAAGTAGATTGTTGATACCCAAGTAGAAATACTCATCTTGTTTTAAGAATCCGACCACAGCTCCATCGGTATACTCATCCAATGTTTCTACAACAGATTTAAGGTCATGTCTTGCATAATCGATATCGAAGTCGATCTCATTGAACTCTTTGTTCTCTTGCTTAGGAAGTGCAAGTACATCATCGATATAATTGGAAAGACCTTTAACTGTTGGCACTCTTCCAGCACTATTGTACGGTTGATACAACAGACCTTCCTTCTCCAAAATATTGAGATATTTTCTCAAGGTAGAAGGCGCATAATCAGTATCCTCCAACGAGTGCAAAAACTTAGACCCGATAGGTTCGCCCTTATCGATATAGTTCTCTACCACGATAGAAAGGAGTGTTTTGAGTTTATCTTCTGCCATGGATGTATCAGTCAACAAAGATAGGTGCTACGCTCACTATACCGGTCAAGGCTAGGATTGCAACAAAAGATGCTCTGAAAACATGCCTCATTAAAGCCTTATTTGGAGTTGCTACTTATAGTGACTTCCTTACCAATATGACATTATGGATATAAACATGATCAATCATAAGCAAAAGAAAACTACTTCTTCAACGACAAGACCCATTGCTTTTGAAGATTTTGTGGGTCAAGAACAAATAAAGAAACTCTTAAAAACGGCTATTTGAAGCTCTAAAACGAGCGGATCAGCCCTTGGACACATGCTGTTCTCAGGGGAGAGCGGATATGGGAAAACGACACTAGCGCAGCTGGTAGCACATCAAATGGGTTGCGGGATTAAGATTATCACAGGCTATGCAATCACAAAACCCGCTGAGATGGTCTCTATGCTCAATTCACTCAATACCAACGATATCTTGTTTATCGATGAGATACATAGACTCAAAAGTAATGTCGAAGAAGTGCTCTATATTGCTATGGAAGATTATCGTATCGATATGGTTATGCCAGATGGTGGATCAATTAGTATTCCATTGCAACCATTCACCTTAATAGGCGCAACTACGCAGATGGAAAGACTGAGTACACCACTCAAAAACAGATGCGTCTATAAATTTCACTTTACCAACTATTCGTCAGAAGAACAGCAAGCAATTTTGAAAAGATATCTAACAATTAATGCTATTTCTTTGGTCGGAGATGATCAAATGACATTACTTGCAGATATGTGTACACATCTTACCACGGTACCTAGAGAGATTGCAAACTTCTGTCTGCAACTCAAAGATTACTTAATTGACTTATATGGAGAAGATAATCTGTATTTAGATACCGTAAGACGACAAGAGTTCCGAACACGAAGCAAACTTCAAAAAGGAGGAATTACTCCTCTGCATCAGCACTATCTTTCTATCTTAGACGAAGCAGCGGGCAATCCTGTAGGTCTCAAAACCCTAGCTGTGAAGCTCGGTATGAACGAACAAGCTGTTGAAGATGATATCGAACCACTTCTTTTCAAACTTAATAAGATTGAAAAAACGGCCAAAGGTAGGACATTGAAGTAAGATGATGTGATAAATTTCAAGGTTGAATTACAAAAGTTAATTATTTTTTTTTCTTCCCAAAAATGGAAGGAGCGTGGACGAGAAAGAACCGTTGCGCTTCCTGTGGCGCACAGGTTCGTCTCGACCGCGCGACTGACTTAAATTACCCGTTATGAAAATATTTCATTGTATCAGGGCACCTACTCAACGTCCGGAAGTTGCTGCGTTTCTCGCACGGTTGTATCAATACTTAATCCATGATCCAACAAGAACGTTTCAACTTTTTTGTCCCATTTAAGAAGCAACATAAGTGCGACAAGAATAATAAGTAATGCAACAATTTTTCTAAATATCCCATTTGGATTTGCAGCTCGTTTAAGTTTGTTGACGATCTTATTTCATCCTCGTGCTATGAGTGAGAGTGTGCAACAAAGACCAATGATATAGACTATGATAATAAGTACGCCTAATCCAAAATTTACTGGTAAGATACTTGCCACGACAAGCGCGTACGTCGGTGAGCACGTATTAAATACTGGCCCCAATACCGCTCCTAGTAAGATATCCCCCCAGATTCATGAGCCAGTTTTGGCTTGAGCTTCTGCGGTAGTACGCTCGATTCAAGTAACATACACCACCCGCTGCCAGATACCTGGAAATAGTAACACTACTCCAAAGATCAAAAGCACGATTGCAGAAATTTTCGTTAACACCTCGCGCGTTAAACCAAATTGAGAGAACAGTCGTTGTAACAGGAGTGTGAAGATAAATACTGACACAGCAAACGCTGCGATAATTACCCATGGACGAGATTTATGTCCATTGATTACTGAACCTCATATAATTATGGGTAGGATAGGTAAGACGCAAGGAGCTAATACCGTCAATATACCTGCAAGAAATGCTATTGGCAAAAATGTCATTTGCTATTATTGTTTAGGTAAAAAGGATCTTCTTATCAAAAACAGCCCACACAAAAAGAACACTACCATCACTCGTTGACTTACAGAAAGCATACCTCGATACTCAGTCGATGCAAGCTCTTTAAGTTCTTCCGCTAAAAATCTAACAACCGCATACCATGTCAAGAAAACTCCTGTGATTAAGCCCGGTTGTATATGTTTGTGAAAGTATCTTCAGATCATTATCGCTCGTCCTAGAAGTAATGTTATGCCTCACTCTCCTGCACTCTGCAAAAGATTCGTATTTACCCTCTCTACCGTATCGACCTGATCGTAGACGTGCATCGCGCCAATCGCATGTATAAATTTCTGTACTCCACTACTCAACTCTTCTACAGGTTTACCTCGAAGTTCTTGATTGAGATAGTTCCCAATTCTTCCGAGAATAATTCCAATAGGAACGATACACAGTACTATATCTCCCAACAATAGTACGTCATCAACCTTCATTGAACGCTTTCGCATAAGTCAAATAAGACCTACCGTTACTCCCACCACTCAGCCCACAAAACTCATACCTCCTTGCCAGATATATACAATCTCTTTCAAGTGTTGCGCATAGTACGCCCAATCATACAGAAACACATCCCCCAATCTCCCTCCCACGATAACACCCAAAATTGCAACTAACATCAAGTCGTCTAGCCCGTTAGTCAAAAGATGTTGTACGTTTGGATATCACACGAAGACCTTACTTTTCCCCAGTAACCATAAAATCAAATAACCACCGATAAATGTAAGAAGATAGAAAATTCCATATCGGTAAATCGGTCGTCCTCGTATCGTAAACGCAATCATCGCAGTATAGAACAATTAAAATCCGGTTTTGTCTCACCAAAACTCATCAAATAAGTTATTTAAAAACTTTTGTGGCGTATAAGTTGGATCACGTTGTAAGTCCGATGTTTTTTGTAACCACTCTTCCCCACGTTGGTGAATTTCCTCCAAAGAGTTGCTATCTCGCTCAACTGGTAACCCTTGCTGTCGAGTATTTGGGTCACTCTCATCAGTTTTTTTTTCATTTCAATCTTGTTGTGTACGTAGCTTGTCGGCAGTATCTACCGCATCTTCCAATCAAACTATCATTCTTTCCAACGTATCATCTGAAGAATCTCCTTGCTGTGTATCTCCACACAGTTTACGGAGTGCCCCTAGGTCACGACTATCGACAATATCTCCCAAGCGTTGATAAGAAAGCAACCAATCTTCTAAGGTAGAATGCAACTCGTTTCGTCCTTTGGCAACTGTATCATACCATGCTGAGATATTTGAAATGCAGCCAAAAGGTTCGCTAATACAAGCATGGATGGCGCTATCTGTGTGTGTTTGTAGTTTTTCAAAAGCTATAGGGAGATTAACAAGCGCCTTGAGGCGGGTTGTCATTACATCTAGTAGATCTTGTTTGCATGCATTGGTTCACACATCACTCCCTAATTCTCGTTGTATTAACGTATCTTTTATAGAACTAATGGTCTCTATTAAACTTCCATAAATAGTAACGGTCTCCTTGCTAAGTTTTTGGAGATTTTGTTGAGTTTCTATAATAAATGAAAGTGCAATAAGGTAGTATAATTGTTGTGCTTGCGTTGTACTCGTTGTTATCTGCTCATCACTAATATCTCCCAAGGGAAGTTGTTGTGCTTTGTTATAGTTGGCTAACGCACTTTGAACAAACGGAAGCGCTTCTTTATTTTTCTCTTGTTGTCGGTGATCGTATGCATCCAAAAGATCTATCGATCCATGATTGTAGTAACTCGTTCTACTCTTTTCAATCGGCAACAAAGCACGTGCAGAAGAAAGATCCTCTTGTAGTGTTGCAAGATTGGCTTGTAAATGGCTTATATTTCTAGTGAAATTACTATCAGGGAGTTGTTCTTTACTTGTTTGTAAGTCTGCGCGCCAGCTGGAAATCTTTTCGTTCATCAAATCATCTCCTGCATGTTCTGCTACAGCAAGTGGGGCGATCTGCTGAGAAAGCGTAGCATATACTTGTTCAACATTTTCTATCTGTTGTAAATTGTCTGCATAGGTAGATCGCTTCACAGAAAAAAACACCAAGGCAATCGTTACTGCGACTATAGCAATAAACTCTTTCCAAATTTTTTGGAGAACTCTTTGCATCTCCTTCTTTATTTTTCTGAGGCGATAAAAAACAAATTATATTATTTCCTTTCCAAAAAATGGTTGCAAGACCGTGGGTATGCGAATATCTCCTGATGCGGTTTGGTACGTTTCTACGATACATGCCAATGCTCTACCTAGCGCAACTGCTGTTCCATTGAGTGAGTGAACAAATCCTTTTTCATTGCCGTCTTTGTAGGTTATCTGCCCTCTACGAGTCTGGAAGTCAGTCGTATTTGAAGTGCTCGTTACCTCTTTGTACTCACCAATACCTGGGAACCAAGCTTCTAAGTCGTATTTCTTTGCAGCTGGAGCCCCAAGATCTCCTGTACAGATCATCAAACGATGATACGCCAATCCAAGATCACTAAAGATCTCTTCTTCTATCTGACGGATAAACTCATGTTCTTTTAGACTATCTTGCGGCATGACAAAACTCACCATCTCTACTTTTTCAAACTGATGCACCCTAATTAATCCTTTTGCGTCTTTTCCATATGTCCCTGCTTCTCTTCTATAACAAGATGAAAATCCTACATATCTGCGTGGTAACTCTGCTGAATCAAATGTTTCATGTGCGTGTTGAGCAACGAGCGCGACTTCGGCAGTTCAGATAAGTCGAAGGTCGTCTTCTTCCCATGACTGCCCGCCATATGCCGTAAAAGATGCTATCCGCCTATCAATTAATTCATATGTACATTCATTAAGTTCTAAATTATCTCAAGACTCATCACTATGCCATAACTCATTATATTTTCTAAACCACGCCAAAAGATTTTTGTCAATTAAATTTTTATCAACTAAATCTTTAACTGTAAGTGTTTCAATGTTTAAATTTGGATTTTCTTTCTTCTTTTTTAACCATAGTAAATCAATCATTTTTTTAATCTCTACAAGATTATTAATTTCTTTTCCATATTGGTTAGGATTCACTCTATACAAATTCATCGCATCATTAGGCAGAAATCCTGTTATCATCATCGCTTCTTCTCTTACGAGTTGAGGCACAAGCGTAAAATCAAATCCTTTCTTAATAAGTTTTTGCACAACCCATTGAACCAATGCTATTTCGAGCAAGGCAAAATCGCCTCTCATAATCTGGAATCTAGATCCAGAAAGCTTTACTGCTCTCTCTTGATCAAGGAACCCTTTCGCTTCTAGGAGTTCCCAGTGAGGTTTCGGGGTAAAATCAAAGGTGGCTTTGGTACCTAGTTCTTCATCGACAACATTTTCTGCATCGCTTTTTCCTACAGGCACATCTGCTGCTGCTGGACTTGGGATAGTAAGTACTAACGCATCAAACTCCTTTTGATTTTGCTCTAGTTGCATATCAAGTTGTTGGATCTCGTCTTTGAATCACTTCACTTTCTCGATAAGATGATCAAAAGGTTTTCACGCTTTTCTTAACTCATCCACTTCACTAGTAAACGTATTTCTTCGCGCCTTAAGTTCATCAGCTTGTTGCTTCAATGTCCTCACACGTTCATCCAACTGATCAAATAATTCCCAATCAATAGTATGTCCCTTATCTGCAGCACCTTTGTGGTATTTGCCAGGGTTTGTGCGGTACTCTTTGAGGTCGATCATGGTAGTAAGTTACATAACATAAAGGGCTAAATTATTTATCGTTGAGTGTTTCAGGCTTAAAGTCGTCGTGAATAGTAGGTCTTGGCGCGTTTGGATCTCATCTTTGGAATGGATCATCTATTTCTGCCTCTTTACCTTTCTCGTCCATCTCAGCATTTTTATGTCTGAAGGACTCGTTTAACGCTTCGTCTTCTTTTTTCTGCCAGATATTTACTACTTTATCCATAAGACGGTCTTGACTGAATCGTCCCATAGATATCCCATATAGTACTACAACAGCTAAGATTAATCCTAACGCAAGCATCGGTCATCTTCGTTGTGGAGGTATATCAAGGAGTTTATCTGCGAACAGACTAACCATAATGGAAAGCAGCATAAACATAAGTTTTTTATTACTCAACATACTGTACCAATTATCTTGCTAAAGATAAACAAATTGTATTACCACTCCACATGGCTATCACCTTTGTATCTATTCTTTTTACTGTTGCAACACGACCATGCAGGAAACAGTTCTATGGATTATGCTAGGAGTTGGGATTTGACTGTTGTTTGGGTATCTCTTTGCAAAACTCCACTTTTGGCAACATATCAAAAAGTACCGCCAACAAGCTGTCAAACAATCAAAAGCGGTTACGCTTGGATACGTCAACGAGAAGCTTGCTCCTCTACTCCCTAATTTTCCTTATAACTACAAGGACTTGATGTTTCTGGGTAAGTGAGTAGATTACCTTGTCTTCGATTGACTTAGCAGCGATCGTATAAAAAACATCATTTTTCTTGAAATCAAATCTGGCGGGTCTAGACTCAACAAAAATGAGCAAATGATCAAAGAAGCGATAGACGCAGGGCGTGTCAAGTATGCTGAACGGAGAATATAACATCATAGAATATCTTTCATCTTTTCACTCCTCTCATATGGATTCAATCAATCTCGCAGAATATCTTCGCCACGGTATGATTTTCAAAAATCTTGCTGAAAATGAGTTGTTTGATGCGATCGTGTATGAAAACTATGAGAATACGAAAGTTATTCCTCCTGCGAATTTCCATGTCTGCAAAGAACATGGAAGTAAACTGGCAAGTGAATTATTGGCCTATCATCATAGGTTTGATCGTTTGCTTATTATCTTGGATAGTACGAGCGTAACCTCATTGCTCCCCTTTCTCGAACAACTGGACCTTGGTAAAAGGGTTATTATTTGTAATCTGGGAACTGGCATGAGTGGATATATTACCAAAGGAAAACCTGAAATACATGATATAGAAATCTTGCAACATCTCCTTCTCCCTATGGCAGAACCGTTTGATTTTGTGAGTCTGTTCACACTCATGAAGAGCGAACATAATATATACATTCGTGTGTCGGGTAAAGAGTTTGGTGGTAACATCTTCCATGACCAAAGCTGACCGCGAGAGGGGTGATATATCGATCTTAGGAAATATGGACTCACAGGTTCAGAAGGCACCATCGTTGTAGCGAGTTCTTTTGCGAGTGAAGCAATACAAATTATACAAGCACTACCGAAAAAATACGACTGATTTATTCAGACGCATTTTCTCCATACATTGAGTGATGAGTTGGTGGAAAGCCTTGAAAGTACACAGAAATTAATAGTTATTGGCGATTATGCTGGTACGGGACAGATTCAGGACTGGCGAGAAGCGAGGCTCAAGAAACATGGATTAGGAAACGTTTCATGTACCATGATCTGTCCGTATACCGTGCCTTATACAAACAATGTGCAATCTATTCTCCTAGAAGAGATATTCGAACAATCAGAATTTTCCGTTGAAAAGATCGCTGAAAGGTTGCTCTAAGTATTTCCATGGCCCATATCTGTGTCTGGATCAGAGGTTCCTACGGGCGTAAGCACTTTGTCATTGTTATCGATGAGTATTTCTATCGTACATCTAGCTGAACATCAATCGTGATTGAAGTTATTATGATCATCACATTGTTCTCATAGTTCCAAAATACCATTTCCACATACAGGTGGAGTTACAACGCGAGTATCAATTACATCACAATGGATGATATCATCTCCATCCACCGTAATATTTTGTCGTCCATTTTGTGCGGGAGTTCCTACTATGGTATTAGTTTGATCTCTACATACTGCAGAACCAAATGCGAATGAGCTAGGAAATGATTGTTGTGTAATTGAGTACGTTCATGCAGCCACATCTACTGGCGTAGTTTGCCCAGCTGTATCGGTCAATTGAGTCGTTCAAGCAACGGAATATTGAAGATTAGCTCCTGCAGGTGTTTGCAGTGATTGTAAGTAGGTAGAAACAGTTATGGTTCCTCCACAAAGTTCTGTTGCGAGTTTTGCAAGGTCATTACCCAATCACCCAAACGTGCTAGAGATAACATCTACATTAGCTCCTCCTACATCTACACTTGGCCCAGAAATCATTTGCATCTTATTGATTCCATCTGCATCAAGACCGATACCAACAGATAATATGCGAGTACCTGCTGTCTTAATAAGATTTGCTTCTGTGATTGCAGAAGCAAGTGCTTCAGCTTCGCTACCAGGTACTGTAGGATTTCCATCAGAGGCAAAAATAATCAAATTTTGCTTTGCAGGACGTGGGTCCAATGTAGCGAATCCTTTTGTAAGACCATCTACTCGATTTGTTTCACCTACTCCTTGGCCAGAAATATTAGCTAATGCTTGTGCTGCCTGTGCTGGTGTCATTGAAAAGCTATTTAGGGTAGTAGCTGTCGTATCAAATGTAGTAAGGCTAAACACGGTAGGCGTTCATGCAAATGTATTAGTAAAATTGACTAACGCATCTTTTAAAGACGACATTTCAGTTGCGTCTATACTACCTGATCTATCGATCACATACGCAATATCTAATCCACATGATTGAGTTAGCAGTGGATTAGCAACTGGAGGCACTGTTTCCGTATAATATACTTTGATAGTTAATTGGTCTACTCTTGCAACTTCTGGGGTTCCAGAGGTGCGTTTAGCAGCAAAAAAAGCGCCAAATTTACGGTCATTAATTTCTTCACTTGTCCATGTCTCTCACCACAAATCAGATGGTCATCCATAGACCACTACTTGGTCAGTAGCAGACCGCTCAGTATTTTGTGCTTTATTTTCTCATACAAGATAATCATCTTTTGTCAGTTGCATCAAGTGGTCCTGTATTCTTGACGTCCCAATACTTCCTTCGCTTTTTTCTACGCTTACTTCGATACCATTTATAATTGCTCATGCAGGAACAGTAAATCAAAATTTTGTAACTTTCAACGCATGACTAATATATGCAGGGTTAATGAGGGTTACATTAGCATAAATATCGTCTGAAAGTCCAAGTGTTCCGAAACTATCCCAATACGTGGTCGAATCTGGTAATGCTACTACGGCTACGCTTGATCAGCCACGAAATCATGTGTCAGCAGCGAAAAGAGTCATAGGTAAGAATGATCCAACGATCAACAGCAAAGAAGCCAAAAGACTAATACCTTTTTTCATGAGATAGTAAGTTATAAAGAGTAATAAACTATTGTCTATACATATTTATACGTTAAAGTCAATACTAGGTTATTTGAATATAAAAGACCCTAACCACAAAAAAGCCTATCCCGAGGGATAGGCTTTCTGAAGTTACCTTATTATTTTTAATCTATTTTTGCTTAGAGGTAAACTTGCTAGAAGCAAGAGCCCCAAGACCAAGACAACTAAGTACAAACAACACCATCCACATAGTAGTAGATTGAGTAGCTGTAGCTCCTGTAGCTGCTAGCATAGCAGGAAGTT